>NZ_JBEPTC010000011.1:0-196363 GCF_040549275.1 Thalassospira sp. MBR-102
GATCAAACTCTCATGTTCAATCCAAGCTTGTCTCATAGACAAACTCTTAAAAACCGACGTCTGCACATTTTGGTGGTTACCACAAACCAATCTGGTCTAAACCAAACCGGTCCGTCGTCTCCAGGATGCACAGACTAAACGCCATAACGCTGCCCGCGCATCCCTTCCTACTGATCAACAATGTCAAAGAACTCTAGAGCCGTAGCCCTCTACCTTCCAGTCCGCGTCGCCGTCTCCTTGGCGCCGCACCCCGTCGGTGGAGGCGGGTTATAGGGCCCCTAACCAAACCTGTAAACACCTTTTTCGAGAAAAAATGCATTTCGACGTCTTTTTTATCGAAATCCATTAAATTCAATGACTTAGTATTTTACGCTTTACCAACCGTGGCAACAAGTCCACGGCGGGCTTCGGACTTTAAGTTGAATAATCGCAAATCCGTCTGGCAAAATACGGCGCAAGTCGGCCATTCAGACCGCAAGAAAAACCCGAAACCCGAATAATGATTCGCCGTCTGGTGCGCTTTTTATCCGGGTTCGACCAAATTACCCCCTGTCCCGATCCACTTTCTTGATACGGATCAGATGATCGATGGCAATTTTGATGCTTTATATATGGTGTTTGCGGTGCAATGATCGCTTGCAGGAAAACCGGACGGGACACGCAATATTGCCAATTGGTCTTTGAAAAGATGGACAAAAGGCAATATGTGAACCTTTCCTTTACATAATGACCTGATTATGGGGCGAGATAACAGTGCCTGAACGGCATTAGGGGACCGAAGGAAGATGATGAGACTGCGACATTCATTTATTTGTGCAGCCGCACTGGCAAGCCTTGCGCTTGCGGGGTGCTCCGGTTCGAACCTTGTTCCGAATACTTCGTCAAACAACGGGTCGGATAGCAAGGGTGGTGGTCAACCGATCCCGTCCTTTACCCAGTTCACCGACATTCCGATGCCGTCCAATTCCTCGCTGGATATGGATCGCAGCATCATTTTCGGGGCATCCGATGCGTGGCACGGGCGTCTTGTGATCAATGCCGGTGGCACACCCGCCCAGATGTATGATTTCTATGAACGTGAAATGCCCAATTTCGGCTGGAGCAAGGTCACCGTGGTCCGCGCCGATATATCGGTGATGGTTTATGACCGCGAAAGCCGCGTTGCAACGATCAAGCTGCAAGGCGGATCGTTTGCCGGATCAACGGTTGATATCACGGTATCGCCAAAAGGCTGATCACGGCACCGACGAAATCCGAATAGACCACACGAAAGGGCGCCGACGGCGCCCTTTCGTGTTACTGTATCATGCGATCAGATCAGCGGGTGCCAAACAGACGGTCACCGGCATCGCCAAGGCCCGGCACGATATAGGCCTTTTCATTCAGCTTCTCGTCAAGGCCCGCAGTATAGACCGGTACATTCGGATGCGCGTCATGGAAGACCTTGACCCCTTCGGGGGCCGCGACCAGCGCCATGAAGCGAATGTCTTCATCCTTCACGCCATATTTGTTCAGCGTATCAACTGCCGCCACCGCCGAATTCCCGGTTGCCAGCATCGGATCGACCAGAATGAAGGTCCGGCCTTCGACTTCGGGCAGCTTCACCAGATATTCGACCGGCATGTGGGTTTCGGGATCACGATACAGGCCAATATGGCCGATGCGCGCGGACGGCATCAGTTCGATCAGACCATCGGCCATACCAAGACCGGCACGCAGGATCGGCACGACGGCCAGTTTGCGGCCCTGGATCATCGGTGCCTTCATCGGGCAGATCGGGGTGACGATATCCTCATAACTGACCGGCAATTCGCGGGTGATCTCGTAGCCCATCAGCAGCGCAATTTCCTTCAGCAGCTGGCGGAAGGTCTTGGTCGAGGTATCAACCTTGCGCATATGCGTCAGTTTGTGCTGGATCAGCGGGTGATCGAGAATATGAAGATTGGGAAAATCGTTTTGCGTGGTCATGTTTCTGCCAACCATCCTGATGTGCAAAGCTGCCCGCGTGGCACGTCACGGCTTTGCTTTCCGAAAAACTCTGGCGTACCGCCTAAAGCCTTTGCCCTGTGAAGGCAAGTAGAATGCCGCAAAGATGGCGCAAAAACAAACCCGTTCATCAGAAAACAGAAAGGGCCGATGCAGCATCTGCACCGGCCCCGGTATCATATTGATCGACACTATATATATGTGTCAGTTGACTTCGCGGTCATTGGGCTCGGCCCGGACCGGGAAACCGTCAAGATTCTGGTCCTTCTTGACCGCACTTGCCTTGTCGCGCGCTTCCTTCATGGTCGTAAATCTGCCAACCCGGACATAATACCAGGTGGCATCCCCTTCGGGGCCACGGGCGACAACCGCGACCTCAAGGCCAAGCTTGCGCAATTCTTCGGCGCGCTGGCTGGCATTTTCATGCACCTTGAAGGCCCCCACCTGAACCGAGAACGGGGCGGCCGCCCCGGACGCGGTTGCTTTGGGCGCAGACGTCGCTGCCGGTTCGGTTTTCTTGGCAACCGTCGTGTTTTCCGCCGCGGCCGCCGGGGCTTCGGGGACTGCGGGTGCCGCCGATGCGGATGTGGATGTGGATGTGGTTTCTGATGACTTGGCTGCGGCATCATCGGATGATTTGATTTCCGGTGCCTGAAGCTTGCGCGGGGCATTCGCGCCCTGATCGGCCTGTTCCGCACGGGCCGCCGCCTTTTCGGCGTCGCTCATTTCCGGGGCGACCGGGGCATCATTTCCGTCGGTCGTACCTTCATTGGCCGCCTCACCGTTTTCTGCGGTATTGCCCGCATCCTCGCCCTCGATCACGGCACTGCGTTCGGCAATCAGATCCCCCACCGGATCATCGGTCACAGCCGGTGCCGCCGGGGTTGAGGATGACGTTTCAGTCCCCGACAGAGTACCGGCATCGGGCATTTCGGCTGTCGGTGCCGGGTTTGATGTCGGACTTTCGGGCAGGGTTGCCAGAATTTCGGCCTGCCCTGCCGGTTTTTCGTTGGCTGCCATCTGTTCGTCAGGGTCCATGAACAGCCCAGCGCCGACCAGCATGCCGACAAAGAACAAGACCAGACCGAGCATGCCGGCACCGGTTGCGAGACCCAGTAAGGTTTTGCGATCCATTTCTGCTATCCGCCCATTTTGTGACTGTCGATGACGCCCGCCGTCCTCACCATGGCCATTGCGGCCATAAATAAACGCCGGTAAGGGCGCGTCTTTCTGCGGTTCCGGTTTCGGGTCCGCATGCAGGTCGGTGCGGTTGTTTTCGTCTTCGCCAGCCATTTTCTGCCGGTCCTTTACGACTGATTATCTGTAAATATCGCGCGTATCCGTCATGGCGATTGACCCCCGCCACAGGCTACCCTGCTTCTTTTAGGGCACAGGCCGTTTATAAAACGCTAAAAACGCAGGCCCGGTCGCCCCCAAAATCGCGCGCCGATATGCAGATTGCAGATGTCATGAAACTTTGGCGATTTCAAAGCACGGATGTCGCAAAACCGGCCAGCAGGACAAAAAAAGGGAGGCTGGTATATAGCCCGGAATTGTCCCGCACAATTTCCGGATACCAGCCCCCTCGAGTGAGAGAGATCGACCTTCGGGGAGAGAGAGTCCCGAAGAACAGTGACCATCAGGTACGCCATGTCAGCCTGATGGCCCGTCGCAAACGACGTTGCCGTCTGCATTTGACAAACACAGTCATAGATCATCAGAAATCTAATTGCAAACGATTATCACACTCGTTCGCAAGTTTTTTTGTGTTTTTTCAATAGCCATCCGAAATTCACGGGATTCCCGGCCCGGATTTCGCGCCCGTCACGAATATATAGAATACTGTATACCGCGAAAAACATGGGGTTTGGGGCAATAGCGCTATTGTGTTTGCCGCCAAGCTCTGTTTGGATCAAACCAATTACCCCCCAAGAGGTAGACCGGGAACGAAGCACCAAAAGAACCATAAAAAACTGGCTCTGGAGTGTAATGAATGACGGGAGACAAAGCCGCGAAGACGGCTATTGCAGGGGGCGCTACGGGCCTCCTGACGTTACGACGCATCCTGCTTGTAACAGGTTTGCTTTTATCGGGTGCAGTCACATGGATGTTGCTGTGGACCGGTGACACCTATCGAAACTTTGCCGTTGATACGCTGAACAATTCGGTCGGCGGCACAGTCAATTTCTTTGTCCGTTCACGCGTGGCACAGGATTACGCAGACAAGGTCACACCGATTGTCAATGAATGGTCGCGCCTTGGCAGTCTGGTCAAAAGCTATCAGGATAACGATCAGGCCCGCATGAAGGCCGAACTTAACATCCTTTCCAATGCCAGCCAGGTCGTTCAGGGCGAACTGGTTCTGGTCGAAACCATCGCCTATGACACCGATTTCAACCAGCTTGCAACCTCGGATGCCAATCTGGGGGCCAGTGTCACCGATGATGCGGCGGTGATGGATTACCTTAAAACACGCGACAAGGCCGATGCCCGCAAACCGGTGACCTATATGTGGGCAACCCCAACCGGCAAACCGGTTTTCAGCACCATCGTTCCGGTTGGCGGTTTTCGTGCTGTCGGCTTTATGGAAGTCATCACCGATCCCCTGCCTACCCTTACAGGTATCGGCAAGGTGCTTGGCGGTAATTTCCGCATTCTTGGCGATGATGGCACCGTTCTGTTTGAAAGCCTTGAAGACGGTAAAACGACGGAAGGCGGCGAGGTCCTGCCCGGAGCCACCAGCACCGAGGCCCCTACCCCAGAAGATAAAGCAGAAGATACAAACGCAGCAGCCGTGACACCGGCCGACGGCACCCGGCGTGCCACGGTCGATATCGAAATCGGCAATGACCGTGGTGGGGTTTGGGCCACCGCCACGTTTGATCGCGATATTACCGACTTCTATTCCCAGACCGACGATCTTCGAACGCTCTCGATCGAAATTCTGGTCGCCGTCCTTCTGGTTGGCTGGATTGCGGGCTGGATATTGCTCAGAACCACGGTATTTCGCAATCTGCGCGCCTTTGCCGGGGCAATGACATCGATCTCAAACGGGGATACCAATGTCCGCCTGCCCCGGGTCGGGTCCGATGAAATCGGCGAAATGCGCAAGGCACTGGTTGGCCTGCGCGAAGCCGTGCGTCAGGCGATGATCCTGCAAAACATGGTCGAAAACACCCCGACCATGACCGCCCTGATCACGCCTGAAGGCGAACTGACATATCTGAATGCCAGTGCGCAAACCTATGTCGGTGGTGATGCGGCTTCGGTTTCGGGCGACTTCCTCAAGGTCGGTGCGGAATTCCAGAAACGGCTTTCCAACCCGGCCAACCTGCCCTTTACCGAAGTGGTCAAAACCGAACGCGATCACCTTGAACTTCTGGCAGCCCCCGTGCGCGACAAGGACAATGCCCTTGTGGGCACCATGCTGGCCTGGAACGTGGTGACCGAACGCGAAGAAAGCCGCATCGCGGTCAGCGAAATGATGGCCGAGGTCGCCCGGGTTGCGCAATCGGTCACCGAACAGTCCGAAGGGCTTCTTGGCCTTGCCCGTGATCTGACCAGCCAGTCGGAAAACACGGTCGATCAGTCAGGCAGCGCGCTTGACGTCTCACGCGAGGCGGCAAGCAACACCCAGAACGTCGCCACCGCGGTCGAGGAACTTTCATCCTCGATTGCCGAAATCAACCGTCAGGCATCCGAGGCCGCAAACGTGACCAACCGGGCACGCACCGAGGCAGAGGAAAGCCAGCGCAATATCGTATCGCTTGAAAAGGCAAGCTCGGAAATCGGATCGATCATTGATCTGATCAACGATATCGCGCATCGCACCAAGCTTCTGTCGCTTAATGCGACCATCGAAGCCGAGCGGGCGGGCGAACTGGGGCGTGGTTTTGCCGTTGTCGCAAACGAAGTCAAATCGCTTGCCGATCAGACCGCAAATGCCACCGGCCAGATCGGCGATCTGACCACCGCGATCCAGCAGGAAGTCCAGAAAGCCGCCCATTCCATCAGCACGGTGGGCGACGTTATTCATCAGGTCAACGACATCCAGTCGACGATCACCCATTCGGTGGATGAACAGCGACGCGCGACCAGCGAGATTTCGGAAAACGTACAGCGCATTGCATCAGGCGCCGGATCGATGGACCAGATGATCCGGTTCGTGAATGACGGTGCACAAAGCACGGGCCGCTCGGCCCATGACCTCAACACTGCCAGCCGCGAACTTTCCGACATGGCACGCAATCTTTCCGAACGCATGAAGGAATTCAGCGAACGGATGAAACTGACCTGATCGTACCTGCCTGAAACAGGCCACGACACAAAAAGGCGGCACATATCGCGTGCCGCCTTTTCATTTGCCACCATCAGACAATTGCATTCCCTTTGAATTCTTCCACCCGGCCAATGCCAGCAAAGATCATATTGCTTTGCATTTCTTCGACAAGCATCGCAAGGACATCAATCGCGCCCAGCTCTCCGCCGGCGGCCAAGCCATAAAGCGGCAATCGGCCAATCAGAACCGAACGGCTGCCCAGTGCCAGATATTTAAGAATATCGCTTCCACGACGAACGCCACTATCGGCCATAATTTCAAGCTTGCCACCGACTGCGGCTGCAATTTCCGGCAGGACCGTCGCCGGCGCAGGCGCAAGGTCAAAGTTCCGCCCGCCATGTGCGGACACCACAATACCATCGGCACCGATCTGGGCGGCGCGCTCGGCATCAACCGTCGACAATATGCCTTTAAGGATAAGCCGCCCCTGCCAGCGATCCCGAATTTCCGCAATGTCCCCCCAACTGAGCGTCTTTTCGATTTTGACATCGTCCGCCGCCGTTTGGCGGGTAATCGCAGTTCTGTATTCAGGTGGATAATGCGCATAGCTCGGCATGCCCGTCGTCATCAGATACCGCAACATGACCGAACATAACCAGCCCGGATGACGCAGCACATCGGAAATGCCACGCACGGTTGGGACAAAGGGAATGGCAAATCCGTTGCGCTGGTTATAGTCGCGCTTGGGCCCCTGCGGCGTATCAACCGTCACAATCAGGGTTTCCGCATTACAGCCCTGTGCCCGATCCAGCAAATTCCACGTCAAAGCCCGGTTCTGCCAGACATAAAGCTGAAGCCACAATTCCGCATCGGGCGCCCCTTTTCGAATGTCTTCGATCGTCATCACGGACTGGGTCGAAACACAGAAAGGTATGCCAAACGTTCCGGCAGCCCGGGCAAGCTTCGCCTCCCCGTCATGCGACACCAGACCGGCCAAAGCCGTCGGCGCAATGATCAGCGGGCAGGAATACTTGCGATCAAACAGCGAAACCGACAGGTCGACATTGTCATGCCCCGCCAGAACAGCCTGCTGCAATTTAATACGGTCAAGGGATTGGCGGATATCGGCCAAGGCCAGCTCGGCCTCGGTCCCGCGATCAATATATTCAAACAGCCCTTTGGGAAGCCGTTTGCGTGCTACCGCACGATAATCGTCGCCATTCAATAGCCCTGCTGCCATGCGCTCAACTCGTCAGAACCCAAAGGACAACCGCTTCTTCTGGGCCGCTTCGGGTCCAGACATGCTCTGCACTGGCGTCGTAATACATCGAATCGCCTTCATGAAGCTCCAGCGGTTCATAGATTTTGCTATGCACGATGACCGTTCCGCTCAGCACGGTCATGAAAATCTCGGCATCCGTCTTGGGCCAGACATCGTATTCCTCGACATCCCTGGCAACGACACGGGTTTTGATCGGCGTCATGCGCTTGTTTTTCAGATCAGAACACAGAAGCTTGTTATCGCAGCTTCCCGAAAGATGCGGTTTACCTTCGTTCGCACGTGTAACACTTCGACGTCCCAACAGGGATGGCTGTTCATCCGGATCAGCCAGAAGACTGATGACATCCATATCAAAGCCCCTCGCGATCCGCTGGATCGTCGAGATGGTCGGCGACAGTTCGCTACGTTCAATCTTTGAGAAAGCGGATGCCGAAATCCCCGAAGCCTTGCTGGCATCCTGTAATGTCCAGTTGCGCGCCTTGCGCAATTGATGCAATCGCGGACCAAACGCATCAGGCCGGTTACCCGAAGAACTCGTTTGTCGGCGGTTGGACTGGAAATCTTCCAGATCGACGTTCATGCCTTGATATTCCCCTTGTTCATAATCAATGCCCTTTCGTGTCAGAAGCAGCTGCCTGTTGAACAACCGAAGCCTGAACACCCCCTTCGCTTTTTACAGCATCAGTAGCATATACCATATCAGAAAATATGCCATATTTGACAAAAAATATACTATAGGAAATTTTTTATCGTATTTTATTGACTTCGATTGTATCGGATATATTCTGAATTCACCGGATGCATTTCGAACCTTGCGAAAACTTCTCGCCCAATCTTCGCAGCACAACCTTTCGCGATGCGTCCGGCACCAAACCGACTTTGCGGCCAATAAGAAACTCAACCAAACGCAAGTGTCTGAAAATTTATCAGGGAAATACCAGGCAGACATCAAAGCACCATTGCTCTGTGCGCTGCCCGGTATAAGGAGAAAATATGAACATCACTCGAAAGCTTCGGCATGTCACCCTCGCCGCCACCGTTGGCCTGAGTGCATTATTTTCTATATCTGCGCATGCTCAAACGATCGTCAAATTTGCCCATGTCGATGGCGAAGGCGACCTTCTTGATAACCCGTACTGGACCTTTACCGAGGTTTTTGACAACGTCCTTCAGACCCAGTCGGGCGGCCGTTTCAAGCTCGAAGTTTATCCAAACGGCCAGCTTGGGGACCTTGAATCCCTTGCCGAACAGAACTCCATCGGCCTTGTTGACATGGTTGGCGGTCTGAATGCCGGGCACCTTGCCGCATACTACCCGCCCGCCCAGATCCTCGAAATGCCCTACACCTTCCCGACCACCGAAGTCGCGCGCAAGGTGCTGAACGAAGGGCCATTTGGTAAAAAACTGTCCGACATGATTGCCGAAGGCAGCGGCGTGCGCGTGCTCAGCTATCTGACCGGCGCGTTCCGCAACTTCTCGAACTCGGTCCGCCCGATCCGCACCCCCGAAGACATGAAGGGTCTGAAAATCCGAACCCAGACCGTCCCGCTGCATATGGAAATGGTCAAGGCCCTTGGCGCATCCCCGACCCCGATTGCATGGGCCGAACTTTACAGCGCCTTGCAGACCGGCGTGGTCGACGGCCAGGAAAATGCGCCCTACACCATGCTTCTGACCAATCTGCAAGAAGTCCAAAAGTACTACACACTTGATCATCACCTGATCAACATGCCGCTCATCACCATTAATGATGACTTCTATCAAGGCCTGAATGCCGAGGATAAAGTCATCTTTGACACCGCGACGGCCAAGGCGACTTTCGCGATGCTCGGCATCATCGCCGCCAAGGAATCACAGGACCTCAAGGTCATTCGTGACGCTGGCGTCGAGATTTATCAGCCGACCCCGGCAGAATTCCAGAAATTCGTCGACGCCACCAAGGAACCGATTCGTGCCTTCATGGAAGAAAAGGTTGGTGCCCAGTTGATCGATGAACTCGAAGCTGCTGTCAAAGAAGCACAGAAATAAGATTACGGGCCCGGCTGGCTTCCGCCGGGCCTTTCTTTTCCTGCTTGTTCTGCGAATGCCATCTGGTCCATTCGCGTGACGTTCCGCGATCCGTGTCTCCCTTCCGAACACGATCCGAGAGAGGATTCTTCATGCTTCAGACCCTCGATAAACTCTCATCGACTGTCGCCCATACAACCTCGGTCCTGGCCCGATTGATGCTTGCATCCGTTGCGGTCATCCTGTTCGTACAGGTCGTTTTGCGATTTGGCTTCAACTTCTCCCTGCCGTGGCCCGAAGAAGCCGCACGCTTCCTGATGGTCTGGGTGGTGATGCTGGGCGGCAGCCTGCTTGTTCGTGATGAACAGCTCGTTTGTGTCGACTTCTTTGACAGCTTCTGGCCACGCCGCTGGCTGGGCTATCGCAATGCTTTCTTCCGTTTGCTGCTTGCTCTGCTGCTTGGCGTTCTTCTGGTCAAAGGCATTGATTCCGCCATCTTCGGTCTGCGACGCACATCTGCGGCACTGAACCTGTCATGGTTCTGGATCTATCTCTCGGTCCCGGTCGGCGCCGCCCTGATGCTGTTCCACATGGTCGTCCTTGCCATTCGCGACCTGTTCAGAGGCCCCGACACCGAACAGGAAGCCTCACTTCTGCGTGCCGAGCTCTAGGGGTTATTATGGATTACGCACTTCTTACCATGATCGGTCTGCTGCTGTTGCTGATGTTCCTTGGCAGCCCCGTGATCTTTGCGATTGGCTTTGCCGGCCTTTCCTATTTCTTCGTCAAGCCCGGCATGACCGACATGCTGCACATGTATTCCCACAAATTCTTCACCGGGATGGATGTGTTTATCTGGCTTTCGATCCCGCTATTTATCATTGCCGGTGAAATCATGACATCGGTGGGCATGACAGAACGGCTGGTGCAATTTTCCCGCCTTCTGGTCGGTCGCTGGCGCGGCGGGCTGGCCTATGTCAACGTTGTCGGGTCGATGATGTTTTCCGGCGTGTCCGGTTCGGCGCTGGCCGATATCTCCGCCCTTGGCCCTGTCGAAATCGACATGATGAAAAAGGACGGATACCGTGCGGACTTTGCCGCCGCTGTCACCGTCAGCTCAGCCATTCAGGGGCCGATCATTCCGCCCTCGATCCCGCTGATCATTTTCTCAAGCCTGACCAACACATCGGTTGCCGCTCTGTTCCTTGGCGGTGCCGTGCCCGGTGCGATGATGGGAATTGCGCAGATCATCGTGATCTATTTCATCGCACGCAAAAACAACTTTCCGGCAAACCCGATCAAGGCCCTGACGCTCGGCCTGGCATTCAGGATTTTCTACAACGCCTTCTGGGCGCTGTTCATGCCGCTGATCATTATCGGCGGGATCATTTCGGGCATCTTCACCGCAACAGAAGCAGCATCAATCGCCGTTGCCTACGCCATTCTGGTCGGCATCTGTGCCTATCGCACCCTGTCGCTCAAACAGATATGGGGCATTCTTGATCGTGCGGTCCGCACATCGGCGTCGGTTTATCTGATTGTCGGTTTTGCCAGCGTGATCAGTTGGATTCTGGCTACCGAACGTGTGCCGTCCGAACTGACCATGCTGGTTGAAACGCTTGATATGCAGCCCTGGATGCTGCTGCTGTGCCTGAACATTTTCTTCCTGATCAACGGTCTTTGGATCGGCGATTCCGTTCAGCTTCTTCTGTTTGCGCCGCTTTTCACCCCGATTGTGGCTGCCATGGGTGTCGACCCGGTACAATTCGGTGTCATCATGGTGGTTAACGTGATGATCGGGCTCATGACACCGCCTTACGGGCTGGGGCTTTACCTTGGCTCGGCCATAAGCGGCCAACCGCTTGCCGCGATTGTCCGCAAAAGCTTCCCGTTCCTGATTTCCAATATCGTCGTTCTGTTGATCGTAACCTACGTGCCTGCTGTCTCCCTGACACTGCCGCGCATGTTCGGTTTCCTGAACTGATCGCCACCACCCAAAAGACACGAGACTGAAATGACTCTTACAAAAAACCACATTACCGGCCTTTACACCGCGATTGTCACCCCGTTTAACAGCGACAAATCCATTGATCACAAGGCCCTTGCCGATCTCGTCACCTGGCAGCTTGCTGCTGGTGCAACCGGCATCGTTCCGATTGGCGGTACGGGTGAATATCCGGCCCTCTCGCGCGAAGAACGCAAGGACATCGTAAAAACCTGCGTCGATGCCGCCGGAACCGCCCCGGTCATTCCGGGCGTTCTTTCCACCGGCTTCCCCGACGCCGTCGAAGCTGGCAGGGACTTCGCAAAAGTCGGGGCTGCCGGGGTCATGACCGTGACCCCCTATTACGCGGCCGGTACCCAGGACGGCATGCGCAAATATTTTGCCAATTATCGCAACGAAGTTGGCGTCCCGGTTCTGCTTTATGAAATCCCCCGCCGCACAACCGTCTCAACCAAGGCCGAAACCATTCAGGCAATGGCCGAAGACGGTTCGATCATCGGCATGAAATGTTCAAACTATGACATGCCGGAATTCATCAAGACGATGAAACTGGCCGGTGATAAAATGGCTATTCTCAGCGGCGAAGAACCGCTGTTTGCCACCCATGTAACCCTTGGTGCCAAGGGCGGCGTTCTGGCGTCCGCAAACGTCTATCCGAAAATCTGGATCGAGATTTTCAACCTTGCGCGTAACGGCAAACTGCACGAGGCGCTTAACCTTCAGAAGCAGCTCGATAACGCCATCGATGCCATTTTCCGCGAAACCAACCCCGGCCCCTTGAAAAAATACATGGAAATGGCCGGACACCCGGTTGGTGGTGTGCGCCTGCCCCTTGAAGACCCGTCAGAAGTAACCATCAACGCGCTGAAATCCGCCTTTGATAGCGCTTCTCTTGCCAACGTAGCCTGATCTCTTCTTTCCAAGGACCTGCCATGATTAATCGTCTCCACCAAATCCTCGGCGATAAAGGTTTGATCACCGATCCACAGGATATGCACCCTTATCTGATAGATTGGCGTGATCGAAGGAAAGGCAAAGCCCTGTGCGTTGCCCTTCCAGCCAATGTCGAGGAGGTCTCCCGGACGATGAAAGTGGCGGCCGAGGAAGGACAGCCTGTATTCCCCCTCGGGGGGAATACAGGCCTCTGCTACGGCGGTGTCCCCGAAAGCCCCGCGGATGACAAACCGGGCATCGTCATCAGCCTGCAACGCATGAAGCAAATACGCGAATTTGACGAGGCGGCAAATATCGTCACCGTCGATGCCGGCATCATCCTTGCCGACCTTCATGAAAAGAGCAAACCCTACAAACGCCAGTTCCCGCTCTATCTCGGCAGCGAAGGCAGTGCGCAGATCGGTGGCCTGATCTCGACCAATGCCGGGGGTACCGGCGTTGTCAAATATGGCCCGATGCGCGATCTCGTCTGCGGGATCGAGGTTGTTCTGGCCGATGGCCGAATTCTAAGCGACCTCGAAGGGCTCAAGAAAAACAATACTGGCTATGACCTCAAACATCTGTTCATCGGGGCCGAGGGCACGCTTGGCATTGTTACCGGTGCGGCATTGCGCCTGCATCCGGAAAACACCAATGATGCGCATGCCTGGGTGTCAGTTGATTCTCCCGAAACCGCCGTCCGCCTGTTTACCGAATTTCAGGATAAATGCGGCCCCTATATCGAAGCCTTCGAACTCGTTTCCGGCACCGAAATTGACGCGGTTGTCCGCCACATTGACCGCATCCGCGTGCCTTTCGATACCGTTCCCGACTGGTCCTTGATGATCGAACTGACTGCAACCGATGCATCGGTCGATCTGAACGGCATCTTTGAAGAGGTTCTTGGCGAAAACCTTGAAAACGGATCGGTCCTTGATGCCTTCATCGCCAGCAACGCCCAGCAGGCCGAACAAATCTGGCATGTCCGCCATTCCGTGACCGAAGCCAACAAACTCGAAGGCATGGGACTTGTTCACGATGTTGCCGTTCGCGTCTCAAAAGTCCCGGCTTTCATCGCCAAAGCCAAGGAAGTCACCGCCGAAAAATTCCCAATGGCAACACCGCTTCTGGTCAACCATCTGGGCGATGGCAATGTGCATTACATCCTGATGTTCCCGCACGATTACTGGAACCAGCTTTCCGATCCCGAACAGGTCACACATGACGTCCAATGCTGCGTCCACGACATCGCAGCAAGCTTCGGCGGAACTTTCAGCGCCGAACACGGCGTTGGCCGAAAACTGACCGACGAACTAGAACGCCTCTGCGATCCGCTGCGCTACGAACTGATGATCGGCATCAAGAAAAGCCTCGATCCGGAAAACAGAATGAATCCCGGCGTTCTTTTCAGGAACCTGACCACAGGCTGCTAAATACCAGTCCGAAACAAAAAAAGGCGGCACATATCGCGTGCCGCCTTTCGCGTTTTCCATTGGTCGGCTGTTTAAGCCAGCGGTTCAGGATCAAGCAATATGAACGATCCGCGGCAACCGGGCAAAATGCTGTGCCGGACCCCGCGTGGGATCAGGTGAAAATCACCAGCCTTAAGGTGCATCGGCACCTGATCAAGCTCCAGCACCAGTTCACCCTCCAGCATCAGGATCGCTTCATCCCAATCCGAATGCATTTCCTCGGCAAGGCCGACGGCATCTGCCTTGAAAAGTTTCATCCGGACACAGCCAAAATCGGCAAGAACCCGGCCCTTCCATCCGTCGGAAAGCTGTGCTGCAACGGCGGCCAAATTCATATTCTATCCCTTTCCATTCGCAACAACCCCCATCGCAAATCATGCATATCGGGCGCATGGGCCTTATGAAGAAAGGCATTCACGCAATGACCCACGGCCTCATACCGCCCGCGATTTCGATGCGATTTCATACAGATCGCGCGAAATGTCCGGTTTCGCGAGGATACGGTCAAGCTCTGCCTTCATCAGGCCGGCCCGCGCCTCGTCATATTTCGCCCATTTGCCAAGCGGCGCGCAAAGCCGTGCCGCGACCTGCGGGTTGATATCGTCAAGCTCGATCAGGCGGTCGGTATAAAACGCATATCCACTGCCGTCCGCTGCGTGGAAGTGACGCGGGTTGGCCATGGCGAACGATCCGATAAGCGACCTGACCTTGTTCGGGTTGCGCATGGTGAATAACGGATGGCTCATAAGGTCCTTCACGCGCGACAGCGTATCATCGCGTGATGACATCGCCTGCAGGCCAAACCATTTATCCATCACCACAGTGTCTTTGCCAAAGCGTGCCTCGAAATCGGCAAGTGCTTCGGCCCGGCCCGGATGATCCAGATGGTTCAGCACCGAAAGGGCCGCCATCCGATCCGTCATGTTATCGGCGCTGCGATATTGCTCGGCTGCCAGATCGGCAAATTCGCCCTCTCCGCTTGCCACCAGATAGGCCAATGCGGTTGCGCGCAAGGCCCGCTGCCCGGCCGATTCCGCGTCCGGAGTAAAGGCCGCGTTTGACGCATTCTGATTATAGGCATTGCCAAATTCGGCCCGAAGGTCCGATCCGATCCGCTTGCGCAACGCATTGCGCACCTGATGGATCGCGTCCGGGTTGGCGGGTTTGCGCTGCTCCGAAAGGAACTCTTCCCCCGGCAGGACAAGCGCATCGGCGCGAAACGCCTTATCAAGATCGTCATTGATCAGGGTCGCACGCATCGCCGCCACAAATTCGGTCACATCGCCCAATGCCTCGTCCGCATCGCCGCCATTCTTTTCAAATTCGGCAATGGCCGAAAGCATCAGCGCGGTCGCATATTTCTGCCCCGCTTCCCAGCGATTGAACGCATCGCTGTCATGCCCCATCAGGAACACAAGCTCCTCATGCGGCTGTTCGGTCGCGATATTCACCGGGGCCGAAAAACCACGGTTGAACGACACCACCGGCACCTGATCGATATTATCAAACACGAATTCCTGTTCGGCCTCGGTCAGTTGCACGGTGCGCGAAACCAACTCCCGGCCATCCCGGCCCAGAAGGCCAATCGCAATCGGCATATGAAGTGCGACCTTGTCCGGCTGCCCCGGTGTCGGTGCGGTTTTCTGGGAAACCGTCAGGCGGAACTGCTTGGACTCCGCATCATGTTCACCCTGCCAGCTCAGGCTCGGCGTCCCCGCCTGCGAATACCAGATTTTAAGCTGCCCAAGGTCAACATCATTGGCATCTTCCATCGCCCTGGCAAAATCATCGCAGGTCACCGCCTGCCCGTCATGCCGATCGAAATAAAGGTCAATCCCCTTGCGATAGCCCTCTGCCCCCAACAGGGTATGCATCATGCGGATAAGCTCCGCGCCCTTTTCATAGACCGTCGCGGTATAGAAATTGTTGATTTCCATATAGCTGTCCGGGCGTACCGGGTGGGCCAACGGCCCGCCATCCTCGGGGAACTGGCGCGCACGAAGTTGGGCTACATCCTTGATGCGCTGCACCGGGCGGGACCGCTGATCGGCCGAAAATTCCTGATCGCGGAAAACCGTCAGGCCTTCTTTGAGGGACAACTGGAACCAGTCCCGGCACGTCACCCGGTTGCCCGACCAGTTGTGGAAATATTCATGCGCAACAATCGATTCGATCAATTCATAATCCGTATCGGTCGCGGTATCGGGCTTAGCCAGGATGTATTTGGCGTTAAACACATTCAGGCTCTTGTTTTCCATCGCCCCCATATTGAAATCAGAAACCGCGACGATATTAAACAGGTCCAGATCATATTCGAGGCCATAGACCTCCTCATCCCACTTCATCGACCGTTTCAGGCTGTCCATCGCATAATCGCAACGGTCTTCATTGCCATGTTCGACAAAAATCCGCAGCGCCACATCACGCCCCGACATGGTCTTGAAGCTGTCCTCGACACAGGCCAAATCGCCTGCCACGAGCGCAAAAAGGTAACTCGGCTTCGGGAACGGATCTTCCCACACCGCGTAATGCCGGTTGCCGTCAAGATCACCGCTATCAATCAGATTGCCGTTGGATAACAAAACCGGGCACGCCGCCTTGTCCGCGTTGATGGTGACTTTATAGGTCGCCATCACATCCGGGCGATCCGGGAAATAGGTAATGCGCCGGAACCCTTCCGCCTCGCACTGCGTACAGAACGCGCTTTGCGACACATAAAGCCCTTCAAGCCGCGTATTGGCCGCAGGCGATATCTGGGTTTCGATATCAACAACAAAGGTTTCGCCCGGTGCGCTAAAGCTGAGCCCCGATGGATCGACATTATATTCATCAACACCAAGCTTGCGATCATCAACCGAAACCGAAACCAGCTTCATGTCTTCGCCGTCAAGATGGACCATGTCGCCACCGCCGGTCCCACGCACAGGATTCGCATGCACGAACAGCCGCGATTTCACATTTGTAACATCCCGATCAAGCTCGAACACCAGTTCGACCTTCTCGACCAGAAAGGCCGGTGCGGTGTAATCTTCGCGGCGGATGACTTGCGGTTGATCAGACATCAGACAGTCCTTTTTCCCTTGGTCTGCGCGGCGTTTCCGGTGATTGTATAAAATCGCCAATGTTGCAGCGCGGCGCAGTTCTTCAAAACTGAATTTCGTTCATTGACCCAACAGATAAGGTAAATTTCACTTTCCGACAAATGCAGAGTTTACGAGCCGGATTTTAGTCGTCATAATCATCAGTGGTGGCGCGAGGGGGGCCGAAGTTTCACATTTCGTGGGGCGAGAGTGATCTTTGGTTTCCCTCACTCCTTTCTGCCAGCGCAGCAAGGACGCATCAGGGTCGCACCACACCAGACAAACAATGTCATCCCGGTTTATCGTCCCCTCACCTTAATATTATCGTGAGACGCCGTTAAAAGATAACGGGATGGAATAATCGCGACCTTTTAAGGGAAATGACTTCCGGGGAAATCGCCAATGGCTGACAGCTTCCAGATTCTGATCGCAGACGACCACCCGCTTGTGCGCGGTGCCCTCAAACAGGCCCTGTCATCAGAATTGGAAAACGTCACACTGTACGAGGCCGGAAGCCTGTCTGAAGCCATCGAACAGATCGAAGCCCATAGCGGCGATATCGACCTTGTCCTGCTGGACCTGCACATGCCCGGCATGAACGGCTTTACCGGCCTGTTCACCCTGCGCGCTTCCTATCCCGACATTCCGGTTTCCATCGTCTCGGCCAGTCAGGAACTGCCGGTTGTCAGACGTTCGATTGAATATGGCGCATCGGCCTTCGTTCCGAAATCCGCCCCCGTTGATCAGATCGGGACGGCCATCCGCACCGTTCTGAACGGTGATATGTGGATGCCCGACTGGGCGCGTGACGCGATTGAAAACGGCCCCGCTGATGACGAGGCCACCGGCCTTGCCGAAAAAATCGGCCAGCTGACGCCACAGCAATTGCGCGTGCTCAACATGCTGACCGAAGGCAAACTGAACAAGCAGATCGCCTACGAGCTTGACGTGACAGAGGCCACCGTAAAGGCCCATGTCTCCGCCATCCTGCGCAAACTTTCGGTCCATAGCCGCACACAGGCCGTCATCATGGCCCGTGAACTGCAATTGCAGGAACCGGCCATCGATGCCTGACGGGTCGCTGCGGCAATCTCCTGACCAATTATTTCTATTTCGCGTTGAATCTGGCTATGCTATTGAATAATCATTCATTATTCACCTCGTCGCCCGGTCGACAGACTGCGATAGCAAACAGAGCCACAAAATCATGCGCTTTCCTCTAAAATCACGTATTTCGTGTGCCGGTATCGCAGCCGTCATCCTGTGTGCCGCTGCCTCCCACGCCTCTGCTGAAACAGACTGGTCGGGCTTTTATGGCGGCCTGGCACTTGGTGGCGCATATAGTGCGGCAAAGCCGGACACCGACGTGCTGTATACCGGTTATTTCCAGGACAGTGCCTTGGGCAGTGACAGAAACCAACTCACCCCGATCCTCAATGAAACGATCGAGGGTTTTGACGTCACCGGCTCTGCCCTTTTCGGATACGACCATCAGGACCGTAATATGATTTACGGGGTGGAAGGCGATCTGACATTCATGCCGTTTTCTGAATCAGAAAGCCATGGCCGGACCCCGTATGATACATCTCCGGCCAACAGCTTCACGTCCCAAACCACCGTTGAATCGGATTTCACCTTTAGCATCCGCCCCAAAATCGGCTATGCGACCGGGGGATGGCAGGTCTATTTCGCGGCGGGTCCATCGATCAGCCGGTTCAAAACCACACATAAATTCACCGATACTTTTGGTACAGGCACAAATCATACATTTACCGATACGAAAACGGCATTCGGCGTGTCGGGCAGCATCGGGGCCGGGTACCTGATCGGCAATGGCTGGTCGCTTCGCGGGGACTATGTCCTGACCTATTTCCCGTCCATTGTAGACGGCGACAGAGACATTGGCCAAGGCGGTGCTGCCTCAGACCTTTCTTATGATGGCGACTTCCAGTCGCACAATGTCCGCTTTGCATTGATCAAGCGCTTCTGATCTTCTGACATATGTCTGGCTCAAAACGGCGTCCAATTCGGGCGCCGTTTTGCTTTACTAGCCACTTACATTCATCCCGGCGGAACATCACCCTGTCACAAGACGTTAAAGGCAGGTCACCCTCCTGCCGCCTGCATCATGCCCGGCAGAATTCCGCCCGGAGCGTATTGCATGACCGATCCGATCAAGGCATCCGACACCCCCGCCATTGAAACCGGTGCTGCGGATGCCCCTACCGAAATCGATGAAGCCGAACAAAGAATGTTAAGCGCGCGTGCACGCGCCTATCGCCGGGCGCGCACGGTATCGGTGATCGGCACCTTCGTCATTCTGGCCTTTGGCTGTTTTTACGTCGCCCAAAGCCTGATCCTGCCGGTGATACTGGCCTTCCTGCTGGCACTGGTGTTTTCCCCGGTCGTCCGCACACTGGCGCGCTATCGCATCCCGCAAAGCCTGACCGCGCTTGCGATTGTCCTGACCCTGACCGCATCGGTGCTTGCCGGGATTTATGGCCTGAGCGAACCGGTATCAAAGTGGATCGATGACGCCCCCAGAATCGAACGTCAGTTGCGCCTGCGTCTGGCCGATCTTGGCGGGCCGCTTGAAAAACTGCGCGATGTGCAAAAGCAGGTCGAAGAAGCCACCAACCAGAATGATCAGGCCGACACGCAAAAGGTCGTGGTCCAGGAACCCACCATGATCAGCCAGGCCGCCCGGGGCGCACCGGAAATTGTTGCCGGTATTGCGCTCATGCTCGTGCTGCTGCTGTTCATTCTCTCGTCGGGGGATATGGTCTATGAAAAAATGGTCCGTGCCCTGCCAACCTTTGGCGACCGGCGAAAGGGTCTACGCATCGCGCACGATATCGAACGCGAAGTCTCGCGCTATCTGCTGACCATATCGGCAATCAATATCGGGCTTGGCATCATCATCGGAAGCCTCCTTGCCATTGTTGGCATGCCCAATCCGGTTTTATGGGGCATTGTTGCGGCGATCCTGAATTTCGTGCCGCTTCTGGGGGCGGTTGTCGGCATCGGCATTGTCGGCATGGTCGCACTGGTTTCCATGCCGACCACAACCGCGGCCCTGCTGCCACCCGCGATCTATCTCGCCTGCACCGCCCTTGAAGGCCAGTTTCTCACCCCGGCCCTTGTCGGCAACCGGCTGCGCATCAATTCGGTCGCGATCATTCTCGCCATTGCGTTCTGGGGCTGGATATGGGGCTTCATCGGTGTGCTTGTCGCCGTCCCGCTTCTGATCGTCATGAGCGTCTTTGCCAAACATGTCGAAGGATTGGGGGGCTTGCGCGAAATGCTCGGCCCCAACAACAATAACGGCAACTGATTTCGACCCGATGGCAACCCGATTGCGAAACAACGCAAAAACTGCCAGTCTTCTGGCATGTCAGACGCATCAAACGAACCGTTTCACATCCTGTCTCATGACTGCACCGGGGTCGAGGCTATCATGGCCAGGACACGCCACAGCTTTGCCAGACACAGCCATGAACAGTTCGGCATCGGCTTCATGTTTGAGGGCGCACAAAAATCGCTTTCGGGGCGCGGGATGGTCGAAGCAGGGGCGGGCAACATCATCACGGTCAATCCGCGCGAAGTCCATGACGGCACCCCGATTGGCCAAAGCCCGCGAGGCTGGAACATGCTGTATTTCGATCCGGACCTGATCAGTTACGCCGCCCACGACATGTCCGATGGCAAATCAGGCGAATACGAATTCACCAACCCGGTCATGACATCCCCCGATGTCGCAAAATGCTTCGCCGCCCTTTTTAACGCCATCACTCAGGGCAACAGCCAGACCGCAGCCCTCCGGCGCGAAGAAATGCTGTTTCTTCTGCTCCATCACGCCATCATTGTACCCGGCATCAAACCGGGCCAATTCGACCCTGCCCGCAATCAGGCCTCCAACCGTGCCGATCAAAACATCGCGCGCGCCAAGGCCATGATTGATGATGCCCCGGACGAAAATCTCTCGCTTGCCGATCTCGCCAATGCCGCCGGGCTAAGCCGCTTTCAGACCGTCCGCCATTTCACCCGCGCAACGGGCCTCACTCCGCATGCCTATATCATCCAGCGCCGCCTTGACTTCGCCCGCCGCCTGATCACAACCGGCACCCCACTGGCCGAGGTCGCCGCCACCGCAGGCTTTGCCGATCAAAGCCACCTGAACCGGCATTTCATCCGCGCCTATGGCCTCTCGCCGGGGCGGTTCAAAAGGGCAGTTTCGTCGGGATCATAAACTCTGCGTGCTCTAAGACGCGTAACCGTGGCGCTCTTTCCAGCCGCCAAGAAGGTTGTTGACCGCATCCTCAATCTCCGGATTTTCATCCGCACGGCCGATATTGGCCGCCTCGCTGCTGACGAAACTATGATTGAACCGGTTTTCAACCCCAATAAACGCGGCAACCTTTGCAACTGTCGCCTCGGTCTCGCCAACCAGATCTTCCATCCGAACCGTCATGGAGCTTCCGGCCGGAAGCGACTTTTCAAGCGCCTCGGTCTTCAGCAGCATCGATGAAATCTGCTTGGCGGCCAATCCGACATCGCTTGGGAACCAGACCTGTTTGACATAGGAACTGACAACATCGGCCGGATTGCGGACCATATGGATGAATTTCATCTTGGGGAAAAGTTCATGCAGGAAATCGATATGCAATGCATTTGTCGGCGTATCATCGACCCAGCGCACCGGGCCGGATTTGGCATAAAGCGCAAAAAGAAACTCGCGGCACATCGCCAGAACTTCCACCCGCTCCAAATCCTTGCCAAGGAAGAACGGCTTCAAAAGACCATCGGTATCGACAATCCCGTCCTGATCCACATGGGCGACAAGCTGATTGAGAAATACTTTTACGCATTTCTCGAAATACTCGGCACCAAAAGCCTGTCCGATAGAATGAATGGCCCCGTTTGCCTGAGGATTTTCCCGTTGGACCAGCTCGAACGCCTGCTGAAAGCCCATACCCTTGTTTTTGCAAAGATCGGAGAGCTTCTGGTTAAGCGTGGCATCGCGAAACCCGAAACGGGTCATGGATGCGGCACGGCCAAAGAAATTGACGATAGCAAAATGGCGACGAATGATATCGGATTTATGGGAAAACACATCGGCAACATCGCGCAGGCCATTATATTCCGAAATCAGCTTGTTCTCGTGGCAGGCAAAGTAAAGCGAGTTATGCGTTCCCAGAATGCCGGCAAGAATGGATGTCCCGCTACGACCCGTTCCACCGATAAAAACCGGCGCATTGAATTTCACATCGTTTTGCGCATCCGACACGTTCACATTCTCCCCGAAATCACTGATCATCCTGAACTTTATGCCCTAAACTATTTCCTGCGACGACGCTTTGACAAGTCTCTTGCAATTCCGTTCAAGAATACCCGATCAAAACACGCTTAACTGCGCGGATCATGTCAAACCACAAAACGGAACCGCGCTATCATGATCAGCCCCGACTATCTCCTGACCTCGCTTGTTGTCGTCCTGCTGCCCGGCACGGGGGTGATCTATACCCTTGCCATCGGGCTTGGGCGCGGCATGCGTGCGAGCATCTGGGCAGCCTTTGGCTGCACGCTCGGCATCCTGCCCGCCATGTGCGCAAGCATCCTTGGCCTTGCGGCCCTGCTGCATACCAGTGCGCTTGCCTTTGAAATCCTGCGCTACCTTGGCGTGGCGTGGCTGCTTTACATGGCGTGGGGCATGTGGCGTGGCACGGGTGCGATGAAAGTCACCGCCAAATCCGATCCGATCCATGCCACCAAAATTATCCGCGACGGCATCCTGCTCAACGCGCTCAACCCGAAACTGTCCCTGTTCTTCCTGGCCTTCCTGCCGCAATTCGTCGCCCCGGATGCCGCCGGAACCACCGCCCAGATGACCCTCCTCGGCCTGACCTTCATGGCGATCACCTTCGCGGTGTTCATTATTTACGGCTTCTTCGCCAGCACCCTTCGCCGCCACGTCATCGAACGGCCAAGGATCATGAACTGGCTGGGGAAAAGCTTTGCAGGGGTGTTTGTTCTGTTGGGGGCAAAGCTCATGGTCGCAAACCGGTAGCATAGTAAGTAGTGAAAGCACGCCATTCTGTGATTCACTTGCGCCTTAAGCTTCTTCCAAGCAAGTGAGGAATAAGTTCGCAAGAACGGCAATTGTTTTGATGTCCGCAACTAGGTTTGCATGGAAAACAGCAGGCTCAGCTTCTTCCTCAAACGAGTGCATAATGCAGGGTACAAAATAGTGCATTTCTTCATACTGCTGCTTCAAGCGCACATGCAATTCTAAGTCGCCATTTCGAAGCGCTTCATTTGCTTGCTTAACAAGCTGATTATATTGTTCGGTATCCCGAACACAGTAAGGCGGAATGTACAAAGGGATTCGGTGTACTAACGCGTCACGCCACTCAGTAATGTGAGTAAACCAATCTCTAAATTCGACAATCTTGTCTCGAAATCTTTGTGGCAAGTCACGCCATAGATCACGACAATCTCTGGAGAGCTTTACTTCCCTCGTTCTAAATGTGCTACCATCTCGATGTTTTAAGTTACGCTCATTAATCCAAATCCAAGCTAAATTATCCAGACAACCGATGATATTGGAAATACTTGCTTGGATGTGGATAGTTGCTTCCTTGACATCACCCCTTGGGGGTATGTCGTCAATATCGGGAGGAAGCAATTCATAAACGCGGTCCACAGCATGATCTAGGGTTTCCAGCCGCCGACAAAGTCCATGATGAGCGTGTTCACGGGCCTCGCGAGTTGCAAACTCGTGCACAATAAAACGTTCTTTGCATGCATTTAGATGCTCTCTGGCTTCAACAAACCCTTCAATCAACTGATCAATATGCTCTTGCGTAAAATACATTTTAAAGACCACCCTACTCCATCACGTCCCACCTCAGCCAACAAAGAGCCGGTGTTACTATGACACGCAGAATAACATTGGACACAAACCCAATTTAGGTACTGTTGTGATCTAGTGAAAACTTATTCTGCCACATCGGTTGGGAGAACAATGCGAAAGCCTGAGCCCGTATCACATCCGCCGTTTCGGTGCTTCAGTAATTCGGACCACAGCATCGCGAATGTCGAAGCAATTTTGACAAGACGGGCTAAAGAGCACGACGGCGCCTTGTCCGGCAACAATGGTCGCCACCAATTCACCTGCCGATGACACAGGATGGTCGCACCAGTGGCGGTCAATGAACGCAAGGCAGGCGCATTTCGCGCCGTCGGTGACTGGCCTTCCGGCATTTCCAAACGCAGCCATCTATCCCGTCGCCAAGCCAAGCCAGATGATCCCCGGCTTCGCCTCACCCCGAACGGCTCGCCCTCACCCAAAGGGCACATCTCTCCCGTCATGATTCACACCAATTTTCCGCAAATTCTCCACGGGCTCATCACCCGGACGCAATACCGCCGTAATGACTTTTCCACGCGCCATTGATGCCCCTTTGGCGCTGTCGCCGTCTTCCTTTCTGCCTGTCAGGTCGCGGCCCTGTCATCGTCGTTACCAGCATCATCTTGCTCCTGTCTTTCCGGCCCGAATACGCAAAAACCCGCGAAAGCGAATCACGCTTTGCGGGTTTTGGGTCCGGGTGCATTTCCCCCGTTGACTTTTCTTTTATGCCACAAACAAAAGAACAAATCAAGAACAATTTTCAGGAAATTTGCAAAAAATCCTAATCCCTTGAAAAGATGTTATCTTTCAAAACCATATGCCCCTATTCCGCCGCATCGGAACTTTGCCGGGTCACTGCCCGCGTCATAAGCGCCCGCAATTTGGCCGGGCGCAGCGGCTTGTTCAGCAACGCGAATCGCTGTGCCTTGATCAGTTCCGCCGTCTCGGTACTGCGGTCCGCCGTGATCACCACACCGGGAATATCAAGCCCGCGTTGATCCCGCAGCCGGATCAGCACATCCAGCCCGGTCTCCCCGGAACTGAGGTGATAATCGGCCAGAATGATGTCGGGGACAAAACCGATGTTATCATTGTTATCATCCTCATCTCCAAGCAGGATTTTCTCGGCTTCCACGCCCGAGCGTGCGGTCGCCACCACACAATCCCAGTTTTCCAGCATGGCCCGCATGCCATCAAGGATATCGGGTTCGTTATCAAGGCACAGCACACGCAAACCGCCCAGTTCGCCGGCCATCCGGCGGCGCGGTTTGGGCAATGCGGTTTCGCCCATCTGGCCAATCGGCACATCGACCGAAAAAACCGTTCCCCGCCCCGGGCGCGAACGCACCGAAACCGTGTGATCAAGCGACCGGCCAAGCCGCTCGACAATCGCAAGACCAAGGCCAAGGCCCTTCACATCGGTGGTTTCCGGCCCCTCAAGGCGATGGAATTCGCGGAAGATGATTTTAAGCTTGTCCTCGGGGATGCCCGGCCCGCTATCCCAGACCTCGATCCTGATCTTGTCACCGCGCATCCGGCAACCGACCACCGCCCCGCCATGGCGGGTATAGCGCAGCGCGTTGGAGATGAAGTTTTGCAGGATACGGCGCAAAAGCCTGCTATCGCTTTTGACCCAGACATCACGCGGATGCACCGCAAAACGAAGCCCGGCCTTTTCGGCCACCGGCGTAAATTCGGTCTTAAGGGCATTGAGCACATCCGAAACCCGGAAATCGCGAATGGTGGGTTGCATGGCGCCCGCATCAAGCTTGCAGATATCCAAAAGCTCGTTAAGCAGTTCCTCAACACCCTTAAGCGACAGATCAACCTTGTTGACCAGATCATGGATATCGTCGCGAAGCTCCTTGCCCCCCAGTGCTACGGTAAACAGGCGCGCGGCATTTAACGGCTGCAACAAATCATGGCTGGCCGCGGCAAAGAACCGGGTCTTGGTATCGTTCGCCGTTTCGGCCTGCTCCTTGGCGACCGACAGCTCCGAGTTCAGTTCCTCAAGCGCGTGCGTGCGCTCCGTCACGCGCGCTTCCAGCCCCTCGTTGGCATCCTTAAGCGCCCGTTCGGCATTCCGCCGTTCGGTAATG
Organism: Thalassospira sp. MBR-102; assembly: GCF_040549275.1. Taxonomy (NCBI): domain Bacteria; kingdom Pseudomonadati; phylum Pseudomonadota; class Alphaproteobacteria; order Rhodospirillales; family Thalassospiraceae; genus Thalassospira; species Thalassospira sp. MBR-102. Next base: position 26,054 of record NZ_JBEPTC010000011.1, read on the forward strand.
TCGTGATAGATACAGAAATAGCCAAGCACCTCGCCGGTTTCGTCAAAGTGCGGGATATATGTCCCCTCGGCATAGCGGTCCTCGCGTTCACTGCGCTGATCCCGTTCGCTGCCATCACTCGCCCCCCAGCCTTCCTTGGGGGCGGGGAAATCGATCTCGAAACTCTGGCGGTAGCCTTCAAGCACCGCGCGGATCATCGGCTCCAGCCGGACATAGCGTTCCTCGCCCACCGCTTCGCGCACCGCCATGCCATGCGCCTCGATCCGGCGGATGCCAAACATCCGCTCATACGGGCGGTTGGTAAAACGCAGCCGCTGATTTTTGTCGGCATAGGCGATCATGACCGGGATGTTATCGGTATAAATACGAATATTGCGCTCGCTTTCGCGAAGCGCCTCCTCGGTCCGGACACGTGCGGTAATGTCGGCAATGGTCGCGACAAACCCGCCATCGGGCATCGGGTTGGTCCGCATTTCAAGCACCATGCCGTCCGTTCTCTTGCGCTCGTAAGTATGCGGAAGCCTGCGCATTTGCGGGGCGGCATTGCGGCCCAGAAGGATATCGATATCGACCGCACGCGCCCCATTGTCGCGGCAGATATCGACCAGTTCCGCAAGCGGCATCGTGACCTGAATATCGCTTGCGGTAATGCCCAAAAGATCGATAAAGCGATGGTTCCAGGTTGCCAGCCGCAAATTCTGGTCAAACACCCCGACCCCTTGCGAAATGTTTTCCAGCGTATTGAGCAAAAGATCCCGGTTGAATTTGATCGCCTCGGACGCTTCATCCAGAAGCTCCATCGCATCGCGCCGCGATACCGCCTTGTCGGGCAGCAAAAGCGCCATCACCACGCGCGATGACGCCGCCCCGACAGCGCCTGAAAGCAGATGTTCGGTAAAATTCGCCGCATCAAAATCGGCAATATCGGATCGTTTGCAATCATCGCCGCGCTGGCTAAGGTAGGTGCGAAACGCCCGCTCTGCCCAATGTTTGCCAAGGAACCGCGCGGCAAGGTCTTCAAGGTCGCCAATCGTCACGCGCCCCGGCCATGTATCGTTTCTGGCCTTGGTATCCTTGCGATAGATATCGACAAAAAGCTGGGCCTGGCGGCGCTGGGTCACGCCTTGCACGCCAATCGCCGATCCGACAAACATCAGAACGAAATTAACCCCAAGCGACCAGACAACCCCGTGCGTCAGATGGTCCTCGATCCCCACACCCAGCAACGCCTGCGGCCGCAGAATCCCGATGCCAAGCGGCCCGTCCGTCAGGATCGACATCGGCAAAAGCCCGCTTTGGATAAAGCTTGGCAGCAACAGGGTATAGCTCCACAGCACAAACCCGGAAATCAGGCCAAGCCGCACGCCCGTCCGGTTGATCGATTTAAGGTAAATCGCCGCCAGAACCGCCGGGCCGAACTGCGCCACCGCGGCAAAGGACAAAAGCCCGATATCAGCCAGCGCGTATTTTTCCGACAGGAACCGGTAAAAGCCATAGGCCAGAAACAGGATGGCAATGATTGCCGCACGCCGGATTTTCAGAAGAACCTGGCTGACATCGCCTGCGAACCGCCCCTGCAATTTCTGCGACCTCAGCAAAAGCGGCATGACCAGATCGTTACACACCATCGTCGATACCGCGACGCACGATACGATCACCATGCCGGTACTGGCCGAAAGCCCCCCGACAAAGGCAAACACCGCCAGCCAGTTTTCCCCGCCCAGCAACGGCAGCGTCAGAACAAACGTATCGGGATTGACCGCCGGGTCCCCCCCAAACAGCAGAATGCCCGCAATCGCAATCGGCACGACGAAAATATTGATCGCAATCAGATAGCCCGGAAACAGCCAGCGTGCGGATTTCAAATTCCGGCTGTCATCATTTTCAACGAATGTCACATGAAACTGACGCGGCAGACAGAAAATCGCAAACAGCGCCAACAGGGTCGAGATGAAGAAATGCGATGACAGCCACGCATCGGGCTTGAACATCTCGGTAATATCGGGATTGGCTGCGGCCCGGATGCGCATGTCGCCAAAGCCATCAAACAGCCCGTAAACCACAAACAGCCCGACGAACAAAAGCGCCACCAGCTTGACCATGCTTTCGAATGCCACCGCAAGGATCAGCCCGTCATGATGTTCCGACGCATGGATATAGCGCACCCCGAAAAGGATCGCGAAAACCGCCATCAGGATCGTGACGTAAAACGCGGTATCCTTGGAAAAATCGGTCGCACTGTGGCGCACGATCTGTTCGCCGACCTCGCCGATCAGAACATCAAACGACAGCGACACGGCCTTAAGCTGAAGCGCGATATAGGCCAGAACCCCGATCACGGCAATGATCGCCACAAGGGCGGCCAGGCTTTGGCTTTTGCCATAGCGCGAGCCAAGAAAATCGGCAATCGAGGTAATGTTCTGTTCGCGGCAAACGGTCGCGATTTTGGTCATGATACCAAAACCGACAATCATCATGATGATCGGGCCGATATAGATCGGCAAAAACGCCCAGCCGCGCGTCGCCGCCGTCCCGACCGAGCCGAAAAACGTCCAGCTCGTGCAATAGACCGCCATCGACAGCGCATAGATGCTGGGCTTCAGCCGCGACGCCCGCCATTTTTCGGCATATTTGTCGCCATAATGCGCAATCGCAAACAGAAGCCCGATATAGGCCATGGCAACAATGAAAATAAGTCCGCCCTGAAGCATCCGGCTTATGGCTCCGCGTATCGATCATGCCGCCAGATCAGGCGGTTGGTGTTTGGACTATACCACGACGCGCTTATGGACTAAAACGGCGCAAATCCAAACCCGACCAAAGACCAAGAACGATCAGGATTGTCATGTCTTCCGATTACGGCTTTTACGCAGGAATCCTGCGCTTTGTGGCAAAGAAAACCGAAACCGACGACCGCGAGATAAAGGTCATGATGGGCCATCTTTCCGGCATCGCCACCGCCATCGAACAGTCCGGACGCTTTGTTGTCGAACGCGCCAATTGCGAAAGTGCCGCCCGTGCCTTCGCCGGGGTCGCCAAGTTCCTTCAGGAACGCATCCTGCCCGAGGCCTTGGCAGCGGGCAATGAAGGTGCGGTAAATCAGCTCAAATGGGCGATTGAAACTTCGCTCGCACTGGGCTCGGAACTGGTCAAACGCATCGCGCTTGAAGAATATGAAGGCCAGGAAAAATTCACCTTCGACCTGCCCCTGCCCCCCCGGCGCGCCGACCATGCATTGAAAATGCTGCCGGACCGGACACCATTCACATAAAAAAAGCGGCACCCGAAGATGCCGCTTTTTCCTTATCCGGTCATATCACCGGGAAATTCTTATGCCTCTGCCCAGACATTGGCACGCTGCAGAAGGCCGGTTGCCTCGAACTCTTTGCCATACGGTGCGGCCTTTTTCACGAAATCCATATAGGACGCATAGATACGGCCGTTCAGTTCGTTCTGATCGGCGATTTCCTTGACCGCTGCCTTGACCTCGGTGGCAAGGGCTGCAATCACATCGTCGCTGAAATGACGGATTTCCGCCCCCTTGGCCAAGACGGCCTGATAGGACTGAATGTTGTGGAAGGTGAAATCTGCCAGTGTCTGTTCAAGATTGGCCTGCGCGGCGACGGCAAAGATTTCCTGAAGGTCCTCGGGCAACTCCGCGAATTTGTCCTTGTTGACAAACACTTCAATCCCCGTCCCCGGCTCGGCAAATGCCGGAGTGTAATAATATTTGCCAACCTGGGTCAGACCAAACGCATAATCGTTCCACGGGCCAACCCATTCGGCGGCATCAATCGCGCCGGACTGCATTGCCGGCAGGATTTCGGCTGCGGGCAACATCGTCACATTGGCACCCAGACGGCGCATCGCTTCGCCACCGATCCCGGCATAGCGCATCTTGATGCCCTTGATGTCCTCGACGGTGTTGATTTCCTTGTTGAACCAACCACCGGCCTGCAAACCGGTATTCCCGGCCGCGAACGGCTTGACGTTGAACTGAGCATAAAGCTCGTCCCAAAGTTCCTGCCCGCCGCCAAAACGCAGCCAGCCCGACAGTTCCCAGCCCATCAGACCGAACGGAATGGTCGAGAAGAAGTTTACACCCGCATCCTTGCCAGCCCAGTAATAAGGGGTGCCATGCGCCAGTTCGGCCACGCCCTGCTCGACCGCATCCATGCATTCGAATGCCGGAACAAGTTCGCCTGCGCCGTAAACGGTGATTTTAAGACGACCGCCCGACATTTTGGTCACGCGCTCGGCGAATTTTTCACCATTGGCACCAAGGCCCGGCGTGCCCTTCGGCCATGGCATGACCATGCGCCAGTGGATCTGTTCATCGGCTTTGGCAATTGAAGGTGCGGCACTGCTGGCGACAAAGGCACCTGCTGCCATGCTGGCACCCGTCAGGAACTGACGACGTTTCATTGTGGGGCTCCCAAATTCATATTGGCAATTTTTTGCGCAAATCTGCTTCTAAAATAGCATTCGTAACTTTGCAAGGGATTGAAGTTGCGGCTTTTGCTGTCTTTGACACGTCATATTCAAAGTTCCCAACATCCCGTAACGTCGATGACATCGCGCAAAGTTTGCTTGAACTTTGCCAGAAAACAAAAAAACGGGGCCGCCCGAAAGCAGCCCCGAATTTCCAGCATGTCGCTTTCCGGATTTCGCGGGACTTAGTATCCCCACACTTTCGCACGATGCAAAAGTCCGGTTGCCTCGAATTCCTTGCCATAGCGCGCCGCCTTCTTGACCAGAGCAAGATAGCTATCCGCGATCCTGCCGCTCAGGTCGTTCTTCGCAGCAATTTCCTGAACCGCAGCATTCGACTGTTCGGCCAGCGCCAGAATAACATCATCCGAGAACTGGCGCACTTCAACACCCTTGTCGATCAGCGGCTGGTAGGATTGCAGGTTGTTGAAGGTAAAATCAGCCAGTGTATTTTCGGCAATCGCCTGCGCTGCATAACGAATGATCGCCTGCATATCCTTGCCAAGCGCGTCGAACTTTTCCTTGGAAATAAAGATTTCAAGGCCCGGTCCGGGCTCATGGAATGCCGGGGTATAATAGAATTTGGCAACCTGATAGAGACCAAATGCAAGGTCATTCCAAGGACCGACCCATTCGGCGGCATCAATCGCACCGGACTGCATCGCAGGCAGGATTTCGCCCGGCGGCAACATGGTGATGTTGGCACCAAGGCGACGCATGGCTTCGCCACCAAGACCGGCATAACGGGCTTTCAGGCCCTTAAGGTCCTCAACCGAATTGATTTCCTTGTTGAACCAGCCTCCAGCCTGCATGCCCGAGTTACCGGCATAAAACGGCACAACGTTAAATTCGGCATAGGCTTCTTCCCAAAGCTCCTGCCCGCCGCCAAAGCGAAGCCAGGCGGAAAGCTCCCACGCGGTCAAACCAAACGGAATGGTCGAAAAGAAGTTCAGCGCCGGGTTCTTGCCCTGCCAGTAATAAGGGGTACCGTGCGCCATTTCGACCACGCCCTGTTCGACCGCATCCATGCATTCAAACGGCGGAACGATTTCACCGGCACCAAAAACCGAAATATTCAGGCGGCCATTGGACATTTCCTTGACCATGGCAGCGAACTTTTCGGCATTGGTGCCAAGGCCCGGCGTTCCTTTGGGCCACGGCATGACCATCCGCCAATTCAGGCTTTCCTGCGCGGATACGATGGCCGGTGCGGCAACCGTAGCCGCAACCGCAGCACCGGCACCAATACCGGCCCCTTTAAGGAACTGACGACGTTTCATTGTAACCCCCTAAACTCTTTTACTTTGGTGATTTTTTGCGCAATCACCAGCATGCGTTGGGGGATTTTGGCGAAAAGATCGCGCATATGCCACAATTTTTGCGCATGGCGATGCGGATTTTTTCGCCGACGCTACGGCAGCTTAGCTATTGCCAACATATCGATTGTAATTGGCAACGAATTCATCCGTTTCCCCCTTGCCCCCGGCGGTATTGTAATATTGCTTCCAATAGGCCGCGAGCCCCGCGATATCGCTGGCATCTGGCAACGGGGCACTGACCCGCATATATCGCACACGGCACATGGCAGCCGCATAGGCATTATTGGTTGCAAGCTGGGTGGCCTTGTCAGGCTGCGGCGCGAGATAGGCATCAATCTTGGCTTTCAGATCCGCGCGGTAATCCAGAAAATTGACATAGCAATCATTCAGAGTTGCCGGTTCCATCTGAAAAATACCGCGGGCCGGGCCGCCGCCAAGTTGTTCCACATAGGTCCCCAACCCGCTTTCCTGGGCGGCGGTCCCCATAAGCAGGTTTTCAGCGGCCTGCGACCACAGACCAAGGTTTTGCAAAACCGGTCGAATGATGGACAGGCGCAATTGGCTGGCATTGATGGGCATGATGTTTCCTTTGTGTGCATCGAAACTGAGTTGATCAGCCTGACGACGCACGAGGACCACATTCGTGATCACGGTCACATCCAACACCTCCTATACGTGTACAACACCCATCTATCCGTTTGATAAAAGGAACAAGTATCTGGCAGAGAACGGTATATCTTGATATCTGTCCAACGGACGGCAGACGTTCCTACCCTTAAGGATAGTTAACATCATAATATCTTTAACCAACCTAAGGTAATGCCCCGCCAAACAACCTTTAATGACAGACATCGACGAGGGACCCGCATGCATCAGGAAATTAAACGCCGTCTTGAATTCATTGATTTCAATGAAAAGAAGGCAGCCAACCTTAAAAAGGCGTGGCCGATAATCGAGAAAAACCTCGCCCCGATACTGGATGAATTTTATCGAAAAGTGATGGCGCGTGACGATTTGGCCAAAATCATTGGCGATCCGTCCGGTATCGAGCGTTTGAAAAATGCCCAACGCAAACACTGGGCAAAGCTGTTCGACGGTACATTTGACCAGGCATATTACGACGATGTCCGCCGGATCGGTAAAGCGCACGAAATCATCGGCCTAACCCCGGAAGCCTATGTTTCTGCCTACAACTTTATCATGGCCAAGCTTTGCGATATTCTTTTTGCCCATTTCCGCAAGGACTCATCGGTTTCGCAAATTGTAACCGCCGCGACCAATGCCATTCTGATCGATATGGAAATGGCGATAACGGTTTATTACGAAGAAACTCAAAAAACATACAGCAACCGACTGGCGAAAATGTCGGGTGAGTTCGAAGCAACCGTTTCAAAAGTTGTCGACGCACTGGCAAGTTCCGCAGAAGACATGTCGAGCGCCTCGGAAACACTGATCAGCAGCATGAGCCAAACCACCGAACAGGTGGAAAGTGCGAAATCCGCTGCCGAGATTTCGGCGGAAAACGCGTCAACCGTGGCAGGGTCTGCCGAGGAGCTCGATAGCTCGATCCGCGAAATTTCAAGCCAGATTTCACGCGCGTCAAGCGTCTCAAACGAAGTTGAAAGTTCCGTACAATCGACATCGGATGTTATTGCATCGCTGAATGTTTCCGCCGAAGAAATCGGCACAGTCGTTGACCTGATCGACAAGATCGCCAACCAAACCAACCTTCTGGCACTGAACGCAACCATCGAGGCAGCACGTGCAGGTGACGCGGGCAAGGGCTTTGCGGTTGTCGCAAGCGAGGTCAAAAACCTTGCCAATCAAACGGCCAAGGCCACCGGCGACATCACAGCCCAGATCAACAATGTCCAGCAAAACACCTCCGCCGCCGTGACGGCCATCCGCGAGGTTGCTGGTCAGATCAGTTCGATTGTTGATTCCATCACCGCCATTTCAGCCGCCGTTGAACAACAGGCCGCGGCAACCACGGAAATCAGCTCCAACATCACGGCTGTTTCATCGGCCAACAGCAACGTGAACAGCAATCTGGAATCAGTTAGCGGCACCGCGCATCGCACCGGTTCGGTCGCAGAAGAGGTTTATAAGGTTTCAAAGGTCTTAAAAGAGCATTCCCGTCAGCTTAAGACGGATGTGAATGCCTTTGTATCACGCCTGACCGAACCCAATTGATCCTGAGCCCCTAACGCCCCCGTGCTTCAGAGGGCGAAATGCCAAAGACCCGCTTGAACGCGGTTGCAAAGTTGGCAGGACTTGAATAACCGGCCATCCAGGCGGCCTGACCAATCGTCAGGCCGTCTTTTTCCATAGCATCACGCGCGGCAATCAGGCGACTTTCGCGGATGAAATCCTTGACCGTCGTGCCATAGGCATTTTTGAAAATACGTTGCAGGCTGGCAATGCTCATCCCGCACTTTTCCGCCAGGCCAGACAATGTCAGGTCATCAAAAATATGTTCCAGAACATAGTTGCGAATTTCCTGCGCCTTCTGATGCTGGTCAAGCGCATCCGGCTCGACACTTGCCTCCCCGACCTTAGGACCAAGTGCCCCAAGCGCCTCGGCGAAAATTTCCAACCCGCGGCTTTCGGCATAAAGATCACGAAATAGCGGATCATCGGTCGGTGGATAGAGCAACTGGTCCGCCAGTGCTATGGCACGACGTGACGGTTGCCACCTCCGAACAGAGATCCCGGCATGAATAAAATCATCAATTGCGACATGACGGCTATCAGTGTGATTGACCCGACTGGCAACCCAATCGAATTTCGCAGAAATCATCACTTTGCTGACATCGTCACCCTGTTTGAGTTGCCGATGCAACATAACCGGTTGCGATAGGGCCCAAATAAACCCCACTGGTTGATCCCGTGCATCCAGATCAAACGGAACATCATCGAATGCCCCGCAAACGCGCCCTCGCAACACAATCGCAACCGTGACGGCGGCTTTGACGGGAAACTTCACGTCCGCATCTTGCATGCTGACAGTATCGGTCGTGTGGATATTCAAAAATGACTGAAGGTTGTCGTTTGACAGTCGCCCGCTCATCACCGGACGACGTCGAATACCCTCGGCTACATTGCGCGGTAGCGCTGTTCCGAAATCTTCAAGCTGCTGACCGGTGATGGTTTCCCGCCGCGTCACATTGCGCCGTAAACGTTGCGGCGCATGCTGCCGATCAAACGCCATATGGGTGCCCTTCCAAGCCTGAATATCCCGTCAAAAGCAAAATTTGCGTTTTCGCAAACATCATTGGCGATCTCGCAAACGGTATTCCGATTGCTCGAACCATTGCGATAATAATATTCAAAATCATTCGCATTTGGCAATTTATTTGATAAGGAAATCAGCATGCCGCAGCCATCAAGACCGGTCTTGCTCGAAAAATACCGCCAACCGTTTCATGGCCTGTGCCGCGCAACCCTGCTTGCCGGCGTCGCCCTAACGGTACTTCCAGTAGCAGCCGTCGCACAAGAAACCAAAGCCAAAGACGAAACCGTTCTGGCACCAATCGAAGTCACAGCAAGCCAGGATAGCGGCCCAACTGCGGCGGGGAGTGTCACGGTTACGCAGGACGAACTTGATCGCATCAATCCGCAAACCATCAAGGATGTGTTTGCGAACGAACCATCGGTTCAGGTTGGCGGCCCGACCGCCATCGCGCAAAAGGTTTATGTGCAGGGCATCGAAAACACCAAGCTGAACGTTCAGGTAGACGGCACCCGGCAGGTTGATTCCACCTATCATCATATAGGCACCGCGATCATTGATCCGGGAATGCTGAAATCGGTAAAGGTTGAGTCCGGCATCGCCCCCGCCGATGCCGGACCAAATGCATTGGGCGGTTCAATGGCTTACGAAACCAAGGATGCCCGCGACATTCTCGACCCGAATGATCCGTTCGGCGGCTTTGCCAAAATCCAGTATAACAGCAATACCAAAGGCCTTACCGAATGGCTGACCTTGGCCGGTCAGCATGACGGCTTCGAAGCTCTTGCCTATATCCAGAACAGCAATCAGGGCAATTACAAGGACGGCGATGACAACGAAGTTGCTGGCACGGCAGATGGCAGCGAAAACGGACTTGGCAAAATAGCCTTCACCGGCACCGAAGGTTCACGGATTGAAGCATTTGCCAGCCATTTTGAAGACGAAGGTGTGCGCCCTGCCCGGCCAAACTTTGGAACCCTTACCAGCGGTGCCTCGCCGCAGTGGATTTCATACAAAGATACCTCGCTTGGCATCAGTTATGTCGATGAACAGCCAACCGATCTTCTGGCACCGGAACTAAGCCTCAATTACAGCAAAACCCATCTTGATGTTCCCAAACTGAACGGCAACACACACCTTGAGGCAGAAATTGAAACCCTGAACGGTAAGGCTGCCAATACTTTTGACGTCGGAATGGGCGGGATAACAACTGGCGTCGATTTCTATCATGATGAAGCAACCGGCGGCGGCGACACGGCACGCCCGGCTGGACGTGCCGGGCGATTTACCGAAGAAACAACCAATATCGGCGTCTTTTCACAGGCACGCCTTTCGCTGACCGATCGCTGGCGCGTCTCGTTCGGCGGGCGCGGCGATCAACAATGGTTCGAAGGCATTGACGGAACCGATTTCAGCGAATTCGGACTTAGCGGTAACGCCAATACCGAATATGACCTGACCGATGACCTGATGATCTATGGCGGATTGGGTACAAGCTTTGGTGGACTGCCACTGGGTGAGTCTGCGATTTACAACTACACCGGAATCTGGACCTATGACGGTTTCAAACCGTCCCGGTCGCATAACTACAAGGCGGGCGCACGCTATCAATTGGCGGAATGGGATTTCGATGGAAACCTGTTCTACAACAAGATCAACGGTTCCCATTCACTTGAATATACAACACGAAATACAACCAGCGATCTTGCAACACGTGGTGTCAATCTGTCCGCCACCTGGACATACGGCCCCGGCTTTGTCCGCGCTGCCTATACCCATACCGATGTAGAAAGAAATGGCAAAGTCCCGCTGAGCAACGATGCGTCCTATCAAGGCGTCATCGTCGGTGACATTGCAAACTTTGAAGTCGCCCACCGGTTTGATGACCTTGGCATTCAGGTCGGCTCAACATCTGAACTGGCCCTGTCGGACGACGATCCCGAAAAGAACGGCAATGCCAAGCTCGACACTTACTTTGTTGCCAACCTGTATGGTGAATGGACGCCAGAGACATTGTCGAATGCGGTAACCCTACGCGTCGATGCGCTGAATATTTTTGATCGTGACTATGTCGCCCGGACCACGCCGGGCTACGACAGCAGTGCAATTGAACCCTATCACGAGCCGGGTCGCACCTTCCTTGTTTCAGCAAAGGTGACGTTCTGATCAGACCATCTTCCAACAGATCCTCTATCCGCGATGGGTGGCATGCCGTGCCACCCATTTCGGCGTTTCTGACTTTCCTGCAATTCTTGCCTATTTCAACAGGACTTTCGCAATGACATTCAAACGCGTTTTAACGCTGGCCGCAGTCGCTTCAATGATCACCTATCAGGCTCATGCTGGCGAAACCATTACCCTGACCGATGTTTCCGGTCGCGAAGTCACGGTCGAAGTACCGGTCAAACATATGATCCTTGGCGAAGGGCGTTTTTTGCCAAGTCTTGGCATCCTTGATCCTGAAAATCCGGTCCGCTGGGTAGCCGGTATGATGGGGGAATTCAAAAAACTTGATCCGGCAACCTTTGCACAATACCAGGCAAAATTCCCCGAGATTGACGACATCCCGCTGGTCGGCCGCAGTGGCGAGGCAACATTCAGCGTCGAAAAGGCGATTACAGTTGAACCCGATGTCGCAATTTTCGGCATTGATGGTGGTCATGGTCCGGGATCAGACAGCCATGAAGTCCTGAGGCAATTTGGCGCAGCTCACATTCCGGTTGTCATGATCGATTTTCGCAGTGACCCATTTGGAAACACCCCAAAAAGCATTCGTATCCTTGGCAAATTGATGGGCAAGGAAGATCAGGCAGAGGCTTTCGTCAAATTCTATGAAGACAATCTGGCGAAGGTCAGAACAGGTCTGGAGGGTTTAACGCATAAACCCAAAGTCTTCCTCGAAAGCCGGGTTGGTCTGCATGGCACCTGCTGCGAGGCGATGGGCAACCAAATGATCGGAAGGTTTGTGGAGCTTGCCGGTGGCGAAAATATCCTTGCCGACCGGATTCCGGGCGTCATCAGCCAGATTTCAGTTGAACAACTGCTCGTCGATCAGCCCGATATTTATATCGCAACCGCAATTGGCGGGGCAACAATGACGGCCGAACAGAATGTCGGCCGCATCATACTTGGAACCTACGCCGATGCCGAAACATCACGCGCGTCTTTGGCCAAAAGCATGGAACGCACCGGCTTGCCCGAGCTCGACGCCATTAAAAACGGCAAAGTCTATTCCGCGTGGCACCACTTCTATAACACGCCCATGAATGTGACGCTGTTACAGGCCATGGCGAAATGGTTCCATCCCGATCATTTTGCCGATCTTGATCCAGACGCAACCCTTGCCGAATTCTTTGACCGGTTCCAACCGGTAGCACTGAATGGTGTTTACTGGATCGGCCTTGGTCGGCCATGACCGGCCCGAACATCCCCCAAGAAACCATCAGAGATCGATAAATCAATGTTCAAAACCACAGGATCGGTTCAGACCGGGCAGGCCAGTAAATACCTGCAACAACTCTGCAAGCACTTTGCCCACAAGGTAGAAGTCGATTTCACGCCCCATGAGGCCCATGTGAGCTTTCCGATGGGCCCATGCATCATTCTGGCCGATGACGTTACCCTGCGCTTTCAGGGACAGTCTGAGAAAGCCGAGGGGATTGAAACCATGAAGGGTGTTATTGTCTCGCATCTCGATAAATTCGCATGGCGCGAGCAGATCGAATATGTCTGGGAAGACAGTTCAGATTAAACCTGCCCACCCCATAAAACAAAGAAGCCAGCCTTTCGGAGCTGGCTTCTTTGTTTAGCGCAAGTCGTAGATCACAGGTATCGTCAGGGTCATCTCTGTGCGCGCCATATCTTCGGGGAATGGCGGGAAACGTTTAACCCGCTCGATCATATCCTGCGTCGCACGATCAAGAATAGACGAACCACTCGGGCTGGTCATTTCAAAGAAGGAAACAGTACCGTCACGCTGGATGACCAGCCGGACCATGTTCTGCCCCTCTATACCGCGACGTTTGGCACGATCCGGATATTCGCGATAACGCATCAACATCTGAACCACAGCTGCTTGATAGTCGGTAAAGGCCGCACTGCTCATTGCCGCACCTCCGCCACTTCCCGATGCGGAACTTGCGGCCTGGCTTTGGGTCGCTTCGCCGACCGTGCCTTCTGATTTTACTGAATCGACGGGGCCGCCGGATGGTTGCACGACCGGTTTGGCTTCAGCCTTTTCAACAGGTTTGGGGGACGTTGCCGGTTCCGGTGTTGCTTTGGGGGGCTCCGGCTTTCTGCGGACCGGCATGACATCGGCCAAAAGCGGACTGATTTCCGGTTCCGGCTCTGGTTCCGGTTCAACCGCTTCCTCAACCACCGGCTCAGGAACAGGTTCCGGCTCAACGATCGGTTCGGGATCGGGTTCAGGCACGGTTTCAACAACCGGTTCAGGATCGGGTTCGGGTTCCGGCTCAACAACCGGTTCTGGTTGGGTTTCGACTTCCTCGACGGGTTTTTCACCCTGCTTACTGTCTTCTGAATCAGCACTTTCTTCGGGTGTTTCGGCCTCGCCCTGGGTCGCCTGACCGCTGCCCAGCGAGATGCTGATACTTTGAACGGCCCCTGCCCCGCCCCAACCGGCAGGTTGCGGTTCAGGCATGGCAAGAACGATCCCACCGGCAAGAACAATACCGGTCAGCCCGGTCGCAATCAGGAAATCAATGCGTTTCGACATATTCTATCCGTCTTGGTCCTGATCTGCTTGCATCGCGGTCATCAGTTGCACCTTTTCGACGCCCAGTTCCTGCAACCGCTTCAAAAGGGCAACAACGCTGGCACCTTCTGTGGTGCGGTCAGCACGAATTTCGACTGGACGGCCGGCATAATCAGCCGGTAGCAACCCCGCAATATCCGCAAGGTCTCCCTGCCGGTCTTCAATCCCGACTTCGGCATTTTTGCCAAACCAAAGGACAATCGTATCTTCTGGCTGGCCTTCGGCCGTGCTGCTTGCGGGCGGATCCACGTCAAATGGGCCCAGCTTTTGCAGACTTCCGGCTATCATGAAGAAAATCAGCAGAAGAAAGACGATGTTGATCAAAGGCAACATCGGTTCCTGGGCTGGGCTGTCATCGGTGATCTGGATGCGGCGCTTCATTCGATCAGATCCACATCAGTCACACCGCCACGTCCCAGCGCATCCATCACAACAATAAGATGCTGCAAATCTGCACCATTGACGGGCCGCAGATGAACACTGGCACCGGCATGGTTACGCAAAATGGTCACGGCAAGATTGGAAACAGCCACGGCTTCACCATTCAGCGACAAACCACCATTGGCATCGACATTGACCGTTACCGGGCGAATATCGCTGCTGGCCCGTGCCTGACCGTCCGTAACAGTCACCGACATTTCAAACCCCTTCCAGTCAAGAAAACTGGAAGCCAGCATGAAAAAGATCAGCAGGATGAAGACAACATCAATCAGCGGCGTCAGGCCGATCATCGGCGAAGCACCACGACTTCGATCACGCAATTGCATAAGGCGTATTCCGACCTTGTTCGGGCTTATTCCGCAGCCTGGCGCAGTTCAGCGACGTTTGACGCGCGAAGCGCACCCTTCCGAGCCAACTCACCACGATTGATCACCATGGTGCAGACATCTTCCATCACGGCCGCAGCACGCGCGATAACGCCCTGCATCCACATATGGAACGCGGTTGCCGGGATCGCGACGACAAGCCCGATTGCCGTCGTCAGAAGTGCTAGCCAGATACCGCCCGAAAGGACAGAAGGATCAATACGGCTTCCGGCACCTTCCATCTTCTGGAAAGCTTCAATCATGCCCATAACGGTTCCAAGCAACCCCAAAAGTGGGCTCAAGACCGCAATTGCCGACATAATCCGCAAACCGCTGTTCAGGCCATCGATTTCCTTGCGTGCATGGGAAGCAATGATATCGGACGCCGCTTCACGGTTTTCCGGGTTAGCAACGGACAAGGTCATGCCAAACAGACCGATGCGAGCAGCCGGATGACGGCGGCGCGACAGAATCTGCGCGACCTGCTTATCATCACCATTGGAAAGATGACGTTCGACATCCTTGGCAAAACCATCCGCGAAAATTCCACGCCGGATAAAGCCGACCAGCTTGTAGAAGAATATCAGCATCCCAACCAATGCAAGCGCGGCTAGAACCCAACCGACAACACCGGCACGATCCACAAGATCAAAAACCGGCAAGCCACTGATGGCATCCGGAACGATTGTGCTTTCGGTGATGGCAGCTGCGTCATCCGCAATCGGCAAGCCGGTTTGCGGATCAAGGGTTACCGCCCCACCTTCTGTTTGCGTGATCGCACCGTTGGCGGCATCCGTGGTTACACCGTCAAGGCCAAGCGGAGTCTGCGCATCTGGCGATGCGGACATCGGATTTACGGGTTCAGGCATGTAACTCTTCCGATCCAAAATTCGATCAGCACCGGACGTCCTGCTCCGGTGCATTTGAAACTGATTTGCATTACTTACAAGAAATCACATTGCGATGCAATCGCAACAGCGAAAAGACGAGCATTTTTCGTGCATGGCCGCATTGCATCGCACGTAAAACAGCGCCCGTCGCAGGCGCTCAAACCAGATGGAATCGGTTTTTGAAAACAGAAAAGATCACGGAAAAGCAAAACCCCCGGAACATCTGGGTTCCGGGGGTTTTGAAATGGTGAGCCCGACAGGATTCGAACCTGTGGCCAACTGATTAAAAGTCAGTTGCTCTACCAACTGAGCTACGGGCCCTCAACGTTGGTGAGCGGCCTTTTAATGTGCTGATCGCAAAGGGTCAACCCCCCTTTTTCGATCAAACTGCATGACAGCCATTCAAATGGTAAAAAATATCAAAAACCGGCCCGTTTCCAATCCACCCCAAATTGACATTCGCATTGGCTGGAAAGCGGTATGACAGTGATCGCAATAAAAATCATAAAAAAGAAAAAGCCCCCGAAACCTATTGGGTTTCAGGGGCTTATTGGTGAGCCCGACAGGATTCGAACCTGTGGCCAACTGATTAAAAGTCAGTTGCTCTACCAACTGAGCTACGGGCCCTCAACGTTGGTGAAGCGCGTTTTAATGGGACTGGCGGCTGCGGTCAACACCTGTTTTCCATATTTTCCGGGTTTTTGCACTTTCAGCCCCCAAAACGCGAAAGCCGCCCTGATCAAGGACGGCTTTCGGTTGCATTATAGGGGTCAAGGCTCTTATTGCGCGTCAGCCGCGACCTGCATTTTTACAATATGGTCCGGGTCTGCAACCCGGCCATTGGCCCAAGGTGCACCCTTTTTCAGGCCATCGACATATTCCATACCCGATACGACCTGCCCCCATATGGTATATTGCCCATCAAGATGCGGCGCATCGGCAAAGACGATGAAGAACTGCGAATCAGCGCTGTTCGGGTTGGACGAACGTGCCATCGAAACCGTACCGCGCACATGATTCTCGTTCGAAAATTCCGCCGGAAGTTTCTGGCCCGAACCACCGGTACCGTCCCCTTTGGGGTCACCGCCCTGCGCCATGAAGCCTTCGATCACACGATGGAAAGTCAGACCATCATAGAAACCTTCACGAGTCAGTTCCTTGATACGCTCGACATGCTTGGGCGCCAGATCCGGACGCAGCTTGATCACAACGCGACCTGCTTCAAGATCCAGATACAGGGTGTTTTCCAGATCCTGCGATGCATCGGCCGACTGGGCCTGAGCACCGCCGCCGATACCACCGTTCGACATGGTCACTATTCCTAATACGAGTACAAAAAGAGATGCGAGACGAATAAGACGCATGGGTGCGCTATTCCTTTTCTTCGGCCAGCTTTTCGTGCAGTCGCTTCAGCACGTTTGCCGGCACAAATTCGGTAACATTACCGCCCAGACGGGCGATTTCCTTCACAAAGCGCGAAGACACGAATTGCTGTTTGTCGGATGCCATCAGAAAGACCGTCTCTACCTTTGGGGCAAGACGGGCATTCATTCCGGCCATCTGGAATTCATATTCAAAGTCAGACACAGCCCTCAGACCACGAATAATGATGCTCGACCCGTTTTCCTGGGCAAACTGCATCAGAAGTGAACCGAACGGCTTTACGATGGTGCGGGCAGCAACTTCGCCGCCCGCAGCCTTAAGAGCCTCTTCGACCAGAGCGCAACGTTCTTCGACCCCAAACATCGGGCCCTTTCCCGCATTGACCGCAACGCCGACAATAAGCTTGTCGACGATGCGGGTCGCGCGACGAATAATGTCCATATGCCCCTGAGTTACCGGGTCAAAAGTGCCCGGATAAATCCCGATACGCGAGGCGTTTGAAGACTGTTCGTTCATTGATCTTCCGTTTTATTCGTCGGTGTCGTCTGAACCGGTTTCCACTGCCTCGCTGCTATCCTCGGCAACGGTCGGTGCATCTTCGCCTGATGCGATTTCGGTGCCTTCTGCACCTTCTTCGCCTTCAAGCTCTTCTTCACCATTGTCACCCAGATTGGACAGACGTTCGACAGCAACAACCTGTTCGTCTTCGGCCGTACGGAACAGGGTAACACCCTGTGTCTTGCGCCCGGCAATGCGGATATCGTGTGTCGGCATACGAATGACCTTGCCACCATTGGTGACCATCATCAGTTCGTCGCCTTCCTCAATCACGAAGGATGCCGCGACATTGCCATTGCGTTCCGACATCTCGATATTGGCAAAGCCCTGCCCGCCACGACCGGTTACGCGGTATTCATAGGCAGACGTACGTTTGCCATAACCATTTTCGGTAACCGAAAGGATCAGCTGATCGCCTGCCAACAGTTCGTCGTAACGTTCCTGAGAAAGGATTTCCAACGGCAGACTATCATCAGCCGAGATTTCCTCGCGACGCAGCTTGCTTGCGATAGACAGATACTCGTCACGTTCTTCCATAGAGGCATGATTGCCAAACAGGACGGACATCGCAATGACCGCATCGTCGTCAGCCAGACGAATACCGCGTACACCGACCGAGTTACGGCCAGTAAAGACACGAACATCTGCAACACGGAAACGAATGCATTTACCCAGACGGGTCGTCAGCAGAATATCGTCATCGTCCGAGCAGGTCTGAACCGCAATCAGCTTGTCACCACGATCTTCTTCAAGTTTCATGGCGATCTTGCCGTTTGATTTCACATTCACGAAATCGGCAAGACTGTTACGGCGGACGTTACCCGTCGAAGTCGCAAACATCACGTGCAGGTTCGGCCATTCTTCCTCGTCGGGAAGCGGCAGAACCGTTGTGATATATTCGCCTTCTGAGAGCGGCAGCAGGTTCACAAGCGCCTTGCCACGCGATTGCGGCGTGCCCAGCGGCAGGCGCCAGACTTTCATCTTGTAGACCATCCCCTCGGAACTGAAGAACAGAACAGGGGTGTGGGTGTTGGCGACGAACAGTTTGGATACGAAATCCTCTTCGCGCGTTGCCATGCCCGAACGGCCTTTGCCGCCACGACGCTGTGCGCGATAGGTCGACAGCGGAACACGCTGGATATAGCCGGTGTGCGATACGGTCACGACCATATCTTCACGGGCAATCAGGTCTTCGATGTCATGTTCGAATTCGGCTTCAAGGATTTCACTGCGACGTTCATTGGCGAACTCGTTCCGCATTTCCGTCAGTTCATCCTTCAGGATGATCATCTTGCGTTCGCGTGAACCAAGGATATCAAGGAAATCTTTGATCTTCTCACCCAATTCGGTCAATTCGGACGCGATTTTATCACGTTCCAGACCGGTCAGGCGATGCAGACGCAGTTCAAGGATTGCGCGCGCCTGCGCTTCGGACAGGCGATAATTGCCATCGTCCGAACCAACCTGGTTCGGGTCGGCGATCAGCTCGATCAACGGAACAATATCGCCCGCCGGCCAGCTACGCTCCATCAGTTGTTCACGTGCAATCTGCGGGTCAGCCGCAGCACGGATCAAGCGGATGACTTCGTCGATATTGGCCACCGCAATGCCAAGGCCGACTACCAGATGGGCGCGCTCACGTGCCTTTTTCAGCAGGTGAATGGTCCGGCGCGTAATGACTTCTTCGCGGAATTCGACAAAGGCCTGAATGATTTCTTTCAGGTTCATCAATTCCGGCTTGCCACGATTAAGCGCCAGCATATTGACGCCAAACGAAGTCTGAAGCGCGGTAAAGCGGAACAACTGGTTCAGAACGACATCGGCAACCGCATCACGTTTGATTTCGATCACCATGCGAACGCCCGAACGGTCGGACTCGTCACGCAGATCGGAAATACCTTCGATCTTCTTGTCACGGACCAGTTCGGCGATCTTTTCCATCAGGGTTGCCTTGTTCACCTGGAAGGGAACTTCGGTAACAATGATGGCTTCACGGTTGGCACGGATTTCCTCGACATGGGTACGTGCTCGCATGACGACAGAACCGCGACCGGTTTTAAAGGCCGAATGAATGCCCGAACGGCCCAGAATCAATGCACCGGTCGGAAAATCCGGACCATGCACGAATTCCATCAGGCCTTCGACGGTAATGGCCGGATTATCGACATAGGCCATGCAGCCATCGATAACTTCGCCAAGGTTATGCGGCGGAATATTGGTGGCCATACCAACAGCAATACCACCTGCACCATTGACCAGCATGTTCGGAAAACGTGCTGGCAGAACCGACGGTTCCTTGGTGGTTTCGTCGTAGTTATCGCGGAAATCGATGGTTTCCTTATCGATATCATCGAGCAGATAATGGGCTGACTTGGCCATGCGGGCTTCGGTGTAACGCATGGCGGCGGCCTTGTCGCCGTCCATCGAGCCGAAGTTGCCCTGCCCGTCAATCAGTGGCAGGCGCATGGAGAATCCCTGCGCCATACGAACCATCGCGTCGTAAATCGCGCTGTCGCCATGCGGGTGGTATTTACCCATCACATCCCCGACCACACGGGCCGATTTACGGAATGGTTTGTTCCATTCAAAGCCGTTTTCATGCATCGCATAAAGGATGCGTCGATGCACGGGCTTCAAACCGTCGCGGACGTCGGGAAGCGCACGGCTGACGATCACGCTCATCGCGTAATCGAGGTAGCTGCGGCGCATTTCTTGTTCGATGGATACCGGGATAATATCGCGGCTATCTGGATTGGTCTCTTTGGTGGACAAAAGCCGTGACCTCTTAAACGCTTGATCAGAAATGCTTCAATCGGCGTGACATATGGACATATGCCTGACCAGTGAGCCGGAAAGTATCAGGTTTGTCCGGCACAAACAATATTGACAAATCTGCCTGTCCCGGCATTCGGCACAAACGGTGGAAATAATCGTAATTTACGCAAAAATGCCCACCCCGAAGAGTTATTTTTTGGTCCCGGGTGCGGTCATGATCGGGGTTACCGGGTCACATTCCATTTCGGCAACATCACCAGCCCTGACAGGCTTTCGTCCGAAACGCAGCTGGGAAACCGCAATCCCGGCCAAAATAACGCCGAGTGCAATCACGCTGGTCGGTTTGGGAACTTCGTGCAGAACAAGAAAACCGATCATTACGCCGACGGCAGGTACAAGGTAATTGTTAAACACCACAAAGCTCGCTCCAGCGCGCGCAATCAGATACAGGATCAGGAACATGGCAATGCCAGTCGGGAAAATCCCCAGATACAGGATCGAAAGCGCCCCGTCGGCGTCCCACCCCATATTCCAGGGCTGATCAACAAACAGCGCAAAGGGTGCAAGCATCACTGCAGCGAAAGTCAGGATCACCGCGGCTGATCCAACACGCGGCTGATCACGCAGATTGCGCGCCACCAGTGATGAAATCGCGTAGCACACGGCCGCGATCAAAACTGCCAGCTGAAAAACAAGCTGCCCGCCAAGCCCGGTTAGGGTTTCCGGCCCCACCAGAACAATCACGCCAATGGTGCCAAGCACCACACCAAGCGCCTTCCCCGTCGAAAGTTTTTCATCATTCGTAACGAAATGTGCCAGCGCCACCGTTGTCAGCGGCACGACAGACATCAGAATTGCCGCCAGCCCGGCATCGATTTCCGTTTCGCCATAGCTGATCAGGAAAAAGGGCACAGAATTCCCCAACAACGCAACAAAGAAGGTCGACCACCACGCGCGCCGTCCCTTGGGAAGGTCACTTTTGCGAATAGAGGCAAAGGCCCATAGCACCAGTGCGGCGACAGCCAATCGCCCGGCTGCGACCACCAGCGGCGAATAGGCATGCACACCAATCTTGATGAAGGTGAACGAGCTGCCCCACATCAGCGCCAGCAAAAACAGCAACGCAAATTCACGAATTCCCGGACGTGTCATCTTCCCAGCCTATTCTTGCCACAGTTTTTGGGCTTTATCGAACATCGAAAGCCAACTGACAGCGTTAGAGCCAGAAAACACGAGAATCAAGCGAATAGCTGAAAATCAGCCGCCCCATAATGCGGCCTGCAATCGGCACCACCTAAGAATAAAGCCCCATCTTGTCTAGCGTGAAATCGCCTGTCGGACTTTGACGCAGCACAACGCTTTTGCAGCGAAAAGATGAAAAAAGACAGTGGATACAACTTAATTGTTGCGAATGATTTTCAATCGCTTTATCTTGGGCGCAACAATATGAATGGGATGCGAGCAATGAAATATGTGGATCAGGAACTGACCATCGACGAAATGCTGGCCGATCCGATCGTCCAGACATTAATGCGCTATGATGGCATCTCGGCCAGTGACGTCCGTCACACGATTGATCAGGTTTTGCAAAATCGCCTGCCATCACCCCCTGTTCGCGCCCGAAGCAGCAGCGCCCCCCACCATAACTGGCGCATGACAGCGGCGTAAACAACACGACCTCAGGGATGGCTATCGTTCAATGACCAGTCATAATGATAGAAGCTGATGGGCAGGTCCTCGCCGTGAACGCTCAGCCATGTTGCAAGCTCCAATCCGGCATAACGCGCCAGATGATCGGAAAATGCCGCATCGCTTTTGCCAAAATCGGACCGATACCAGTCAAAAATCGAAGACAGTTCGATCTCTGATCCGTCTTCGGCCAATCTCACCGCCCGTTCATCCTGGATGAAAGCAAGAGCCGCCTTATCAAGCTGCTCTTCGATCCGGGTTCCGTCATAGGCCGTCGCTGCCAACGCCGGACAACCAATTGACGCACAATTAATGGCATAGTGAATACGCGCATCCTGCCAGATGGGCCGCAGGATACGATGTTCGATATCGTTCAGGCTCAAAGACCTGCCTTCGACGGTCAAAAGTTTTTTGTCCCAAGGGCCTGACGAAAATAATCCAAGCGAAAAAAGCCCCGGTGAAATGTCGATATCCCGAATGCTGTCAACCGGGTAATGATCCATGACCACCGCAACAGTCTGCGCATTGTAAAGATTGATCCAGAAGGCCATTTGCTGATCGCGGTTATATGTGTCAATTTTAACCGCCTGCATGGCATTAAGATAATCCGAGAGATGCGTAAGGCTTGAAGATTTGGCACCTGCATAATCAAATGCCGTGACGCCAGACGAAACCACCACCAGATGATGGTCAAGGATCGTCTGCCAGACAGAATGATCAATGATGGCGTCGTTCGAATCATCATGCGCCTGCCAATCGGGCCATAGATCAGCATCAGGTGCGGCAATTGCAGGTACCGACACTATCACCCAAAGCATGATCAAAACAGGCATAAGCAGATGTTTCAAACGGCTACTTCCCCTACACCATATCGATTGCGTTCCTGAATTCTATGATCGATCAGCAATTCAAGATCACATCAAACTGCCGTGATTGCAGTGATGCCAATCATATACACTTAACCATAAGTTGATATATAATGCCCCCATGACACAGGATGGTGCAATTCAGCTTATTCCTGGCAGTGGTGGGCAACTTGGGCAAGTCATTGCCACTCGTGCTCTTCCCGGTGCCGGGCAACAATCGGCAGGATCAGGTTCTGCTGAGGGGGGCTCTGTTACAACACCTTTAAGGCCCGCTGCCGTGTCAATCCGACCGATTGGCAATGCGAGCACCACAACACAGCTATCCGATCCGGTGCCAAACGCCCCCTCCACACCGGTTAACAGTGCAGCATCAATTGTTACGATTATTCAACAACTTGATCCTCGCGCCCTGCCCGGTGCGTCCGTACCCGACATCCGGGGCAGCACCGCGCAACAACGCGAAGTACGCGAAACAACACCGGAAAGTGCACGTCTGCCAACAAGCAATCCCGCCCTTTTGACGGACCGGGAACGCGACATTGTTCGGGAATTGCAGACGCGTGACGCCAACGTCAGGACCGAGGAAGAAAGCCATCAGACCCTTGCTGGTGCGAATGCCGGTATGATCAGTTACAGCTATACCGCCGGTCCCGACGGGCGGCTTTATGCCACGGGCGGCAAGGTCAGCATCCATCCGCTTCAGGGCCTTGACGGGATTGCAGCGATTGCCAATCAGGCCGCCATATCGCGGGCCGCCTCTATGCCCGGCACATCATCGGCCGATTTCAATGTTGCAAAGGGTGCGTCACGCAACATCAGTGCGATGATCGCAACACAGGCTATTGCGGCAGCCGAAAGCTATCGCATGACATTAGGGCTGAGCGCGGCACCAGCCAATATTGATATCACGGGCTGACCATCACCGTAGAAGCCACAAAAAAGGGGCCTGCATAACAAGCCCCTTTTGAACATGATCGACGCAAACCTAACCGGCATAGTGCCAGTAAATCGGGAAGCCCGGATCAAACACCGTGACTGGGCCCTCACCGGTTTCAATTCTGGCCGGGAAAGTTGCCGCCTCGCTGCGCTTTTCCAGCGTGATCTTGTCGGCATTCAGCGGCAAACCATAGAATTGCGGGCCATTGATGGATGCAAAGCCTTCAAGCTTGTCCAACGCCCCTTCTTCCTCGAACACATGTGCCAGAAGTTGGACAGTATTATTGGCGGTAAAGATACCGGCACAGCCGCATGCACTTTCCTTGCGGTCATCGGTATGCGGGGCCGAGTCAGTACCCAGGAAGAAACGGACATCACCGCTGGTTGCTGCCTTGCGGAGTGCGAGGCGATGTTTTTCACGCTTCGCCACCGGCAGGCAATAGAAATGCGGATGAATGCCGCCGACCAGAATGGCATTGCGGTTGATGATCAGGTGATGGGTCGTGATGGTCGCGCCAAGGTTCCTGTCATTGGCTTTGACATATTCGACACCGTCTTCGGTGGTGATATGCTCCATGATCACACGCAATTCCGGCAAACGCTTACGCAGCGGATCAAGAACGCGGTCGATGAACACGGCCTCGCGGTCGAAAATATCAATCTCAGGATCGGTGACTTCACCGTGCACGCAAAGCGGAATACCAAGACTTGCCATGCGCTCCAGCACCGGCATCGCCTTGTCGAAATCGCGCACACCACTTGCCGAATTGGTCGTTGCCCCGGCCGGATACAGCTTCAGTGCGGTAATCACACCAGACTTGTAGCCTTCCTCGACATCATCGGGATTGGTCCCTTCGGTCAGGTAAAGCGTCATCAATGGCGTAAAATCGTGCCCCTGCGGGATGACCGCGTTAATCCGGTCACGATAGGCAATCGCATCCTCGGTCTTGACCACCGGCGGCACAAGGTTCGGCATAATGATCGCGCGCGCAAAATGTTCGCTGGTTTCGCCAATAACCCCTTCAAGCATCGCGCCATCTCGCAGATGCAAATGCCAGTCATCGGGACGGCGAAGGGTAATGCGATTTGCTGAATTTGCGGACATGGGGGCGACCTCCTCGGAACCGGTACAAACGAATGGGCGCGAGCGCACAGGCTAACTAGCAGATCAGTCCCGGTTTTGGAATTGGAAAGCGGCCCGAAAGACAAAAGGCCAGGCATTTTTGCCTGACCTTTTCACATGGGGCGAGTGATGGGACTTGAACCCACGGCCCCCAGAGCCACAATCTTTAATCTCTACTATTCCGGCAGACATTAGACTTTACCAATATCAGGACAAACAACCCTTTAACCCTTGCATTTCCTAACCAAATTTCACAATCATCGGCGAAATAGTTCTTGGAGTTTTCAGGTATATTCTGCAAATGTTGCTACCTATCTGCTACCTGACAGCTCGGACACGCCCATGCCCTCCTTAAAAATTTCGCTCACAAATACGCTTTGCAAAGACACAACCCCATCCCCCGAAGGCGATCTAATTATTTGGGACACACAGGTTCCGGGGCTGTTTTTGAAGATAACAAAGACCGGAGGCAAAAGCTTCGGGCTGTTTTACCGGACCCAAACCGGCAAACAACGCAAACCGAAAATCGGAAATTTTGGACCATTCAAGGTCCCATCGGCGCGCAAGCAGGCCGAAGAATGGCTGGCCATTGTGCACCAAGGCGGCGACCCGTCACAGCAGCGGCAAGCAGCACGCATGCCCGAGCATAAAGCCACAGTCAGCGATCTGGCCGAGCGATACCTGGCCGATCACGTCGATGTAAAACGCAAGGAAGGCCAATCCCGCGAGAATGACCGGATATTGCTACAAAAGCATATCCTGCCCGCGATCGGCAAGATGGCCGTCGATGAAGTCGACTATGATCACATCTTTCGACTTCACCGCGACATGCAAGAAAAATACACCGTCAATGGAAACCGCGCCCTGTCGTGCATGAGCAAAATGTTTAACCTTGCCGAGCTATGGAAAATGCGCCCCGACGGGTCTAATCCCTGCAGGTTTGTGCAGGCCGATCCGGAAGAAGGCAGGGAAAGAGATTTGGCCGATTGGGAATGGGGCGCGCTGGCAAAGGCGCTTGACGAGTATGAACGATACCAGATCGGAAATGTTGCTATCTGCTGGCTGGTTCGATTGGTTATATTCACGGGCACACGCCGCAATGAAATTATGACCGCCAGACTGGACCAGATTGACCCGATTCGCCAAATCCTGACAATCGGGGATCACAAAACCGCTACTACACGGAAAAGCACCCGCCGAAAGAAAAAGGATATCATCCTTAACGATTACGCCATGCTGATCATCAAAGATCGGCTGGAACACCCCGACTGGAGGGATAACCCTTGGCTTATCCCGGGCAAACCCGGAACCAACCCGGACGGAACGATTTTGCACCGGCATATGATCAACCCTAAGAAAGCTTGGGGTAAGATCAAGGAAATGGCGCGCATAGAGGATTTGACAATCAGGGACCTGCGCCACGTTTTCGCGACCGCAGGCGTGGATCACAAAGTCGAAATCGAAATGATCCAGAAGCTTCTGGGCCACTCGAAAATTGATACTACGCTCCGCTATGCCCACCGGAAAATTGACGCGCAGCGACAGAACCAGCAGATCATTGCGGATGCGATCGCAGCAAGACTGTCCCATCCAAATAAGTAGAAGATCGCGGGCGGCAGCGATCCCATACTACCGCCCGAACAATGTCAAATTAGAGTTTTCTGAGCCCCGACCAAGGCCCCTCAGAGTTGGAAATCAATAGTTCCCCGACGTTCTTCGCCTCGCCTCCCTGAATGGTGTATTTGGTTTGCACTTCCAGCATGGCGAAATCACCGAAGATTTCCCGAATGGCAGGGACATCATTAATCGACAGAATAAATGTGCCGGCCAACCGGGAAAGACGAGCAGCCAGATCGACAAATCGCGATCGGGAGAACAAAGCCTTTCCATAGTCACCTTCACCGCCATAATAAGGCGGGTCGAGATAAACCAAAGCCCGCCCGCCATCGTATCGATCAATCACCTCGATAAAATCCAGATTTTCTATGATCACCGATGACAGGCGCTGTCGAATCCGCTCGATATTGCTTTCAATTTTCTCGATCGAGAAACGTGATCCACGCTCACGGTCTACCCCGAAATTCTGCCCGGACGGCTTGCCACCAAAGGCTTGATGTTGCAGGTAAAGAAACCGCACCGCACGCTCTATCTCGGTCATCAAATCCGGGCGTTGCTGCTTGAACCGCTCGAACTCTTCGCGCGATCCCAAAAGGAATCGGGCTTCATCTAGAACGGTTTTATGGTGACGACGCAATTGCCGGAACAGATTCGCGACATCACCATTAAAGTCGTTTATCACCTCGCATTTTACCGACCGTCGGCGCCGGAAAAATACCCCGCCCATCCCGATAAACGGCTCTAGATAAACGTCGTGATCGATCCCCTCGATCAAATCGACAATACGGTTAGCCAAACGACTTTTACCGCCGAGCCAAGGGGCTGGCGGTTCACAACGGATTACTTCTTTCATTTGTTAATGATTTACCTGTACTGTCCCGCCCGCCGTCGACGGCAGCGCGGGGCGGCTTGTCCGTGGGATGTTGACGCATCCCGGCTCGGGTCGGTGCAACGACCCGACCCCCGCACGTAACGAGGGTATCTATTGGGCGTGATTGGAAATAGGAAGCCTAGAACAGGCTTCCTTGTTTCGGTCGGTCATCAACCGGTCGCATCAGATCCGCGTCATTGTTCCGGACCGAACAACTCACCAATTGTACGGTTTTTGCCATAGCAATCATCATGCGCATCGATCAGATCAACGATATACCGGCCAACCTTTTTATCGGTAACCGGCGGATCAGGGATCGCCGGAACGGGTTTGCACGCGGTCAATTCCCCCGGCACCGTCGCCTCGATATATTCCGTTGTCCGGATCGGTTCCGGCGTCGTCCCGCAAGCGGTCAAAAAGCCCGCGCACAGCAGGCCCGACACAACCATCATTCGGCGCATCATTCACCCCCTCCATCAAAGTGCGATACCGGGCTTCCGCCCCGGATCGCCGGTCGCGTTCTTCTGATAACGCCCGCTCGATCCGGGCACTGGCCAACCGCAACCGATTGATCGTTTCCATGTTTTCGATACTGGCGTCGCGCCATCGCACCGACCGCATTTGCTCCGCCTCGATCCGCGCCTGCGCGCCATCAAGACGGATCGTTTGCACACCGATAATCGCGACAAGCAACGCCACCCCACCAGCAATCCACCAGATCATGCCGCCGCCCGTGATGGCGCCAGTGACTAGCTTGAAGATATTTCGCATCATCCACCCCCGACCATTTGCCTATACCAGCCCCATATGCGGTCAACATAGGTGATGGTTTCCTTTGAATGCCGCCCGGTTATGGCAGGCAGACATGCGATGATTTCCGGATAGAGCGACGGGCCACCACATGCGCGCTGCGCCGAAAGAAGATGCCCCAGACCGGCATTGTAACTGGCCAGTGCCAGGCTATGCCGATCCCACTCAGGCCGCTTTGCCGACCACTGCCCGCGAAGCCCCGCCATATAAAAAGCCGCAGCCCTGATCGAGAGCTGCGGCATAAAGGCCGACGCATTGGGCGGCAGATCGATCTGCCCGGAAACCTGTCGCCACGTCCCGGGCATAAATTGGCAAAGCCCCTGCGCACCGACCGGCGACACCGCATCCGGGCGCAATAGACTTTCCTGATAGCATTGCGCTTTCAGCAACCGCCAATCGACACCGGGCAAATAGCGACCGGCGTGCTGGCGAAAGTCATGGTCAAAGCGATCCGGAAACAATAAGCCCGACCAAGATGCAGACGGCCAGAATCCGGTAACCAAGATAACGAGACACAGCATTGTCATTCGCATTGGAAATCCACCCCTTGAAATCAAAATCAATGATCCGGTCGAGCCACTTAAGAACCCAGCGCACGATGACAAACGCGATCAGCGCCAGAACGAGTTGAACGACCGATGACGCCGCAATGGACGGCGCCACATATGCAATCTGATCCATGTCAGACCCCTTTCGAATTTCCTGATTTGATTGCGCCCAACAGAAAGGCTTGCAGCCCCTTTGGACCGAGCCACCCGATGAAGGTGCCGACCGCACAAGCGCCGGTTATGCTGAGATCGAAGTAATCGGCGATCCCCATTGAAATGGCGAAACAGAACCCCGCGGTGACCAGCTCCCACAGAAGCTCTCGCCCCCAAAAACGCCGAAACCCTTTCGCAACAAGGTTCCGATGCCAAAGAATGCGGGCGTAAATCGTTAGCCCCGCTACTGGCCACCAAAGCTTTAACGCCACGAGCCATTGCGGCTCAAACTCGTGCGGCGGCTTGTCCATGCCGGCACCCCCTACCATTCAGGCATAAAAAAAGCCGCCGATTGGCGACCTACTGAAACGGGCGTGTATTTGGCTGACTTACATAAACCAGCGGGCAATAAGCCAGGTCATGAACACATAGCTGCAGGCCGTAACAAATCCAGATAGCAGCTCGGCATAGGACGTCCAGCCATCAAGGAACTTTCCCCAAACGGGCAACCGGGACCGATACCGGTGACACCCGAAATAAATCGGCCCCATCAGGGGATTAAGAAGCAACAAACCGCGCATCGAAAGCCGCCACACACTTGCCCGCGCCGCTCCGGGCCACCATTGCGACCAGCCGGGTGCCTCGCCCAGCATCAGAAGCGCCGCCACAATGGGTGCGAACCACCAAGGAACAGAAAGCGCCGCACAGAAAATACCAGCGGACACCCCGGCCCAGATCAAAGCCCCCTCGGTGGATTTCCCCACCCCCAAGCCGCCGCCGCGCGGCATGCGATAGAGAATGGCGGACATTAGCACCGCCAACATGGTCAAAATCATTGGCTATTACTCCGTTACGGTTTCAGGAATAGCAGGACCCGCCGGATACCCGAGGGAACAATTGTATCCCTTGCAGGCATCCAGATCGGGCAGTGCATCAATCGCCGCATCATGCGCGGCCTGCTGGTCGAAACAGGCGGCAACCATCACGTTGACAGCTTCGCCCAACGCAATAATTTCCGCACTGGTCAGAAGCGGATAGGAATTGTCGCGGAACCGCCAATTGCGTCCGTCAGGCAGGCCACCCGCAAGAGCATTGAAGTAAACGGCCATCAGGAGCGACCGGCTTTCACTGTCGGTCTGGGCAATGTATGTCGTGCCACCAAGCTCGAACTCGACACCAGCATCCATGCGTTCAAATTTGCAATTCTTGGCCCGCTCTTTCAGCTTCGCCTTCGCTGCCTCAAGGCTGATCGGCTGCGTGGTGTATTGCAGCGTCGCCGTCATGGTTTCCGGTTCTTCCGGATCGCCATCGATCACGACAGCCGGATTACCGATAACCGTCTGCCATTCTTGATCGGTCTTGGTGCCCTGATCAATCACCAGCACGAAGTTCTCCCGCAAATCCTCGACCGATGCCAAGGCGGCATTGGAATAGGTTTTGCCGGTCTCGGCCCTAAGCCCCATCGGGCTGCTGGCCGTGCGGACCAAAGCCCACTGATCGTCACAAATCGCATAAAGCGCAGTCATGGTCTGTCTCCTGAATTATCGCGCACGCGCGAATTTGCCGGGGGTTTGCGCAAAGATTGCATTCGCATACAGAACCCCGTTGAGGTTTTCCGTGCCCTCGGTATTACGGATCGTGATGCCGTTCGAAACGAAGTCTTGAAAGCCACTACCGGGCGGTGTTTCCGTCGCACTGGAAGACCACGCCAATTGGATATCCACCGGGTTGCCGGGGTTCTGATCGGTAGTGCGTATATTCCAGTGATACGTACCTGCTGTGTTTTTGATTTCGGCAAAGCGTGGCAAGAAATCGAGCGGGATGAACTTGCCATTCGGGTTGCCGTTGCCGACATGTGCAGGGAAGGCCGAGAACTGTGCTACAGCCCGCCATAGGTAAACACGGTAGCGTGCGCCATTGGTCGGAAACTTGACGGTGGCACTCGCGGCATCGGAGCCGAACCACCCCACGCTCGTTTGCGCAGCCCCATCGGATGACAGGATCAGATATTTATCGGAACCAAGGGCGGCACGATGGAAAACACGAACAGGCCCACCATCCAAAGGCACAACCCATGCACGGTCAATCAAACCACCGGCAAGGTGTGTGAAGCTAGTCGGCGCACCGCCCGCATCTGAAATGACGTCCACGAAATCAAACCCGGCTTTCGGGCTGGCCCGCCAGAAGGTCGCAATGCGGTTGCCCGCATACTCGGCTGCGGCCCCGAATGTCGGCCCGGTTGGCGTCCATGTGACACCGTTTGAACCCTCGCTGATTTCCAACCCGGAAACGTCCGGTGCCCACGCCTTGCCATCGCCCAACAAGGTATCGCAGGCCCGCCAACTTGCGGTGCTGTCACGGTCCTTAACCGTCATCAGGGTTTTATGAACCAGCGGGTTCCACGGCAAGGGCGTAGTATCGCCGACCTTGCGGACGGTGACATAATCATCCGGGTTCAGAATGGCCGGGCATGGCATACCCGATGTGGATAACGTCCGAAAGCCATCCGGCACCGGATAGTCAAAGGCGAACTGACCGAAATTGACCTTTGCTTTGATCGCACCGCTTGCCGAACTGTCCTGCACAGACGCCCGCAATCCGTCAAGCCAGTCTGCCGGGATGGTAAAGGCCGGATCGGTACCAGCCACCGGATCACCGGAAATCCAGACCCCGTTTTTGGCAAACCAGCAATCCCCGGTTTCCCGGTCAATCGCAACCGAGACAACATCATCAACAGTCCACGACGGATACCCACTGTCGGTGCCCCATGGATTGGCAACAAGATTGCCATTAGAATGATAGTGGAAAAGCCCATTGGCAGCCCCATTAGCTTCGTTAACAGCCACAGAACGATGTGCGAAACCGATAGCTGGAACAATGGTGCTGGGTGAGAATGGTGCGCCAGTCTCGACCAGAACCTCCCAGTAGTATTTTCCAGCCGGGATTAGCATGGATGCGGCAATATGCCCTTCACCCGGATTATGCGCGGGCTGCCACGCTGTGTTACCTTCCGACAAAATCCTCCCGGCTGGCGTGGGCGCATCCAGCGGGTTGCCAACGGCGAAATTGTTCGTCGGGGTATCCGTGAACTGATTATCGTCCGTCAGGCCAACGGCTGTGAAATGGTTGCCATTGCCAGAAACGTCTTTTCCAAGGTCCAGCGCATCACCGAAATCGAGGTGGCAACCGTTGGCTCCATAAACAGCCGCACCAAGCCCCTTGCCGTAAAAGGCTTTAGGCACCCAATCCCCATCAGAATTGAAGTAGCCGAAATCGGAAGCGGATACGGCATCGACAGCATCACCCGTAATCGCGATAAACTCTGAGACATAGACGCTTTGGTTCGCATCAATCAGGGAACCGCTTGAATTCAAATTTGCGCCGATAGCCTGCCAGTATTGCGGGTCAAGAAGCCGCAATGCTACGCCATCATCCATCAGGTTCGACGCGAGAGTGAATGTGACCCCGTTCGCCGTGAAAGCTGCACGGTCAGCAAGTGCGGTTCCAGGCGTTACGTTCGCCTTGATCAGGTAGTGGCCCCAACCTGCCGGGTCACGATGCGATGGTGCAATTGATGCTGTATTGGTGGTGCCGCCATCACCCCGCCCGATGTTGTTTGACATGACCCATTGTGAAGCGGCAGGGGAAAGCCCTGCGGTGAGAAACGGCCCGACAGAACCGCCGACAGAAACAGTTTTGGCCCACACCGAAATTGCGATTTTATAGATCGGCGATGCGGTGCCGGGCGCGCGACGCAAATAGGCAGGTGTCGCCGATGAAGCATTAAACAGGCAGGCAAAATCAATCGGATCGCCGGGATCGCCACAGCCGATGGCAGGCGGCGGGTTGTCAAAAAGGATCGACATTGATCACGCCTCCGCCCGCTGGGTGATATGCACGTCAATCACGGCACCGGAAAATTCCATATGGATCAGGTTGACCGCGTTCGGCTCACTGCTGATCGCACCGTTGTTGATGCGGAATTCCGGGCCCCACGCAATCCCGTGATTGCCGATGGCATCCATTGTCAGTTCCAGCCGCGCCGATCCACCGGCAGGCATCGGGTCCGGGGGCGTGATCGTCAGGGCCTCGGTCGCGGTCAGGGTGAAGCGGTTGCCAAGGGCCGGATCGAACGACACATCACCGGCAGCAACCGTTGCCGCGACCGGCGTGGTCCAGAAACCAGCACCAAGGGTCGCCGATACAGTGCGACGCAAGGCATCGCTCGTGCCATCCGTGACCGCCTGCTGGATCGCCTTGCGCAACTGCTGAAGGTCTGCCTCGGTCGCCGGTAGCGGATTTTCAACCGTGCCGAGGTAATAGTTGATCGTGTTGACGATCTCGCGCATCGAATGTTCGATTGATTCCGCAGGCGGGATTGATCCTTCAATGCCGTTTTCAGGCTGCGGATTGACATAAGGACGGTCCGGATCAGAAAGATTACCATTCACTGGCGGCTGATACTGCATCACTCACCTTCATAAGCCATGGTCAAAAAAGATTGGGCCGGCATGTACCGACCCAAGAGACATTCCAAATCTTCGGCTCGCGATATTCGCGCAAGCGGGTCCTGCCCCAATGTCGAGACACCCACCCGGAACCACGTCACGCGCGGACCCAGCACCCGCATGCGCCACCACGCCCGCATATCAGCAGTCGCGCCGAGCATGTCATAACGAACGCTGTCATCGTTGCCAGATGTGTTCGCACCGCCCACCTGGCTTATGCCAACCATGAACGGACGATATTCGACAATTGCGGTCTGATATCCGAGGGTTTCGGCAAGCCCGATAAAGTACCCGGGCCGTTGCCCCCCACGCGCCCGATAGCGTGTCAGAACCGCCGCGCGACGATCCTCAATCGGCAAACCTGCCGTTTGAAAACAACAATCGGGCAGGCCGACCTGCGTTTCGTGATCTGCCAGCATTTCGATGGCGCGCGCAGGCTGGCTTTCAATGACCAAGCGGTCAGCGGCCAGATCAACTTCAACCCATGTCGAACACTTGGCACGCAGGAAATCCCGGCCAACCCCGTCATAATCACGAAACCCCTGCCACGCCGCACCGGGCGGCATGGCAGACGCAACAATGTCCACATAGGCGTCAAGCCGTTCATCAAGCATAATTGACCACCCCGAGGACCGGAATCTGCCCGATCGTATGTTCAACATCATCGGCTGGCACTGTAACCTTGTGGCGGCTTTCACCGGCAGCAACTGCAATTGCCTCGGTGATCCAGCTTCGGCTCAAGGTCACCCCCGGCTCACCCCGCCGATAAAGCATGTCGCCAAGTTCGGCGTTGATCGAGGACCGAACCGCTGGCGTATCGGGGTTAAGACCCGTTATTGTAATACCCAGCGCTTTGGGAATAGGTGCCACAACATACACATCGGCATTCAATGGACGCCGCGCATCAATGTAGGATTGCACCAGCGCCACATCCGCCGCAGTCGGAATGCCCCCATTGGATGCGCGCAAAACATCCATCATGAAGCGAACCGTGACCGTCCCCATGCCCATTTCGCGGCGCGTTACCCAAACACGGGTTACACCGGGGACTTCCTTCGCCCATTTCTCATAATCACTCTGACTGCCACCATGCGGCGGCTGGGCTATTTCGTCGAGAATTCGCCCACGATAGTGCTCGGCAATACCCGGGCGACCGTCCTTCTCCTTGTCCGCACCACCCGCGAAACCACCTGCCTCGACAATTGCGACCGGGTCGACACCATCAACCGGCGACGTCAGCGTAAGGCTTGTGCCAGCGGCAAGGTTTCCCGATGCGCCCGGGACAGAAGCCTTTACATTGGCGACCGCCTGACCGACTTCATCCAGAACCACACCGGCAATCACCTTGAACTCGACACCAGCCGAATCCCGAAGCACCTGATTGGCGTCAATACCCGCCCCGGCCACGCCAGAAAAAGCGATCGCACCGCTCGCACGCGAAGCCGGGATGCGCTTCACATCATATGTAAAGCCGTGACCGTCAAGATTGTCACCAACCGCCCATAGAACCATCGTCTGTGAGGCGGTATGATCAAGGTAACCATATGCACCATTTGCGAGCATGCCGTCGATATAGGGCATAACCGCAATCGGCCCCTGACCGAGCGTCACACCCTGCCCCAGTCGCGCCTCGTAATGTGCCCCGGACTGACCGCGCAGGGCTTCAAAGGTCGGAACATCAAACCCGGTCAACTTGCTCATGAATTTCGATCCATCCAATCCCAAAGGTCAGCAAAACGCCGCTCGAAAATCTGCCCGGCGGGCCGCTTTATGAGCGCATGACCTGAAATCACCCAACGCCCCGCCGCGCGATCGCGAACCGCGTCAAACGTCGCGGACTGCGCTACACCTAATTGCGTCAGCCATTGCAAGGCCTCCGTCCCGTATTCGCGCACACGCGCGACCGTTTCGCTTGTGATGATCTCGCGATCCAGAAGCCACAGGCGCGAGCCCATCCTGACCCCACCAACGGCGGGCCAAGCCTCCCCCCAAAAGCCCCGGCGATCAGACCCATCGGGCAAAGCATCATCCTCGCGCGCGCGCCGGTCCGTAAAAAGCGACGCGGTTACCGCCGTCTCCAATCCATGATCTGTCTGGAGCGACGGCATTTGACCGCCAATCAAGGACAGATCAAACCGGCGACGTTCCGCGTCATAGCGGAGCGCCATGTCGGTGTATAAATTCGACATTCTTACATCCCCTGATTTGGCGGGTCGGTAGGGCCGTTATTATCGTTTTCAGGGTGTTCATGGCCGTTATAGACTTCACGCATACCGGCAACGGTTCGCGTGTTGCCAGACCCCGCCTGATCGGTGATATCGCCGCCAACGGTAGCTTGACCGACCACCTCAAGGTTGCCGCCGATCTTTACATTGCCGGTGAATTCAACATCCGGGCAATTGACCAGCACCTTTGTCGCAATCAGCGCATCAAGGAAATCCGCCCCGTCAATGACGATTTTTTTGCCGCGTTTCAGTGTTATCCGCTGTCCCTGATCATCATAGATACTGACCTCACCCGGAATTACAGCCCCGGACTTCGCCCGATGGCGGCGGTCCATGGGCGGGATCGCAACCGCAAGGTTTCGTTCCAACTGAAACACAATGGTTTCAGCGCCGCGCCCATTGGCATCAACCGGAAGCGGAATATGGCTAAAACCATACCCCTCAAACACCACAACACCATCGAGCGTATCGCCTGAACGCCCCGCCAATTGCGCGGAAATTGCCCCGCCCTGACTGGTCGACTTGGCGTAACGAACCACTGCCCGGAAGATCATATTTTCCACGCGACGCGAGAGACGCTGAAACAAGCCATCTGACATTGCCCTACCCCCTTACAGCGCGACGAAGGGCCGCGTATTGCGCATCACCATCAGCCTTTGCAAAGATCGGCTTGGGCACCCACGCGGCGGGCGGCTCGACCGACAGGGAGGTGCGATAACCGCCCTTGTCTTCATCAAGCGTCAGCCCGACAGAAACGATCAGCATTTCCTCGGCGATCTTGTTTTTCTGATCTTCGACGGCAACCAGCAACCCGGGGCGCCAGATATCCCCGCCCGGGACCTGTTGCCAGCCCTCGCACTGATAGGTGATGGCGGTTGATTTACCGATCCGGCGTGCCATTTCCCAATTAACACGCTGGCGAAGCTGATCGGACGACCCTGCCCCATCGCTTGTCAGGACCTTGGGTCGATACCGACGAACCGCGTCATCGACCGCCGCGGCCTCGGACTGGGCGGCGGCAATACCAAAATCATCATCACTTGTTTGCCCCTGCGACCGCATGATCAGCTTCGAATGCCGATTGGCTTTGGTCAGTTTGGCCGACAGCTCGACAATATTGTTATCGCTTTGAAGCTGACCGGACCCCGTATATCGATAGCGAAGATCCGTTTGCGCTCTCGCGAACCCCGGACGACCAAGAACGATATCGCCGGAACCCACCGACCATGCCATCAGGCCTCGTTCCCGGCATATCCGGTCGATCACCTGCCCGACTTCCTCGCCTTGTTCGATCTTGATCCGGTCAAACCGATCACCGACATCGACCAACGCCGACACCGCGATACCAAATGGATTGCAAAGATCGACACAAGCCTCAAGCAGTGAAAGGTTATGATACTCCCCACCCGGCACGATCGCCGAACAATCGACCAGATCACCCGCCTTTGATCGCCCGCTCAGTCGCGTTCCTTCCTGATCGGGCACAGTCGAATTGTCGACTTCCTCAAGCCAACCCGTAAGCAATTCATGATCCCCAAACCGCGCCTTTACAGCCATATCTTCGCCGTGATCCGGCGTGAAGTCCGGGGTAGTCAAGGCAAAGGAATTGGCGATATCGCTGATCGAAAAATTGAACGAGCATTTCTGCCAGTCATCGTAAATCTTGCCATCCAGCTCGACTTCAGGTGCATCAATCATCAAGAACCTCAATCGGCGCCCAAGACGCGACCATATTCGGATGCGCAATACCGTTGCGCTTAACGATTTCAGGTGCACGGCGCGCATCACCATAAAGGCGATGGGCCG
Source organism: Thalassospira sp. MBR-102 (assembly GCF_040549275.1). Lineage (NCBI taxonomy): Bacteria > Pseudomonadati > Pseudomonadota > Alphaproteobacteria > Rhodospirillales > Thalassospiraceae > Thalassospira > Thalassospira sp. MBR-102. The sequence continues at coordinate 63,434 of NZ_JBEPTC010000011.1, forward strand.
TCACAACCGACGCCTCGGTTAACCAAGGCATGTCGCTGATCGTCTTAGCCTTGCCCGCCCCGGCTTCGCGCGTGTAATCAACCACAGACGTTCGAACCGACGACAGGGCAGAAAACACACCGGCGTCACTTTCACCGGGGACATTACCGCCCGCCCGATCCATTTCCCGGTCGATGACATCAAGAAACTGGCCGGTTATTTCAGCCGCCTGATCATATGAAACGAACGTATAGTTCGGCAGAAGCTCCGCCGCTGCCGAAATCGCCGTTCGCCGGATCAACGCCCCAAGCGCCGTGCGATTGACCGCCTCGACCTGCCGGGTTGCGGTCGATACTGGAACATCGACACCCGCCGCTTCAAATGCAGACAGGGAAAGAAAACCGTTCACACCTTCCGCGGCGTCAGGAACCGAGGACGAAAGCAACGCAAAGCCAGAAGAAATACCACTCGCAATATCGACACCCCCCCCGGTCAGGGCGGTTAATCCGACCGCTCCGATCCCGTCGATCGCATCCGACATCGAAGCATCAACCCCGATCGCCGTAAAAAGCTGCCCACCGACCTGATCCGTCAGCGTGCCAATGACATCAGCCCCCGCTTCGCGGACAAATCCCGGCATGCCATCCGTGATATAACTGTTGACGAAGGCGGCACTCGCTGCAGATGACAACGCCGAGGATTGCACGCCGAGCTGATAGACATTGGAAACGCGCCCCGGTGTGAACCCACGCTCCGCATTCTCGCCAACTTCCTCAAAGACGATCGAGAAATTGGCAACACCTTCAGCCGCGAAACTGTTGGAAACGTCGTAGTCAGCGACCTTTACCCATCGCTCGGAAGTCAGGCCGCCGAACGGGTCCACAAAGGTTCCTGGCCCCTCTTTTTCAAGCGCGGCAATCAATTGATCGCGCGCGGCAAATCCATCAATGGTCAGAACAAAACAGTCGACATTGAATGTCCGGACCTTACGACCAAGGTCCTGTGTGTCTGCATCATCCCGGTTCGGACGTTCCACTGTGGGGCCACGACGCCCGGACGAACGACGCACCGAGCGGACAATCATGGGCGCACTGCGCCACAGCCCGTCCCGCACTTCATCCTCAAAAGCCATATTGTTAAATCCCCGGCAAACCGCGCGATACCTGGCTTAACTGATCCAGCGTATTTCCCGAAAGCGACCCGGCACCAAGCTGCGACACCGGAAGCAACCTTTCACCGGCCCGCAAATCACGCTGCCCGATAAGATATTCAAGGTATCGGCTTTGCTTTGACCCACTGCGCGATGTCCGCAACGCTTCCTGCATGTCCGCAATGAAATACGCCGCGAGCTTTTTCTCGCTAAGCCCCTCGATCATTTCGCGAAACCGCCAACGCGGTGCGACGCGGAACGATTTAGTTACCGTCCACAACAATGATATCGGCAACCGACTGTTTCGCTTCTGGCGAATAAACACCCCACGCTTGCCACTTTTCATCGTTGCGATGAAAGGCTGCTGTTTTGCGTAGGCTTTCGGATTCTTCTTAGAACGCCGCCCCTTCGGATAGGCCCCGGTAGACGCAATCATTTTGCGCACCTTGGCCTTTTTAAAACGCGATGTAACCTTGCCTTCTTTGGATTTGCGCGTGCGCGCCCCCGACCCCGGCAACCAAGCACCCTGCCCGGATTTACCAGTACGGGTACCGCCCTCTTCCTGATCCTCCATAAACCAGAATGGCGTCCCTATCTCGGCCCGGATGGAAGACTGTTTTTTGTTGCTGGCATTCACGAATAATGCGCGGCGACCACCACCCTTGGCCTTTAAGGAATTCTCGCGGATCGTAAAACGTCGATCCATCTTCGCAAGCACCTCGTCCCGCGCTTCGAATGTCACCCGGTTGATCGCCTTGGATAAGGCAAACGGAACCTGTTCCTTTTCAAGACGGGTCAAATTGGCGATGATCTGATCGACATTGTCGGCATAAGACATGGAAAGCATACATCACCCTTAAAACCCTCCGACATTGTTGACGATGACAAGTGGCACGACCACACCCGGACTTTCTTCATCGGCAAAAGTCAGGGAATGGCGCGTCACATGCGCACCCGGAAGGTCTTTCAATACGCGTTGATAAATCCCCGCCCAATCGGTGGGCGCATAAACCTTGTTCAAAAAAGGATGATCGGACGCCAGTATCACCTTGCCGCGATATCGGCTTGGCGAAACCTTGATCCCCCGTTCTTCCAGCGCGATTTTCACGTCATCGCGGTACTGCGCGAAAACGATCATTTCCGATACCGGCACCCCGCGCCCCATCGAATGACGCAATAGATACCTCAGACAATCCTCGGCCCGCATCCGCGCCAGGTCATCAAGCCGATCCTGTTCACTCATGCACGACATATCCGGCAGCGTCGCCGAATTGGCCCATACATATCGCGCCCCGGCCTCGCCATATGTCGCCCGCGCCTCACGCACGAGCGCAAGATCATAATGCCGTTCCGATCGCGGGATTGCCGATGGCGGCAAATTCTTGCGACTGGAAACCGGAACAATCCCCGGCATTTCATAATGACCATGCTTGCGCAAGGCTGGCAGCACCTCGGCGGTCACCCATTTCTTGAACCGTTTCGCCGCTTCCTTGCGGCTGGTCAGGATCAGGGAATAAAGACCGCTTTCGTTGATGATGGTCAGTTCCTGTTTTCCACCGGGGGTCGGAATAATAGTCCGACCCTTTTCATCATCATCCAATCTTTCAGCAGCTTTATGAGGGGACCTCATTTCCAACACCTGACAAACGTCAGCATGAACAAACCAGATTGCACCTTCAATATCGACAGTGCGAACCGACTGACCTTCAAAATCAAACGATACCGGCAGGGTCATGACTTTGCCCCTTCCAGCATCGCAACCGCGTCTTTGCGGATCGACCGAACCCATGCATAGACCTGCAAGCAATCAGCCTCGGTCAGCCCCTTGTTACCCGGCCCGACCCAATCTTCAAGAATATCGAACTTCTTTTCCAGCTCACCGGACGTAACAGCCGGGATCACCCGCAATTGATGCTCCCGCCAGATCGACAGGACATTATCCTCATCGCGGTCACCGACCGTTTTGAGGACTTCGAAAACTTCATCCAGTTCCGTAATGCCTTTCGGCGGATCGAATTTGACTGCTTTAGACATGATTTGATTGCCCTATGAAGTACCAAGTGGTATTTTTTGTATCACTTGGAACTTTTATGGTCAATTAAAAATCACATGGTACAAAAATGATCACTGGATCACAGATCAGAGCTGCACGGGCGCTCGTTAAATTCACCGCTCAGGACCTAGCCGAAAAGGCAGGTGTAGGCTTAATGACTGTCAGAAGGTCCGAGGCATCAGACAACGACACACCAAACATCAACAAGCCTAACCTGGTGGCAATCAAAAACACCCTCGAAGCCGCAGGCGTAATCTTTATCTCCGAGAACGGCGAAGGCCCCGGCGTCCGCCTCAAGAAGCAGTGAGGCGGTGCCGCTTTCGCGGCACCATATTACCTATCGCTTATTGACAGGCCCCTCACCATCCCTCACGCTATCGCCACCACAACCACAGCGTGAGAAATCCTTATGACGACACCTCCATATCATCAGATCAGAGCAATGGGCATTCCTTGGTATCGCAAGGAAGACTATCCCAAAATCCTCAAGATCATGTCAGACGGGAAGGTCCTTCCCCGCACTTGGGCCGAGTGGAGCAACAAGGCCGAGCAACTCCGAGAAAAGCTCGTCAAGGACGGGGTGATCGTCGAAACCGTTCTTCTCGACCCGGATGAGTTCCCCGGTTGGTGCAAAGCGCGGGGCCTGGACGTCAATAGCCAGGCACGCACAACCTTCGCCAACGAGGCCGTTGCCCGGAAACACGCGCCCACTCACTGATAACGTGGCATTAATCATTTGCATTAACTCCGAGTGAGAAATCCTTATGAACAATCCCTATCGCGATCAAGTCCTCGACATTGACTGCCCCGCTTGCAACAAGTCGCTCAAGAAAAAGATCGGAGAACTTGGCAACAAGAGTTCGATCCGCTGTCCCGCTTGCCGGAAGGACATCAAGCTTGGTGGCAAGCTCGGGGGACTGCTTAAGGAAGTCGACAAGATGTTTGGGAAATTCTCCGGCTAGTTCGTAGACCGGTGTAACCTGATCAATCATATCAAGCGTAAGCGTATGCGTCATACCCACATCTCCAAAATAAACCGCGCCGATGGTGCAAAATGAAAGAAAAGCACCATCGGCGCGGGAATGCTGGAATTACCCAGCACCCATACCCGCAAGACTTGGCCCTGTCCGCAGGCTGGTTTCCAAACCAATACCGGTCGATTTTGACTGCCGAACGCGGGCATTGGCAGCACCATCACCCACGATTTCGACGACGATCTTACCCTCTGGCGCTTGCTGCGATGCACGCGCGCCCGCCTGTGCCTGCGCATTCGCAACACGCTGCGGCATGTTTATGAAATCAGCACGAGGATCCGCGTTGGGCTGGAATTTCGGCCCGTTATCGAGCTTTGCCGATTCTTCCTCTGTCATCGCGCGAGGCTTGCTAACACCTAGCTTTTCAACCACCCAATCGGGCAGTACAGACATCATCGCCCGCACTTTTTCCGAAATGATGGCCGCAAGATCGAAGTCGGTCAGGTATTTGACCAGCCCGGTAAACCCGTCATAGAGCAATGAAAACGGATTGAACTCGGCCATATAGGCCATCACACCGTCGATGAACCCGGTTTTAAAAGCCGACCTTACGGCGTCGATCTTGCCGGTGAAGTAACTGACAATCCCATCCCAGTTATCGTAAATCACATAAGCCGCTGCGCCGATTGCAGCGACAGCGGCGATAATCGGATTGGCAAGCATCACAGCGCCAAGATTTACAATCGCCGCCCCTACCGACACCAGCGAAGCAATCAGCGGGCCTGCCATGATTGCCCCCAAGGCAATCAGAGCATTTTGCCACCCGCCGATGAAATCGATAAAACTCCCTCCCATCCGCATGATGTTTTCAATCTTGCGCATGAAGGATTCTAAAGCCTGACCGGCTGGGGTAGTTCCATCTTCAGCCGCCGTAAACCAACCGGTCATCGTTTTGGCGGCATCCGAGATTGCCGTACCCAAACGCTCCACAATCTGCGGGCGGATCGAGATTATGAATTCCTTCATCTTGGTAATCAACGGCGTCAAAACAGGCATTAAAGCGCCCATCAAGCCGTTACGCACTCCGGTAATCGATTTACCAAAGCTGTCCATTGCGTCGTTATAGGCTTCGGTATCCTTCGCCGCCTGATCGCTGATCATGCCAAGATCGGACATTTCATCGAACAATCGGTTCATTTCCTCTTGTGGCTGCTGCAATAGCAGCGACATTTTCGATCCACTTTCGCCAAACAGCTTCATCGCTGTTGACGTGCGCAGCGCCGGGTTCTCGATCTTGCGAAATGCAGCCTGCAGCTCGGGCAATAGATCGTTCAGATCACGCACATTGCCCTGATTGTCACGCAGCGGGATACCCAACGCCTCAAAGATCGGCTTCGCGCGCCCGATTCCGTTGGCGGCGTCCCCCACGTTCTTAGCCAGGTCACGGAAGCTTTTGCGCAATTCCTCGTTGGTCATGCCTGCGGCTTGGTTTGCCGCGTGCTGCCATTGCTGCAATCGTTCGGTCGAAATACCGACAGTGCGGCCAAACTTGGCAAGCACATCGGCCTCGCCCGCCCCACTATGCAGCCACGCCAGAACCCCGCCGCCGAACCCTATCCCGGCCAACCCCAGAAGCCCGACACCCACCCCCGAGATATGGCGCCCCAGACCGGCAAATGATGTGCCAAGGCGGCGGAAACCGTCGGTGATCTTGTGGAAGCCAAGGCTTCGCGTTACCGCAGAAGCCTTGGCACGAATGCCGGTCAGCATGGATTGAACCCGGCGCATCGGTCCTGAGACCGTTTCGCGCGCATTCAGGATCATGCTAACGACGAAATTCTTAGCCATCAGTCACACCGTTTAACGCGTCAAGCTGTCGCTGCGCGTCCTCGTTATAGGCATCAATACAAAGGAGAATGTCATCAATCGGCATGTCGCGAATTTCGGCTGGCTTCCAGCCGAAACGCGCGACAAACAGCTTGATCACTGATCGGAAGTCGTCCGGGAAGGCTTTAGGAAAAAACCGAAACATACCGCCATCGAACGGAAATAGTCATCGGCATCCATTTGCTCGAAGGCTTTTTCGGTGACCCGTTCATCACCAAAGACCAATCCGGCAATGAATTTGCGAGAACCAGCCATCACGGATTTACCACCATCAAGCTTTTCAAGAAGATCAAGGTCACGTCCTACGGGACGACGGAACTCGATATGCTCGATGGCTTCCTCGCGCTTTCCGCTACTATCCTCGACTTTAACAGCGACCGGGTACTCAAGCCGCAGGATTTTGCGACCGAATTTCCCATCTTCGACATAACCATCAAGGTCGATATCTTCTGGTTTGAAATCACCATCAAACATCACGAAACCACCCTTGCACTTGGCCCGACAAAACGGGCTGTGAGACTGTTATCCGACGCATCGTTGTCACCGGAACCCATTTCGGTTCCGAACTTCATAACAACCGTGCGATCGGCGCAATGCAGCTTGACCTCACTTTTCTTGACCGATGTAAGGTCCTTGTCAGATTGCCCTTCACCAAGGAAAACCTTCACCTCGATAAAGGCGGCACGTCCCTTTTCGGTCCAGCCGACCGAGCCGGAGCCGCCGCCTTCGATATTTTCGCGCTGCTTGCCGCCCAGATTATAGGTGGCAGTATCGGCGGTGTTATATGAAACACCGCCAACATCAAGGGACTGGACCCCTGCAACTGTCGTCATTGATCAATCCCCCGATCAGAAATCGCGAAAATCGAGTTCGAACTCGATCTTGGCAGCCAAAAGGTAAAGCGGGTTCGAAAGGTCCGGGCGATAGATCATGTTGAGCCGATAGGAGTTGGTCGGTGATTTGGACACTTCCAACCGCTCGGCAAATCCATCAACATCCTCGACCAGCCCCAGACCAACCATATAATCGTAATGGGCAATCAGAGAGGCCCGAACGGAGCGCGGCGTCACATACGGAATACCGTCATCGACTGGCGTACCGTCATCGACAAGAATCGGGCGCTGCATCCGAATACCATCAAGAACGCTAGCAAGCTCATCCCGAATCCGCCCAAGCTGCGCAACCGTGTTGACCAGCAAATACGCTTCGGAAAGGTCACCAAACTCATTGGTCTGATACATCGTGATCGGCATATTCAAGCGCACCTTGCCATCGCGACCTTCATCAGTGACCGTGACCCCTGCAAACATCAGGGTGTTTTTGTCGGTGTATTCCAACCGGCTTTTTTCCGGCGGCGCCATTTCGCCGACCAGTTCGACACCGGCAAGCGGACGAGCTGAGTGATTGAACAGTTTACCGGACATCTGGCCAAGATACCGGGCAGCACGCATCCACGCAGGCCCCGGTGCATCATAGGTGCCGATGGTGGAGACAAAGCGGTCATTGCGCGACGTTCCAAAAGTCAACAACTCACTAACCGTGCCTCGACGCGCCGTGAAGCCTTTGACATCATTTTCGACGCCTGCTTTTTGCTGCCCCTCAAACCACTCTGAAATGGCATCTAGCGTGCCGCCATCGGTCCAAGGGAAGCCAACATAGTTGACTTTCTGAGAACCGATCGCCGCGAGTGCGCCAGCAATATCCGGATTTCCCGAACCGTTTTGCAAAAACCCGGAGTTTGGCACCGCAATGGAAATACCTGCAGGAACCTTTTCACCGGACATGACGCCGCGCAATGCAACCTGAATGCGAATATCGTTTCCTATTTCACCCGCATTTTTTGCTTCGAAAGTTACGACACCAGCCGTCGCCGTCGCCGTAACCGGCAGATTCGGCAATGCAGTAATCGCAGCAGCCACGGACGCTGCTACATCAGCGGGCGTATCATCGGTAACCACCGGCACAAACACCCGCACACCCGCAACATAGACAGCCAAAGCACGGCTTTCGGTTGCGGCGCCGGTGAATGTCATCGCAACAGACGCTTTCACACCCGAAACCAGATCAGGAAGTGCAATGGCATAAAGCGTCATGGTCGTATTGTTCTGGCGATACGCCTCGACCATCAATGCCAGGTTCGCCCCCTTGCCGAACATCTCGCCAGCAGCGGCGCCAGTGCCCGGCACAAGCAATAGTTCGGCGTCATTTGCGGAACCAGAAGCCAAACTTTGACCGATCAGCAAGGCAACATGGTTTGAAACCAGCCCATTCACGCGCGAACCGCTGGTTTCAATGTATTTACCTGCGACCCGCGCGTTAATGGCGATTTCGTTAAAGCTCTCATTTGGAATAGCCATGACTTACCCTTTTTTCTCGGCCTTGGCGGCAACAGGGACCAGATCACCGAAAAGACCGCCCGGAACGCCACCCGCCGAAACAGGCGGCAGCAAACGGAGGATTTTGGGATTGCGAAGTTGCCGCTCGGTCAAATCGAACGAACCGTTAGGGAAATACTTCCCGGTTTCCGGGTTCATCACCCGCAACGGCTGGCCATTGACCTCGCTGGCCGGATTAACCTGCACTTTCATTATCGATCGCTCCTTGCTCGATATCGATGCCCTGCAATTCACCAGCATCGATTGAAATCACACGCGGGCGCAGTAATTCGCCCGACATGGTGATAATTTCGCCGACCAGCGGCCCGCCTTTGTCACTCATGAATTGTTTGATGGATATTGACGGCGGCTTCTTCCAAAGCTTGCGGAACGAACCGTCGGCAAACAGGGTGGTAATGATGGATTGGGTCTCTTGTTCGGCCGCAGCACACCAGTCCTCGGCAACCTGACAATGCACTTCAATGTTCAGATTGACCGATGCATTGAAGTTCCAGAACGACCCCGTCGGTTCCATGCTGTCGACCGGCGCATAGATCGAAATTGCGGGCAAGCCTTCAGCAGAAATTTCGCTGATCCGACCAATAACGATCTCAGGCCGATCCGGCTTGACTTCCAACCGATCCTTGACGGCCTGCATCAATGCCCATCGCGATAAGTATTCAGACATTGCGCACCTCGCCCGCCATCAGGCCAACCGTGATCCACCCCGTATCATCGGGATCAATCGCCGCAACCGTGTAGGTCGCCCCGGCAACGTCAACAAAATCGCCATGCTTTGTCTGGGGCGCCTCTTCCTTGCGAAACCCACCAGTAAACTCGAAAGCCTGAAACTCGGCCTCGCCGCCGCCATCTTCGGGCGCCGCGCCCTGCCGGAAATCAAACTTTTCGACGGTCGATGGTTCCCCGGTTTTATGGCGGATGACAGCGACCTGCCCCAGCACACGGGATACCGGTCGATTCAAAAGTCGGTCAAAATCGATCATTGAAAATTACCAAACAAAAAAGCACTCGCCCGAAGGCGAGTGCTTTGATCATTTAAACAGGACTAGATCAGTCCTGCTTTTTGGTTGCCTTTGTATACTGATCCCAAGCCTTGTCACGCTGTTTGCCCGTGACTTCAAGCCCTGTGATAGCTTCAAGCGCCTCGACCGACGGACGACCATCGGAAGTGAAATCCTCGTCCTTGAGACCTTCAATCGCTGTGACAATTTGATCAATCGTCGCAATAGCCGGGTCAGGGGTTGGGGCAACCGGCGCAATTGCATCCACCCCCTTTACCGCCAACCCCTTTTCGATCATTGATGCTGCCTCGGTTGAGTTCATATCAACCGGCACACCCGCCAAGTGGATGATACGCTCACCTGACTTTTTGTCCCGACCTTCAAGCGTTTTGGTCGGGATAACTGTCATTTTCTTCACAGCCATTTCACCCACCTTACAGCACCGTCGCACAGAGCGACGCGTTGACATTGCCCGGAACAATCAGCGGACGCGACTGGGTAAGCACCGATTCTACCGACGGGTTTTCTTCCGTGATCATTTTCGGGAAGATTTCCATTGGCTGATAACCGGCACCTTTGTCCAGAATAGCGCCGTGCGCCTTGGTGCCTTCGATTGCCTGACCCGTAATGACGATTTCGTTAGCCCCCAGATAGGGAACTTCGCTGCCAGAATCATCCTGATAGGTTTCGGCATACACATAGAATGTGAAGTCACCCATTTCACCGACACGGCGAACAGATTTAACCGATACCGGACCAAGCTCTGCAGTACTGGAGCTGCCACGACGGGTTTCCACAAGCTCTTTAATGCCAGCGTTCTTACGAACGACGTTCCAAACCGTCGGACTCAGGAACACATCAAGAGCGATGGCGCCGGACTTGAGCTGGATGTCTGCGGCCCAGTTTTCCAGATCGCCGACAATATCGGCACCTTCAACCGACCAAAGATCGGCAGGGATAAGCGCCTTGGTCAACAGCGGATCACGGTTATAGTCGACGGTCATGGAAGGATATTCAGGTCCTTCGACAACAACCTGCCCAGTCCGCAAGAGCTGCCACGCCATCCAAAGGCAACGACGCGTGATCTGATCACGATGCTCCATCAGAATTTCGCCAATGATTGCATCACGCCGAGCTGCTGGATCGAGAGACCCCGCGCCGATCGCTTCACCAGCCATACGTTTAATCAGCCGCTCGGGATCAACAACATCCATCGGCTTAAGCGTCGCCGGGGTGAAAGTCATTGTGCTATAACCTTCACGGATGCCCGCCTTGGCTTTTGCCGTGGGCAGGACAAACGGAGCCAGCTTCTTATTCTTGATTATTTTGTCCAGAGCAATTTCCGACTTGGTAGAAGTCACAGACCCCGGAAAATAGCGATCAAGAATGAAAACATCCGGCGCTTCAAACAGGCGAAGAAGGCCAAGCAACTCGGTAGTTGAATAGATATCCATTTCGGTTCCCCGATCAAACAGCAAACAGCGGGGTGCCATCAAGCGCCGCGCGAAGGGACGACTTGTCCCAACCGGCGCCAACTTCAAGCCCGCTATAATGATAAATTCCGGACTTGTAGACCGGACCCTCGGCATCCCCGCCAGTCGTGTCCATGGCGGCAACCAGAATACCGATCGGTTTTTCCGTTCCGTCTGCTGCCGCCGAAGCCGACAGATGCAGCTTCCCGGTCGCTGTACTGCGGCCCAGCAAAGCACCCCGCTTTAACACCTGGCCCGTCGCAATGATCTCTGGCTCCGTCATTGCCGGGTAATCACCGGCGATCAGGTTTTCAGGGATGTATGTATGGGTAGTCATTTCATCATCCTTTCGGTTTACGACCGGTCATTGCCGCAAAATTCGCGGCAAGATTCTCGGCCTTGCTTGGTTCACGGGGCGGTTCGCCTTCATCACCAATGACCGAGTTCGGCTCACCGGCCATCGCATCGGACAGAATGTCTGCCTTGGCGACCGGCGCTTTGGAGAGCATCGCCGTTGCCGCTTCGACCGAAAGGTCGGTATTGTAAGCAAGATGTTCCGCGAGATCCTTGCGACCATCCGCCTCTTTGCTGCTCAGAATTCCCGCAATTCGTTTGCGCTCATCCGAAGCACTCGCCGCAGACTGGGTCGCGTTAGCAACGTTCGCCTCGGTTGCGCCCGGATCAATCGCATCCGGACGGTTATCGTCGTTCGGTTTATCCATTTCAGAAGCACCTTTGCTTTGAATAGGGCCAATTACTGTCCGTCCGGACAGCGTTGCAATGAAGTCGGCCATTGCCGACTTACTGGACTGGACACCATCGACCAGCCCAATTTCGACCGCTTCTTCAGCGGCATAACTTTGCGCCTCGGTCGCAAGAACATCTTCAACCGAAAGATTGGATCGCCCCTTGACCACTTCTTGCGCGAACAATTGACGGGTTGCTTCTACTTCCGCCGCAACACGATCGCGAACATCGTCCGGCAAAGGTTGGAACGGATTTCCATCTGCTTTGTGCGCCCCTGCGGAAATTATCGTGACCTTAACCCCGTCGCCCTTGAGACGCTCGGAATAGTCCGCATGCATGGTGATGACGCCTATCGAGCCGACACCACCTGTCTTTGGAACTATCAACCGGGTTGCTTGCGCCCCCACCCAGTAGCCAGCGCTATAAGCCTTTTCGTCGGCCACTGCCCATACCGGCTTTTTTTCACGCGCGGCACGAATGGTTTCACCAAGCTCTAAAACGCCCGCAACTTCCCCGCCCGGACTGTCGATTTCGAGCATGATGCCTTTAACCGAACTGTCACCTACAGCCTGATCAACCTTGCGAGCAATCCCGTCATATCCCGTCATTCCACAATACGGGTGAAGGCCGAGCCGTTGAACCAGCGTGCCGCGAACCGGGACGATGGCAACACCATCAATCACTCGATAAAATTGATCAGTGTGGTCGGATCGCGCTTTGATGCTGGTAACACCCGCCATCAAATCGCTGACCGCATGAACGGCATCATTTTCGACGATAAAGCCATTGGACAAATTAGACCGTCCCATCAAATAGGCGGTCAAATCACGGGCGCATTCCGGCGTAACAAGAAGGGGGCGACCAATCAGTCGCCCCCAAAGGTTCGCAAAAATTGCAGACATCCTTATTTTCTCCGCATCTGGGCGCGCCGACCGATATCTTCCAGCCGAGAAACGTGCGCGCTTACAGTGTCGCCATTCTGATCTTCGACATATGTAACCTGCGATTGGTCCCCTCCGGGGTACGCAAGGCCACGTTCCTCGAATTCATCCCGCTCACGAGCCCGCTGATCCAAGATTTCGCGATAGTCCGCACCCTGTTCGGCGGCTTCGGTTTGCAATGTCGATAGGTTGTTTTCCATGCGGATTTGAGAAGCATTTGCCTCTTTAACCGGATCAACCCATCCACGACCGGGACCGATCCAGCTTCCACGACACCAAGCTGCCGGATTTTCCCAGAATGAAGGGGCGCCAGCAGGCAGATCAATCTTGCCCTTGCTGATATGTTCCTCCAGCCAAAGCGCAAAAATGGGCGTCGCAAAACCATTTGCGAAGTGACCGCGCCGTGTCGTGAGGAACTTCCAAGACTTCAGCATCGCTGCGCGGGCTGACGAATAGTTCGTTCCTGACCAATCGTTGGCAAACTCTTCATAAGACTGACCAAGCGCGGTCGCCGCATGCCGCAAGGCATTGGAAATGAAAACTTGAAAGGCCGCATTATCACGGTTGCCATGATTGAAATTGAAGCTTTCACCAGCGAACAGGCGATGAACCTTTGCCCCACCAAACAGGACCGGGTTGCTTTCAGCGAACTCAGCGCGCTCTCTCTGATAACGCGAAATCGCATCCTCATCTTCGGTCACTTCATCCATGATCGTCTTGTCGAACGGACTTTCGATGAATGCCGCAAAAATTGCGTTGATCAGCGCCGCCTCTTGCTCCGAACGCTCGTAGTCGTCCGCAACTTTCAACTTTTCGATAGCGGGGCCAAGCAAACCACGTCCCCGGGTTTGACCAGCCTGTTCCATTTCGAAGAAGTGCAGCACCCGGGCGCGCCCCCACTTGGTCCGCGCATTTACCCGAACCCAGTTTTGGTTTTTGATCGCCCAAGGGTCATTCGGATGCCGACTACGGAAGTGATAGGCAACAGGCGCACCAAATCCATTGATCTCGACACCGTTACGCAATTCTTCCGTGTTGAATTTACCAAACGGATTTGACAGTCGATCCGGGTCCACCACCTGAATGGCTGTTGAATAAGTGACTGGCCGCTTGGGTAGCCACTGCGCAAGTGCAACTGCGTCCCCTTCTCCCATCCGATGGCGAAAGCCCAGCCCTAGAATTCCGGCCAAGTTCAAACGACCGCCCGCATCAAGAGGACGGCGAGGGTCATTGGCATAGTTGTGAAAAGCATTTTCCGTCTGAGCAACCCATTCCTTGGCCCAATCTCGGTCCAACCCCAGCGACTGCAGGTCAGGGTTCCAGTTAAATCGAAAGTTCGCGCCAATCGCTTCATCGACTTGGCGCTGCACTGCGCCTGACAACCAACCGTTTCGATCAACCAGATCACGAACACGAGCCACCATACGGTCACGACCAGACGAGAACCGATCATCGGCAGCACGCAGTCGTGGAGACCATCCAGCAAGTGTCCCGCCAACTGATCCGAAACCACCGGATCGAGGCGCAACAAACGAAGATGCCGATTTCTTCATCGGCAAACCGTCCGCCCCAAGAATTGTGATCGGATTGCTCATCTTCGACCTACCAGATACCCGCGCGACACAATACCCAAGGCGATCTTCAGTTCATTGATACGACGATCGATCAGTTCTATTTGCTTGACGCGATCGCCAAACTGAACTGATCGACCATTATTTCCGACGCCGCTAATCCAATCGTCGGTCATGATTTGCGACCGACGGCCTAGAAGCTGATCAAGCTCGGATTTCATTTCTTCTTTTGTCGCCATTGATCAGCTCGCATATTTTAGCGCGCGACGCCTAGCCGGTGAAATGCCAGCAGGCCCAGATTTATTGATTGTCGCGGGCTGGGTTTGCAGGGGAGCAGGCGCGGGATTGGAATTGGTTTTGAGCAGCAAATCCTCAATATCCAACTGCCCAGTAACCGGCCTGATCTCGCGCTCTTGCAGCAATCTTTCCCAAGTCTCAGGCGGCATGTCGCGCCACCCCTTGGTGATTGCAGCGGCTTCACCATAAATTGCCGTGTCTAGAACCTCGTTGCGAACACCGTCCGACTTTACCCAGACGTATTCTGGCGGCGCACCGAGGGTTTTGGACCGCTTTGCAACGCGTTTTTCGGACGTGTATTGCTCAAACCATTCATCCTCAAAACCGCTGGCAAGCGCAACATACCCGCGCTGCAACGGGTCGGACTTTTCCAAGTTCCGATAAAGCGAGAGTTTAAATTTGCTGACACAAAGATTGTAAAAAGGCCGACCGCGACGCTTTTTCTTGCGCCCGCGACGGTCCCTTTCGTCTTTGATTTCCGCTATCAAAGGGGCGGTTTCACCCTTCCGACCACGAATAACCATTACCTTTGTGCGAGAGTGACTTTTGGCCCAATCAAACACGTCCTCGGTGTATGCGTTGCCATCAATCGCCATCATATCGACAGCTATTCTGTTGCCCGCAGCATTAGGCCAGGTCGACTTGATCAACTCATCAAGTCTTTTGCGCGTTTCCTCTTCGCCGATGAAGCCATCCACTTTGCCGTAATCGACCGTCGCCTTCTTCAGATCGGGTCCAAATGCCTGCAGGTGCCATTCGAGGCGATCACCTTGAACGTCGACCCCAAGCGTAAGAAGCGGGAAACCCCAAGGGATTATCCCACGGCGATGACCGGTGGCATCTGCGCGCTTTTTCAGTTCATCAAATGGCGGCGCTTCGCCTTGTACTTCATAAGGCAGACCAAGCGCATCATTGAAGAAAGTCTTTTCCGAATCTGGATCACCTGCCGACCTTATCCATTCCTCGGCGATGCGTTGCCAAGCCATCAAAGGAGCGTATGCGGACCAAAGATGAAAGCTTCGGTGCGACGCTTTCCTCTCAGGACGATCCGCCACCCATTTGCCACGCTTGACCATTTCCCGACGGTGGCGCTGTTCAATTACGCAACCTTCGCAAGGACAGATGAAGTGAGACTTCGCCGGGTTTTCAAAATCGACAACGAAGTTTTCCCATTCAAGTGAATGATAATTGCCACAGCCCGGACAAGGAACGTGGAATTTCTCCTGCGATCCTGCCCGATAGTTCCGAGTGATGCGGCACCCCGGCCAAACCAAAGCCGTCGAATTCTTGAAGATTTTCGCGTCTTCGAACGCCTGTGATCGAGAACTTGCTAAAACTTCCGGATCACCCGCGACCGGGTCGTTTTCCCACTTGGCAAGATCGTCCTGCACTTGTCTTTTCATAGAAATCATGGACAGGCTGGCAGAAGATGATGCGCCAGATACCTGAATACCACCACGCATATCGCGGCGCTCGATGTAATCCCATGAGCCTTCATTGCGACCGTAGGAAAACTCCTTCATGGCTGCGGGCATTTTCATGATCATTGGACGGAGTTTTGTCTTGGCCCAACGTGACGCGTTACCTTCTGTAGGGTGAACGTAAAGAAAGAACCCCGGGTCCTGTAGGGAAGTGCCAAGCATGAAAGCTTGCGCAACAATGGTTCCGCCGATCTGGGCGGATTTACGAAGCGTAACAATGCGGCAAGGATCTTCCGGTCCAAGGGCGCTTAGAATTTCAGAAAAGAACGGAAACAGATCGCCATTCCAAGGCCCGGGGAAAGGGCTGTCAGACCCAAACGAAATATTGTCCGCCGCCCACTTGTTCAAATCCACAGGCGGCGCAGGCACAAGGATGGTTGCCAAAGTATCGGCAATCAAATGATCAGGGTTTCGTAGTAGAATTGCCATCGCGTTTCCATTCAGACCGCGCTGGCGTCGTCCTCGCTGTCGATCGCTTCCTCGTCATAATCGGGAAGCTCGTTCTGCAGCTCGCGGCTATGCCGTGCCAACTTCTCGCGCGTGCCTCGAAACAGGTTCCTGAGTTTGTGTTTGAGTTCCTTGACCGAACCGCCAGTTTCCGCAGACAATTCCTCGGCCCAATGTGCTAGGTCCGCTTCAAACCCATCAATCATTGAACCCACATGTCGTGAAACCGTCGACCGGATCACATCGGACCTGACGTAAACGCCCTTCTTTTCACGGCGCTTTTCTTCCAAGTCCTCATTTTCATGCTGAATTTTCCGCAGACGTTCCTGCTTGTAGAGATCGTCTGTGGTGGGAGCCCGCAATACCGAAGTATTCTCAGTCGGCAACGGCGTTTCAACACTGCCGTCGACAGTGTTTAAGTCCGCGCGACCATTCGCTGCCCGCTGATCCAGATCGAGCGTCGCCTTTAGCTGCACCATCGCAGCCGCAACCACAATCTTTGCTGTCCGCCCTTCACCTTGGATGGCATCGCCAGTGATTTTGCTTTCGCTAATCAACTGAGACACCCGCGCCTTTGACACGCCGATCAATCTGGCAAACTCAGACTTTGAAACAACCTCGGAAGATGATGCCATTCCGCCACCAGATTTCGTCAGATACAGGTTCGATTAAGGATAGTTGCGGGTTCTTAACACCCGGAGTTAAGGCCGTTGTTAAGTTGTTAAGGCTCGTGAAAGTCAGGAAACGGAGCGAATACAAACGGTTCGCTTTACCCGTTAGGCGAAACATCCCGGGAAGGACCCGTGCATTTTTCCGGGCCTAGTCGTAAACGCGACGTACCCAATGCGCCCCGCAACACCCGCAATACATCCGATATCGGCGTGGCCCGACTTCATCGCCGAGACGGAGGGCCGAAAGGGTTGCGAGGCTGGCGTTGCCACATGACATACAACCAGCCTCGCCAGGTTCATCGCATTGTTCTTGCGGTTCGCTCTTCGGGTATTCTTCACGCATCTGACAAACTTTCGATTTCGATGCTGACGAGGACGGCGGTTCGCCGGTTGCCCCACACCGGCCACGCCCAAACCGGTAGTCGGCGCCCCGCCGTCCACGTCAACACCCAAAAAGAACGACCCGCACAGGCATTGCCCGGCGGGTCATAAGTTCTGGAAACAAGGGTGGAAAAAGATCGAGTTACATGACAACGCCTTTCGGTATCGATCACAGACAAGCAATCACCCCGACCGATTCTGAAATGCAAACGCCCCGCCTATTTCTAGGCAGGGCGCGCACAACAGCAATCGAGGCAAGAAAAAACGCCTGCCGGAATGTTCCGTACAGGCGCTTTTTTGTTCGGGGGTAGATTGTCAAATACATGCGCGTAAGTCAAGCCACTTTATCGCATGATAAACCATTCCCCGGCCCCATGATCATCCACGGCTCTTTTGGCGGCAATTCGCGGGTCAGGCGCCACTGCACCAAACCGCCCTGATTTTCCGCCGCCTCGCGAACCAATTCCTGCAGGTAATGAAGCGCCGCCCACCAAACCCGGTATTCCGACCGCGCAACACGGACGATATCGGGCAACTTTCCCACCCGCTTGACCCGGCAGCTCTCCCGCACAAGGTTTCGATTGGCATCCCGGGCGGGCTTGACCAAACCGGTAACGGGATCAATGTCCGCCTCAAAGCGCAATTCACCATCCGCAATCCAATCCGGGCGTAGGGCGCTTTCACCATAAGACCGGATCAGGCTTGCCCCCTCGGCGCTGACCTCCATCACCAAGCGCCACGCCTCGTAAACGACGGATGCATCGGGATGAATGTCATAGCCGGTCGCCCCGCCCCCGCCGCTGATCCGTTCGCCATAGCCCACCGTCGTCCGCTGCAATTGCGCCAGTATCGGAAATATGCCCCGGTCCTGACCGACCATCATGGCGACCTTTTCCCGCTCAAAGGCCCAGTTTACCAGCCTTTCAATGCCAATCGGCTTTATCAGATTTTCTCGGTCCATTGCTTGCCTGCCTTTTACCGTCCCAACGGCGTCCTGATTTCTGAAATTCTTTCGGGACAAATCGGGGTGTATTTGTTGTTTAATTTCAGTAGCTTATGTTTTCTGTCCTATATATCCCGTATTACCCATGTATATGTATTATGTGTATATACGCCCGCCCACACACATATATGCACGACGTGGGACTTTTGGGACAAATAGGACCAGCCTAGAAAACCCTTGGTTTTTCCGTCCCCCACACCCTTAAAAAGTAAGGACATGGCGGGACGAAAAACCAGACAGACCACGCCCGTCAAAGGTCATCAGGCGACAAATCAGAAACCCCCACGCCAGATTGCCCCTGATCTCCATCGTCAAGGTCGCCTTCATCCCAATCGATGTCCGTCCGGATCATTTCGGCAAACAACCGTCGGCTTTCATCAAGCGGCGGGAATTGATAGACATACTTGCGCTGCCCATGGTCAAACCTTCGCCTGCCCGCCGTAATGCCCGGGCATATGCGCAATAATCGCCTGCCAAACTGCTCCTCCGTCATCGGGAATTTTCGCCCGCGCTGCGTGACCCATTGCAGATAGTTGGCATAAACATCCGATTTCGGCAGATACGGCATCCAATGTTGCACCCCGTCACCCTGGAATGTCACATGCCCGCGCCGCAGGCACACAAGCCACCAGCTTTCCTCGACCGACAGGCTGGATAGTTTCTGATCGGCCAACGCCGCCGTTTTCGGAATATCCCAAAGGTTGACGCTATCAAGATCAAACGCCAGCAAATAGCCAAGCAACGCCTCGTACCCGCCATCCTCAAGCTGCTGGATCATTTCGCCAAAATACTGCCGGTTTTGCTGGCTGCGATTGGCCACATCAAACACCGCAAACCGGCGTTCATCATGCCCCGCCGGAACAACCCAATCGTTGTTGGATGTCACCAGCAAATGGACATAGTTCTTGACCCGGAAGGCATCGACGCCCTTTCGCTCGATCATATGATAATCGGATGTCACAAGCCCCTTTAACCGCCCCTCGGCGTGCTTGTCACCGGCCCAGAAACCTTCATCCGCCTGCAAGAGCAACGTCGATGCCAGGTGCGCGTTAAAGTTCCCGACCACATAACGCGGATCATCGACCAAGGCATAATGATCTTCGATCAACCGCCCCAAGGTTTGCCCGAACAACGTCTTGCCGCTGCCCTGCCCGCCGCGCAACACCACGGCAACCCCGGCCCGCTCGGTCGGCTTCTGGAACATATGCGCCGCCCATCCCATGATGAACCTAAAATGCGCCTCGTTCCCGCCCGCGATATTGGTGCGCACGTGATCAAGGAAGATGTCGCATTTCCTTTCACATTCATCGTAATCCGCAGGCAAACTGAAACCGCGCCAAAGGTTATAAACACCCCACGGCGTCGTGCTTCCCGGTGCAAAGGAAACCCCTCGATATTGCCGCCTTTGCGGGTCCTTGAACCAAAGCTTGGACCACGAGACCGACTTATCCTTGGAAACCCGCTGTTCTTGGTTGGCAAACCACGCATGAAAGGCATCAACCGACATCAGGTTGACACGATCTTCGACCGGGCATTCACCGCGCTTGAAGTTTTCTTCCAAAATCAGCGGCTTCCCCCCCATCATGACAAGCGCATAATGCTCGTTCATCGCATCGACGTCATACAAAACATCCTCGGGATCAAGCTTCGCACCATCAATGCCGACAATCTTCGCGCCATTGATAATCTGCTTCGCCGCCTCATAACTGGCATTGCGCTCTTGCGGTTCATTCGTTTGACCATCTGACATATCAGAACAACCTCTCCTGTTTTGGCTTGCGTTGATCGGCGGGCAATTCGCCAATCGGTTCGAATTCTTTTTCAAGTCCCGCAGCGATGCGCTTGTGGCGGTAAAATTCGGGCGGAATGTGTTCACTGCACCACCGACCATGATTGACCATGATGTGCGATCCGGCGCGTTTGCATCCGCGATGATCACATGGCTTAACGACAATGCGGCTTTTCATAGCAACCCCGCGTCAATTTCGATGGATAGAAGGTCGGAAAGCGCGGATGTAATCTGATCATGCGCCCAATCGTTGCCTTCGTCGGTCAACACCATTTCCGGGTCTAATTCACCCGCAACCGCGCGAATTTTTGTGACCGCCTCGACCAAGGACAGGGCCGCGCCAACCGAACACACACGGCGATGGTGATGTGGTTTGCGCGGATCAAATCCATCGACGCCGAACGTGCGATACCGGGCGATCATCAACCCCACATCAGGCGGCATCGGGAGCGCGGAAATTTTGACGTTGGGGGATGTGCGCAAGCAACCCAAAGCGCTGCGCACCATGTAATCGCGGACATAGGGAAACAGCATCGTCGCAACATCGGTTGCGCGACGATGGATTGCGGCACGTTCAGCACGGGAAAGACCGCGCACGGTGGCATTATCTGTTTTGATCTGGGGATTTTCAGGCGGATTCCGCCCGGAAACATCATCGGTCATGTCAAAGCCCTCTGGTCGGCGTTTCACAACACCACCAATGAGGCTTTGAAGGACCGCACTGGTGGCGGGAGGCTTCAAACCTGTCCAGAGGCAGGCGGGTTTATTCCCCCGAAGGGTCTTATATTCACCGCCCTCCCGCCCTAAGCGAGAAGATGCACCCAAATTTCGGGCACAAAAATAGCCGTAACTGACGTGACGGCTGACCGTCTGGAACAGGAGGTTTGAAGGCCCCCACAACGGATTTTTCCCGTTGATGGGACGCACCATACGCCCAGCTCGCCGGACAGTCAACCCGGCACTATTTTTATGCGCATTTGCTGTATTTTTTCCTTGACGATTATACAGCATGTGCGCATAATACCCCCATGAACAACGGAAGCGGAGGCCATGGACAGTAAATCGATCATCAAGGCGCTTGAGGCTGACGGATGGTTTCTTGTGAATGTCAAAGGCAGTCACCATCAGTTCAAACACCCAAGCAAACCCGGACGCACCACCGTCCTTCATCCGAAAAAGGACATAAGGATCGGGACGCTCCGAAGTATCGAGAAACAATCCGGGGTGAAGCTGCGATAAGCAGCTTCCCCCATCCATGACCCCGCATAATGCAAAGGCGACAGAACGATGAAACAGACCTATTGGGGTGTCATTTTCAAAGATGACGACACCGATTATTCGATTGTTTTCCCCGATTTCCCCGGCTGCGTGACGGGCGGAAAAGACATGCAGGAATTGCTCGAAATGGCGAACGAGGCTTTGACCTTTCACATCGACGGCATGCATGAAGACGGCGACGATATTCCGGTCCCGACCGCCTTCGAAGCCCTGCCGGCCAATCCGGAACCCGAATGCACCGAAATCTCGCGCATTCCGGTCACGGTTGCCGTCCCCGGCAAGAAACGCCGGATGAACCTGACCCTTGACGGCAATCTGATTGACCAGATCGAAGCCAAACACGGCAAACGCGCGGTTTCCGGTTTTCTGGAAGAAGCCGCAAGGCGTGCCCTTTGATATTTTCCGCAAGCGGCCTGTATGCCCCCGCATCTGGCCGCTTGCGGATTGAATGTTTGCACCCGGCATCAAATCAACACCCCCTGCACACCCGAAGGCATCACAAGACTTGATTGCGCTGTCGGCGTCACTTGAGCAGGCAAAAACAGGTCAAGGTTGCCCATTTTCGGCTTTGGCAGCGTATCCCAAAGGGTCGGGCCGGAATAATCGCGGACGAACCCGAACCAAGCGCAATCAAGCGCGCCATTACCAAGGCCAAGGCTATCGATGCGCCATGACAGCTCCAGCTTGTATTTGGGCCGGATACGCGCCTTGAACCCCTGCCGGTTGGCGGTTTGGTAATAGTTGGTTTTAAGCAACATCCAGACCTCTTCCATATGCAGGCGCATGGCATGCTCGATAAAAGCCTGCGCCAGCGTGAAGGGCGGGTTTGTAATGATTTTCGATGCGCGTGGGCGCGTGGTGGCAAGGAAATCAACCCCGCCCTCGCCGTAACCCCGATCAATCAGATCCGTGCAAATGACCTTGCAGCCATGAAATTCAAGCACCTTCGCCAACCGGCCATCGCCACACGCGCATTCCCAATATTTGCCCCCGGCAAGATGCGGCATGGCGCGCATAAGCGCCTCGGTCGCCTCGGGCGGCGTGGGATAGAACTGATTTTCGTCCGGGCGTTCCCAATCGACCTTGCCCGACTGACCGCCTTGCATCATGGCGCCCTTGTTGGTTTTGGATTTCTTCACCATCACGCCGCCCCCAAGATCATCGAGTTGAAATCTGTACCTGGCTTTGACATGGCCACACGACCCTTGCAGCCCTCTTGGGCCGCACGGCGGCAACCACGCTCAAGCTTGGCGCGCAGCATCGGCATGTCTTTGGTATCGCCATCACCAAGGAAAATCCTCTCGCGGCATTCCCGCGGCCAGATCATGCCCGGGCGCGCCATATCGGGCACAACGGCGGGCAAACGACGCCGCCCGTCATAAGGATGACGATCCCCCTTGGCATCCATCAGGCAGGCACCGACAAGGTTATCCAGCGAATAGGAACACCAGCCGGAATGCCCGGAAACCATCATGCCGGAATAGGTCGTTTCCAACCCCTCGCCGCCCACCATCACAAAGGCCGGTTTGCCAAGCCGCATGGCCGCTGTTGACGGATCGCCCATCACGCGCTTGGTATTCAGATCTCGGTCATCATCGGGCGCGGGAAGCTTCAACCGCCCCTTTGGCTGATCCAGATCGATGCAGGTGATATGACAGGCGGCAAACCGGTCATCGCGATATTGCATGACGGTCAGCAAGGCTGGACCTGTCCAGATCGCCTCGGGCTTTTTGGCATCCCGCGCACGATACCAGAATTCATAATCGGGCACGAACCGATGCACCGGGTTATGAAGGAACAATGCCCGATCAATCCCGCGATGTTGCGCAAGATAAACCTCGGCTGCGGTCCCTTCGATCCGAACGCCGCGTTGCCACATCCTTTGCCCGCGCCGACGGCGCTTTTCGGTTTCGGTTTCACGCGTCCCTTCATCCGCACGGCTGGCGATCTTGGGCTTGGGCGCGGCCTTGGGCTTTTCCGCCCGCCCGACATAATCGGTCAGATCAACACCCGCCTGCCACGCAAGCCCCTTGACCGCCTCGATAAAGGACTGGCCATAAACGCGCATCTGATAGCCGATAGCCGTTTCGTGGGCGCCACAGCCGAAACAGTTTCCGGTCAGGATATTGTCTTCAAGCGCAAAAGCATGAGTGCCTGGCACTTCTGCACAATAGACATCTTCGATCCGATCCGTTTCTTCGACCGAAACGACGGACCAGCGCATCCGAGGAAACGATTTGCTCGATGCCAGAAATCGGCCGCGAGCCTCGGCTCGCAAAATCATCACCGGATCAAGCGTATCCGGAACAAAGTGGATGCGATGCAATTCACTGTCCGAACCACCGTAACCTTCGCGCATTTGCGTCGTAATGCCGTAAGTCCCGATACCGAGCTTCTGAGCCGTATCACGAACCCATTCGAGTATCGACCGGTCCGCCGAATTCAGCATGACGGTACCGTCTTTGGCGACATGGCCATCTGTTGCCAAATACCCGGCGAGGAAACCCAGCAGATAGGCATCATCCCGCGAATCATCCGGCACGGATTTCATGTGCTGCCATTCGCGACCGCGATAAACACGCGCATACGGCATTCCATTGGATCGCCGCCCCTGCACGTTACCGCCCTGAAACCATTTCAAAAGGTCAAGCACCTTGCCGCCATGCAAGGTTACTTCCCCGTAACGCGAATACTGCAAGTAACCATCGCCAAAAACGATGCCATGCACAACACCGTCAGCATCCAAGGACCAGTCAGACCGAGGAGCAGGAAGAACAAATTTCAGACGGTGACCGGGCTTTAAATCACTCGTTGTAATCGCGGTATTACGGCCCCGAATGAACCAGCGGTGCCCCGCCGTGGCATACACCACCTTGGCGACACCATTGCGGCGCAAACTCACCCGCAAAAGCGGTTGCTTGCCATAAGATTTGAACTCGGCATCAACCCAGACACCGCCAACAGTCAGAACCTTTTGGGTCGTATCGACAAGCTCATCTATCCGCGAAGAACCCCCAAAGGTCATGACCTTTGTTTCTGCGGCGAAGCAATGTGCAAACCCTTTGTCAGGCCGAACAGTGAAGGATGGCGTGCGTTCGGAATGGAACGGGCAAAGCCCCTGATATTCACGCCCCGATTTGATCAGCTTGACGCCGGAATTAGCGACCAGATCAACCAGATCGGTGCGGGAAATGATGTCATCAAGAATGGATTGCGGGATGGGGGTGCGCTGGATCATGCCGCCACCCCGCAAAGTCTGGGTTGCGGCTCTAGGGCGACACTCATGCGATCCGCTGCCTCGCGCAAAAGGGCGGCGATGGACCGGATCAGGGCGCGTAATCCGGCACGTTCGGCATCAAACCCACCCAAAACCCCGGCGCGATGAAGCTGGGCGGCGTAACTTTCAAAATGCGGGCACCCTGCCCCGGCCCGGGCCGATGCGATATCGGCATCAACCGCGGCCTGCATATTGATCACATCGCCGCGCATCGGATTGGCGCATTGACGCAACCGGGAATAGGAAACCCCGCAAACTCCGGCCAAGGCCTCGCCACCGACGGCATGCATGGCCTTGGTGGTCGCATCGGCGAAACTGTTTTCGGATCGAACATATGGCATGGCTATCAAACCTTCCCGATTTGGGAGTTGAGCCCGATCCATCGGTTGAGATAAATCGAAACAACAACAGGGCAACAGACACGAAGCCAGTTACGAAGCAGCTTTGATGATCACGAAACCATAGAAGTCATTTGGCGTGACAGCCCCGCCAGTCGCCGCCCAAACACGATGGGCAGTCTCAACATTGGGCATCTGACTTCCATCGCACAAACGGGTAACCATCGAAGGACTAACCCCGATGCGCGCTGCAAATTCGATCTTTTTGGTTTTCGTGGCTTTAAGCCATTCACTGAGCTTCATAAGCCATAATTTGCAGATATCGACATAATAGGCAAGTGCAAAAGATGGCCGAATTTCCAATTGGCTGATTTCGGCATTCCATTTTTGCTGTTTCATGAAAAGACGAAATTGCGGATTTCTGCAAAAGTGGCGACAAATTTGGAGAAAGCAACATGCCAACCACCGAACGCGAAAAGCGCCTAAAAGCACTCAAGGACGCCACTGAAGCAGCACAGGACGAACGCGCCGAAATTGCCGAGAAGCTGGATCGCGGCGAAATAGAAGACCCTGAAGATCAAGAAGCACTCGAACACCACATCAGCAGGTTCTCCACCAACAACATCCGAACATTCAGAAAGAAACGCGGATGGTCGCAAGGCGAGCTGGCAGAGCGTGTAAACGGCACCACCAGCCAAATCTCTCGCCTTGAAAATGGCAACCTACAACTAACCATGAAGTGGCTAGAAAGCCTCGCAAACGCACTCGGATGCAAGCCATATCAACTGATCTCCAACATAAGAGAAACCGTTAAGGTCCCCGTCATCGGATGGGTCTCAGCGGGCGCCTTCACCAACTCAGAAACCGTTGCCATCGACGAGATAAGCCGGCACGACACAATAGAGTGCGCAGACGTAGACCCCAAAAGCTGCTTCGCCCTTCGCATCAACGGCGATTCCATGAACCTGATCGCGCCAGAAGGATCCACGATCATCGTGGATGTCAGCCGCAAAGACCCAGTGGACAAAAAGTTCTATGTAGTCGCCAACAATGGCGGGGAAGCCACCTTTAAACAGTTCAAGAACAACCCACCCCGCCTTGAACCCTGCTCAACAAACCCCACACACGAAACAATCTTCCCCCACGGGGAGATACTAATCGTTGGCCGGGTAGTTCGTGTAATCCACGACCTATAAAAGACCTAACAACCCACCACAAACCGATCCCGCCACCCTGGCGGGATTTTTTTTGCGTCGAAAACTGCACAATCAACACACCAAAATCCCATAGAGAGAACAACAAGCGCCCTTAGTTTTTCGATTTTAGCAAATAAATATCTTTACTTATTTTTTCGATTTCTGCAAAGTTGGCGCATTCCGAACAAGGAGAACGCGCCCATGTCTCTTTCAAACACCGCCGTTAATGCCCTTGCTTTTGATCAGGGCTCCGGCGATCTGATCGCCGATTTCGGCCACCCGCATTTCCCGGGCTGGATGCTGATCATGACGCTGCTGGTTCTGACCATCGCAGCGCAAAGCATGATGTCGCCCAACACCGCGATCATTCGCCCGCGCCCGTCACGCCCCGCCATCACCCGCCTTGTGCGGCGACCGGACGGGAGCCAGTGACATGCGCAGCTTTCACAAATGCCTTGAAAACTGGAAAGACCATATCGACGCATTCCTGCGTGCGATGTGGGACGACCCCGAACCACGGCACAAACCGGGAAAGGGTCATTGATATGTCATTGATGATCATGACCCAGCACGACGCAAAGCCGGTCATCACCGAGGCCATCAGCCACGGCGCCAACGGCTTTAGCGGCATCATCACCCTTCGCTTTGGCGACCTGTCGATCCAGATCGATGACCACACCGCCGAACAGATCGAAACCGGTCTGCAGGCCAGCCGCCAGAAACTCAAGGACGCCATCACAGCAAATAATAACCGGAGGACGGCAGCATGACCGCATCCGTGACCCAATTCCCGAAATCTCCGACCGTGATCCCAATCCGCCAGCAGATCGCCAATCTGGCCGTTATGCCCGCACCGGGATCGACCCTGATCTTTATCCGCGACGGCAAGATGGGCGCGGGCGAGGTCATCGTCGCCCTGCCGTCCGGGCAAATGATGGTGAAGGTCGAGGAAAAATCAAACCACCCGCAGGCCGGCAACAAAATCTGGATTTCGCGTCGCCAGGTCCGCACCCACGCAATTTTCCAGCCCATTTCCGAAGAAAAACCATGCGCTGCCCGCGACGTCCCTGCTGGCCAATCATGGGCTTTTCTCGACCATTGCCGCCTTTCCGAACTGGACCCTCAAAACCCGGACGACTTCCCACCGGCAGCGGCTTAATCAACCCCAGACCATAGGAGACGGTTCAATGTCGAACCACAACGGCGAACTCAAAAGCTTTGGCACCCTCATTCAATCGCTTGAGGAAGGCCAGCTTCACAGCGACCTGACCGATCAGATCACCGAAATTACCAAGGCCCTGCAGAACCACGTCATCAACCACGGCGGATCACCCAAAGCCGCACTTAGCCTGAAACTGAAATTCGGGCTTAAAGGCGGCGTGATCGAAGTCAGCGCCAATACCGACACCACCCTGCCGGTATCACCGCGCAGTCAGTCGATCCTTTGGCCGGATGAAAACGGCAACCTTTGCCGCCAGAACCCGCGCCAGCGCGACATGTTCAAGGACGTAAACGCGCCGGAATCCGAAACCCGCGCCGTTTAAGGCGCAAACACCCAACCCGAAGCAACGGAACATCACGATGACCACCGAAGCAAAAACATCTTTCCAGACTGAAACCGAGGCCGCGCACAAGCTGACCGCCAAATTCGGCGATCACAAGCTTGTTGAACTCAGCCATGACGGGATCAAGGTCCCGGTTATGATTCTGCCGGAAGGCCGCAACGCAAGCAGCATCACACGGTTTATCGACGAAGCCCGCGACCATCCGAAGCGCCGCGAAGGCACCAGCACGATGCAGAATCTTGACAGCTTTGTCGCCATGACAAACCGGTTCAAAAGCGACTACAGCGCTGTATTTGGCATCTGCAACGCCGAACAAGCCGACCTTTCACTGACCACTGTCTTTGACTACCACGACCCGGCAGAAGCGAAGGACGGCACACCGCGCTTCATGAAACACAAATGCACATACCGCTTCCCGGTTTCCGACGAATGGAAAGCATGGATGGCGATGGACGATGAATGGCTCAGCCAGAACGATTTCGCCGAGTTTCTGGAAGAGCACATTATTGACGTTGCCGCCCCACCCGCCTTTGACAGCAAGCCCGACCTGACCGAATTCGAAAAACACCTGCTTAACCTTGTCTCGACACTCGGCAGCAAATTTACCGGGCCGAGCGGGATTCTGGAACTTTCGCGGGGCTTGAGCATCCGGACGGAAGAAACCCTGCAGCATCGCCAAAGCCTCGCCACCGGCGAAATGGCCCTGACATTCAGCAACGAACACAAGAACACCGAAGGCGGCAAACTGGTGGTACCCGACCTATTGCTGATCAACATCCCGGTTTTCAAGAACGGCGCGAACTATCTGATCCCGGTTCGCCTACGGTTCCGCAAAGACGGACAAAAGCTGCTTTGGAAGTTTTTGCTTCACCGCACCGAACTGATCGTGAACCACGCCTTTGACGAAGGCTGCGCAAAGGTGAAGGCCGAAACCAACCTTCCACTTTTCATCGGCCAGTCCGAATAGGCCAGGTACGTATTTCCCGGCGGCAATTGCGCCGCCGGAAACCCCGAAAGGCACCCAAATGACCACGATTGTTTTAACCATGTCGGGCCGCAAAATCGACCTTCTGGCCCCCAAGACATCGGATATCTATTGGCCGGATGTCTGCTACGCCCTCTCAAACATCAACCGCTATACCGGGCACACCAAAATCCCGGTCGCGCAGCATTCCGTGATTGTCGCCGATCTGGTCAGCGCAGAGGCCGAGCCCTATGCCCTGATCCACGACGCCAAGGAATACATTACCGGCGACACCAGCACCCCGGAAAAGGACGCCGAGTACGAAGCGTTCTTTGCGCAATTCCCGATCCATGTCCGCAACGAGCTGCAGAACTTCCACAATGTCCGCATGGGCCGCGAGATCATCGAGGAAATGGTTGACGAGGCGATTCATACCGCCGCCGGTTTGCAATGGCCGGTCCCTGATCACATCGCCCGGGAAATCAAGCGCGCCGATCAGATCGCCTTGGCAACCGAAAGCCGCGACAACCTGCCCGAGCAGGTCGGCGACCCGAATATTCGCCCCCTGACCACCAAGGTCCAGCCGATGACCGCCGACGAAGCCCAGCACCTGTTTGCCAACCGCATTCAGGTAACCTTGCCGATCTTCATTCAGGACATGGCGGCATGAGCAACAACCACCCCCACATGCGCGGCGATGAAATCCTGCTTGTCGCCGAAATCGAAGCCGCAACCGCGCTGCGCAAGGCATTTGAAAGCCTCGACACCTATATCGAACGCTTTCCCGGTGCGCCCATCAACCGCGATGAATTTATCAGACGGGTCAGCCTTCGGGCCACCAATCAGGACGACGCGGCCTAGCCGCCTCGTTCCGCAGAACGGCGGGCAAGCCGGTTTCCCCACCGGCACCCAACCCGCCGTTCTCCGCGACGAGAAACCCGGAACAAGGACAGAACCATGCCCGATATTTTTGAACAGAATGCAGTTGCATATGAAGAAGCCAAACGCTCCCTTGCTGAACTGCAAGATCAAAGCATCGCGCTGGATTTTAAAATCCGCGCATGCCAGCGAATGATCAAGACAGATCCGGTTGCGGCACTTTTTGATCAGCTTGACGCCATTCATCAAATTACAACTGACAACCTCGACGATTTTTATTCTGGAGTTGA
Organism: Thalassospira sp. MBR-102; assembly: GCF_040549275.1. Lineage (NCBI taxonomy): Bacteria > Pseudomonadati > Pseudomonadota > Alphaproteobacteria > Rhodospirillales > Thalassospiraceae > Thalassospira > Thalassospira sp. MBR-102. The sequence goes on from NZ_JBEPTC010000011.1 coordinate 93,461, forward strand.
ACTGTTCAACCTCTACGCAGATCAAATCGACTTGCGCGGCAAGGCCAGCGACCAAGCACGCTATATCTGTTTCATGAACGACCTTACGATCATAACCTGCGACCCGGATAGCATCCGCGATAGCGATATAGCAGGAATTAAAAACCGGATCGGCAAAACCCTAGACCGGCTGGCAAATGCGATCTGGCCGAGTGAATTGCTTTATGGCCATCGCATTCAGGATGCCAGTGATTACAAAGTCGCCTTTTACCCCGGCGCAATAAACGCCAACGACATGTTTCCGATCTGCGCAGCCCTCAAGGAAGAAGGGCGGAGCATCGACGCCGGAAGCCTCATTCCAGCGCGCCAAACCATGACCGAGGCAAGACGCCTCACAAACGCGATCAACCGGTCCCTCAGAGTATCCCCAGCAGACGCGAAAGAAATCATCGACGCCCTGCAGATCGACGAGGTGGCGGCATGAAACGCCCGCTCAAAGACAACACAATGAAGCGTATCTATCGCGGATTGCATAAATTCGTCTTTGACGCCAAGGAACCCTTTGTTGTCACGGTAAATCACGGCGGCGACCGATTCCGCGGGCAAGGTGTAAACGACCCGTTCATGACGGTCACCGCCGCACGGGACGGACACGGGCTGGTCGAAACAAAGATTGAACGTTATCGCGATTTCAAATGCGAAAACTGCGGCGAGGAAAATGGCGAAACTTGGTGGCCCACCTGTGAATGGTGCGGACATGAACACAGCGGCGCGATTGATAGCCACCTCACCACTGACATCGCCGCGCCTTTCATCCAAACTTACTATGGTCAAAAGCGCGAAGGCGAAACCCGTGGCGTCGATATGGGAGACGCTCTTCCAACGCAAACCACCGAGAATCGATTTGGGCTTGTTCAACCGTTCATCCAGCACATCCAGCATGCCAGCAAGATCAATGGAACGATGCCTGCAGACGAGCCGCTTCGAACGATAACGGCCACACCGAAGGGCGGCGGAATGGCGCTTGCTTGCGCGTCCCACTTGGTAAAACTGCGCGGGACCTGCAAGGACGGCCAACCAGTGACCGAGCCCACCCCAACGATCACAGCAGGCGGAAATCACGTTGGCGAGGTTCGCGCCTTCCTCATGAAATACTACGGAACCGCCGTCGGGCAGGACTGCAAGGAACCGCTTGATACCGTGACGGCAAATGACCGCTTCGGGCTGGTCATGATCAAGGGTGAGCTTTTCCAGATCATTGACATCGGGATGCGGATGCTATCGCCTCGGGAACTTTACGCCGCGCAAGGCTTCCCATCCGACTACAGGATCGGCGATCGCGACGGGTTCAAGTTTTCCAAAAGCCAGCAGGTCGCCAAATGCGGCAACTCGGTCTGCCCGCCCCTAGCAGCGGCATTGGTTCGCGCCAACGTCGAAAAAAGTACCATATTCGCGCCAATGGAGAGATCAGCATGAGCAACCTTCTATTCCTTTCCGCCAAACAGGTCGCCGACCGCTGGGCCGCTGTTGGCATTACCGGATCCGGCGACAAACCGATATCGGTCAAAACTTTTGCATGCTGGCGGTCGAATGGCGAAGGCCCGCAACAGGCTGTTGTCCGAGTCATGGGAAAAGTTCGATACAGCATTGAAGCGCTGCGGAAATACGAGAAGGAACAGTTCGGCCAAACTTGCGACGGCCCTGTTGACGCCCGCATGTCCGAAATGTCGACCGAGGAACTTCTGACAGCACGAAACCAGAAAACGGCGCAAAATCTGGAAAACAAGGCCGCATAACCAACCTAAATTTTGCTACCTATTTGCTACCTGAACCAAAAAGGGCTTAGAGGATGAACCTCTAAGCCCTTGAATTTTTGGGGCGAGTGATGGGACTTGAACCCACGGCCCCCAGAGCCACAATCTGGTGCTCTAACCACCTGAGCTACACCCGCCGTCGTGTGGCGCGGTTTTTATCGCCGGGAGCCCCGGACGTCAAGCGCATATTTTTACTTTTTTGCCCCGTTTTCCACCGAACTTCGCAAAGTCCCGCAAACCGGGCGACTGCGGGTTCTGTATCTGGTACTTATCATCACAACCAATCCGCCCGAACAGGCCCCCACCCGTTTGAACATCTTGCGCGATGGGGCAAGTGGGCTAATTAAATCAATTCAATATATTGAACACGCCCGCCATTCCGGGCGAAATTAACACGGCGCGCAGACGCAAAACGGCCATGCGCGCCACAAAAGAGAAAACAATACGGAGTATCGGAATGAAGTGGGGCGTCATCAGCACGGCAAAGATCGGCACGGAAAAGGTCATTCCGGCCATGCAGGAAAGCGACAAGCTTGAAATCCTTGCCATTGCCGGACGTGATCTGGAAAAAACGCGTGAAACCGCCCAAAGTCTGCGCATTCCGCGCGCCTATGGCTCCTATGAGGAACTGCTGGCCGATCCGTCAATCGAAGCAATCTACAATCCCCTGCCCAACCACTTGCATGTCGAATGGACAATCAAGGCGCTGGAAGCCGGAAAACACGTGCTGTGCGAAAAACCCATCGGGCTTGACACCGAAGACGCCAAACGCCTGATCGCGGCCCGCGATAAAAGCGGCAAACACGTGCTTGAGGCCTTTATGGTTCGTCATCATCCGCAATGGCAGGAAGCGCGTCGGCTCGTCGAAAGCGGTCAGATCGGCACGATCAGCACGGTGCAAAGCATCTTTACCTATTTCAATGCCGATCCGAACAATGTGCGCAACAAAAAGGATATCGGCGGTGGCGGTTTACTTGATATCGGCTGCTACTGCATTGTCGGCCCACGCTATATCACGGGCAAGGAACCGGTGCGTGTGGTTTCCCTGATGGACAAGGATCCGAAATTCGGTACTGACCGTCTGGTTTCAGGCATACTCGATTTCGGAAGCGGCGTTCAGGCAAGCTTTGTTTGTGGCACACAGTCGGCCGCAGTGCAGCGTGTTCATATCCTTGGCACTGAAGGCCGGATTGAAATCATCATGCCATTCAACCCGGTGCCGGAAAATCCGGCAGTGATCAGGGTCGGCACGCAAAAACAACCGGGTTTTGACGAAGCACGCGAAATCAAATTCCCGATTGGCAACCACTATACCCTGCAAGGCGAGAACGCGACGGCGATCTTTAACGATGAAAGCCCGGTCGATTACCCGATTGAAGACGGGATTGCCAATATGCAGATCTTGGATGCGCTGGCCCGCTCGGCCCGCACAGGGAGTTGGGAAATGGTCAATTCCTGATCACGGTTGACAGCGTCCCCAAAAAAACAGGCCGAAGGCTAAAGTTCTCGGCCTGTTTCCCTTAAATGCCTTGCTTTTCTACCTTGCAAACGCCTTCTTCATCCGCTCAATCGCCTCGGACATTTTGGCTTCTTCCTTGCAGAAGCAGAACCGCACAAAATTGCGAACGCCGCCATCCTTGCCCTGATAGAACGCCGAAACAGGGATCGCCACAACACCGGCTTCCTTGATCATGATCTGACAAAACTCGACATCGTCGCAGTCATAGCCCAGCGGACGGAAATCGCAGGTGATGAAATAAGTACCCTGGGAGTCCAGAACACCAAAGCCGATTTCCCTCAAACCCTTCATCAGGAAATCGCGTTTGGCCTGCATTTCAGCAGTAAAACCTTCGAAGTAATCATCACCTTTGTTAAGGCCGTAGGCCACACCATGCTGCAACCCTGGCGGCACGGTGAAAACAAGGAACTGGTGCGCCTTTTTGATCGGCTCCATCAATTTGGCACATGCTGTGATGTATCCGATCTTCCACCCCGTCAGTGAGAATGTCTTGCCTGCTGATCCGATGCGTACGGTGCGATCATGCATACCGGGAAAAGTCATCAGCGGTTTGTGTTTGCGCCCGTCAAAGACAAGATGTTCATAAACCTCGTCACACAGTGCGATCACATCATGCTTGATGCACAGATCAGCAATGAATTGCAGTTCATCATCGCCATAGACCTTTGAACAAGGGTTCTGCGGCGAGTTTATCAGGATCAGCTTGGTTTTTTCCGAGAAGGCCGCTGCAAGTTCTTCGCGTGGCAGATCCCAGCTTGGCGGTGTGACACGTACCAGTTTGGGGATACCGCCCGCAAGCTTCACCATCGGAAGGTAGCTGTCATAAAGGGGTTCGATCAGGATCACTTCATCGCCGGGCGCAACAAGACCAAGGATCACATCAGCCAGCGCCTCGGTCGCACCGACCGCGACAAGGACTTCTTTCTTCGGATCGACCTCGATATCATAGAAACGCTTGTTATGGTCGGCGACCGCCTGAAGCAACTCCGGAACACCTGCCAACGGCGGATATTGATTGGACAGTTCCATCGTCGCCTTGGCCGCAGCTTCGCGAATATCAGCCGGACCGTCAGTATCGGGCGCTCCCTGCCCCAGATTGATGGCATTATGTTTCTGGGCCAGTTCGTTCATCACTTCAAAAATCGTGATGCCGCCTGAAGCGAAAAGAGGATTGCCGATAAATTCGGTCATGAGGCGTCCTTCTCTGGGTTTCAGTACCGGTCGGTGGAAACCGGTTTTTATCTGTCTGGTGGCGCAAATTATAAATCAGACAGGCAGATTATATGATCCATGCCCTGCCGTCATGATACGTGTTTTATGTATTTTCTGTCGCACGACGCAGGCAGATCAGGCAAGCACGGATCGCGGAGAACCTCGTTGACCTCTGCCATCTCACAATGTTTGCATAAATTTTAAACATTCTGCCTAAAAGACAATCAGATGCGATCAAGAAAATCTTAAAAACTTCATGGGTTTTGCTGGGTTTTCACGCAGAGACTCCTTAGAATGACCGCGCGGGCCAAAACTGGCACGGCCCGTGCAATTAACGCGGCAAAGCAATGGAGCTTTCCGAGTTCTACGCAACTCTCGCAAAAAGCAGAGGGCGCTTAATGAAAAAGATTGAAGCCATCATCAAGCCATTCAAGCTTGACGAGGTTAAAGAGGCCCTTCAAGAGATTGGCCTCAAAGGGATTACCGTTACCGAAGCCAAAGGCTTCGGCCGACAGAAAGGCCATACGGAGCTGTATCGCGGCGCCGAATATGTTGTGGACTTTCTGCCGAAGGTAAAGTTGGAAATCGTCGTTGAGGACACGCTTGTCGAGCGTGCGATTGAGGCAATCCAGCAAGCCGCTCACACCGGTCGTATCGGTGACGGTAAAATCTTCGTTTCCTCGCTCGAGGACGCGATCCGCATTCGTACCGGTGAACGGGGCAACGACGCGATCTAATCGGTCCGTTACCTGACATTGAACATCGTACGATCACTAATTTTGAGTTTTAAAGGGTTGCATCATGTCTGACGCTGCTTCTGTACTTAAGCTTATCAAAGAAAAAGGCATCCAGTTTGTCGATCTGCGCTTTACCGATTCCAAAGGTAAATGGCAGCACACCGCGCAGGACATCTGCACAATCGACGAAGACGTTTTTGTTGACGGCATCATGTTCGACGGTTCGTCGATCGCTGGCTGGAAAGAAATCAACGAATCCGACATGATCCTTATGCCGGATCCGTCGACCGCTGTTGTTGACCCGTTCACCGCGCAGCCGACCCTGATCATCGTTTGCGACGTTATCGAACCGGCCACTGGCCAGGGTTACGAGCGTTGCCCGCGTTCGACCGCGAAACGCGCACTCGCATACATGAAATCGGCCGGTATCGGCGACACCGCATATTTCGGTGCAGAGCCGGAATTCTTCATGTTTGATGACGTTCGCTGGACCACCGCTGGCGAAGGCATGGGTTATCAGCTGGACTCCGAAGAAGGTCCGTACAACACCGGCACCGAATTCGAAGGCGGCAACCGCGGCCACCGTCCGGGCCCGAAGGGCGGCTATTTCCCGGTACAGCCGGTTGACTCGGCCAACGACATCCGCGCCGAAATGGTCAACTACATCAACGAAATGGGCGTGCGTTGCGAAAAGCACCACCACGAAGTTGCACCGTCGCAGCACGAACTGGGTATCGCTTTCGGCACCCTGATCGAACATGCCGACGCCGTTCAGGTTTACAAATACTGCATCCACATGGTTGCACATCAGTATGGCAAAACCGCAACCTTCATGCCGAAGCCGGTCTTTGGCGACAACGGCTCGGGCATGCACGTTCACCAGTCGATCTGGCACGAAGGCAAACCGCTGTTCGCAGGTAACGGCTATGCTGACCTGTCTGACACCGCTCTGTACTATATCGGCGGTATCATCAAACACGCCAAAGCACTGAACGCTTTCACCAACCCGACGACCAACTCTTACAAGCGTCTGGTCCCGGGCTTCGAAGCACCGGTTCTGCTGGCATACTCGGCTCGCAACCGTTCGGCTTCCTGCCGTATCCCCTACACCGCATCCCCGAAGGGCAAGCGCGTCGAGATTCGCTTCCCTGATCCGCTTGCCAACCCGTATCTCGCATTTACCGCAATGCTGATGGCTGGCCTTGACGGTATCGAGAACAAGATCCACCCGGGTGATGCAATGGACAAAAACCTCTATGACCTTCCGCCGGAAGAGCTCAAAGAAGTTCCGACCGTTTGCCGCTCGCTGCACGAAGCACTTGACAGCCTCGACGCAGACCGCGACTTCCTGAAAAAAGGCGATGTGATGAGCGACGACCTGATCGACGCTTACATCGCCCTGAAAATGGAAGAAGTTATCCGCTTCGAACAGTCGCCGCACCCGGTCGAATTCGACATGTACTACAGCGGCTGATCCTTTCACCAGAAAGGACACATCGAACACGAAACGCCCGGCCATGTGCCGGGCGTTTTTGTTTGACCGACCGCCAGTTTTTCCATTGGTAACCGTGTTTACACACAGGACCTGCTCACAAGACCGGAAAAACTGATGTCAGATCAGGCAGCAACGGCACAAGACCGAGCTAAGCATAAGGCCATCGCCGCAATCCGAAATCAATGGCGCAACGGGCATCGCCGGACCGCGCGAAAGCTTTGTAATCAGCTTCTGAAAAATAATCCTGACCTGCCAGATGCCTTGCACATCAGTGCACTGATGCATCATCAGGATGGTAACGCGCTTGATGCCATTCGCGATCTTGAAAAGGCGTGCAACAGCCATGCCCCGCAAACTGTCTATTATACCGATTTATCCGCCATTCTGGCAGCGTCCGGCTACCTGGTACAGGCAAAAACCGTTCTTATACAGGCGCTCAAACGCAAGCCACTTGATCCAAAGCTGCTGCTGCAAATGGGCATTTTGCTGACCGGCAACAACGAAGCACGACAAGCTGTATCCTTTTTGAAACGCGCGATTGCACTTGCACCGTCTGAATGGCTTGCATGGAATGCAATGGGTGCTGCCAGTCTCACCCATGATGATCTTGAAACAGCGATCCGGCATTTCCGAACCGCTGGAAGGCATGCACACGAAGCCGGTCATATAGACGGCTATTTGGATACACGGATCAGCGAAGGCGAATGCCTTAAAGAATTGGGACAAATCGACGCGGCTCGTACGATCTTCGAAGACGTCCTTTCCAAACACTCTGGCCACATACGCGCATGGCATTGCCTGACACTGATTGGCAGGGTTGCGATGGATCACCCATCGCGAAAGGTTATGATCAACAAAGCCAGATCACAGTCATTCAAGGGTCTGCCCGCCGGGCAAAAGGAATTGTTGCTGTTCAGTCTTGCCAAAACCCATATGGAAAATGGCGAAGTAGAAGCCGGGATGGAAACACTGAGCGAGGCCAACCGTATCAAGCGCCAGAACATTCAGTATTGCACGCAAACCATTGAAAACGTTTTTGACATCACAAAGAGAGCCTTTCCGGCTGAACGATTTTCCAACGTGCGAAAACCGGCTGAAAAAAGCGACCAACCGCAGCATGTTTTCATTGTCGGCATGCCTCGATCGGGCACGACACTGGTCGAACAAATTCTGGCATCGCATCCGGAAATATTTGGCGCAGGCGAACTCGACACGCTCGGCCATCATCAGGATGCCATGATCGAACATCAGGTCAAACACGGTCAATTGCTGGACGAGGTCCTTAAATTCAGCGACGCATTCATTCAGACAATCGGCACCGTCTATCGCAACGAGGCACTAGAAAGGACAAAGGCCGTATCCGGAACGACGGATATTAGCAATTTCAAACGTATCATCGACAAAATGCCAGCCAACTTTACCCGGGCCGGGTTGATCGTCCTGATGCATACAGACAGCCGCATCATTCATTGCCGCCGCGATGCAATGGACACCTGCTTTTCCTGTTATAGCCGCCGTTTCGGCAGTGCGCAGAATTTCAGCTACGATCAGGAAGAACTGGGGGCCTTTTACAACAGCTATCTGAAATTCATGGATCACTGGCGAAGTATCCTGCCGGCACATCGTTTTATCGAAGTGAACTACGAAGACATCATCAATGATCTTGAAGGTCAGGCCCGTCGCCTTGTCGCATTCACCGGGTTGCCCTGGAATGAAGCCTGTTTGACCTTTCATAAAACCAAACGCCAGATCCGAACCCACAGCACATTACAGGTCCGAAAACCGATATATCGTGACAGCATGGGCGCATGGCAGCCCTATGCGAAATATCTGGGCCCGCTTATGAACAAGCTGGGCATTTGCGAAAATGCAGATGTCGGCCAACAAAGGAAAAAGGCGGGATGATCACATCACCCCACCCAAATTCCACTTGAGCAAACCAATCAGACCTAGACAGTATCATCCCTGTGCAAATCGGGTTCAAGCTCTGGCCGATAGAGACAGGCCCGCCCCTTGCCGGCTTCTTTGGCCTCATACATGGCCTTGTCAGCACGGCGCAATTGCTCGGTCATGTCGCAATAGCCTGCGTCGAAAACGGTAAAGCCAATCGATGCACCAATATCACAACGATTCCCTTCCCACATATAGGGTTTGGAAATCTCGGCAATAATGTCATCGGCCAGTGCTGCCATTTCCTTTTCATCACCTTTATTAATGAAAAACAGGGTAAATTCATCACCGCCCAGACGCGCAACTTCCTCCGCCCGACGGGCAACACGCTTGAGCCGCTTTGCCGTTTCAACCAGAACCCAATCGCCAGCACCATGCCCCAATGTATCGTTCACGGTCTTGAAGCCATCAAGATCAAGCAGGAAGATTGACGCTGGCGTATCCGTACCGCGCAAGACAGTTTCACATTGTGAAAGCTTCTGCATGTAACGCGCACGGTTTGCCAGGCCGGTCAGTTCGTCGTTATTTGCCTTGTTCTGCAGCTCACGTGCGGCAAGCTTCTGCTTGGTGATATCACTTATCCACCAGAGCACAGATTCCTGCCCCTCAAATGTCAGCGGCTCCATGGATGCCTTCAACCAGCGTGCATCTGAATCTGCCGGACGGCGAATGCGTAATTCCACATCCTGCAATTCGCCAAGCATATCCATATCCTGAAGACTTTTTTCTCGGTATCGCTCCGAAAGAAGCACGGTGTCCGTTGGCACCGTTCCATCACTATCAAGAGACAGAAGAGTCTCGAACATCTTGTTATAAAACTGGAATTCCCCGCCATCCCGGTTGGAAATACCAACGCCGATTGGTGCCTTTTCCAAAAGCCCTGTCAGACGTTGTGCTGCCGCGGCGACTTCGGCCTGTGCCTGTTTTAGCGATGTCACATCAATCAACGAGCCAATCGTACCGGCAATTGCGCCACTTGGCCCCTTCAGGCTGGCGGCGGCAAACAATGCGGATTTTTCGACACCGTCCATTTCGAAATCAATTTCATGACGCACATTGCCTTCTGATTTCAGCAACGGCGCCTCGTAATCGAAAATGCGGCTAACAAGCGGTGCCGGGGCCACATCGGCGAATTTGCCGCCAATCACCTTTTTGGGATCCTGCCCCAGCAACTCGGCAAAAGCATCATTACAACGGTTGATCACACCATCCAGATTCTTGAGGTAAACCGGGATAGGCAACACATCGATCAGATGCTGGATGAAAATCTTGTGATCGGCCAATGCCTTGGCAAGTTCTTCTGCCTTGCCAGCCTCGCGAAAGACCAGTGCGGTCACACCTTCGGGACCTTCGGCCTTACGCCACGTAACCTTTCTGCCATTCATTTGAAAGGCTGGCAAATCGGCCTTGGCATCCTTTCCAGAAATGAGGCTAAGCGCTTCGCGTGCCGCACCGACACTGTCGCCAGACGAAAATTCTGCATTTTTGGCAAGAAAAGCAAGGAACTGCTTGATTTCGGTTCCTTCTCGCAAGGCCGACTTCGATGCGTTAAAAAGGTTAACCGCAACCAAATTGGCATGGGCGATTTTCAAATCGGACGAACCGATGAATATAATGCCGTCACGCGATAGTGCTGCTGTGGCGACAATGTCTGGAGCAATTGACAATACACGCACGCGCCGCTTTGCGACGCACTCCCTTTCCCGTGTTATCTATAATGCCCCAAAACCATCGGATTTTATTACCAAGGCCGCTTAGCAGGCCTTTTTCAAAGCTCTTATTCCATACGTAAGTATATGACAAGCTTAGTCTTGCGACCATAGCCAATGCGTCACGATTTTTTATCGCCGACCGGCAGGTCAATATATCCCCGATCAATGCAATGTTCGAGTTCACGCGCAGCCGCAAGCATTTCCTGATAGCTCTCACGAAGAAGTTTAAGCTTCGCCAGTTCTTCGGCCGTCGGATGATTGTCGTTGCGATCTGCACTGAGTTTGAAGGCATATTTCAGATAGTCGGCACGCAACTTGGCAACATTGATAATAAGCGGCAAAGCCGTATCGACGCTCATATCAGGGATCGCAGGACTGATGACTTCATGGTTCACTTCACGCAAAACATGCTCCATAGCCATCATGAAACGGCTTTTGCTGCGTCCGGCATCCTGCGTCATGATTTACCCTCCTTGGCGATAACGGTCTGGAATGACATACATTATCTCCTGTTAAGGTAAAAACTCCTATAACAGTTTTACACCCCTGCACTTGATGTTTTTCAACCTTTAACTGCCTTATGTGATCACGGCTTGCGCGAACCGGTCAGGCAGGCTAGACGATGAAGCATGCAATTCTCGAGACAAGGAACCCGATCATGGAAGCACGCGTAAAGTGGCTTGAAAATCTGACCTTCACCGGCACCAGCGGCTCTGGCCACGGCGTTGTCATGGATGGCAACCGTGACACCGGCTTTGGTCCGAGCCCGATGGAGATGCTGCTTCTCGGTCTGGCAGGATGCTCGTCGATTGATGTCGTGCATATCCTTCAGAAAGGCCGCGAGAAAATCATTGATGTCCAAGCCGATGTCAAAGCCGAGCGTGCGGAAACCGACCCCAAGGTCTTCACGAAAATCCACCTGCATTTCAAGGCCAAGGGTGAAAACCTGAACGAAGCCAAACTGGCCCGTGCGGTTGAACTTTCAGCCGAGAAATATTGCTCGGCCTCAATCATGCTGTCGAAGGCGGCCGAAATCACGCATAGCTGGGAAATCATGGAATAAGCCAGCTTTCGGGCGTGTTCTGCCACCGATTTCAAAGCGGTCCGTTACGGGCCGCTTTTTTGTTGGTCGCGTCATAATGCAGCCTGAGTTAGAGTTTATCGGACAAGCCACCACACCGAAACGAAACGGGGAAGCATTCCATGTCCGCAAACGGCCTTTTGCGTTCGACACTTGTCGCTATGACCATTCCGGCGACGATTGCACTGTCGGGATGCATTTTCGAAGACCCGCAACATGATCCGTCCGGCCTTGCCATTGGTGCCCCCGCCGAGAACCAATCATTTGACGATTATGTCCAGAAAACCCGCGAACAGCTTCGCACGGCACTTAAAGCAAAGCGCTTTGACAAGGAAGCTGCGCCATTTGGCCAATACGATCTTGACCAGGTGGTCGCGATGCGTGCCCCTTTCGCATCCGGTCCGAACAAAGCGGCTTGCGATGCGGCGGGCAATGACACGGCACATGGCAAAGATGTCGGTTTCCTGATGGTACATGGCCTGACAGACAGTCCGTTTCTGATGACCGATGTGCGCGATACGTTGCAATCCAAATTCCCATGCGCGACCTTCCATGGCCTGCTTCTTCCGGGGCATGGCACCGTCCCAGGTGATTTGGTTGACGTCAGTTACGAGGACTGGATCAAAACAGTGCGTTATGGCATGGACGGGTTCGCAAACGGCACCGACCATGTCATCACCATTGGCTATTCGATGGGGGCGGCCCTGATCGGGCGCGAATTTGATGCCCGTCGCCGCGATCCACGGATGACGGCAATGGTTTTACTATCGCCGGGCTTTGCTGCCAAAAGCGATCAGGCATGGCTGACACCCTATGCCCGTTATGTCCAAAGCTGGGTTGGCAAAGGTGAAAACAGCGATGCTGCCAAATATGGTTCGATGGCAATGAATGCCGCGGCGGAATTTCATCTGCTGACTGAACCCTATCGCGATGGCACCATGGATACGTTCAATATCCCCGTCTTCATGGTGGCCAGTTCCGATGACCACACGGTTGATCCCTTACTGGCGGCCGACTTCTTCTGCAACAAGGTCACAAATGATAACAAGCGCCTGATCTGGTATCAGGGCGAAGAACACCTGATTGACGAACATCCTTTGTGCGAGGGTGTCGACATTGTCAAATCTGCGGCTCCGGACTGGCGGACGCTTAATCATGCCCATACTGCCATTACCATGCATCCCGATAACCAGCATTACGGTATGGATGGCATTATCCGTCGATGCGACCATTACGACGAGCAAAGTGCCAACAGTAAATGCCAGACCAGCAGTGATGCGGTTTATGGTGAATTGAATCTGTCGGATTCCGCGTCCCCGGGGAGTCTGCGGCGCGGAACCTTTAACCCCGACTTTGTCAGTATGCTCGACAAAATGACCCATTTCATCGAAGTGTCACTGGAAGTCCCGGGAAAGACCGCAAATTGATGAACAGTTTGCACAACTGATCATCGCCTGCCGCCATAAGAAGCACGCACAGACATGACCTTTGCCATTGATCGATTTACCGGACGAAGCGGCCTGACATTTCGTTATGCCTTGCATTCGCCTGAAAATGCCGTTGGTCATGTCCTGATCCTTCAGGGGCGCGGCGAGTTCATCGAACGCTACGGCGAAACGGCACATGAACTTGCCGAACGCGGGCTTGGCTGTGTCACTTTCGATTTCCGCGGACAGGGCGGATCAACCCGCGAAGTCACCGAAAGCCATATGGGTTATGTCCGCGATATCGCCCATTATATCGAAGATACGCATGATGTGCTTTCGCACCTGGCCGATCATTACAATATCCACTGTGATCTGCTTCTGACCCACTCGACTGGCGGGCTGGTGGGCATGCACATGCTGCTTGAAAAACCGTCCCTGTTTGAAAGCAGCGTCATGATCGCCCCATTTTTCGGGCTTGGTGGGCCGGACTGGATCGCACTTGCCGCGCAGTTTTTGTCAGCCGGACTGTGCCGATATGGTTTCGACAAGCAATTCCTGCCAGGACAAAAGCTGCTGTCACCATTGCAACCCTTTGGCGATGATAATCTGCTGACGTCGGATAGGGCGCGCTACGAACGCAACGTCACCTGCCTGCAAGATAACCCTGATCTGGTGGTTGGTGGCGTTTCGGCGGGATGGCTTGATGCCTGTTTCAGGGCACAGGCGGAATTATCCCAGCGTATTGTACCGGATAATAATTTTGTGACCTCGCCCCTGCCCCCGATTACGATGATTCTGTCAGGAAACGATCAGGTGGTCAGCAACCGCACCACACAGGAACTGTTTGGCGATCATCCATCGGTTGCAATGGTCGAAATCCCCGAAGCCCGCCATGAAGTCCTTCAGGAACGCGATGTTTTCCGAAACCTTTTCTGGCAGGCATTTGACCAGCATCTGGCAACCAATCATACCGACTTGCCCCTGCCTCGTTTCTAATAGGCGCGTCTTCCTTCTCAAACCGACTGCAACATTCCCTTGTCAAACCGTTCACGCCGGAACCGGCTGGGCGACATGCCGCGATGACGGGCAAATTGCCGATTGAAATGCGACAGGTTCTGAAACCCGGATTCCTCCGCCACCCGATAAATCGGCAAATCGGACGACAGCAGCAACGACACCGCCCGCCCCAACCGCAATCCCATTAGATAATCCTGAATGCTTGACCCTGTATGACGTTTGAAAAAACGGCGCAGGGTCCGCTCGCTCATGCCGGTCTGCTCGGCAATTTCAGCACTTCCGGTTTGTTCGACATAGTGCGAATGCAAAATATCCAGAACCCGACCAAGCCGGGTTGCCTCATGATAATCGGGCACCGTCGCGTCAAACCGTTCGGACGCAAGCGGTATCCGTTCCTGCGCATCCAGCAAAATCCGCAATACTTCTATCAGCAACAATAACCGGTCGGCCGGATCGCCTATATCAAACCGGTGTGTGAAGGCCGCAACCTTTCGTGCTGATAGGGTATCGAACTTCACACCCCGCCGTGCATCTGTCAGGACAGGTCGCATCCGCGCAAATTCCGGCATGGTTTCACAAACATTATTGATCCAATCGGCCGTAAACCAGAACACAAAGGCCTGATGTGGCCGTTCACCCGGCTTTGCCTGCAAATCAAGATCATAGGCTCCCATATCGATTTTCCCGGATGCTGGCGGGGCCGCATTGTGCGAATGCCATGTATGGGGCAGGTTCGGGCCCAGCAAGACCAGATCATCGTCACCGTAAGAACCGATATGATCCCCGACATAACGCTGTCCCTTGCTTCCAAGCGTCAGGGTCAGTTCGTATTCCGGATGAAAATGCCACTCGAACGGGATCGCACGCAGGTTCCGATGCAAGCCACGCCAAGACCGATCCGGTGCAATTTTCACATGTTCGAACAGCAGTTTCATTCAAATACCCGCTTATACGGCTATCAAAATCGATTACTTTGGCCGAATAGTATCATGTTATGTCCGCCCTGTCAGTGGGCGCGACCATCGCGGCCCTCTAGAATGGTTCCAACATCATGAACCATGCGGGAGGAAAAATCATGAGCATGCTGGCAAACGCAACTACGGCGACAATGGCCCCGACCGGCCCGAATGCAAACCGGCCGGGCAATGCCTCGGTCAAGGAAGTCACCGGCACGCAATTGCGTGATCTTGAAAAAACGCTGCCGCTGCGTGTGCTGTCGGATGCAGACTCCAAACACTGGCAGACCTATGGCTATGTTGTTGTAAAAAATGCCATCCCGCAGGAACAGATCAAGGCCACTGTCGATTTCCTTTGGGAATTTCAGGAAATGGATCCGAATGATCCAGCAAGCTGGGCCCGGCCGCAAATGCGCGACCATGCCATGACCGAACTGAACAATTCCGGCATGGTCGAAGCCTATCATCATCAATCAATGTGGGATAACCGTCAGACGCCGCGGATTTATGACGCGTTTGTCGATATCTGGGATCGGACCGATCTTTGGGTATCGATTGATCGCGCCAACCTTAATACGCCCAATGTCGGCACGCGTGCCTTTGATGGTTTCATTCATTGGGACGCCGATACCAGTCAGGTCCCGCTGCCGATCAATGTGCAGGGCGTTTTATCGTTGGTCGATACCAATGATGATATGGGTGGGTTCCAGTGCGTACCGGACCTGTTTGCCAATTTCGCCGAATGGCTTGCCACCGCGCCAAAGTACCGTGACCCGTTCCGGCCGGACATCGCCAATATTCCGTATGAACCCAAACGCATCCCGATGCAGGCGGGCGATCTTCTGATTTTCAATAGCCTGCTTGCACATGGCATTCGCGCCAACCGGTCCAACCAGACCCGCGTTGCGCAATATATATCCATGGCCCCGGCAACGCCCGAGGAACAGGAACTTGTTGATTGGCGGACCAAAAGCTGGTCGGAACGCCTGCCGGCATGCGGTCACGCCTTCCCGGGTGACCCGCGCAATTGGGAACAGACGCGCTATGAACGCGCAAAGCTGACACCGCTCGGTGAAAAGCTTCTGGGTAAAGTTGCCTGGTAACAGAACAAAAAACGCCCCGGATTTCTGGGGCGTTTTGTATTAGTTCGCATCAAGCTTTGCGATCAGTATGGCTTTCGTGTCCGCATCCACAAAGGCCGCCTCAAGGGCGGTACGCGTTATACCACGAAGCTCATTCTCGCTAAAACCAAACACATCTTTAGCGCGCTGATACTCCTCGGCCAATGTTGTGTGGAAGAACGGCGGATCATCTGATCCCAACGTCACCTTAACCCCGGAATCATAAAGCCTGCGCAAAGGGTGGGATTCGTAATCCGGATATACAGACAGGGCAATATTCGATCCGGGGCACACTTCCAGAACAATGCCGCGTTTCACCAGTTCTTCGACCAGTTTCGGGTCTTCGATGGATCGCACACCATGCCCTATTCGGGTCACCGGCAATTTGTCGATTGCATCCCACACACTTTGCGGACCTTCAACTTCACCGGCATGCGTTGTACATCCAAGCCCGGCATCGGCGGCAATTTTATAGGCCGGGTAAAACGCTTCCTGCGAAAACATGCTTTCATTCCCGCCCATGCCAAACCCGACAATATAGGGATGACCACACGCAACCGTATCAGTCGCCACATCAACCGCCTTTTCCGGGCCGATATGGCGAACGCAGGTCATGATGATCCGTCCGATAATTCCGGTTTCCTTCCCGGCACGGTCAATCCCCTCGGCAACACCATTCAGATGATCATCAAAGGAAATGCCACATTCCAGTGCATGTGACGGCGAACAGAAAATCTCGACATAAAGCGCCCCCGCTTTGGCCTGTTCGCACAGATACCAATGCGTCAGATCGGCATAATCCTTACCGGTACGGATTGCCGCACTCGCCCTGTCAAAACTGCCCAGAAATTCGGGGAAGTTTGACCAGATATACCGATCCTGATCATCATAAATCCCGTCCGGAAGTCTAATACCGTTGCGGGCGGCGAATTTGCGCACCAATGCAGGGGTCAACGCACCTTCCATATGCAGATGCAATTCGGCCTTGGGAATATGCTGTGTCATTTCTGGCGCTCCGGATTTTCTTATTTTCTTTCCTGATCCAGTTCTAGCGCCAACAAGGCCCTAGGTCACGCAACAACCGTTTTCCGTCGCAGCATTTTTATCGAAGCCAAAAGCGCGCCACCAACAATCAAAAGGCACCCCGCGATCACGGTCGGGCTTGCTTCGGCTTTGCCAAAACCGATCAGCAGGATCGTGCTGAGTAACGGTGCACCATAAGACGCGACACCCAGAACCTGAATATCGCCATGCTTGGTGCCATAATCCCAGACAAAGAAAGCAACCCCGACCGGGCCAAGCCCAAGCCCGATAATCGCAAGCCATTGCCCGGCATCCGGCATGACCCAGATTTCAGTCACGCCGTGTGTTATGAAACCCAATAACGCCGCACCGGCACAAAATCCGCAAACGGCTTCAACAGGAACATCGCGATAGCGCCGGTTCAAAACCGAATATCCCGACCACAGGATAGAGCAAACCATTGCCGCGCCATAGCCAAGGCCATAGGCCGGATCAAAATCAAACCCATGCCCTTTGGTCACCAGAACCGCAGCCCCGCAAAGTCCCAGAACCGCACCGGCAATGTGATACCAGCGCAATCGTTCGCCGGGCAGAAGTGCAGAAAACAGGACAATAAAAAGTGGCCACAGATAGGCAATCAGACTGGCATCAACCGCGGGCGCATTGGCCAAGGCTACGAAATAGAAAAAGTGATACCCAAACAACCCGCCAACTCCAAGCACCCAGGCACCAACCGGTTGCCTCAATGCCTGAAATGCCGCCAACCCGCCGCGCGCGATCCAGATAAAGCTGAAAATGGCCGCAACGGAGAAACAAAGACTGACCAGTTGAAAAGGCGGGATGGCACTGACTTCTGTTGTAAATAACGCCAGCAAGGCCCAAAGCACAATGGCAATACCACCAATCATGGTGGCCTTTGTACGGTGATCAAGCAAAGTCATGAAACCATCCCGAAGTTCAACTAATCGCATCGGTGATCAAAGCAGGTCGGGATGAAAACGTCTTTGCCGAAACTCCGGATTTCATTAGAATGAGATAAACCCGGAGGCCTTTAAGGTCGGCGGCGAAGCACGATCGGCGCATGTCCGAACCGCCGGGAAAAGGCGCGGGAAAACGCACTTTGATCGGTAAAACCGACCTCGCGCGCAATATCGCCAAGCGGCATTTTATTTTGCGGATCATTCAGCATTGCGTAGGCACGCTGTAATCGTTGTTCGCCAAGCCAGCGCATCGGCGTTGTACCCAGATGCTTTTGAAACGCCGCAAATAACGCGCTTTCCGATTGCGCGGTAATCTTCGCCATTTCAGTAACCCCGACCGGTTCGGAAAGGCGCAGTTCAATCCAGGCAAGCAGGCGCTGCAATCGCATCGGGATCATGCTGCCTGCGTCGGCTTTGTCAGTTTGCGTGGCTGCTGAATGGCACAGAACTTCGCCTAAAGTTTTGCAAACAAACGCGTCATCGGCAAAGGTGTTTTCGCACACAGCAATTCCCGCCACATGACGCAATGACAAATTTTCAGATTGCAGGCTCCCCTGCCCATCCGGCGAAAATCGCCGTATGCGCGATATCAAACGCTTTTGCTCAAGTCCTTGCAAAAGACCTGTCAAATGCCCGGCATAGCCAGCCCCGACTTCAAGATAGGGTGACGCGCCCGCCTGATACCAAAACCGTTCAAGCCCGGTTTGCGCCGCAAGATCGATATCGACATCAAGCACAAGAAAACGGTTCATCCCCAACGCCCGATAGGCATGGGTATCGCCCGCCGGAACAAACGCCAGCCTGCGGCCCGAAACACAGCCACCGCGCCCCTCGACCTCAAGCTCGAGCATGCCAAGATCAGCAATGATGATCTGGTGGAAATCGTCGTGGCTGTGGCTGGCGGCTTCAGACCGATACTGGCGAAAACTTGTTTGCATTTCTGTTCCTGTTCAAGAGCCACAGGATATGCGATTGCCGCAGTTCCGCAAAGCCCCTCGACAGCCGATACCGGCACAAACAAAATCAGCAAGACGTTTATTAAAAACGCCTTGCTGATTGGTCGCCCGGGAGGAAGGCCAAAACCTTATGAAAACAGTTCCCTGTTTTCTTCAACGATCTGTGGCAAACGTTCCATGGTTCCCGAAAGATGCTGCCGCATTTCCGAACTGGCCAAATTACCATCACCGGACTGGATCGCGGCAATTACCGCCTTGTGACCTTCAAGCACCGAAAGCATTTTACCCGCACGCGGCAGATCAAGCATCCGAACGCGCGCCAGATGACCACTGCGTGCCGTCACCTGCACATGCAGGTTGGATTGATTGACCCCATTGAAAAGAGCCGCATGGAACGTCTCATCCAACTGCTTGAACAGATCAATCTGTTCGATATCACCCGCAAGGGCTTCCTGCATTTTGATGATGCCCTTGGCTTTGACAATGGCAGCAGTTTCCCCCATTTCCGCCAATTGCCGTACCACCTCGCATTCCGCAGCAACACGCAGAAAATGCTCCTCGCGGATACGGGCAACATCAATCTTGGTCACCACGGTTCGCGACTGGGGATAGGATGCAACCAACCCATCCTGTTCCAGACGCATGATGGCTTCACGCACCGGTGACTGGCTGACTTTGAAACTGTCCGCCAGTTCTGCCCGAACCAGTGTTGTTTCAGGCGGAAGGACAAGCGAAATGATCCGGCTTCTCAGTTCCTCATAAACAAGTGCCGAAGCAGGAACATGCGCATTGGCTTTCATCGCGCTATCATAAACAGGCATGAGACCGCCCATGAATGTATTCATTTTCACTCAACTCCCGGCAATTGCGCATGTGCCTGCATCCCTTGGTCCCTTCATTACATCAATGCGTTGGGCAATAACAACGTCAAGCTTGGCACTGCCGCCATCAGAACGAAAAATACCACCATCGCAATGAAGAACGGGATCGATGCCCGGGTATAAGCCCCGGTTTTGACATCCAGAATGCCACAAACCGTAAACATGATGACCCCGACCGGTGGTGTTAAACCGCCAAAATTGATCAGGGTCACGATCAAAATCCCCATATGGACCGGGTCATATCCGGCATTGACCAGAACCGGCATGACAATCGGCGTGACAAGAAGGATGTTGGCCGCTCCTTCAAGGAACATGCCGCTGATCACAAGAACCGCGACAACAAGCGTCAGGATCAGAACCGGGTTTTCGGTAAGCGTTGTGACAAACTCGGTAATCTGCTGGGGTGCGCGCTCAATGGTCATGGCATAGCCCAGAACCGCCGCCATAATGATCAGCAACATCACCATGCCAAGATCGGAAACAGAGCCGGTCACCGCTTCGTAAAGCTTTTTGCGGTCCAGTTCCCGATAAACAAAAAATCCGACACAAAGCGCATAGAAAACAAGGAACGCGCCCGCCTCGGTCGCGGTAAACAGACCAAAGCGGAAGCCGACAATCAGAATGACCGGAAATGCCAACGCCCAGATGCTTTCCGAAAAGCTCGACCAAAGCTCTTTTCCACTCGGCACCTTTGGCAGGTCGGGTTTATAGCCGTTCTTATGCGCGACAAACCAGGATGTGATCATCAGGACAATCGTCAGGAAAATACCGGGCAGAACACCGGCCAAAAACAGGCGACCGATCGAAACTTCATTCACAAACCCAAACAGGATCAGTCCGATGCTTGGCGGAATGGTTGCGGTGATAACCGACCCGAAGGCCAGAACCGCAGCCGTTGATGCCTTGGAATAGCCCTGCTTGATCATGCTGGGCCCCAGAAGGCGCGCTTCCATCGAGGCATCAGCAACGGCCGACCCCGAAATCCCGCCCATCATGAAGCTTAGAACGATGGATACCTGTGCCAGCCCCCCGGCCATCCAGCCGGTCAGCAAACGGGCAAACTTGACCAGACGGAACGTAATCCCCGTCACATTCATCAGGTTTCCGGCAAGAATGAAGAACGGCACAGCCAAAAGCGGAAAGCTTTGTGTTGCCGTTACCATTTTCTGGATCACCACGGTTGGCGGCATGGCCCCGGTCAGAATGAAGACCGGCACCGAAGCAAGCGCCAGGGCAAAGGCGACAGGCATTCCAATGACCAGAAAAACCGTAAATAGTACCGCAATCAGTATGAGCATCAGAACTGCCCCCTGCTTCGAATTCGTTCGATAAGCTTAAACACCATGGTCCGCATCAAAAGGATCAGACCGACAACCATCGAAGCATGGATGTAAGAGGCATGGATTTGCGTTGCGCCGACAAGACGGGGATGCATCAAAATCATGTTGCCCCACGCGTAATACAGCAGAAACGCAAGGAACCCGATGATCACGACGATATTGAACAATTCGACGAGATCGCGTGCTTTGGGGGATATGTTGTCCTGCAGGATCTGAAGACCGAAATGCCGGTTTTCCTGCATGCCAATGTCAGCTGCCAGCATGCAAAGCCAGACGAAAATAAGCTGGGCCATTTCAATTGACCAGATAATCGGGGATCCCACCGCCCTGGCAATTGACGCAACGCCCACCAGAACGACAATTGCAACAAGCAGAATCCCGGCACAGGCAAACTCAATTTGCTTGAGCATGTATTCCATTCCATCTTGAAGATTGATGTGCGTTGCCCCGCATGCGGAACAACGCACATTCGCAAGGCACGTTTACCGTTACCGGAAAATCAGCGACCGAGAACTTTATTGACGATAGCGGCCTCGGCTTCGAGATCAAGCTGCTTGTAAACCGGCTTTACAGCTTCCTTGAATGGTGCAAGGTCAACTTCGCTGACCTCAACCCCGCTTGCGGCAACATCTTCAAGGGCCTTTTCGCCAAGCTCGATGGTTAGCTGCGACGCATAACGACCGTCCTCGACCGCAAGATCGCGTACAATCTTCTGATTTTCAGGAGAGATTTCATCCCATGCCTCGGCACCAACAACCAGCGCGGTCACGAGCTGGATATGGCCGGTTTTGGTCACATTCTTGATCACTTCGTAAAGTTTGGCATTCCAGATTGCGGTCGGCTGGGCTTCGGCACCGTCAATCGTGCCAAGCTGAAGGGCGGTGTATACTTCGCCCCATGCAATCGGGGTCGGTTCGGCACCCATTGCGCGGATGGTTTCAATCCACACAGGCGCACCGATTGTCCGCATGCGAACACCGGCAAGATCGGCCGGACTTTTCACCGGTTTCTGTGTCAGGGCGTGGCGCGCCCCCTGATACCAGTTCGATGCAATCATCACGAGACCGGATTTCTCGCGAAGTTCATCACCCCAGGCGATATATTCATCCGAAAGGGCAAATTTATCGGCCTGCTCATAGGTATCAAACAGGAATGGTGCCGACATGATCGCCAGCGACGGAACGAAACTTGAAAGACGGGCGACATCGGTAACCGTTCCAATCGCGGCACCCGCACGCGCCTGATCGATCATTTCGGTGGTGTCACCCAGCTGGGAATTGTGGAAAACCTCGATAATAACGTCGCCATTGGTGGCTTTTTCGACATCAAGCTTGAACTTCTCAAGCCCCAGCCCCATCGGGTCATTTGGCGCCAGAACCGTTCCGATACGAAGCGTCGTTGCAGCCGTCGCAGGCATGCCCACAGCAAGCGCCCCGGCAAGTACAGCACAGATTCCGAGTGTTTTCGCAGTAAATTTCATTATGGAAGTCCTCCCGTTGGATTGGCATTTTGCCATTAATTGATATTTTAGTTTGTTTGAAATTTTAGATACCTCTGATCAATCTTGTCAATCTATTTTTCAACTTGTAAAAATTATTAAAAATCAAAAGCTTAATTGAAAATTTTAATTCCAGACGCTGAAACTTGTAATCAACCGGGAAATGATCTTTGACCTATCGGGGACGCAAAATCAGAAATTGGCCGCCGTCGAATGTGCGTAAAATCCGATCATATTTGGCAGGCAGGTACGACCTCGACCGACATTCAGGCTTTTTTTGCCACACCCAAATCCCATATGCTTTAATGAAGGAAGCCATTATCTTACAAGATGATGAACCTTCGGGTGATCTGGAAAACCAAAAAGCGGAGACGATTTTGACCTTCTGCGAGAAGTGCGACCAAATACCGGAAATGGCCCCAAGCGAAGGCCGCCTTTATCTTTGGCCTCCTGTCGCACATACAACCGGGAAAATTCTTGCCAATATCAAGAAGTCCGGGCACTCCGCAGAAAAAAGCACATCCGTTGCAACGCTTTGTCTTGATTATGTACGTCCGGGTCTGCGCCCGATGATTGATGCGATTTCCGAAAATCTGCTGCCCGAAGAAATCGCCGATACCAAGGCGCTGGTCATGCCCGGCAATAGGGAACCCCAACTTGACGACATTGCGCGCGTCACGTCGCTTGGCGCCATACGCGCACAGATCGGCGCGGAATGGCTTGGCGATATGCTGCGGGAAAATCGCCTGAATTCCGTTTTCCAACCGATTTTTGCCGTTGGAAACATCACAAAACCCTATGCCCATGAATGCCTGATCCGCGGGACCGATAAAACCGGCAATGTCATCACACCAGATAAACTATTCGGCGCGGCCCAATCAGCCGATCTGCTGTTCCAGCTTGACCGGGCAGCCCGGGCTGCAAATGTCCGTAACGCGCACAAGGCGGGGATTTCGGGAAATCTGTTTATCAACTTCACGCCAAGTTCGATCTACGATCCGGATTCCTGCCTGCGCACAACGATTGATGTGGTGTCGGAATGCGGGTTGGATCGCAACAATGTTGTCTTTGAAGTTATCGAAACCGAAAAAGTCCGCAGTATTGAACATCTTGGCGCGATCCTGAAATCCTATCGCGATTCAGGTTTTCGGGTTGCACTGGACGATGTCGGATCGGGCTATTCTACCCTGAACATGTTGCCGCAACTGCAACCCGACATCATTAAAATCGACCGTGAACTGATCGACCATGTTGATCAGGATAAATACAAACAGGCCATCGTCAGCAAGCTGATCGATCTGGCCAAGCAACTCGACATTGACGTCGTCGCAGAAGGGATAGAACGCCAGGGCGAACTTGATTTCCTGACCAATCACGGCGTGGATTATGTGCAAGGATATCTGCTTGGCAGACCAAATGCCTTGCCCTTTGCCGGCAACGCATAAAGCCCAATCCCATTATTCCGCAGTTTCGCAACGCCATCGCTTGTCTGCGGGCAGAAGCACATCGCCGCCCCCGCCGCTACCGGGCGACGCTTCGGAACTTTGCCGGGGTCAACCCGGTAAAGCTGCTGAACCGCGTGGTCAGATGGGCCTGGCTTGAAAAACCGGTGGCGAGCGCGATATCAGCAACCGACAATGCCGGATCGCGCAGCATCCGTTTGGCGGCCTCGATCCGGCGGCGCAGAACATATTTATGCGGTGCCTCGCCCACCGATTGGCGGAACATGCGCGCAAAGTGATAGGGCGAAAGCCCTGCCTCGGCTGAAATCTGTTCGAGTGACAACGGCTGATCCAGATTGGCCTCGATAAAATCAAACACCCGGCGTCTGATTTGCGGAGACAGGCCGCCGCGCACCCGGAATTCCAGATCGCGTTTCGACGAATAGCTGCGCAGCATATGCCCCATCAGCATCTGCCCAGCACTCGACATTGCCATGCGGTCCGCCGGTGCACTCCAGTCCAGCGGCAACATCGCATGGCGGATTGTCTGCTCGATCAGGGGATCAAGGAAGAATGTCTTTTCAGGAACCTCAACGGCGTTGGGTTCAAAATCAAATGCCTCGACCACCGCGCGTTCCCACGCGGAATGCGGGATATAGAGGTGGAACAGCTCGACCTCGCCATTGACCACCCAGTCCGATGTCAGATGGGCCGGCATCAGGCAACAGCGCCCCGGCCCGCCGCCGGTCAATGGATCGGTCCCGATCTGGCGTTTAATCCCCGTACCACCATTGACATAGAGGCTGATGGTGTGATGGTCGGGATCGGTATAACGCGTCATGACATCGGCGTTACGCCGCCAGTGTGCCGCCGAAATGCTGTCGCCAAAATCGCCCGCATTCAGCAGTTCGGCATCACCGATCAGCTGATTGTAGACTTCAAAATTCTGGTATCGGCCATTGGGCACAAACATCGGCACGTCCTGTTTCCAAGGCACAATCATCGCATTGCAGCACCATATTGCAAAGCCCGGCGTGCGAAGGACTGCATTGATTTGCGCAAGATTGTGAAAAACACCGCAAGTTCGTGAAAGCCCGTCCCCCGCAAAACGGTCTATAAACTGGCTTCGGATATGCCCCACATATCATTCTCTCCCTCTCGCCACCGGAGTTTCCGCTTTATCATGACCGCATTGCTTTTTCTGATCGTTACGGCCTGCTGGGGATTTACCTGGTACGCGATCAAGCTTCAGATCGGGCCGATCCCGATTGAAATGTCGATCTTCTATCGCTTTTGGCTGGCCGCTGTCGTGCTGTGCGGTTTCCTGATCCTGTCGCGTAAATGGCGGCCGGTTCCGTGGCGCGCCCATCCGTGGATCGTGCTGCTGGGCTGCGGGTTATTTGGCATCAACTTTATCCTGATGTATTCCGCAACCGGCTATATCGCATCGGGGATTGTTGCGGTGATCTTTACCACCTCGACCATTTTCAATGCGCTTGGCAATTGGGCCTTTTATGGGCAACGGCCGGGTCTTCGCTTTGTTTTCGGG
Source organism: Thalassospira sp. MBR-102 (assembly GCF_040549275.1). Classification (NCBI taxonomy): domain Bacteria; kingdom Pseudomonadati; phylum Pseudomonadota; class Alphaproteobacteria; order Rhodospirillales; family Thalassospiraceae; genus Thalassospira; species Thalassospira sp. MBR-102. The sequence goes on from NZ_JBEPTC010000011.1 coordinate 119,150, forward strand.
GCGGCGTTTGGCCTTGGCGGCATTGCGTGCCTGTTTGCCAATCAGATTTATGCCCTGTCGCATAATCCGCATGCCATCACCGGCCTTCTGTTTGCGCTTGGCGGGACGGCGGTGTTTAGCATGGGCAACATGGTTTCGGTCAAACTGAACGCGATGGGTATTCCCAACCGCGATGCGGTCGCGCGTGGCATGGCTTATGGTGCGGTCATGCTTCTGATCTTTGCCCTGCTGCGCGGTCAGACGCCGGTCCTGCCGACCGATCCGGTCTATATTGGCGGGCTTCTGTATCTGGCCATTCCGGGGTCGGTCGTTGCCTTCATTGCCTATCTGGCGCTGGTGCACCGGGTCGGTGCGGGGCGTGCGGCCTATGTCACCGTCCTGTTCCCGGTGGTGGCCCTTACGGTTTCAACCTTCCTTGAAGGCTATGTCTGGACGCCGATTGGGGCGACGGGGCTTGTGATGATCTTCCTTGGCAATATCACGATATTTGCCCGCCTGCCCGGAGCAAAGGCCAGAGCCGCCAAAGCCGCGGCCAAGGCATGAACAAAAAACGGTCGCCTGACGATATCGCGGGCGACCGTTTGCCAACCTATGCCGGTTTGGCTTTGCCTACCTGCCAGACCTCGGGGTTGATCATGTGGATCGGATCGCCGTTGGCATAGGCCACAACCTGATCGAAAATATCGCCAAACTGCATGTCCAGTTCATCCTCGGTAACAAAGCCGACATGCGGGGTCGCCAGCACGTTGGGATGGTTGGCAAACCGGTCATCGGCGTCGATCAGGGGTTCGGTATCAAGCACATCCACCGCCGCCTTCCCCGGACGTCCGGCATCAAGGGCCGCCAGAAGCGCGCCCGGTGCCACCAACCCGGCCCGCGATGTGTTGACAAACAGGCTGTCGGGCCGCATCCGGGCGAGATCATCGGCGGTAATCGTACCGCGCGTTTCCGACGTCAGACGCATATGCACCGTGACGATATCGGGCGTGGCAAAGAATGCCTCGCGCGATGCGGCGACATCAAGGCCGTCCTCAGTAGCAGCCTTGCGCGATGCCTCGGACGCCCAGACCAGCACATTCATCCCGAACGCCCTGGCATAGCCCGCCACCACGCGCGAAATCTTGCCATATCCAAGGATACCGAGGGTTCGCCCGCGCAATGTCTTGCCGATTCCCATCTGCCATTGGCCTGCTTTGAGCGATGCATTCTGTTCGACGATCTGGCGGGCCGATGCCATGATCAGCGCCCATGTCATTTCAGCCGCCGCATAGGATGGTGCCTTGCCTGCCCCCTGTTTTGAACAGAGCAACACGCCGCGTTTGGTGCAGGCATCGACATCGATATGCGGATAGGCACTGCGCTGACTGATCAGCTTTACCCCCGGCAAATGTGCCAGCAATTCATCGGTGATTTTGGTGCGTTCGCGAAACAGCACGACCGCCTCCGCATCGCCAATTGCGCCCGCCAGATCGGCCGGATCATCATATTTCTGCGTGAGGATGGTCACGTCATGCCCGGCCAGTTTTTCATAGCACGGCAGATGAAAAATGCTGTCGAGATAGTCGTCAAGAATTGCGATCTTCATTCCAAATCCCGCGTCGTTTGCGAATGCGTCCGTGATACTCGCATCACAGGAATACCGGCACAAGCCAGATCGGCGCAAATATCAGAAACCATTCTTGCCGTGACTGACGGTCGGCTGATCGCGCACCACACACGCCACGCACGCCAGCGAAAGCCCCGAACCTAATCCGCTTTCATCAGTTCCATTAACCGTGTGACCGCATATTCGTAATAATCCTTGTTAACGTGAATATTGGTCAGATTGTCACTCCCAGCGAAGTCGTTTTTGGTAAAGCCGGTTTCGTTACAAAGGTCCGGCCAGGGATGGAGAATGAATTTTGTCCTGCCCAGATTATGGGCGAGCATTTTAAATGCCTCTGTGTATGCCCGTTTGTGGACATTGTAATAACCACCATCGACAAAGTGATCCCCCAACCGAAAGCGTGCAGTTTGTTCGGGCATGTCAGGCGAAACGATCCAGAATATCCGTTTATAGGCGGTCAGCTTTTCAAGCTGCATGCCGAAGACAAGATTGGGCGTGATTTTCTGGACATACATCTTTACCAGCTCAGGCGTGACTGCATCCAGACACGGCAGGGACGGTGTAATATCGCTGCCGCCCGCGCCCTTGATTTCAGGTTTCATCTCCCCGTGTGCACGGATGATGTTATCGCCAAACAACCCCACCCCGACCAGAACCAGATCCTGCGGATTCTGGACAAAAAAATCTTTGAAGTTGAAATGTTCCTTTCGGAACACAAATGTCCTGAAACGATGGATATTTATTTCGCGATGAGGATTGTTGGCAAGAAGCCGGATCGGGGCAAAGGCAAATTTTCCCTGCCGATCATATTGATCGATCATCTGGCTGCATCCCGTCAAATGGCTGTCACCGAACGCGACAATAACGTCCTTGCCATCCCCCCCGTTTTCATATTGCCGGTTGGCAAACCCTTCGAGCATTTCTTCCTCGCAATCGGCATCCATTGATTTTGGAACCGTTGTTGAGGCGCGCTTGTTATTTGCGAGCGGCAATTCTTCTTTGGCGGCGGTGCTGTCCTGATTTCGCACGATGCCATCGGGAAAGTAGCATGTCATGAAATGGGTCATGACAGTTTCGACCGCATCGGATTTTACGGATCGGAGATTGTCTTCGAAAAAGCTGCTTCTGGCGGCCGGATTATTGATGATCTCGAACGACGGAAAATAATCGGCAAACCCGTTTTCCGATGCAAAATCCCCGGCAACAGCACGCAACACTGCCTTGGAATAGGTTGTGGATTGCAGGATGTGCCGTTCTTCATAAGTCGCGGTCAAAGGTACTGGCGACACCGTCAGGATCAGCTTGAAATCCCGCCCCCCGCGCATTTCCCGGATTGCCGTGCAAAACTGTTCAAGGTCGGCACGTATTTCAGGATAGGTGAAGTTTACAAAACTGTATTTGAGCGGATCAAAATCTCCGCCCGCAACGCCGGGCGCGACCGGAAGAACCGTGCCACAGGCATTCACCTGCCATGCCTCAGTCAGACCAAGGGTGAAAACGAGAATATCAAGATCGGTAAATGCCTTCTCGACCGCCTTGAGATGGGCTTTGCGCAATTCACCAATCGCATCACCGCTGGCCACCGGTGCCACAAACACATTGGGGCGCAGCGGATCGACAAAACCATCTTGCGCCTGCCAGGCCGTATCGGAGCAGCGCCGCAGCCCGGCGATTTCCGCAGTCAGTTGCAGGGCCTGCCTGACCGTATAGATATTGCCGTAATTGGCCGAGAAATTCCGCGATTTGATATTGTCATCGGTATCAAAGAACGGAACATTCAGATCACGTTCGCGCAGCCATGTTGCAATATGCTGGGCAAAGCAACTGCCCATCGTCACAACCGTATCGTCCGGCGCAATTCCCCATTTCGGCGCATGAATATTGGCAACATTGCGCGGGTCAGAAAGCGCAACCCCGTACCGCCAGAAACGTTCCTGTTTCAAATCTTTATAAGGGTTGATCAATGTCATTTCTCGCTGCAAAAGCCATGTAACACAATATTGGAAACAGTTTTTATCGGATGGTCGATAAAATCAAATCCTTTCCCCCAGATTCCCGTTTCCAGCCGCATATAAAATTTCATGAAAAAGTTCTTGATTTGTTCTTTTGTTTGTGGCATAAAATAAAAGTCAACGGGAGAAATGCACCCGGACCGAAACCCGCAAGGCCTTGTGCCTTGCGGGTTTTTGCGTTTGGGAGCGGATGAAAAAGGTGATCGGGATGCAGGGACAAATACACAGAGCGGGCGGCGGGGTGCCCCGCAGGATATTGATCGGGGGATGGCGGAGCCATTACGGCGGCGTTCTGCCCGAGGATTAAGGGGGCTAACCCGGTCATTTGTCATGACGGGAGAGGTGCGTCTTTTTGGCAAGGGAGCGTTAAATTCGCCGGGAGCGGCGGCAATGGCAGCAGGAGCGGCAGCGGGCGATCACCCGCCGACGATGGACAGGTGGGGGCCGTGCGCCCGAAATCCGTCTGCGGGGCAAACTGACGGACGCCCGAAATGTGTCCGGGCTTCACCGGTTGGCGGAAATGTCGCCAAGGCCGGAAGGATGGCAATGGCAGCAGCAGCAAGCCATGCCCCGTCGAAGATGGACAGGGCTGACAAGTGCGAGGACCGTGTGCCCGAAAACCGTTTGTTGGTGAGCTTGGCGCAAGCCCGAGCTTTGTCTGGAGGCCAGAGCGGCACGTTGCTGCCGTGGCCGGAAGGTGAGCGACGTGGGCCGGGAGCCCGATGGTGGTCGGGTGACGAGGTTGGCGAGGTTGGGGAAGGCCCGGAATTTGTCCGGGTTTTGGTGATCGTGGGGCTTCGGGGTTTGGGTCCGGTGTTGAGGGCCGGCGTTGCCCGCCCTTTCGAGGCAACATGCCGAAATGTTGATGGCGGCCCGGCCAGCGATTGTGCGCGTCAAAGTTGAAAAGGTGAGGCAGCGGCATCTTGCCCCGCCCGCCCGTTTTTAGCCAGAAAACCATAATGAACGTGACGACCATCACAGCCTTGCGAAGGGGGGCTGAGTAAATTTTTGGCGAGTAAGAGTACGAGGTTACTCTCGTAATTGTCCTAACGAGGGGGATTGGGATGAACGTAGGAACACGTTTCGCCAAACTTGCTGTCATTTTTCTGGCAGCCCTATCTTTTGCAGGTTGTGCACAGCAAAAACTGTCGCCGCTTGGCGGGGTTTCATCGGTGACAATGGTCAATATCGAAAACGACCATTACAAAAGTCTTTCAGAAAAATATAAGGGTGAGCAAACCATCGAGATTCGCACCTTCAACTCCGAAGGTGGCGACACATGGACAGCTGCCCCCGAAATTACCGGGGCGAATTGCGAACTCAAACACGAATATTTTACCGCATCGGTCGTCACACCACATGCGATCCGTGTCCCGCTTTATGGCAGTCAAACACGTCAGTTCAGCGTCACGTGCGCTAAAAACGGCTATCAACAAACCGTTCAGATCGTCAGCCCCTATAATGTCAGCCAAGCCAACCGCAGAAGTGCTGGTTCACAAGGCGGATTATTGGGGGTTCTTATTGCTGAAATGATCAATTCCGCATCCGACCCCGAAGACGACCAGTTTGAATATACCGGTGCGGCAGTTACACTTATCCCGGTGCTTAAACAGGAAGACCCGGTACCCGAAGAAAAGCAATTGGTCGCAGAAAGCGACGGCTCCTGATCCATCGGGCAAAAGCAAAAGGACCGAAATCTGTCGGTCCTTTTTTGTGCTTACGGCTCAAAATATCCGGCCGTTTTCATATCGGCGAGCAATCCGGTCTCTGTCGGGGACCACCCCAATTGCCGACGCGTGATGTCACTTGCCGCCGGGCAATCGAGTTTGGCGAAATGGGTGAACCAGCCGAAATGATCGGCGGCCTCATCGGGGGTTTTGGATACGGTAGGAATACCCAGCCGTTTGCCAATCACCCCGGCGATCTCGCGAAAGGCGATGCCGGTTTCGGCAACGGCGTGATAGACGCTTCCCGGCATCGCGACCTCTACCGCGCGGACATAGGCGCGTGCGGCGTCAAGGCGATGCACGGCGGGCCAGGCATTGTTGCCATCGCCGATATAGGCCGAAACGCCGGTCTGGCGTGCAATGCCAATCAGGATCGGCACAAAGCCATGATCGCCCCTTCCATGCACCGAGGGCGGCAGGCGCATGAGCGAAACATTAAGCCCCTGCCCGACAAGGCCGGCCACAGCGCGTTCGGTCGCGACGCGGGGCATGGCGTTTGGCCCGAAATCGGGCATGTCCTGCTCCGTCACCTGCATCCCGCCGGCCAGAAGCCCGAGGCCAGAGGTCACGACAAGCGGCTTTTGCGTGCCCGCAATCGCATCACCAAGGGCGGCGATCACCTCCGCATCCTCGGCACAGCTTTGGGCGTAGCGCGAAAAGTCGTGATTAAACGCGGTGTGAATGATCCCGTCGGCCACGAGCGCCCCGGCACGCAGGCTTTGGCGATCATCAAGATCACCGCGATGCACCAAAGCCCCGACCGCCAGAAGCGCACATGCCGACGCATCGGACCGTGCGAGCGCCAAAACCTCATGCCCGGCCGCGATCAGCTTTTCCACCACCGCCGATCCGACAAAGCCACTCGCCCCGGTTACAAAAATACGCAATTCCGTTCTCCACTTCACATTGCACATGATCAATGAGCAAACGATAGGCGATGGTGACTGGACGATCCATGCGCTATAATCCATATTACTTTCGCAATCGTCCAAAAGGAGACTCCCCATCCCATGGATCCGCTTTCCGATATCCTGTCGCTGCTTAAGCCGCGCAATTACATGTCGGCCGGGTTTGACGCCGCCGGTCCCTGGGCCATCCGTTTTGCCGATCAGGCCAATTCCATCAAATGCGGCACCATCGTTTCCGGGCAATGTTATGTCAGCGTCGAAGACCTTGCGGGTCCGATGCTGTTGACGGCGGGAAATTCCTTTGTCCTGCCGCGCGGGCGGACCTTCTTTCTGGCAAGCGATCCTGATTGCCCGCCCGTTGATGCGCCGCTGGTCTTTGCCAAGGCCCAAAGCGGTGGGATCGTTAAGCATAATGGCGGCGGCGAATGCTTTATCGTCAGCAGCCGCTTTGTCCTTTCAGGCCCGCATGCCGACATGCTGATGGCGGCCCTGCCGCCGATTGTGCGGATTGAAAATGATCAGGATGAAGCCAGCCTGCGCTGGTCGGTCGAACGGATCATGCAGGAATTGCGCAATCCGCAACCGGGCGGTTTTCTGGTGTTGCAACATCTGGCGCATACGGTGCTGGTGCAGGCCCTTCGGCTGCATCTGAGCAATGCGCAGCAAGCCAGCGGCCAAAGTGATAGGACCGGGCAAAACGCGCCCGACATCCCCGACTGGTTTGCAGCACTATCGGATAAACAGATCGCAACCGCGATTGCCTGCATTCATGGGGACCCCGCCCATCCCTGGACGCTTAAGGAACTGGCCCGCCATGCGGGCATGTCACGCTCGGCCTTTGCCGCCCGGTTCCGCGATGTTGTTAGCGTCCCGCCGATGGCCTATCTGACCCGCTGGCGGATGCTGCTTGCGGGGGATCGCCTGACCCATTCCGGGTTGCCGATTTCGGAAATTGCCCTGTCGGTGGGGTATGAGTCTGAAAGTGCGTTCAGTACGGCGTTCAAGCGGGTGATGGGGTGTGCGCCGAGGGGGTTTGGGAAGGAAACAAATCATCATCCGAAAAGATCGTCGATCTTTGGCTGCCCCGGAGTTGTCAGCCACCCTTTAAATCGCTGAATAGTTATCTTTTCTTGTTTTAGTGCAGCTAAAGCCCAAGCTAAATCTTCAGCGTTCACAACCGAAAGATCGTTACTCGTCTTCAAATGTCTCGATACATCTGTTGAAACATACGGCTGACAAACTGTTACCATCGGCATTCTATTCAAACCGTGCGTAACCGCTTTCCCCCCAACATCCGTAGCCTCCCCCAGAGCCACTTCTCCGCCGTTATCCTTTGATTTACATTCAAGTACAATACAATCTTGCTCACCACCGTCACCGAACGATAAAACGAAGTCAGGGAAACGAGGTACTCCGCCTTCCATATCTCGTTGCATCACTTTAATGCCAATGCACTCAAAGCAATCATTAAGATAGCTCTCATAGTCTTGCCCGCGACTACCAAACAGTTGGGATACAAGATTATCACATTGCGGTAACTGTGCCTGAATTCTATCAAGCAATGCCTTTGTACGGTCTCTACGTTGAGCTTCGGTCGCAGAACGAATTTGATCCCGCTGTACATCGCTTGCTCCGACGGCATTCATTGCTGAGTGGAATTTATTCTTCTTTCCCCCATCGAGTATATCTTCAAGAGTTATCAAACCATTATTGCGAAGTGATAGGACCATTGCTCGGCTCATCAAACGGCTACCATTTTCCTTTTTTAATTCCCTCATCCACATGACATCCTCGGGAACTCCATGAACTAATTGCATAATCTGAACACGAATATGCCGAACCACTCTTCTCAAAAGTATCCGATGTTCATCATTTACAATCAGCTCGGAAACATTCGGGTCATCTCGGGAAATTTGCCCCCCAGATAGCACATCGATAATGTCAGCCAGTCCTTTAAGATGAGCGACATGATCCCTCAGAAGACCATGAATCATTCCCGAAGTCAGACCTTCAAATCGACCTTCCAGCTCAGAAAGAGAAACCCCCTGCGAAAAATCCAAAGAGAGCTCGGTTGCATTGACAGCACCTAAATCTCTGTCCCAACGTTGAACAAGAATTTGGTCGATTGTATGAATATTTCCCGGCTCTCTTCTGGTACTGCTAAGCATAAATGGAATGAAGCGCTGCGCAGGGGTTGTAGTTTCACTGTACTCAGGAGATGAAAAAACAAGATGAGAGACTACAAAGCTTAATGCTCTTTCGGATTCCGACAATGTGGCTTCATCAATCTGTTCGTCAAAAATTTGAACCGCGTCGACAGCTCGAGGAAGTAGACTTAATAAATCATCTCTACGAGAGATTAGGAACTCGATGAAATACCTTGCAGTCTCCGGCAGCAACCCTGACCGCGCCACTACTCGACCAAGTTCAGTTACATTTAAGTTAACCGTCATTGGAGGAACCCCCAGTCCCGCAATCTGTCTAAAGTACTATCAAGCTTTCTAATCCACTCGTCCTCTACACCTTTGATATTATCCTTTGCGAGATATCCCGTTAGGCTCTCCGACAAGAAGGTAAACAAGTCGTTCCTGCAAGTGGCCAATCCTGCAGAAATCAGCTGCAGGGCGATAGCTTCAAAGTCAGAGACATCAATATATCCAACGTGTAATTGGGGAATTTCAGCTGTTAAATATCTCGATGCGGCCCTAGACTCTGCGGTATTTTGGGCAGAAAAAATTACACGCCCCCGATCCTGCAGTCCCATTCGTCCAGCTCGTCCAGCTATATTGTGAAAGTCACTATAAGAAATAGGCTCGTCTACTCTCCGCTCGAATATAAAGCGAGTCCACCGATCAAAAATGACAGTTTTGAAAGAGAAATTAAGACCTTGAGCGAGTGTTGTTGTTGCAAAAACAATAGGTAGCTGATCGTTCTCAAGCCGCCTCTCAACTATTTCTCGCTCAGTGTCGATCAAGTCCGCTGTATGTATCCCGAAACCTTTAGGTAGAGAACTTGCAAGTATTACTGATGACGAGGTTAACTCCTCAAATTCAAAATCCAACTTTGCATCTGATTCTGGACAGTTTCTTTCCCATGCTCTTATTAAATCGCTGATCCGGCGCTTGGTCATACAAAAAACAGCAACGGGAAAATGAGATTCAGCGTCAGATGCCAATTCATTGAGCACCTCAACAGTATCTGTTGAACGCGCTTCAAGTGAGAGGACTTCATCTCCGCCATCCGTGCTCCATTCGTGAGTATTTCCTTGAGTTCTTAATTCAAAAGTAAGGGGAATCTCTCGAAATTCTTCTACGACGAGCTGAACTCCCAGCCATGAGCTAATTGCTTCGCTGTCACGTTTACAAAGAACAGCTGATAAACCAACAAACTGTCCACATTGAGCACTTCGGATAATTGTAAGCAAAACCTCGACAGCGCGGCCACGATGAGTGTCTCCAAGGATTTGAATCTCATCCGCAACAATACAAATATTAGCCATATCACGGCGATGCCCTGACCCAGCCAATAGCGCAAGGTACTTCTCATAAGTAGCAATTATAAAACGACCAGAAAGAGGATCATTCACTGCTACACCACCGGCATCAACTACTTGATCACCCGTAGCTAGAACAAGCTCCTCCTTCTCAATATCAAATATTTCTAAATATTTAGGGCTTTTGAGCTCATTGAATTTTTGGCGCGCAAGTGCCCTGTGGGTCACCAAATAGACCACTTGTTGTGAGAGGCCATCTCCTCCCCTCAACCAAGTCGATGCAGCAACAAGCCCGACCATCGTTTTGCCACTAGAAGTCGGAGCAACAAGTAATAGGCTCCCACCTGATGCTATTCCGGCATTAATGCCTGATACCTGCGCTTGGGTTAACCCCACAACGCCATCGGCGCTGAGATGGAACAAAGGTTCTTTGATCAGTTCGTCAGGAATTCCATGTCCGTTAGGCAGCGGATGAAACACAATTTACCCCTAAATCCCAGATTCCTGTGAAAACCAAACATTAGATATACTTAATTTTTATAGCTTAAATTTAATTAGGTCAAAAATAAACCACTAAAGATACCAAAGAGAAGCATACCTATTTAAGGGAGACAACTCCCGCATGGACTTAATAGTGCTGTTAACTTTGAGGAAGACAGGTAGTGAATTTGCGAATTGTAAAAACCAGCCTTTGGGCTGCTTTTTATCCTTGGGCGAAGCCCTGCGGACCGTTGCGCGTCACATCTCTCGAAAGCTGCGTGCCTCGCTTTCTCGCGAACCCACGGGGGCAAGCCCGATCCAAGGAAACCAATTAAAAAAACCCGTCAGGCAAAAATTCGTCGATGAAATTGCCCGGATCATCGGCAAACGTCTTGAACAAAGAGGACCGGGCCGCCCGCGCAAGAATATCGTGGCGGGTTCAGATGGAAAATAAATCTGTCCCTTTTCTCCCCTGCTTTTCTCCCCTGGCACGTTTGCTCATAAGGCGTTCCTCAAGCGATCTTGATCAACGGAGAGGACTATAATCAGGCAATGGTTCATGATGCATTTGCCCGAAGGATGTGTTTATTTTTCCGGCAGTAGCGATTTAGAGAGTAATGAGCATGAATGAATATAAACCATGGGGAACATTTATTGCTCTCTACGCCTTTGCTGCCTGCTTGGGCGGGTTGATCGTATTTTTCTTTTTGGTGATTGTTGGAGCTGTCAATCGAATAGACCTGTCGCCAAACTCTATGAGTTTGGCTGATATTGCAGGGCCTTTGATTAGCGCAGTAGGTATCGTAGTTACCGCTCTGATCGCATATAGCGGATGGATGCGACAGCAGGACGAGTTGAAGGCTCAAAGAGAGGAGAAGCTTCAACAGCGTCGAAATATGGCCAAGGTCGACCGGATACCTTTGGCGCATATTTTGAACGAGATAATAGATGTCTGCCGCAGTAGAGATGACGCTCTCGTGTCGGTCAAAGACGCTATCTTGACAGAATGTCGGCGCGTAAATAGAGCCGAGCTCACCGAACTCGATTGGCCACTTGATTTGGTCGACAGAATTCAAAATGTGGCGAGATATCAGGAAGATCCCTTTTTGCAGTCTTTGCTCTCCTTGGTTCAAGACATGCAAGTAAAAAAGGCCAGAAGCCATTCTTATGATCGAAAAATTTGCATGGACTATGATGGAGATATTACGGCGATTGGCAGCTCTGGTGCGGATTATTACAAGGAGGTTTTTGAGCTGTACGTTGTGTGGGCAAGATGTTTGGCTTTGTTCGATGTTGCGCGCTCTAGAACTGACGACACAAAAGAGAATTCCTTTTCGCCGAGTGAAGAAAAATTCTGGGGTGTCGTAAATTTGACCAGCAGAGTAGTTGATCAAAGGTTCTGTCGCGAGGCGAGAATGCTTCTTCATTTCAATGGTGGCGTCTGCATCTGAAACTTGCTGTTTGAACATCACTTCCCCTCCCTGATGGGACAAAAAATGGGGACAGGTTTATTTAATTTTCAGAAACCAAAATCACCGCTCAGGTAAACAAACCGGAGGGAATTGTAAAAATCAGCCTTTGGGCTGCTTTTTATCCTTGGGCTTTGCCCGGCGGACCATCGCCCGGTGGGCGATGTCTCTCGAAAGCTGCGTGCCTCGCTTTCTCGCGAACCAGGGGGTTAAAGCCCTCTCCGAGGGTGCCAATTAAAAACCCCCTCAGGCGGAGCCATGAGGGGGTTTTTAATTGGTAGCCGAGGAGGGACTTGAACCCCCGACACGCGGATTATGATTCCGCTGCTCTAACCAGCTGAGCTACTCGGCCACAGAGTATATATAGCGTATGTATTCTGCGGGTTCCGTAAGCGCCGGAACGGGGCGGTTTTTACGTCAGGGAACCGCCCCCGTCAAGCGCCTTTTTGGTGTTTTGCGGAAAAAAGATATCCGCAAAACCGGCAGGTGAGCAAATGCCCCGCCTGCCCGCCTTATTGATGATCGAGCCGCCGATCAGGCCGCCGTCGACGCATGTGCCGCCAGAAGTTCCTGACGGGTGATCCAGCCGCCGCCCATTACCCGGTCGCCAGAATAGAAAACGCCCGCCTGCCCCGGTGCGATACCAAACTGCGGGTCGTGCAGTTCGATGCGGGCCGCACCCGGCCCTTCGGGGTAGATGGTCGCCGGGGCTGGTGCCATGGCGGAGCGGAGTTTGACCTCGACCTCGACCCCGTTCGGGTCAATCGCGTCACCATCAAGCCAGTTCAGTTCCTTGACATAGACCATCTGGATCGCAAGGGCCGATTTCGGGCCGACCACCACCTGCCGGGTTTCGGGCAGGAGTTTGACGACATAAAGCGGTTCTGCGGTGCCACCGATGTTAAGACCGCGCCGCTGGCCGATGGTGTAATGGATCAGGCCGCGATGATCGCCCAGCACATTGCCATCCAGATCAACGATCTGGCCCGGTTCACCGGCTTCGGGGCGGAGCTTTTCGACCAGACGGGCATATTTGCCATCCGGGACAAAGCAGATGTCCTGACTGTCGGGCTTGTCCGCCACTTCAAGGCCGAATTTGGCGGCAAGCGCACGGGTTTCGGCCTTGCTCATCAGATGGCCCAGCGGGAAACGCAGGAAATCGAGCTGTTCCTGGGTCGTGGTGAACAGGAAATAGCTTTGATCGCGATTGGGATCGGCCGCACGGTGCAGTTCGGCATGACCGTTGGCACCGAGTTTGCGCTGCACGTAATGGCCCGTCGCCATGCAATCCGCACCTAGGTCATGTGCGGTTTCGAGCAGATCGCGGAATTTGACCGTCTGATTGCATTTCACGCACGGGATCGGGGTTTCGCCGCGCATATAGCTGTCGGCGAAATCGTCGATCACTTCTTCGCGGAAGCGTGATTCGTAATCGAGCACGTAATAGGGAATGTCGATATCCTCGGCCACCTTGCGCGCATCATAGATATCGCGCCCGGCACAGCAGGATTTGGCGCGTGACGGCGCATTGGCCCCCATATCGTAAAGCTGAAGGGTAATGCCGACCACGTCATAGCCTTCGGACTTCAGAAGGGCCGCAACGGCGGAGCTATCGACCCCGCCCGACATGGCAACAACCACGCGGGTATCTTTCGGGGCTTTGTCAAAGCCAAGAGAGTTCATTTTTCCCACCCATCCGCGGGTCAAGGCCGCGGCGACAAGAAGTTGATGTAAAATAGCGATGGGTGGCGCTCAAACCACCCGTGAATTCATGTTGGGGCACATATAAGGCATCTGCGCCTATTTTGCCAGATCAAGCCCCATCTGCCAGAAATCGGCTTCAAGGCGGCTTGCCTTGGCAAAGATTTCCGTCAACCCCTTGATCCTTGCATCCCCCCCGCGGGTTTGCACGGTATGTTCCAGAAGATCGATTTCGGCCTTTGCCACGTCCTGGAATTCGGTCGAGGCATACATCTCGATCCAGGGGCGGTACGGATTTCCATCGAGCCTTGTATCAGAACTTGCCATCAGGCGGTTTGCGATTTCGGCATAGCCAACCATACAGGGCATCAGGGCGACCTGAAGATCAACCACATCACCCCGCGCGCCGCAATCGAGCACATAACGGGTATAGGTGATGCAGGCGCGGGCTTCGGGTTCGGCCACGATATCGGCCTCAGACAGGCCCCAGCCTTTGCAGAAGTCGAGATGAAGGCTCATTTCCATATCAAGGATCGCATGGACCGTGCCGGAAAACTGGCGCATGGCGTGCAGATCATCGGCCTTGTAGGTCGCAAGCGCATAGGCGCGCGCAAACTGGATCAGGAACAGGTAATCCTGAATGAGGTAGTGTTTGAACGCGGCTTCGGGCAGGGTTCCGTTGCCAAGCTGCTTGACGAAGTCGTGGCAGACATAGCTTTGCCATGCATCGGGGGCGTTGGCGCGCAGACGGCCAAACAGGCTTTGGGCCGGGATGATATCGGTGAAGGTGTCGGTCATGGTTGTCAAAGCCCCTGCCCGTGGTGATGCCAAAATACGGATAAAACAAAGCCAGCCTGCGGAAGGGTCCGGGCTGGTTTGTATCGATGCGGGTTCTGCTGTCTGGATTCCCGCTTTCGCGGGAATGACGAGCGGATGGATAGACCTCCCCCTGAAAATCGTCATACCCGCGAACGCGGGTATCCAGACCTTCGTGCCACAGCCTCAAAACCAGCCACCGAACCCGCAGCACCATGGACTCCCGCTTTCGCGGGAGTGACGAAAGGCTGGAAAGCCCCTCACGGCGCAGGCGGGAATGACGGCAAGGCAGAAATCCTAATCGTCGCGTTCATCGATCCATGCCATCTGGATGGCTTCGAGGATCTTCTCGTTTGATTTCGCGGGATCGTCGTCGAAGCCGTCAAGCTCACAGATCCATTTATGCAGATCGGTATACCGCAGATTGACGTTATCCTTGTCGGGATGGGCTTCTTCAAGCTCGATCGCGATATCCTGAATATCTGTCCAGCGCATGGGTGTCCCCCTTTTGGCTTGGGCGGATTAACGGGGCGGAAATCTTGGTGTTACTTGTCGACCATCATGTTGCGCGTGGCAGACGGCAGCATGACGCGAAGCCCGTCGAGCTCGTCGCTCATGATGATCTGGCAGCCAAGGCGCGAGGTCTCGGTCAGGCCGAATGCGAGGTCGAGCATGTCTTCCTCGTCTTCGCTTGGCTCGTCAAGCCTGTCAAACCAGCTATCGTCAACAACGACATGGCAGGTCGAGCAAGCCAGTGATCCTTCGCAGGCACCTTCAAGGTCGATGCCATTCTTGTGGGCAGCTTCCAGAACGGACAGACCGTCGGCAACGTCAAATTCCTTTTCGGTGCCATCGGGTTCAACAAAAACGATCTTAGGCATCTGTGCCTTTCTCCTCGGTAATACTTTTTCGTTCGATCTCTGGTCCGACCTGACCTTGGCGGTTGCACGGGACAATCGCCGCAGTTGGCCGGTTTGTCAATTATGTCTGACCTCTAATTCACCTGATCGACATTGCGACCGGCAAGGGCCTGACGGATGCGGGCGTCCATACGGGCCTCGGCAAAGGGACGCGATGCGTCTTCCAGGGCCTCGGCCTGTTCGTTGATAAGGTCGCGATCCTCGCCCGACATGGCGGCTTCGAGTTTGGCAATCGCGGCCGAAATATTGTCTTCGTCCTCCGGCGTCAGAAGCGCACGGTCGGCATTCATTGCGGCCTGCACGGCCAGCACATTGCGGCGTGCTTCAACCCGTGCCTCGGTCAGGAGGCGCATTTCCATATCCTCGCGGGCATGAACCATGCTTTCGCGCAGCATGTTGGCCATTTCAAGTTCATTGATGCCATAGGTCGGCTTGACGGCGACTTCCTGTTCGGTGCCGGTGGTTTCTTCGCGCGCCGAAACAGTTAAAAGACCGTCGGCATCGACATTGAACGTCACCTTGATACGTGCAGCACCAGCCGCCATTGACGGAATGCCGGTCAGGGCGAAGCGCGCAAGCGAGCGGCACTGATCAACCATTTCGCGTTCGCCCTGCACCACATGGATCATCATGGCTGATTGGCCATCCTGATAGGTGGTGAATTCCTGTGCCTTGGCGACCGGGATCGGGGTATTGCGGTCAATGACCTTTTCGACAATCCCGCCCATGGTTTCAAGGCCGAGCGACAAGGGTGTCACGTCGAGCAGAAGGTTATCCGAGCCACCCGTCAAAGCCTCTGCCTGAAGGGCGGCGCCAAGGGCGACGACTTCGTCCGGGTCGATATCGGAAAGCGGGTCCTGTTCAAACAGATCGGCGACCGCACGGCGGACGGCAGGCACACGGGTCGAACCGCCAACCAGCACGACACCCTTGACGTCATCGGCCAGAATATCGGCGTCATCAAGGACCTGTTCGGTAATCGCAATCGTGCGCGATACCAGTTTGGCAATCATCGCATCGAACGCGGCACGGGTGACCGTATGGATGGTTTCCGCGCCGCCAAGCGAGACGGTGACGCTGGTTTCATCAGCATCGGTAAGCGCCTCTTTGACCTTGCGGGCGGTTTTAAGCAGGCGTTTGGCATCCGACGCATCAAGATCATCGGTGGTGCCGCCACTTTCACGTTCCGCCAGCAGATGTTCGGCAATGGCGTGATCGAAATCATCCCCGCCAAGGGCCGCATCACCGCCGGTTGCCTTCACCTGGAAGACGCCCTTTTGCATTTTAAGCAGGGAAATATCGAACGTGCCGCCGCCAAGATCGTAGACGGCATAAAGGCCTTCTGCGCCGTTATCGAGGCCATAGGCAAGGGCGGCTGCGGTTGGCTCGTTCACCAGACGCAGGACTTCGATCCCGGCCAGACGGGCGGCGTCCTTGGTCGCGGTGCGGGCACCATCATCGAAATAGGCCGGAACGGTGATCACCGCCTTTTCGACCGGCTTGCCAAGGCTTTCCTCGGCGCGCGCACGAAGCGCACGCAGGATATCGGCGGAAACCTCCACCGGGGTCAGGACGCGGTCGCCGACATTAAGGCGCACCATCATCGGTTCGCCCGATGGGGTGGCGTCCTCGGCCGGGACTTCGACATGATAGGGCAGCGTGCCGGCAATCGATTTGACATCGGCTATGCCACGCCCCATCAGGCGTTTGACCGACGATACGACGCGGTCGGCATTATCATTGATCTGATCACGGGCCGCCTCGCCCACCACCGGATCGGCACCCGCGCCATAATAGACGACGGACGGCACGATGGCATTGCCGCCGGATGTATCGCGGAGCACCTCGGGTTTTTCATCGTTCGAGATCGCGACGACGGAATTCGTCGTGCCCAGATCGATGCCAACGGCAAGCTGGCGTTCATCTTCGTGGGGCAGCGGCGTCTGGCCCGGTTCGTGGATCTTTAGCAAAGCCATGAATTCTATCCGTTCTTTTTAAATGATCAGGCGGCGGCAAGACGCGATTTCTTCGCGCGCGCTTCCTCGGTCATTTTCATCAGGTATCTGAGCCGGGTTGTCAGTTTTCTGGCCCGGTCATAGGCGTTCTGGTCAAGTGCCTCGGCAACGTCCTGCTCACATGCCCGGGCGGCCTTTCGGGTATCCTTGATCATGGCGTCGACCGTATTGCGATCATCGGCATCATGCAGGGCTTCGCGCATTTCCATGGCTTCCATCAGAAGCTCCGGATCGTTGACCGTGTGCCCCTCCCCGCCTTCGGGTTCGTGACCGGCCAGGCGCAGAAGATATTCCGCACGCGCCACAGGATTTTTAAGGGTTTCGAACGCGCCATTCAGGGTTGCCGCCTGCTGGGATGACAATGCCTGTTCGCGGGCGGATTTCGATGCGAAGCGGTCGGGATGGAGCAGTTGCTGCTGCTTAAGGTAGGTAGCCTCTATCGCATCGACATCGATGATGAAGGTGCGTTCCAGGCCAAAGCGCGTGAAATGGTCAAGCTGGCCGGGGGGCTGGATGGCATTGCAGGTATCGCAAAACAGGGCTGATGCCTCGACCGGGCCCTTGCAGGACCAGCAGACTTTATGCTGCGGCTGTTCTGCGGTGCGCGTTTCTGAGGTACCGGTATTGCTCACGCTATGCACTTTCAAGATTTAAAAACAAATGACAGAACGACAAAATAACGACGACCGGGGCTGCTTTCAGTCGATGGCCCCGGTGATCGGAACGTCCATCAGAACATCCATCACCGGGGCCATGACCGATCAAGAAGCAGGGAAAACCCGGCAGACCGTCAGACGTGGAAGGATTCCCCGCAGCCGCAACGTCCCTTTTCATTGGGGTTACGGAAGACGAAGCCTTCTTCCAGACTGGTGACCTCGTAATCCATCTCGGTGCCGAGCACGAACATGATGGCCTTGGGGTCAATCAGAAGCTTAACGCCGTCCTCAAGCTCGACGACTTCTTCGAAGCCCGATGCATCATCTGCATATTCAAGCGTGTAGGACAGACCCGAGCACCCTTTGCTGCGCACGCCAAGGCGGATGCCTTCGGATGGTTTTCCGCGGCTATCAAGCAACGCCTTGATATGAACAAGCGCCTCAGGGGTGACACTGATCGGGGACGGTAATGCCATAGTCTTCTCCTGAATTCCCTAAAACGAAGGGGGTCGAAGCTGCTTATTCAGCAGCTTCGACTTCGCCCTGACCGTTTTTGGTCTTGTAGTCGGCAATCGCTGCCTTGATGGCATCTTCTGCCAGGATCGAGCAGTGAATCTTCACCGGCGGCAGAGCCAGTTCTTCGGCGATCTGCGAGTTCTTGATCGAACCGGCTTCGTCAAGCGACTTGCCCTTGACCCATTCGGTGATCAGCGAGCTTGACGCGATGGCCGAACCGCAACCGAACGTCTTGAACTTTGCATCTTCGATGATCCCGTCGGCGGTCACTTTGATCTGCAATTTCATGACGTCGCCACAGGCCGGTGCGCCGACCAGACCGGTACCGACAGACGTTTCGTTCTTGTCCATCGAACCGACATTGCGCGGGTTTTCGTAATGGTCGATCAGCTTTTCACTATAAGCCATGGTAAAAGTCCTCCTAAAAGTCCTGTTTCTCTCTCACGAGAAGGAATAGTTCGTTACGCTTAGTGTTCAGCCCACTCGATCGACTTGATGTCGATGCCTTCCTGGGCCATTTCCCAAAGCGGGCTCATTTCGCGAAGGCGTTCGACAGCGACACAGATCGAATCAATCGCCTGATCGAGCTCTTCACGGGTCGTATAACGGCCAATACCGATGCGAAGCGAGGTATGGGCGAGTTCTTCGTCAACACCGAGCGCACGCAGAACATAAGACGGTTCCAGCGATGCCGAGGTGCAGGCCGAACCGGACGACACCGCAATGTTCTTGATGTCCATCAGAAGGCTTTCGCCTTCGACATAGGCAAAGGAAACATTGAGGTTGCCCGCAACGCGCTGTTGCTCGTCGCCATTGACATAGATATCGGCCAGGCGATCCCGGAAACGTTTCATGGTGTAGTCCCGCAGCTCCATGATGCGGGCATTTTCTTCGGCCATTTCGTTCATGGCGATGTCGCATGCCTTGCCCAGACCGACGATCAGCGGGGTCGGCAGCGTACCGGAACGCATGCCGCGTTCCTGACCACCACCGGTGATCTGTGCGATGACGCGAACGCGCGGACGACGGCGGACATACAGCGCACCAATGCCTTTCGGGCCATAAATCTTGTGGCCGGAAATCGACATCAGGTCGATTTTCATGTCATCGACATCAAGCGGAATCTTGCCAACCGCCTGCGCGCAGTCGGTGTGGAAGAACACACCGCGTTCGCGGCAAATTTCGCCGATTTCTTTCAGCGGCTGGATCACGCCGATTTCGTTGTTGACCGCCATGACCGACACAATCGCGGTTTCATCGGTGATCGCGGCTTTCAGCTGTTCAAGGTCGATCAGGCCGTTATCCTTGACGCCAAGATAGGTTACTTTGAAACCTTCCTGTTCAAGGTGACGGGCACTGTCGAGCACGCATTTATGTTCGGTCACGACCGTGATCAGGTGCGGCTTTTTCTTGCCGTAGAACTTCATCACGCCCTTGAGCGCAAGGTTGTTCGATTCCGTCGCACCCGAGGTGAAAATGATCTCTTTGGACGAGGCGCCAATGATCTTGGCGACCTGGTCGCGTGCGACCTCGACCGCGTCTTCCGCTTCCCAGCCAAAGCTGTGGTTGCGCGAATGCGGGTTACCGAACTTCTCGGTGAAGTAGGGCAGCATGGCATCCACCACACGCGGATCGGTCGGCGTCGTTGCCTGGTAATCCAGATAGATCGGCTTTGCTTTAAGCTCGTTCATAATTAAGGCTTCCTCACTCACTCTTTTTCAGGCCGCGTGGCGCGCACTTTTCTTACGCACTGCATTGCCCCGCATCCGGCTCCAAACGCGGATAAATGTATCAATCTCTTCATCGGTGGTTTCCAGTCCCAGACTGACCCGTATGGCCGATCCGGCATCCGTAACCCCCATTTCCTTCAATACGTGGCTTTCACGTACCTTGCCTGATGAACAGGCTGATCCCGAACTGATCGCAACCCCTGCAAGATCAAGCGCCATCACCTGGGTTTCCCCCGGCATGCCCGGCAGGATCAGGCAGCTGGTATTGACCAGTCGATCCGTTCCTTTTCCGGCAATCAGAAGTTCGGGGGCTTCTGATGCCAAAACCGTTTCCAGACGGTCGCGCAACGCACGGACATCGTCCATTTTCGCCCGGCTGGCGTCGGCGCGTTCGGCCGCAGCACCAAAGCCTGCGATACCGATCACGTTTTCCGTGCCGCCACGGCGGTATTTTTCCTGACCGCCACCGCGGATCTGCGGCACCAGCATCACGCCGGGCGCAATCGCCAGGGCACCAATCCCTTTGGGGCCGCCGATCTTGTGGGCCGAAATCGACACCATATCGACCAGAAGCTGGCCCATATCGACCGGCAGACGACCCAAGGCCTGAACCGCGTCACAATGGACCTTTGCGCCATATTCACGGGCCAGAAGGCCGACTTTGGCGACCGGCTGAATAACGCCGGTTTCATTGTTGGCCAGCATCACCGAAACCAGAACCTTCTGCCCGGCATCGGATGCCGCACGCAGCATGGTTTCAAGGGCGGCCAGATCAATGACGCCATCGGCATCAACCGGGATGCGTTTCGCATCCGACCGGGCTTCGATCACCGAAGGATGTTCGACCGCACTGGTAAATACGGTGACATCTTCCAAACCGTTCAGGGCCAGATTGTTGGCCTCGGTACCGCCGCTTGTGAAAATCACACGTTCGGCATCGCCACCGATCAGATCGGCAATTTTACGACGGGCGTGATCGACAATCTTGCGGGCTGCACGACCGGATGCATGAACAGATGACGGGTTGCCCGCGATTTCCATCGCCACAAGCATCGCCTGCCGTGCTTCGTGGCACAGTGGCGCGCTGGCGTTGTAATCAAGGTAAACCGGGTTGGTCATCTGTTTATAATCATCCTTATTCGCATTTTCTGATCTACCCTCGATATAGAGGACAAGTTACTGGGCCGCAACCTGGCTCGGCTCTTTGATTTTCGTGGTTCTGGGCTCGAACATGCGTGCCCCGCCCGGAACACGACGATCCACAACATCAGCCAGACTGACAGAGGCCAGATAAAGATAAATCTGGTTGCCGAGTTCTTCCCACAATTCATGGGTCAGACAGCGGCCCTGATTGGCCTTGCAGCCCTTTGGCGAGCCCGATTTGCAGCGGGTTGCGCGGATCGGTTCGTCAACAGCCAGAATAACATCGGCAACGCGGGTTTCCTCGGCCGTGCGGGCCAGAAGATAACCGCCACCCGGACCCCGGACAGATCGGACAAGTCCGCCTTTGCGCAATTTGCCAAAAAGCTGTTCCAGATAGGACAGGGATATTTCCTGACGGTCCGCAATATCGGCAAGCGCGACCGGCCGGTCCCTGCTGCTATCAGCGAGATCGACCATCGCCATTACGGCATAGCGGCCTTTTGTACTCAGCTTCACGGTGCGTCCTCCTACCTGTCGATCAAGGCCCGAACTGTCGGGCAAAGATCACAAGCTCTGTATTTCCTTTATGGGCGATCAACATGTCTATTTGATGCCCGAACCTGTCTCCGCCCGATTGGGACGGTTACAAATATTACTCTGATGCCGCGACAATCCGCGGCTTTGCCGGTGTATCGGCACCCGCGGCTGTACCTGCCCTGTCGGCTTCAAGGGCGGCAACCTGATTGCGCAACGTCTGGACTTCGCGGCCCAGTTCTTCAAGCGCGCGCGCAACCGGATCGGGCAGATCGCCCAGCGGCGTACCATAGGCACAGAAACGGTCGTCCTTTTCCCGACGGACGATCTTGGCCGGAATACCGACCACTGTTGCGCCTTCGGGGACTTCGGAGAGCACGACGGCGTTGCCGCCAACACGTGCATTTTTGCGAACAATGAACGGACCAAGGATTTGCGCGCCGGAACCGACAATCACCCCATCTTCAAGCGTCGGGTGACGTTTCAGGCCACGCTGGCCATCGCTATTGACGCTGGGCGATGTCCCACCAAGGGTAACCCCCTGATAGAGGGTAACGTCATCGCCGATTTCGGCGGTTTCGCCAATCACAACACCCATGCCATGATCAATAAAGAAGCGTTTGCCGATGGTCGCGCCGGGGTGAATTTCGATCCCGGTCAGCCAGCGCAAAATCTGAGACAGGAAGCGTGCGGTTATACGAAAACCGCGCTTCCACAGCCAGTTTGTGCCGCGATATCCCATGATTGCATGGAACGCCGGATAACAGAGCGCGATCTCCCAGCGGGAGCGTGCCGCTGGATCGCGGGCGATCATCGCGTCTATTTCCTGACGAATTAGCTTGAACATCGGGCTGTCCACTGTGTAATTAGTAGCTTCGATTCCCGGCAGCCGACATCGTTGCCCGCAGCGCGAACCGCGCAAAACGGACAGCAATGATGCCATCGGATTAGCCGGAATATAGGATAACCGAGTAACCTGGTCAAGTATTTGCCCAAAGCAATTTATGCACAAGAACGAAAAAACCTACAAAAATACTCGGATATATTCTTTACTCACCCCATTCCATTCGTGGACAGGAGCAGTCTGATCCATGCCTGAGGTCATTTTTAACGGCCCTGAAGGCCGCCTTGAAGGTCGCTATCACCACAATGGCGCAGACGATTCGCCCATTGCGCTTATTCTTCATCCGCACCCCCAGCAGGGCGGCACCATGAACAACAAGCTGTGCTTTAACATGTTCAACATGTTCAAGGATCGCGGCTATTCGGTCATGCGTTTCAATTTCCGCGGTGTCGGACGCTCGCAGGGCGTTTATGATCAGGGAATTGGTGAATTGTCGGATGCGGCATCCGCCCTTGACTGGATGCAGACCTATAACGCCAATGCGCGCGCAACCTGGGTTGCGGGCTATTCATTCGGTTCGTGGATCGGCATGCAGCTTTTGATGCGCCGCCCGGAAATTGACGGTTTCATTTCGGTTGCAGCCCCGGCCAGCGACTATGATTTCACCTTCCTGGCCCCCTGCCCGTCATCGGGCATCATGATCCACGGGTCGCACGACACAAACATCCCGCTGGCGTCTGTCAACAAGCTTGCCGACAAGCTGAATGCCCAGAAAGGCATCGAAGTTGATATGTGCGTCATCGAAGGTGCCGATCATTACTTTGCCAAGCAGCAGGACGACGTGATCAAGCATACGGCTGCTTATCTGGACAAGCGCAGCGCGTAAGCACTGCCAGCCGGACAAAAAGACCAAAGGCCGCCTGATCAGGCGGCCTTTTTGCTGTGATAGAGCTTTCCGCCCCGGCATGGTTCGGGAACGCCGGTTGTGCCAGGAAAACTAAGCGGCAGATCGCAAAGATGACGGACCGCAAGATAGCCAAAGCATTCGGCTTCAACCGCATCACCGTCCCAGTCCAGATCGTCAACGGATCGCACTGGTACACCCAGCCGATCATTCAAATGTGCCATCAGATAATCATTGTGACGCCCGCCGCCGCAGACAAACCATTGCAGGGGAGCCGCAGGCAGGTGATTTACCCCGGCAACAACCGCCGCCACGGTGCATTGCGCCAGTGTTGCCGCCCCGTCGGCAACCCCCAGCTTTGCCTCTGCCACCAGCCCATCAATGCGGAGTGCCATATCTTCGCGATCAAGCGATTTGGGCGGGATGCGGTCGAAATACGGGTCTTCAAGGAATTTGACCTCGATCATCGGGTCTGGCAGGCCGGATGCGGCGGTTGCACCGTTCAGATCGACCGGATTGCCGGTATGGCGCAACATCCAGTCATCGATACGTGCATTGCCCGGCCCGCAATCAAAAGCCAGCAATTCTTCATCGGCACCGATCCATGTGACATTGGAAACGCCGCCGATATTCAGGACTGCCACCGGCATATCAACACCGGCACTTTTCATCAGGGCGGCATGATAAACCGGGGCCAAGGGCGCGCCTTCGCCCCCGGCGGCAACATCGGCCAGCCGGAAATCGGCAACAACCGGAATGCCGGTTTTTTCGGCCAGCATATCGGGCGTTCCGATCTGGCGCGTGATCCCCGATGCCGGTTCATGAAACACGGTCTGGCCGTGAAAACCGATCACACCAATTTCGGATGGGGAAATCGCCGCACGATCCAGCAACATGTCAACAGCATCCACATGCACCAGCGTCAGATCATCGGCCACAACATGCTCGCTGTTGGTGGCAGCACGATTGCCAAAGCAGGCGCGCATGCGTTCGCGTAAGTCAGGGCTATACGGCACGAAAACGGCATGACCGGTACGCCGGACATCGACGCCGTCGGTTTCAATCAATGCCGCATCCACCCCGTCAAGGGATGTGCCGCTCATCATGCCGATGGCCTTGATCCAGCCGGTTGTCATTTTGTACTCCGTTCCCGTATGCGTTTTTGCGTTTGTCCGTGCCGCAAGAGCGCAGATTAAGCCCGATTTATCGCGAAATCGTTACCATGCATTGCAAACAGGGCGTCGATGCGTTGCCGAGGGGATATTTTCTGTGCTAGATCATCGCCTCCGCCCTTTGGGGTGCTCGTATTTTTACACTCACAACCAACATAGCGCAAAAACCATGACTGAACTGAAGTCTGATTTTCTCCGCGTCATGAATGACCGCGGTTACATCCACCAATGTACTGATCTTGAAGGGCTTGATGCCTATGCGTCAGAAAAAAAGGTGGTGTGCTATGTGGGCTATGATTGCACCGCAGACAGCCTGCATGTCGGGTCGCTTGTTTCGATCATGATGCTGCGCTGGTTGCAGAAAACCGGCCACAAGCCGATTGTCCTGATGGGTGGCGGTACAACGCGGGTTGGTGATCCGACCGGCCGTGATGATGCCCGACCGGTTCTGACCGATGAAATCATTGCCGCCAATATGGCCGGTATCAAAAAGGTGTTTCAGCAGTTCCTGACATTTGGCGATGGCCCGACCGATGCGGTCATGGTCAATAACGCCGACTGGCTCGATAAAATCAATTACATCGAATTCCTGCGTGATTTCGGGCGTCATTTCTCGGTCAACCGGATGCTGAGCTTTGATTCCGTCAAGCTGCGTCTGGAACGTGAACAGTCGCTGAGCTTCCTTGAATTCAACTACATGATCCTGCAGGCCTATGACTTTGTCGAATTGCAGCGCAAATATGGCTGTGTGCTTCAGATGGGCGGTTCGGACCAGTGGGGCAATATCGTCAATGGGGTCGAGCTTGGCCGTCGTGTGGATGACAGTGCATTGTTTGGCCTGACCACGCCGCTTATGACCACCGCATCAGGTGCGAAGATGGGCAAGACGGCATCGGGTGCGGTGTGGCTGAACGAGGAACGCCTGTCGGCGTATGATTATTACCAGTTCTGGCGCAACAGCGAAGACGCCGACGTGATCAAATTCATGCGTCTGTTTACCGAGCTGTCGCTTGAGCAGATTGCCGAATATGAAAAGTTCGAAGGGGCCGAGATTAACGAAGCCAAGAAAATCCTGGCGTTCGAAGCGGTCAAGCTGTGCCGTGGGGAGGAAGCCGCCCTTGCGGCAGCAGAAACCGCGCGCAAGACGTTTGAGGAAGGCGTTCTGGCCGACGATCTGCCGACCGTCGAAGTTCCGGCATCGGAAATCAATGCGGGTATCGCGGCATTTGATCTGTTCCGTCGTGCCGACCTTGCCAAATCGGGGGGCGAAGCGCGTCGCCTGATCAAAGGCGGTGGTGCCAAGATCAATGACGAGAAAGTCGATGATGAAAACATCATCATTGGCGGTGATGCGGTCAATTCTGATGGCGTGATCAAGCTTTCGGCGGGTAAAAAACGCCACGTTCTGATCAAGCCGGTTTGACCCAGCCACCCGGTTTTACCGGATTGAACATCAAAGGCCCCGGGCATGCGTCCGGGGCCTTTGTTTATTTCATCCCGGTTCAGCGCCGGTTATCAGATTGCGGAACACGCCCGGCACAAAGGTCGATAACGGATTGACCGTGACTTCCGGGTCTTCAAGTGCGCCTTCGATGGTGTAGGTCGGGGCGAAAATACCGCCGCCTTCCTCGCCCACCAGCAAATCCCCCAGAAGCGGGATCGCACCAAGGGCGGAATTAAGCGCATAGATCGGCACAATCGAGCCTGCCAGCCGGATTTCGGCCTTTGCCATGTCAATCGAGCCATTGCTGGTCACGCCAACCGCCGAGCCGTTGGCGGCAAATTTGCTGAGCGCGAGCACATCATTGGCATAGGTGAAATCGCCGTTCAGTTCGTCAAAGGCAATGCCGTTTCCGCCCAGCACATCGGCAAGACCGGTGAGCGATGCCGCGCCCAGAACACGGGCGGCAAGCGGTGCATTCACCGCCCGGAAAGCCGTGATATTGACCTTGCCCGTGAAGGGTTGCGACCATGTGCTATCATCAACCGTCCCCTCGATGGCAAGCGCGCCCCCCAGAAGATTCTCGTACAAATCCACCGCACGCAGGAACTTGCCGGCATCTTCGCTGGTCAGGCGGACATTTCGCGTTTTCGCATCCTTGCGTTCGACCTGGACAAAGACGTTTGACCGATCCCCCAAGGTGCCGTTCAGAACCAGTCCGTCCCATTCGTCGCCAACGACGTGAATGGAACCTTCAAGATCGCCAAGCAATTCGGAATTGGCCATGATCACCTGATCGATCGACAGGAAGATATCGGTCTTCCCGCCAACGCGCGAGGCATTCTGGCCGATGCCGCCACTATTGGGGCTTTCGACCGGGCCGGGATCACGCGGCGCATCGTCATCGGCAATCCATGGCTGCGCATCGGCCTGACGGGCGGCGATTTCAACCTCGCGGTTTTCGCCGGTCTGGTTAAGCAGGATCGATCCATCGCGCAGAACGGGACGGTCCCCCTTGATCAGAAATTCGGAGGCTTCGAGCCGGATATCCATCGCATCGAAATCCCCCGCCGGGCTGGCCGATTTTTGCGCGCCGTCCTTTGGACTGTCTTCGACGAAGGAACGCAGATCAAACTGCTTGCCCTTGAGATCGACCAGAAGCTTGCCCCCCTGATCAACCGTGATGGCCCCGGATACGGCAAGGTTTTCCCGGAACCGGGTATCATTCAGATTGATGGTGAACTTATCGGCAATCGGGCTGTCGCCGCGCCAGCGCCCCTTGGCCTTGGCGACCAGTTCAGGCGCCATCAGATCAAACGACCGGACTTCACCCGCCCCATTGGCCTTGACGGTCAGGTCAAACGCAAGGCTGGCATCCTGCCCCGGTGTTTTGTGATAATCGACCATATCAAGCTTAATGTCGGCGGCAGACAGGCTGGTTTGTGCCTTGATCACGACATCGCGGCTGCGCAGATGTTCGATGGTGACCTTGCCGGTGGCGACACCGCTTGCATAGGGATCGGCGGCAAAGCCGACCTGTTCCAACGCGGCAAGATCAAGGTCGCCTTCAAGGTCATAGTGGCTGATGACGGGCGTATCATCGGCAAAGCTTTCGATCCATTTGATGTTTGTTCGGCCCTTGCCAATCGCGGCCTCGCCCGACAGTTCGAGCCCCTTGGTATTGACCTGCAATTCAAAGGTGCCATCGGAAAGATCAAGTTCACGGAACGCATCGGTAATCGCGGCATTTTCGATGCGCGATGCAGCGGCAACTTCGACATCATCGAAAGACAGGTCTTTGAGCAACGGGAAATGCAGCTTGACGCGGGTTGCCTGTTCGCCATCGACCTGTGCGGGATCGATGCCAAGCTTGGTTGCGAAACCAAGCGGTTCTTCATCGATCATTTCAAGCACATTGCGCGCGCCGCCGTGGGCGACAACCTCGATATCGGCCATTTCGGTGTCGGTATCAAGCTGCGAGAAGACAAGCGTTGCCTCGTCAACCACGATCCCGTCAGCTTCGCCTTCATTAACGAAAATGCTGAAACTCGACTGATCAAACTCCGCCCGTCCGCCGGCCCCCAGAACCGATGGCATATCGCCAAGGTAATGCACGGTAACACCGGTCATGTTCATTTCGCCGTCCAGATGATCGACAACGATGTTTCCGGTTTCGTCCTGATGCAGTCTGGTGCGCAGTTCGGCCTGATGAACGATCCCGTCTGTCAGGTTTTCAACCACCCAGGTGCGTGCATTATGGCCAATGGTTTCGGGCCACAATTGCGGCAGGTCATTGGTCCGCACATCGGTTGCCGTCGCCGTGATATCGATGGCCCACTGGCCCAGCGGGTTTAGCGCAACACCTTTGAGCACCACGGCGGTTTCCCCGGCTTCGATCCGGACGTCATCAAAGCTGAGCCGACCGGGTACGAAGCTCAGATCCGCCTTGCCACCGGTGACATGATAGGAAGCGGTCATGGGGGCGGGAAAATCAACCCGCCCGACCCCAAGATCAAGATCGGTGCCAAGTTCGATCACGCTGCCATCCGCGCCAAGTTTTGCGGTGACACGTCCGGTTACCGGCACCTCGATCCCGGCCAGATCGGCAAACATATCGGAAATGCTGGTCAGTTGTGATGGAACGACTTCGCCCAGATCGACCGCCATATCGATTTCTTCGATCCGGCTGTCATATTCGGCGGTGACATTCACATCGGTCGAGACCGTCCCGGCATTGACCTTCATCGTCGCATCCGCGTGGATGCCCATGGGTTTGCGCGACAGTCGGATATCGGCAGACGGTGCAGACCAGACGATATCAAGCGCCTCGTCACGTACTTGAAGATCCGCGCCAGACACCCCGAACGATTCAAAATAGGCTGCTGCCGGGAAATCGGCGGCCTCGCCCGACAGGATCGCAACGATTTCGCGCATTGCACTGCTGCCGTCGCGGATGCCGCGCTGTGCATCGCTTAACGGTTGATCGGGATCGGGCGATGGGTTTTCCGAGGCGGTTGGCATCGGCATGGTCACGACGGGTTGATCGGGATTGTTCTGGGCCGGTGCCGTACCTGCAATGCCATCTGCGCTATCGGTTTCTGCCGCAGGCACAGGCACAGGCACAGGCACAGGTACCGTATCAGATTTCACCGCATCCGTGGTTTCGCGGCTTGCCTGTTCGTTCGCGGTATAGCCGATATCGATCTTGCCATCGGCACGGCGGACAAGGCGCAATTTGGGGCCGATCAGGTTGAGTTCGCGCAGCGCCAGAACGCCGTCAAACAATGCGCGGCTGGAAAACACCACGTCGGCCTCTGGAACATGCAGCATTTCATTGTCCGCACCGTCGCGGACCGAAACATCGCGCAATCGGATATCGAACCGTTCCTGCCATCCGCGCCAGAACAGGACCATATCGCCGACATCGAAACGGGTGTCGCCGCTGCTTTCGTTCAGCTCGGCCACGACATACGGTACGAGACGATGCAGGGAAACCGGGCCTTGCGAGATGCGCCAGACCAGTACACCAAGGAAAACGCCGACAAACAGGACCACGGCAGCAAGAAGCAGCCCACACCAGCCGGTAAAGATTTTGATGCGACGCACCTGCCTAAAGATCCCGAATTTACGATGCCATGAATGACTTTTCAATCAATGCAATAACGCCGTCAAGCCAATGAAGTTTCGCGGATGGCGAAAAACCTAATAAATGTAAACTGATACTGTTTCCCTGTCGCCTTTTTGGTATCGTCGGAAACAAAGGAAACAATCTGTGTCATGTCCTGCCCCTGACCGGATGCCGGAAATAGCCAGCAAAGCACGACAAGCCAAGGGATAGCCCGGTTCGACGTCCAAGAGCAATAACAAGAGCAACACAAGGAAAGCAAAAAGTGTCTCTTTCCTGGATTACACCTGATCTGCCGAAACCCTTCGATGCGGATCGCTGCAATAACGGTTTCGAAAGATGGTCGGCACTTGCCGATCGTCCCGTCTTTGAACATCTGGCACAACAGATTGGCGACATTGCGGCCAACAGCCCGAAAAAAGATGTTCTGGCGGCAATGTTTGGCAATAGCCCGTACCTGACAAACCTGTGCCTGCGCGATCCTGATATCGTCTGTCTGACCTTTGATCAGGGACTTGATGCCGCCTTTGACGCCGCCCTTGATCCGGTGCGCAAAAGTGCGAATGCCAGCGCCCTGGATCAGGCAAACACCATGGCCGAAGTGCGCAAGGCGAAACGCCGGGCGGCTTTGGTTATTGCGATGGCCGATATCTGCAAGGCCTGGACGCTTGATAAAATCACGAGCGCGATTAGCACCACAGCCGAGGTCACGCTTGAATTCGCCTTGGCGCATTGCCTTTCGGCAACGGCCAGACAGCGCAAATTCGACCTGCCCCATCCCGATG
This sequence comes from Thalassospira sp. MBR-102, assembly GCF_040549275.1. Lineage (NCBI taxonomy): Bacteria > Pseudomonadati > Pseudomonadota > Alphaproteobacteria > Rhodospirillales > Thalassospiraceae > Thalassospira > Thalassospira sp. MBR-102. Next base: position 149,647 of record NZ_JBEPTC010000011.1, read on the forward strand.
ATCCGTTGCGCGATTGCGGGATATTTGCGATTGGCATGGGAAAGCTTGGCGCCAAAGAGCTTAACTATTCATCCGATATCGACCTGATCTTCCTTTATGATCACGAGGTCGTCACCTATATCGACCCGGATCGCTTGCAGCAGGATCTGGTGCGGATGGTGCGCGATGTCACGCGCATCATGGAAGAACGCACCGGTGATGGCTATGTTTTCCGCACCGATCTGCGCCTGCGCCCCGATCCGGCATCCACCCCGCCGATCCTGTCGATGCTGGCGGCTGAAACCTATTACGAGACGGTTGGTCAGAACTGGGAACGTGCAGCCATGATCAAGGCACGCATCGTTGCAGGAGACAAAAAATCAGGCGATATATTCCTTGAAATATTGCGCCCTTATGTCTGGCGCAAGCATCTTGATTTCCTTGCCATTCAGGACATTCATTCGATCAAACGCCAGATCAACGCCCACAAGGGCGGCAGCAAGGTCGTGATTCCGGGCCACAATATCAAGCTTGGCCGTGGCGGCATTCGCGAGATCGAATTTTTCGCCCAGACCCAGCAACTGATCTGGGGCGGGCGCGAGGTTGCGCTCCGCTGCAAGGCGACCTGTGATGCGCTGCGCGAATTGACCGAATTTGGCCAGATTACCGAACAGGTTCGCGACGAAATGCTTGTCGCCTATGAGTTTTTGCGCACCGTCGAACATCGTTTGCAAATGACAAACGACCAGCAGACGCAGACATTGCCCGACAATGACGAAGGACTGCACGGGCTTGCGACCTTCCTTGGCTATGCCACGCTTGATGGTTTCAAAGCCGATCTTCTGCATCATCTGCGTAAGGTCGAAAGCAATTATGCCGAACTTTTCGAAGATGATATTCCCCTGGTCGCATCCGACGGCAATCTTGTCTTTACCGGAACGGAAGACGATCCTGATACAATTGAAAATCTGCGCCAGATGGGGTTCGAGAACCCGACCAATGTTTCGGTTACCGTGCGCGGATGGCATCACGGGCGTTATCGTGCCACCCGGTCAAGGCGGGCACGTGAAATCCTGACCGAGCTGATGCCGACCCTGTTGAAGGCATTGTCGCAAACCACCAACCCGGACATGGCGTTTCGCGCCTTTGATGAATTCCTCAAAGGGCTGCCTGCTGGCGTTCAGCTTTTCTCGTTGCTGACGGCAAATCCGGAACTGCTTGAGCTTCTGGCGCAGATTGCCGGTACGGCACCGCGCATGGCCAAATATCTGGGGCGCAATGCCGGGGTGCTTGATTATGTTCTGATGTCGGGCTTCCACGACGAACTGCCCGATGCCGATACGATGCTTGAGGAACTCAACAGCCTTCTTTCGCGCGAGGATATGGTCGAAGACTGGCTTGATACCGCACGGCGCTGGGCGAACGATCAGAAGTTCCGCATTGATGTGCAAACCATCCAGAACCGCCATACCCCGCATCAGGCAGGCCGGGCATTGGCCGATGTCGCCGATGTGGCCATTCGCGGGCTTTTCCCGCGCATTGCCGATGATTTTGCGCAAAAGCATGGCAAGTTTGACGATGGCGGGCTTGCGGTCTTTGCGCTTGGCAAACATGGCGGGCAGGAACTTTCGCCCGGTTCCGATCTTGATATGATCTTTGTCTATGAAGTGCCCGGGGATGCCGAGGAATCAAATGGCGAAAAGCCTCTTAGCCCCGGCCATTATTACATCCGGCTCAGCCAGCGTTACATCAACGCCCTGTCGGCACCGACGGCCGAGGGGGTCCTGTTTGAAACCGACCTTCGCCTGCGCCCCAGCGGCAACAAGGGACCACTTGCCACCCATTTCAAAAGTTTCGAGGCCTATCAGCTTAACGAGGCCTGGACGTGGGAGCATATGGCACTGACCCGGTTGCGTCCGGTTTATGGCCCGCAGGCCCTGTGTGACAGGGTCATGGAAACCACCAATTCGGTGTTGCAGAAAAAGCGCAATCCCGATGACCTGCTGCGCGATGTTTATGACATGCGCAACCGCATGGATGCCGGCAAGGGGGATAGCCACCCCTGGGCGATCAAGATGCGGCGCGGCGGGTTGGTTGATCTGGAATTCATTGCGCAATATCTGCAACTGGCGCATGCCCATACCCATCCCGAAATCCTGTCGCCCACCACGCGCGAGGTTTTCAAAAACCTGTCATCCGCCGGGATACTGGAGGCAGAAGAAGCAACCTTCCTTGCCAATGCCGGATCATTCTGGCTGGCGTTGCAGGCAATGCTGCGCCTGACGACCGAAGGGCCGTTTGATCCCGCAAATGCCAGTACCGATTTGCGCCGTATGCTCGCACGCGCCGGGCAATGCGATGATTTCGATGCCCTTCAGGCCAAGCTTGACGAAACAGCAGGCCGGATCAAGGCGATCTATGATCGTCTGATTACCGAACCGGCCGAAAAACTTCCGCCCCGTTCGGAATGAGCAGAGTGATCCGGAACAATTTGCAATGCTTATAAGGTTTTGTATTTTCGCAAGCACGGTCTGGAGAAACTTCCTGACATGGCTTTCCGAAGCTGGTCAGGGACGTGCAACTTTGAACAAGGATAGAACAATGGCACTTGATGTTGGTGACAAAGCCCCTGATTTCGACCTGCCGACCGACGGCGGCGGTTCGGTCAAATTATCGGACCTTAAGGGCAAACCGGTTGTGATCTATTTCTATCCCAAGGATATGACGCCGGGCTGCACGACGGAATCGTGCGAATTCCGCGATGCCGAACCCGATTTCAGCGCGGTCAACGCCCAGATCATCGGTATTTCCAAGGACAGTGCCAACAGTCACGACAAGTTCAAGGCCAAACATGACCTGAACTTTATCCTCGCATCGGATGAAAACAGCATGACCTGCGAGAATTACGGTACCTGGACCGAAAAAAGCATGTATGGCAAAAAATTCATGGGAATCGAGCGCAGCACATTCGTCATTGATGGTGATGGCGTGATCCGGAATGTCTGGCGCAAGGTAAAGGTCAAGAACCACGTGGCAGAGGTTCTTGCCGCGGTCAAAGCACTGTAATTTACCGCCCCAGTCTTACGAATAGGGACCGGTCGGATGAGAATCCGGCCGGTTTTGCATTTTTATAACAATTAAAAATGGATATTTTTCAGGCACCTAATAAACCCTACCCTTATTCAATATGTTGCCTTGCCTTGTTTGTCGGGCTAAGAATCCGGATATGGGAGTATAAGGTGTATCGATTTTTACACTTCCTGGTGAATGGCGAACGACCGGGGAACCGGCAAGGCAGGGTAAAACAATGAACAAGAATGTTATCGATCTCGACGATCAGATGCTCGCCGATTTCCGTGATGAGGCGAACGACATCGTCAACAGCATCGGCGTGCATCTTCAGAATGCGCGCAGCAAGGCCGATCCGGCGATCCTGACATCGATCCAGCGCGAAATTTTCAATCTTCGATACAAGGGCAAGTCGGTTAACGCGCCGCTGGTCAATCTGACCAGCCACCGTCTTGCAGATTATGTCACGACATGCCGCGAACTGACCGAGGACGCGATTGCCGATATTCAGGCCTTTATCGACAAGATCGAGGGGCTGCTGGATGGTGACATGTCCGGTGGCGGTGCCGATTCAGCCGAATTCGTGCGCGAACTGCCGTCCAAACGTGCCCCTGACATTGATCCGAACTGGCTTAAAAAGACCAATGTCGAAGCCCTTCTGGTCATTCCGCAACGTTCCATGTCAGCCATTGTCGAACGCGAACTGGCGGCTTGCGGTTATCGCTGTTCGGTCACGCAAAGCTCGTTTGAGGCGATTGAACTTGCCGTGCGCACCCGCCCGGATTTCATCATCGTTGCCAAAACCATTGATGAGCTTGGCGGTGTTGACGTTGCCAGTGCGTTGCAGGCCATGCCGAAAACCCGCAGCATTCCGACCGCAGTTCTGACATCGGATGCCCCGAACCACCCGTCCCTTCAGGACCTGCCATGCCGAACCGCGATCATCCGTAAAGGCCCGGCCTTTGGCGAAGATCTGGCCGAAGCACTGGCGCGCTTCAACATTACCTGAGACAGCATCGATATATCCGGGTTTGACAGGGCGGCCGTGATTTTTCCGGTCGCCCTTTTTCGTACCATCACCACGCCGGGATTGACCCGTTATCCTGCACATGGCACAGAATGCCGGTAATCCTTCATGTTCCGGAAAAGCCTCATGTCCCGCCTGACCCTTGCCGAAGCAGCCAAACGCGCCCTTCTGACGGCGGATGCCACGGAAAAAGCCGATGTCACCGCCGAAATGGCGGCGATGTGGCGCAATGGCGAGATTACCGAGGTGGGTTCAACCGATCTTCCAGATCGCCCCGGACGCCCGGCAAAACCGGAACTGCTGCCGCCCAACAAAATGCCCAAACGCAAAAAAGGCAGCGTTCAGGGCCGCATCGGGCTTCTGCATGCACTGGCCCATATCGAGCTTAATGCCATCGATCTGGCGTGGGATCTTTGCGTGCGGTTTCCCGAAGCCGACATGCCCAAGCATTTTCATGATGCCTGGGTTCAGGTCGCCGACGACGAAGCGCGTCATTTCAAGATGATCAACAAACGTCTGGGTGAAATGGATGCGGCCTATGGCGATTTGCCTGCCCATGATGGCCTGTGGCAAACATCGATGGACACGGCCTATGACATTCTGCCGCGTCTGGCGGTCGTGCCGATGGTGTTCGAGGCACGCGGCCTTGATGCCACCCCGCCGACCATCGAACGGTTGCTGTCGCATGGGGATACCGAAAGTGCGCGCATCCTTAAAATCATCGCTCATGATGAAATCGCCCATGTTGCGGCGGGGCGTAAATATTATGAATATATCTGCGATCAGCGCGGCCTGCCCTATTACACGACATGGCATGACATGCTGCGCAAACATTTTCGCGGCCCGCTTAAACCGCCCTTTAACGACGAAGCCCGATATGAAGCCGGAATGCCGCCCGATTATTACCAAGACTATGTTCTGGAACTGCCGGGCGAGGATGAATAGGGGCAGGGCCGATGCGGTTTTTATCCCGTTCCTTGATACATCGCAAAGTTTATAATCATATTATCCTATACCCTTCTTGCGCGCTTAATGCATGCCCGCTACCCGTGGGCATAAAATCATTCCGCAAGGAGGATATGAGCATGCCTGCTACCATGAAGGCCGCCGTTGTGCGGGAATTCGGCAAGCCATTGTCGATTGAGGAAGTCACCGTCCCCAAAGTCACGCCCGGCAAAATTCTTGTAAAGATCACGGCATCCGGCGTTTGCCATACCGATCTGCACGCTGCGGAAGGCGACTGGCCGGTCAAGCCGAACCCGCCCTTTATCCCCGGCCATGAAGGTGTCGGCATCGTTGCCGAAGTTGGCGAAGGCGTCACATCGGTCAAGGAAGGCGACCGGGTTGGTGTGCCGTGGCTGCATTCGGCCTGCGGGCATTGCCATCATTGCATTACCGGCTGGGAAACACTTTGCGGCGAACAGCTTAATACCGGTTATTCGGTTAATGGCGGGTTTGCCGAATATGTTCTTGCCGATCCGAACTATGTCGGCCACCTGCCCGACCCGCTTGAATTTGGCAATGCGGCACCGGTGCTTTGCGCCGGGGTCACGGTTTACAAGGGGCTTAAGGAAACCGAATGCAAACCGGGTGAAACCGTTGTCATTTCTGGTGTCGGCGGGCTTGGTCACATGGCCGTGCAATATGCCAAGGCCATGGGCATGAAGGTGATCGCGGTTGATATCAGCCCGGAAAAACTGAAACTTGCCAAGGACCTTGGCGCTGATTGGGTTCTGAATGCCAAGGAAACCGATGTGGTTGCCGAAGTGCAAAAACAGATGGGCGGGGCGAACGGGGTTTTGGTTACGGCCGTTTCCAAATCCGCCTTTGCGCAGGGTGTTGGCATGCTGGGCCGTCATGGCACCATGGCATTGTGCGGCCTGCCGCCCGGCAAGTTCGAGCTTGATATCTTTGATACCGTCCTGTCGCGCAAAACCATTCGCGGCTCCATCGTCGGTACACGTGCCGACCTTCAGGAAGCATTGGAATTTGCCGGCGATGGCAAGGTGCATTCGCACTTCACCACCGAACCGATGGAAAACATCAATTCGATCTTTGATCGCATGCGGGCCGGAACCATTGATGGCCGTATCGTGATGTCGATCTGATCAACCCGATTTATCGCTGAAATAGCCAAAGGGCCGCCCTGAAAAGACGGCCCTTTGGCATTTGACCACATTTATTTCAAATCCTGCCCGCTTAGCGGATCTTCGCTGTAATAACGCACCGGCACCGCATCGCCAACGATGTTGCCCACCCGCCTAATCCAAGCGGTAAGCCCATCGTAAAGCACCATATCCAGATCGGCTTCATGCGCCAGATGCGTGTAGGCATAAACTGCGATATCCGCGATGGAATAGCGCGAATTTGCGAGGAAATCCTGATGACTTAAGTGACGGTCAAGCATCGCCAGCACATTTTTGGCGCTAGCACGTCGGTTTGGTAGCTGTGCATGATTGGCGTCATTTTTTCCCGTCAAATTCCAGTATCGCAAGCTTGCGATAGTTGCCTGAACATAGTCAGCTTCGAAAAACAGCCACTGGCAGACCTTGGCGCGCTCAAAGGCGTCCGAGGGCAAATAATCCGTTCCATCCGCCAGATAAAGAAGGATGGCATTGGATTCAGCAATAAAGCGCCCATCATCAAGTTCAAGCACCGGCACCGCCCCCGCCGGGTTCATTTTATAGAACCCATCGGTATGGCTTTCACCGGCAAAAATCGAAACCCATTGTGTTTGGTATTCACGGCCCAGATGGGCGCAAAGCTGTCGTATCTTCCACGCGTTTTGTGATCCGGCATAATCATAAAGCTTCATCAGATGAGACCTTTCAGGCAAAGAAATAGCGTTCCGGCACATGATCCGCCGGTCGTTACTCAGGAAAATTCAGGATTATCGGGGATCAGGCGGCTTTTCGGGCCATCCTCGCCTCGTGATCGAGCAGCCAGCGTTTGCGATCAAGCCCACCGGCATAGCCGGTCAAAGTCCCGTCCGATCCGATGACCCGGTGGCAGGGCACAATGATCGAAACCGGGTTAAGTGCATTGGCACGTGCCACCGCGCGAACCGCTTTGGGGTTGCCAAGGATATCGGCCTGCCCGGCATAGGATCGGCTTTCGCCGCTGGGTATGGCGATCAGGGCATCCCAAGCCGATTTCTGAAAATCGGTGCCGATCATCCGCACATCATCCATCGGCAAGGGCATGAGACGACCGGCAAAATAACTGTCCAGCCAATCGGTGACGGATTTTGGGGCAACACCGCCTTCGTGCCAGTCGACATTTTTAAAGCGTCGGGTCTGGATGGTGTGCAGGCGGGTATCGTTGTTTTCGAAATCCAGATGCACCAGTTCGCCATCCACCATCGCAAGGCTGAGTTTGCCAATCGGGCAGTCATAGCGGGCAATGTCGATGCGGGTTGTCATGGTCATTTCCCTTTCGTTGGAGGCTGGGGCTTTGGCTTTGGCGCATGTTCCTGTTCAAGTGCCGACCACAGATATTGCGCGGCATAGGCACGCCACGGACGCCAGCGTTCGGCATGCTGTTCCAATGGTTTGGGCTTTGCTGGTCCCCCACCGATTTCAGATGCCTTCAGGATGCCAAGATCAGCCGCCGGGAAGGCATCCGGATCGCCAAGCCCGCGCAGGCCGAAATAATTCAACGTCCACGGGCCGATCCCCTTGGTCGCGGTCATTGCCGCCAGGATGTCATCGCCCGATTGTCGGTCACATTGCGGATCGGCAAACAGATCGATGATATCGGCAAGTGTCTGGGCGCGGCGGGTCGTAAGCCCGATTGATATCAATTCCTGTTCCTGCATGGTTGCGGGTTTCGGAAACAGATGGGTGATGCCGGTTCCGGCAATCAGGTTTTCAGGCAAAACCTCGCCAAAGCGGGCCACCAGTCGCCCGGCCAAGGTACGGGCGGCGGCAACCGAAACCTGTTGACCCAGTACCGCCCGGATCGCCAGTTCGAACCGGTCCCAGCATCCGGGCACACGCAAGCCCGGGCGTTTATCGACCAGCGGGCGCAGCAATTCATCATCGGCAAACAGCGCCGTGATTGAGGGTACATCGGCATCCAGATCAAACAACCGCCGCACCCGGCCCCCGATTTCAAGCACGGCGTCACGCGCCGGACCGCGCAGGATGACGTCCACCCCGCCCTGATCGGCTGCGAACCGGCATATCATCAGACCGACGGCATCATGGATGCGAAAGCCGCGGGCATAGGTGCGGTCGCCTACCGCCTCCAGCCCCGGAATGGCGCGGGCCCGGAAGAATGTCAGAAGGTAGTCGGCATCAAAGGGTTGCCGCGCGCGCAGGCGCAGGATCAGATCGTCGCTTTTGGGCGCGAAGGGATCATTATCGTTTTTATCTGACACGGGTTTGGCCTTTATGCCGCGCCGGAACGCGGTTGGTGCGTGGCCATAGGCGGTTTTCATCGCATCGTTAAACCGGCGCAGACTGCCAAATCCGGCAATATCGGCGATATCCGTCATTGACAGGTTGCTGTCGACAATCAGTTGCCGGGCACGCAGCAGACGCCTTGCCTTGGCATGGTCTTGCGGGGTGACGCCGGTATGTTCCTTGAAAATACGGCGCAGATGACGATCTCCGACGCCAAGCCGGTCGGCAAGCTGTTCGACCGATCCGGTTTCAAGGGCCCCTTCCTCGATCAGCCTTACCGCCCTTGCAACGGTGGCGTGAACCCCGGCACTGGCGGGTGATCCGGGGGCGGCTTCGGGGCGGCAGCGCAGGCATGGGCGGAACCCATGGGCAATTGCCGCCTCGGCACTGGGATAAAATTGCACATTCACGCGCTTTGGCGTGACGGCGGGGCATATCGGACGGCAGAAAATCCCGGTAGTCAGAACGGCAGTATAAAACCGACCATCAAACCGGCGATCCCGGGCCTTTAATGCGTGATAGCAGATATCATCATTGAGCTGTTCCATGCCCGGCAGCTTAGCAGATCGCGCAGATAAAACTCGCCAGATTCGGACTCAAACGTGAAACCGCCGGAACCCACCGGCAATCTCAGTTCAGCGGAATATCGTTTGCGCCCTTGCCGTCCTGATACTGATCAGAAAGCGCGTCATATTGCTCGGCAATCGATTTTGCCTTTTCAAGCCACGCTGCACGGTCGGCTTCGGGCAGTTCGGCAATCATGGCCATCATGGAATGACTTTGCCAGAATGCGTTGGATTTGTTGTATTCCCCGGCATCAAGGGTGAAGACTTCCTTGAGGATTTTAAGGTCATGGGGGATTTCAAACGCGTCGCGGGAATCCTCGTGGCTGAAGAAATAATAGAAATTATCAAACCCGGCCCAGGTGATGGCGGATAAGCACATTGAGCACGGCTCGTGCGTGGAAAGAAAAATCAGTTCCGACGTCGCCGGACGCTGATCAGAGGGCATTTCATAAAAACGTTTAAGACAATGGACTTCACCATGCCAAAGCGGGTTTTCCGTCTCATTATTGGTTTCGGCCAGCACCAGCGAATGATCGGATTTGCGCAACAGAGCCGCCCCGAAAATCTTATTACCGGCGGCGACACCCTCGCGGGTTTTGGGCAGGATGTCGTTTTCAAGTGTGGCAAACAGGGTGGCAAGAAGGGCGGTTCTGTCGTCGCGTGGCATAAGGGCGGTTCCCGATGAAATGTTTGATGCTTTTTGATGGCTTCCATTTCATCGTCAATGAACCGCCCTGCCAACAGAATTTATTGCAGGTTTTGTGACCGGACGGGAGAAACACTATGTGCGGCATATTGATAGCGGCAGGAACCGGATGGTTTCCTAACCACGCAGGATGCCATCATTGATGTCTTCGTAACGCTGATCGGCGGGAACAGGGCGATAGAAATCCGGGTCCAGCAAGGTCGTAACCGCGATAAGCGTCGGCGATTTTCGATCCCGAACCTTGGTGATCAGGGCATGATCAACCGGTCTCATTTCGCGGATTTTGATGACCTCGAAAATGGGACCATTCGGGGTGGCAAGTTTGAACTGGTCGCCAACAGCGACCTGGCCATGGGACTGACGCGGCATTTTTGGACTTCACCTGACTGATAGACGTTTACTCAAGATGCAAAACCCGCCGAGGCCCTATTTTTCAAAGACTTGGCCCTTTCGTTTTTCAACGGATTTTGCTTATCGGCAACACACTGCCACACATATCAGGCGAGACTATGACAGAAGCGGGATTTTTACGGGCAATTGCATTAGAATGTATTGAACAACGTTGAAACTTTCCGCGATGGTACAAGTTCGATGCCGCTTCCTGATTTTACAGAAAACCTGCAACCTTATTTGGATACACTTACAGAACTTCTCGAATCTCAAGATGCTGAAAAAGCAGCCGAAATTGTTAAAACGGCGACAGTAAGTATCTCCGAAACGGATTTTGACAATTGGAATGGCGGCACACCAACATGGACTTTGCGCTTTAGCATTCCCCCTAGAAACTACTCACAACTAATATCTGAGAAAAATGCACTAGAAACCCAAATTGATCGCGCATTCAGTCCAGTGTGGTCACAGTTAGATGCGGGTTGGCTGGTTGTCGAAATTTGCCCTCGCATAGCTTTGAAAAAACGTCATCAAATTTCAAGTGGAGAAATTCCGCAGAGTGTCAGGCAAAATATACTCGATGGAATGCGATTAGATGGAATCAGGTGGCAGGGAAACAGAGAAGATGCCGAATTCCTGAGCCGCATATTCGATTTAGAACAATTACCTTCCTTTGACAGTCGATTTCGCACGGCCGCAGAGGATATCTGGCAACATCGTGTAAACAACTACGACTGGGAAGACGATTGGATATTCACGGACAAGCGTTTTCAGTTGCTTGATGGCCCAACAGACACATTTCTGAAGTTCATATGCGAAGTTGTTCATCCCATTACGCAACCAAGCAAAGAAATTTCCGGTAAACTTGTTTCTGACTTTAACGACCAGCTTTCTCCGTACGGTTGGGTGCTCGTTGAGGAGGAGAGAATAGCCGGTCGCCCCCGCTACATAGCCCGTCAAGAGAACTCCGACACTAACACTCAGTTCACTAGAGCCCACGAAGCCGCTAATACACTTGATGCCAACTGGATGAGCAGAGAAATACGAAGGATCGAAGTAGCCATCGACACGGACCCTGATCTTGCAATCGGTGCAGCGAAGGACCTATTGGAGAGCTGCTGCAAAACCATCCTCGAAAAAGAACAGATTGAAGTAAAGAAAACCTCTACCCTTCCTCAACTAACTAAGGAAGTTTGCAAACTGCTCAAACTGGTTCCTGAGGGAATTCCGGATGAGGCAAAGGGTGTTGAAAGTATAAAAACGCTATTGGGTAATTTATCATCAATTCCAAAGCACATAGCCGAAATTAGAGGGCTATACGGATCGGGACATGGACGTCCGGGAAACTATAAAGGATTAGAAGCCCGCCACGCTCGACTGGCAGTGAGCGCAGCGGTAACGTTTGTCGACTTCATTACAGAGACCTACAAACGCAGAAAAGCGACTTCTGAATCTTCTAATTAAGTTTTCTAAGCGGCACAACACCCCGCCAGTTTTCCTGTGCGGGGTGTTTTGTGTGGCAATCCGGTTTGGATCAATCGATGTCTTCGACTTCGCCAGCGGAGCCGGTGACCTTGGCGGCCAGGGCGGCGGCCATGAAGGCATCAAGATCGCCGTTCAGAACGCCCTGGGTGTCGGATGTTTCGACACCGGTGCGCAGGTCCTTGATCATCTGATAGGGCTGCAACACGTAGGAGCGGATCTGATGGCCCCAGCCGATATCGGATTTGGTATCCTCAAGCGCCTGGGCTTCGGCTTCGCGTTTCTGAAGTTCGGCCTCGTACAGGCGGGCTTTGAGCATCTTCATCGCGGTATCGCGGTTTTTGTGCTGTGAACGGTCGTTCTGGCACTGGGCGACGATACCGGTCGGAATATGCGTGATACGCACGGCCGAGTCCGTTCTGTTAACGTGCTGACCACCGGCACCCGATGCGCGGTAGGTATCAATCCGAAGGTCCTTGTCGAGCACCTCGATATTGATGTCGTCATCAATCACCGGATAGACCCAGCAGGACGAGAAGCTGGTATGGCGGCGCGCGGCACTGTCATAGGGCGAAATACGCACCAGACGGTGTACGCCGACCTCGTTTTTTAGCCAGCCATAGGCATTGTGACCGGTGACTTTATAGGTCACCGATTTGATGCCGGCTTCCTCGCCATCGCTTTCTTCGAGCATTTCCAGCTTGTAGCCCTTGGACTCCGCCCAGCGCACATACATGCGCGCCAGCATGCTGGCCCAGTCCTGGGCCTCGGTCCCGCCGGCACCGGCGTGGATTTCGAGATAGGCGTCATTGGCATCCGCCTCGCCCGAAAGCAGGCTTTCAAGTTCACGCTTGGCGGCGATTTCGCGAATGTCGCGCAGGCCCTGTTCGGCCTCGGCAACGGTATCGGCGTCACCTTCGGCTTCGCCAAGTTCGATCAGACCGATATTGTCTTCGAGTTCCTGGGCAAGAGCCTTGTAACCATTGATGGCGTCGTCAAGCCGGGTGCGTTCCTGCATGACTTTCTGCGCGTTTTCCGGCTTGTCCCACAATGTGGGATCTTCGGCCAGCGCGTTCAGTTCGTCGAGGCGTCTAAGAGCGTTATCCCAGTCAAAGATGCCTCCTCAGCAGTGCCATCGACTGCTTGATTTCATCGACCAATGCCTGTGCTTCGGCGCGCATTGATGTCTCCGTTATTCATATGAAATTCTGTAAGGCCGCGAAGGATCGCAGCAACTTCGGCGGCGCTTATAGCAGTTTTTGCCCCGATTGAAACCCCCGCGGGGACGCACGGCAGGCATGGAAAAACCCGGCACATCAAATGCGCCGGGTTTAAAGGGGGTATTGCGTGGGTTAGCTGTAAACCGGATCAAGCGTCACGGTATATAGTTCTTCGTCGGCCACATCACGAAGCGACACGCGGAACTGTTCGTTTTCGGCGTCGATATCAACAAGGCCAAAGAATTGCAGGCCAAAGGATGGCGGCAGATTAACGCCCTGTTCCTCAGTTGGATGTTTGGTATACATCACCTGTGGACCGAATGTATTATCCATGTCATTCGGGCCAAACGTTCCGGCATGCAGCGGGCCGGAAACGAACTCCCAGAACGGATCGAAATCCTGGAACCGGGCCTTGTTCGGGTCATAGTAGTGGGCGGCGGTATAATGCACATCCGCTGTCAGCCAGACGGTATTGCGAATACGCGCCGACTTGATGAAACGCAGCAATTCAACAATTTCAAGTTCGCGCCCGGCCGGTGCACCATCACCATTGGCCAGATTTTCGAAGGTGCTTTTGTTTTTCCAGTCATCATAGACAATCATGCCAATTGGCATATCCGCGGCAATAACTTTCCAGGTTGCCTTGGAATTCAGTAGACTGCGTTTAAGCCATTCGATCTGCTCCCGGCCAAGGAAGGTTGTCTTGTCATTGGGTTCCGGGCTGTTATTGGCATCGTTCGCAGCGCGGTAGGTGCGCATATCAAGGAAGAATATCTCAAGCGACGGACCATAGGACACCTTGCGATATACCCGCCCCGGTTCGGTTGCATGTTCGGTGATCGGCAGCATTTCACGAAATGCCCGGTTGGCGCGTGCGGCCAATAGGGATACCGATTTTTCGCTGTAACGATCATCCCCGGTCAGCATTTCACCGGGATACCAGTTGTTGGTCACTTCGTGGTCGTCCCACTGGTAATAGACCGGGATCAGGCGGTTGAATTCGCGGACATTCTTATCAAGCATGTTGTATTTGTAATTGCCGCGAAACTCGGCAAGGGTTTCGGCGACCTTGCCGGTATCCTCGGTCGTGATGTTTTTCCAGATATCGCCATCGGGCATTTTTGCCTGTTCGGCAAACGGGCCATCGGCATAGATGGTATCGCCGGAATGGATGAAGAAATCCGGGTTGTGTTTTGTGATCGTGGCATAGGTTTTCATGCCGCCGCGATCCTCGTCAATGCCCCAGCCCTGCCCGGCCGTATCGCCCGACCAGCCAAACCGGATATTGCGTTTTGCCGCCGGTGCGGTGCGGAAATGACCGATCACCGGTTCGGACGATGCCCGTCCATCATCAAGATTTTCGAAATGGATTTTATAAAACACGTCCTGCCCGGCCGGCAGATCATTCAGGGCAAGCTTGCCGGCAAAATCACGTTCCGGCAGAACATCGACATGCGGAATTCTGACGGATCGTGAAAAGTTTTCCGTTGTGGCGATTTCGGTAATCATCCGTGACGCACGGTCCGCACGGCCCCAGATACAGGCGGAATTGGCGGTGACGTCACCACTTTGCACCCCATGGGTGATCATTGGACGATCTGCCGCACGCGAAATGGACGGCATGAAAAATCCACCCATCGCCGATGCCGCACCGGCCGTGGCGGTTACAGAGGCGGTCGTGGTCAGGAATTTTCGGCGGGAAAGACGAAAAGACATTGAAAGAACCCCTTCAAAATTTGAAGTAACACCTTGAAGAGTATGACAAATTCAAATGACAGGACCGTTGCGGCCTCTTGATGGTTTTATCAACATTTGATGACACTGGCGCGCGCAATACGACGTTTGCAGCCCCGCCTCGTTTTCAAATGAAAAAGACCGGATGCGATTGCATCCGGCCCCTTAAACATTCCCGCAAAAGCGCGGCAAAGATCAGTAAATACCACCCGGGCTTGAAACGCCGCCGGTATTGCCTTCGGCACCGACGCCGCTGTAACCGGCATCGCCACCATCAATGACGTTGTCATTCGATGACGGAATGGTGCCGGGTTTGAAAGCTTCCCAGATCACATTCTGATCCCCCGGGCGGGCAGGAAGACCGGAACGGGCTTCAACGCGGACCATGCGAATGCCCGGCGGTGTACGGAATGGCACGGCCTTTGTGCCCTTTAACGCATCGCCCATGAACTGCTTGAAGATCGGGGCGGCGGCACTTGCCCCCTGCTCCTGATCGCCAAGCGAGCGGTTATCGTCAAAGCCGACATAAACACCAACCGCAAGGTCGGGCGAAAAGCCGACAAACCATGCATCGCGGCTATCGTTCGTGGTACCGGTTTTACCCGCCAGCGGATAACCGAGTTCGCGAATGCGACGACCGGTTCCGCGTTCAACCACACCTTCAAGCATCGATACCATCTGGAACGCGCTTGCCGGGTCGGTAAGCTGTTCACGGGTATCGGGCAGTTCAGGGGGCATCTGATTGCGGAAATCGACATCCTGACATTCCGCACACTGGCGTTCGTCACGACGATAGATCACTTCACCGCGACGGTTCTGAATGCGGTCAATCAGGGTCGGGGTGATTTTCTTGCCGCCATTGACAAATTCCGCATAGGCCGCCGTCATGCGCATGACGGTGGTTTCCGCCGCACCAAGCGCCATCGAAAGAACCTGTGGCATATCATCGACAACACCGAAACGTTGCGCGTAATCGGCAACCTTGTCCATGCCGATTGTCTGCGCCAGACGTACCGTCATCAGGTTACGCGACAGTTCGATCCCCAGACGCATGGTCGAAGGACCATAGAACTTGCCGCTATAGTTGCCCGGCTTCCATTTACCAAGCCCTGGCCCCTGATCAATCACGAATGGCGCATCAAGCACCAGGGTCGACGGGGTAAAGCCCTGATCAAGGGCGGCCAGGTAAACAAACGGCTTGAAGGCAGAACCGGGCTGACGACGGGCCTGGGTCGCGCGGTTGAATTTCGACATGTCATGCGAAAAACCGCCCGACATTGCCAAAACACGCCCGGTATGCGGGTCCATCGCGACAAGCGCCCCATTGACCGCAGGAATCTGGCGCAGGCCATAGGTATTGGGCGGCAGTTCTTCGCCATCAAGTTCCGCAAAATGCCGCACATAGATCACATCACCCGGCGACAGAACATCTGATGGGCTGTTGACCGCAGCACCAAGCTTCTGGCCTTCTTTCCACGGACGCGCCCATGTCAGGAAGCGAAGCGGAATGCGGCCCTGCTTGCCCGACAGAAGGCCAAGGGTTGCTTCTTCGGCACTGACACGCAGAACAACGGCCTTGTCCCATGGCAAATCATTGGGTGTTTCGACTTCGCGCAGTTTCTGCTGCCAGTCATCGGCCAGATCGATATTGGTGATCGGACCGCGCCAGCCATGACGACGGTCATATTCCACAAGCCCTTCGACCAGCGCCTGATCGGCAATGGTCTGCAGGCGCGGATCAACCGTCGAGCGGACCGACAGCCCGCCATCATAAAGCATGTTTTCGCCGTAACGGTCGACCAGCTGGCGGCGGACTTCCTCGGCGAAGAAATCAGCACGATAGGTATCGACAGACTGGCGTTCCTTGGCAATCAGCGGGCTTGCCCACGCGTTCTGGGCTTCGGCCTCGGTGATGAATTTTTCTTCGAGCATCCGGCCAATCACCCAGTTACGACGCGCTTTGGCTTCGTCATGATTGCGGACCGGATGATAATTCGACGGTGCCTTTGGCAGGGCGGCAAGATAGGCTGCTTCCTCGATATTGATTTCATCAAGAGACTTATCGAAATACCGCAGGGCCGCCGCCGCAACACCATAGCTGCCATTACCGAGATAAATCTCGTTCAGATACAGTTCAAGGATATGTTCCTTGGAAAAGGCACGCTCGATCCGGAAGGAAAGGATTGCTTCCTTGACCTTGCGTTCATAGGAAACTTCGCTGGTCAGAAGGAAGTTTTTGGCAACCTGCTGGGTGATGGTCGATGCACCGACCGGACGCTTACCCGTGCCCATATTGACAACGTTGGTCACGGCTGCGCGCAGCACGGATGCGAAATCGATGCCCGGATGGCTGAAAAAGTTTTTATCCTCGGCCGCGACAAACGCATCGACAACAACATGCGGGATCGAGGTGATCGGCACGAAAACGCGTTTTTCACGCGCATATTCGGCGATCAATGCCCCGTCACTGGCATGGACGCGTGTCATGACTTCGGGTTCGTAGTTTTCAAGCTGGGTGTAATCGGGCAAGTCCTGACCGAAATGCCAGAAGATCGCCAGAACGCCGATCCCGCCGGCAATTGCCATCAGGAAAAGCACACCAAAAATACTTAGTAAAATACGCATAAACAGGTCTTTATCATTTTGCTGTTTTGGCCTGATCCGGTTTGGCGCGCACCAAAGCGCACCTTTCGGAGAATTGCAATCAGCCTTATCATAGCGGCAAAAAAGTGACGGCGTTGTGACACTGCGCACGGCCACCGTATTTTCTGTTCCGACCGGGCAAAGATTATAGCCCTACCGCCCCATCAAAGCGAGAGTCGGAAATTCCATTGCACGGAAAAGTTATGCAAATTGCCAATATGCTTTTCGAAATCCGGGGACGAAGCCGTTGAACCCGGCCTAGAATTTATGTTTTTCGAAATAGATATCGATGGCGCGCAGTACAGCTTCGGCGACCTTGCGCCGATGTGCCGGGCTTTGCAACAGCTTGGCATCCGTCGCGTTCGATAAATAGCCCATTTCAAACAGGGCTGAGGGGATATCAGGAGCCTTGAGCACGGCAAAGCCCGCGAACCGATGGGTCCGGCGTTGCAGTTCGATGCTTTTGCCCAGTTCGGTGACCATATTGGCCGCAAGGGTCGCCGACAGGTTCATGGTTTCGCGCTGTGCCAGATCGATCAGGATGCTTTGCACCAGCGAGTTTTCTTCCGACAGGTCAATACCGGCAATCACGTCAGCCTTGTTTTCCTTTGACGCCAGTGCGGCGGCTTCTTTGTCCGACGCGTTTTCAGACAGGGTATAGACTGATGCACCGCGATGCTTGGAATTGCCAATCGAGTCTGCGTGCAGCGAAATAAACAGATCGGCCCCGTTTTTACGCGCGATTTCGGTTCGCTGGCGCAATTTCAGGAACACGTCCTTGTCGCGTGTCAGAAGCACACGATACCGACCGGAATCGGTCAGAACCTTTTCAACTTCGCGGGCGGCGGCAAGTGTCAGGTCCTTTTCATAGACCCCGCCAACCCCGATTGCGCCGGGATCAACCCCGCCGTGACCGGCATCAATCGCAATCAGCGGCTTTTCCGAACCACCACGACCGGACTCAACCGCAACATCGGCACTTTGTTCGGTGGCACTGGTGTCGTTGCGGCTGCGTGCGGAATAGGCGACCATGCTTTCGCGTGATGCCGCCATAAAGGCATCACGCTTGGCGGGCGACAAATCAACGACAAGACGATGGGGCTTGCCATCGGATGCAGGCAGCGTGAAGATTTTTGAAACAAGTGCCGGTTCGGCAACGTCAAGAACCACACGGAAGGTGCCCGGTTTGAACAGGCCGTAACGCAATCCTGAAATCAGGCCCCCGCCCGACGTTACCTTGCCCGGGGGGGCGGTCCATTCGATTTCGGGCATGTCGATGATGACGCGATATGGATCGGGCAGCAGAAAGTAGCTGAACTCGACACTGCGATCGAGATCAATGACAAAGCGGGTATAGTCGGGATAAACGCCAAGGCGCGCGCCAAGAACCTTGGTTTCCTGCGCATTTGCCGTGGCAGAACCGCCGACACAGATCATCATCGCCAGAAAAAGCGACAAACAGAGTGCAGCAACAATCCGGGCCGGTTTTTGCCCGACCAAGAACAGCGTTTCTGCCGTCGCATTCACCTGCGAACCCGTTTGAACTGATACCATCGTCCTGCTGCGTTTATCCTGAGAATGCGGAGTAATTTTAGACTGGTTGCCTGCGTTTATAACAATGCGTTGGTTAACGGGCAATTGACTGCCCGTGAAACACGCGACGCGAACAACATTCTTCGTTTCGATGTCCATTACATTAATGTAAACGGTAAAAACATTGCAGGATCATGGATTTGGCAGAAGGCATCCGTGATTGGCGCAATCGGGCGAAAAACTTCGCGATTTTGAATTCAACCACAACAAAGTCATCGGACAACGTAACAAAACTGTTTGTCGCGGGACTTCAAAAGGGATATGTTGCACCCGAGATTCCTATGCCTTGCGGTGTGAACCTTATTAATCCGCCAGGCTGAGGACGCGACGAGGCCAGTTCTCGGGTCGGTGTCTCGGTGACGCGGCAATTCCCGCTCCCGATAGAGCCCTCCCATTCAAGGCTGTCTTGGCGCGCTCGAGATTACGCAACCAATTTTTGTTTCAACACCAAAACCAGGTCCGAACCGGAAGAGCAGCCGAAACGCGATGAACCAGATATATACAGGACATATCGCGACCTTTATGGACGGCGCCTCCGGATACGCCGGTTTATTTGCATACCAGCGCAACATCGCTTTACGCAGGAAACTGGCGGGACCTTTAGGAACAGGTTCCGAATGGTCAAACGCATGCTCATCGATGCAACGCACACGGAAGAAAGCCGTGTCGTTGTTATTAATGGAAATCGCCTAGAAGAATACGACGTCGAAACTTCGACCAAGAAGCAGATAAAAGGAAATATCTATCTCGCGAAAGTGACGCGTGTAGAACCGTCCCTGCAGGCGGCCTTCGTCGATTACGGCGGAAACCGCCATGGTTTCCTCGCCTTTAGCGAAATTCATTCCGACTATTACCAGATCCCGGTCGCAGATCGCGAAGCCCTTTCGCGTAGTCACAGTGACGTCAAGGATGCCGACATCGTCGAAGACAATATCGGCGACGTATCCGAGGGTAACGATACCCCGAAAAAAGAAAAGAAACCGGCCCGCACCCGCAATCGCCGCAAACCGCGTGCGAAAGCATCGGACGAAACCGCGGTTGAAACCGATGCAGAAGCACCGGCAACCGACGAAAACGCCGATAGTGCGGAAACTGTTGCGGTCGACGCCCCGCAGGAAAATGACGCTGCGGCAAGTGATGACGCGAACGATGAAGACGCAAAACCGCGCCGTCGTCGCCCCCGCAACCGTCGCAAGAAATCCGACGAGGTCGAGGCATCTGGTGATGGCACCGCCGACGCATCGTCGAACGATGGTGATGATACCGATGGTTCGGGCGGCGGAAATGCTGCCATGTCAGCAGAAATTGCCGAACTGACCGTCGATATCGAAACAGAGCCGGCCGGTGCCGCCGAAGAAGAAGACATCGATGATCTGGGCGGCGATGACGGGGATGAATTCTCCGACAGCCATCGCCCGCAGATGCAGAAGCGCTACAAGATTCAGGAAGTGATCAAGCGCCGCCAGATCCTGCTGGTGCAGGTGGTCAAGGAAGAACGCGGTAACAAGGGTGCTGCGCTTTCGACATTCCTGTCGCTGGCGGGTCGTTATTGCGTTCTGATGCCAAATACCCCGCGAGGTGGCGGCATTTCGCGCAAGATCACCAATGCACAGGATCGCAAGCGCCTTAAATCCATTCTGGCCGAACTGGAAATTCCGGATGGCATGGCCGTTATCGTGCGTACCGCAGGTTCGGAACGCACCAAGGCCGAAATTAAACGCGACTTCGATTATCTGATGCGTTTGTGGGATCGTATTCGCGAAACAACCCTTCAGAGCCAGGCACCGTGCCTGATTTATGAAGAAGCCGATCTGATCAAACGGTCCATCCGTGACCTTTATGCACGCGATGTTGACGAAGTTCTGGTCGAAGGTGACGAAGGTTACCGGATCGCCAAAGACTTCATGAAGATGCTGATGCCGTCACATGCAAAGCGTGTGCAGCCCTACAAGGATCAAGGTGTTCCGCTGTTCCACCGCTTCCAGGTGGAAAGCCAGCTTGATGCGATGCTCAATCCGGTCGTGCAGCTTAAATCGGGGGGTTATATCGTTATCAACCCGACCGAGGCACTGGTCGCGATTGACGTGAACTCGGGCCGTTCGACCCGCGAGCGCAACATCGAAGAAACCGCGTACAAGACCAACCTTGAAGCCGCCGAGGAACTCGCACGCCAGCTGCGCCTGCGCGATCTGGCCGGTTTGATTGTGGTCGATTTCATCGACATGGAAGACCACCGCAACCAGGGGGCGGTTGAACGCAAGCTTAAAGAAGCCATGCGCAATGACCGGGCCCGCCTGCAGATCGGCCGTATCAGCCCGTTCGGCTTGCTTGAAATGTCGCGCCAGCGCCTGCGCCCGTCGCTTGTTGAAAGCGCGTTCGAGGTTTGCGCACATTGCCGCGGTGTCG
The DNA here is from genome assembly GCF_040549275.1 of Thalassospira sp. MBR-102. Taxonomy (NCBI): domain Bacteria; kingdom Pseudomonadati; phylum Pseudomonadota; class Alphaproteobacteria; order Rhodospirillales; family Thalassospiraceae; genus Thalassospira; species Thalassospira sp. MBR-102. Next base: position 170,868 of record NZ_JBEPTC010000011.1, read on the forward strand.
GCCTTGTCCGTTCGATCGAAAGTGCCGCCCTTCATCTGCTGCGTGTGCTTGAAGAAGAAGGCATGCGTCGTCGTTCCGGCGCGCTTACCGTTCATGTTGCAAGCGAAGTCGCGCTTTATATCCTGAACCGCAAACGTGACACGCTGGCCGAAATCGAACAGCGTTACGGCTTCACCGTGATGATCTTTGGCGATGACAGCCTGATTTCGCCAGATCACCGGATTGAACGGTCACGTGCGAAAAAGGGTGACGAAGAAGAAGCCCTGCCGGTTCTGAACACCGACAGCGTATCTTTGACCGCGATTGAAAGCCCGGTTGAACCGGACGAAGACGAAGAAGAAGAAGACGTTGCAGAGGTACGTGATACCCGTGATCAGCGCGACGACGATGATCAGGGCAATAAACGCCGCCGTCGCCGTCGCCGCCGTCGTGGCCGCAATGATGAACGTGATGACCGTGATGATCAGCACGAAGCCGATGCATCAGATGATGCGGCCGGTTCGTCGGATCGCGGTGATCAGGACGATAACGAAGATGATGACGACGACGAAGCACAGCGTAAACGCCGCCGTCGCGGCAAACGTGGTGGACGCCGTCGTTCACGCCGTCAGGAATTTGAAAACGCGCCGCGTGTCAAATCGCCTGCCGATGATGCACAGGCAACTGCCCTTCGCCGGGATCGTGATCACAGCGCACCGGAAGGTCAGGTCGAGGATCAGGTTGTTGATGCCGACAGCGAAGGTCAGGATGCCGACAGCTTCGATCAGGAAGGTGTCCGTGTTGGCCGTGAGCGCAGCGCAACCGCCCCGGCCCCGGCACGGCCGCGTCGCGAACGTCGTGATCGCAATGACAATCGCCGCAACAGGCGGGATCGCAATGACCGGGGTGATGTGAAAAACATCCCGATCCAGAGCGGCCCGGCCCCCGAGACTGCGGAAGAAATCGCCAAGGAAACCGTTTCGGCACCAGCACAGAGCCCAGCCGAAACACCCGTAGCAAGCCCAGCGGAAATCGTGGCGGAGAAACCGGCAAGCCCGGCCCCTGCACCCGCAGCAGCACCGGCAGCGGAGCAATCCGAACCGAAGGCAGAGCCAAAAAAACCGGCACCAAAAGCCGAAAAGGCACCGGAACCGGTAGCGAGTGAACCCGCTTCTGCCGAACCGGCAAAAGACGAAAAACCCAAGTCGAAGAAACGCGGCTGGTGGAGCCTTGGTCGTTAAGATCAGGACCTGATAAAACCCAAAAGGGCTGCCGAACATTCGGCAGCCCTTTTCGTTGCGGTCTGTTTGAGATCAGGGGCTTATCGCTGCCAGTTCTTCAATGCCTTTACCGCGCCCAGCATGGTTGCCTCGCTATGTGCAAATGAGAATCGGACATAGTGTTTGCCGCGAAGCCGATCAAAATCCGTGCCCGGCGTGGTGGCAACACCGGTTTCGTCAAGCATGCGACGGCAGAAGGCCTCGCTATCATCCGTAAGATCGCGGACATCGGCATAGAGATAGAATGCACCATCCGCCGGGGCGAAGTTGCCAAATCCGGCTTTGGGCAGTTCATCGAGCAGGATTTCACGATTGCGGGCATAGGCCGCGACATTGGCCTGCAATTCGTCCTCGCAATCAAATGCGGCGACGGCGGCGATCTGTGATAATGCCGGGGCCGAAATAAACAGGTTCTGTTGCAGGCATTCGACCGCGCGCATCAGATCAGGCGGCACCACCGCCCAGCCCAGACGCCAGCCGGTCATCGAGAAATATTTCGAGAAGCTGTTGATGATGATCGCATCATCGCCGAATTCAAGTGCGGTGCATTCGCGGACATCGCCAAACGAAATGCCCTGATAAATCTCGTCACTGATCAGGCGAATACCGTTTTCCCGGCAATAGGTCGCCAGTTCGCGGTAAGTTTCAACGTCAATCATGCTGCCCGCCGGGTTGGACGGACTTGCAACAATCAGACCGTCAATCGTGTCCTCAAGATCACGCAGCATGGCAACGGTCGGCTGATAATGGCTTTCGGGACCGGCAGGCAGATTGACGGTTTCAATGCCGAGTGCGGTCAGGATGTTGTGATAGGCCGGATAGCCTGGTGCCGCCATCGCCACCCGATCCCCGGCATCAAAGGCCGCCAGAAACGCCAGCACGAAGATCGAGGACGAGCCACTGGCAACGCAGATGCGCGACGGATCGACCGGGGTGTTGAATTTACGCTGATAATGCCCGGCGATGGCTTCGCGCAGGGGATCAATCCCCATGGCATTGGTATAACCGATCAGATCGTTATCAAGGGCGCGGGCCGCGGCCTCGCGGACCTTGCGTGGGGCCGGTGTGCCCGGCTGCCCGACTTCAAGGTGATAGACAGCCTTGCCGTCGCGTTCGCGCGCGTTGGCGGCACGCATGACATCCATAACAATAAACGGCGAAATGGCACCGCGGCGCGATTGTTTCAAAGCCATTTGTGGGGTCCTGCTTTGTATCGTGAAAATCGGGGCAGGAAATCCTGCCCCGATGAAATGTCTGTAAAGGGTGGCTTACTGGGTGCCCGCCATACCGCCGCCCGCAGGATCGGCAATGAACTGGCAGCTTTCAGGATGCGGCGGCACCCCTTCAAGGCAACGCACGATATTGACCGCCGGTTTGCCCGCCGAATTCATCGGGACATTGGCAGCCGCCCCCTTTTCGATCAGGTCTTCGGCCATGGTGGCAATCTGTTTGGTGGCACCGGCCGGGGTGCCGGTGCCAGCGATCCCATAGTAATATTCCCAGACAAACGGGTTGACCATAAGTGCCGGGCCCATCAACGGGGTCTGGGCATAACCCGCATCCCCGGCGGCAAGGTTAAGGCCGAACGCATCGGCACCAAGCCCCGCACCAAACGGTTTGTTCATCGTGGTCATGCAGGCAACCGCATTGGCCTTGCGGTCCAGCACGACAAAGCCGCTGCGCCCGGTATTGGCTTGAATGTTGCTGTCAGCAGCTTCGATATCGGCCAGATAGCGGTTCAGGATCGCGCCAAGTTCCGTTTCCGCGTCAATAACAGATCGCCCGTTATCGGAACGCGGCGGATAGGCAAGGTAAAGCGTTTCGTTGCCAACCTTGACCTCGGTCGCGGCCTTCCATTGCGGTTTGTAGGAACGCATGTCTTCGGCCGTCAGCGTGCCACCGGCATTCTGAACCGCGGTTGCGATCTGGGCGCCAAGGGCACCGTTATAAAACTCGCCCGGTCCCTTGACCCGAAGAGAGGTCAGAAGTGCGCCAAGATTGACGGAACGAATCCGGTCACCGACCTGTAATGTTTTGCCATCTGGCATGAAAACATCGCGCAGGATCGGACTTGCTTCGATCCGGTCGCGATTGGCTGCGATATCATCAACCATCGAACGCGATACCGGCACACCAAGGCGGGCATACTGTTCGGCGGCCGAAAGAAGCTGCGGCCATTGCAGACGACCATAACGCGCACTAAGTGCGTAAAGGCCGCGCGGGACACCCGGAACGGTCGTTGCGACCTGGCCATCTGCGGTGCGAGTCCCCGGACGTGGCCAGAAATCAAGGACTTCGACCTTCTTCGATTCCCGATCATGGACAACGCAAACCCCGCCACCACCGATACCGGCAACCGATGATTTGGTCACCGTCATGGTGGCATAAAGCGCAACAGCCGCATCGGCCGCCGTGCCGCCAGCCGAAAGAACATCGCGCGCAACACGGACCGCACGGGGTTCGTCGGCAACCACGCCACCAAGGAAACCACTGACGGCCCCGATTTGGCCAAGATTATCAGTATTATCAGTACCGCAGGCAGCAAGACCGGCAGTCATTGCGATTGCCGCCATGATCCGCCATGATGGCTTGCGCGTCGGGAACCTGTCCGCACGGGTCGGGTCGACATAAGATGAACGAGAACACGGAACGCACATTTTGCTCAGACGCATTATTACTCTCACTGCCATTTTCCTTGTTGCCCTGCCCAGCACAGTTTTTGCGCAGGGTCGTTCTTTTATCCGGGATACCGAGATTGAGGAAACCCTTCATCTCTATGCGACCCCGATATTCAAGGCTGCCGGGCTCGATCCGCGCGGCGTTACTGTCTATATCGTCTCAGATCCCAGCCTGAACGCATTCGTTGCAGGTGGCCAAAAGCTTTTTATCAATACTGGCCTCTTGTTGAAAGCCCAGACTCCCGAACAGGTTATGGGCGTGATGGCCCACGAGACCGGCCACATTGCGGGCGGGCATCTTTCACGTGTTCATGATCAGCTTCGAAATGCATCTGCTGTGTCGATTCTGTCAACCATCGTTGGGGTTGCTGCCGGTGTTGCCGCCGGACGTGCCGATGTGGGTACGGCGGCCGTTCTTGGCGGCCAGAACGTGGCGGAACGCAATTTTCTGGCCTATTCGCGAACACAGGAAAGCAGTGCCGATCAGGCCGGCGTCAAATTCCTGAGCGAAGCAGGCATATCATCGCGCGGCCTGATGGAATTCATGGAAACGCTTGAAGGTCAGGAATTGCTGAGCACCGCGCGTCAGGACCCGTATCTGCGCAGTCACCCGTTGACGACCGAACGTGTTGATTTCCTTGAAAACTATACCGCGAATTCACCGTTAAAAGACGCCAAGGTCGATCCGGTTCTGTATGAACGCCATGACCGTATGCGCGCCAAGCTGTATGCGTTTACCAACCATATCCAGCATACTTTGCGCACCTATCCCGAGTCCGATACCAGCGTTTCGGGGCGCTATGCGCGCGCCATCGCCTATTACCGGGACTCGCAAATCGAACCGGCGATGAAACTGATTGACGGGCTGATCGCCGAAGAACCCGAAAACCCGTATTTCGAGGAGCTTAAGGGTCAGGTCCTGCTGGAATTCGGCAAGGCCAGGGAAGCCACCGATCCGCTGCGCAAATCGGTCGAATTGTCCAATGGTGCCCCTTTGATCCGCCTTCTGCTGGCGCATGCCCTGATTGAAAGCGGCGATGATGCGGTTCTGGGCGAAGCCAAGGAAAACCTTCTGGGGGTTCTTTCGGTGGAGCGAGGCAATGCATCGGCATGGCGTTTCCGGGCGATCATTGAAAACCGTCTTGGCAATGAAGGCGAAGCATCGCTGTCGCAGGCGGAATACAGCCTTTTGACCGGGGACCGGGAAGCGGCGAAATATCATGCGGTGCAGGCCGACCGGAAACTTGAAAAAGGCACCGCGACCTGGCAGCGCGCACAGGACATCATCCGGGCGACCGACCCGGAAGGCACGGACAAGCCCAATTGATATCGGTTCTGTCGCCGCGGGCGGGCGTCATTTCGATGATGTCGCGCCGTCTGGGCGTTGCTTTTATGGCGGTTTACGTCCTGGCCGGATGCAGCCTGCCCGATGCCGGGGTCAGCGTCGAGGGAGACCTGAAGCTTCTTTACGCCCCCTTCTCGCTTGGAAATCCGCCGCGCTACTGGCATTACGCCGACCGCCCGGCAAAGCTTGATCAGGGAGAACAGTCAAAGGCCAACAGCCTTTACTGGGACGATATCGACGGGCGCATCGCCCTTGCCATGCGCCCGGCCATTGCCCCGTTTGAACTTGGCCGCCGAACCAATATTTCGGTTCTTGCATCCCCCTATCTATCTTTTGACTGGTTGATGAACGCATCCGCCCTGCCCGGCGATACCGAGCTTGTGCTTGGTTTCCGGTCGCAGTCACAAGGGGATTGGGGCGAAAGTGACCTGGGAGTTGGCAAGCCGCCGATTGATCACGTAATCCGCCTGCCGATCGGGGGCGATATTTCGGGCACTGTCGGCTGGCAGCGGGATTATTTCGATCTTTCGACCCTGCATCGACGATACTGGCCCGACACAGACACTGTCGATGTTCGTCTGGTATGGATCGGCGTCGCATCGTCACATGATCAGCGCCCCGATGTGGCCGGTGTCACATATCTCTCGCATATTTTACTTTCCCGTTAGGGTGCCCGTCTCGTATCAATGATCTAGAGAAATCAGGTCCTGCGCGATGTCAGAAACATCCGGGACGAAGACAACAAAGGATTTTCGATGAATTCGCTTATGATCAAACGCCTTCTGGGCGGTGCCGCCATTATGCTTTCTCTGGGTTTTGCCATGGGGGGCCCGGCACAGGCAGCAGACCTTAGCGACGCGCAGAAGGCCGAGATCGAAGGCGTGATCGAGCAGTATCTGATGGAAAACCCGGATGTTCTGTTGCGCGCCATCCAGAATGTTCAGGTCTGGCAGACAACCAAACAGGCCCGTCAGCAGGCCGAAGCCATTCAGCCGGTCTGGGATGCGCTGGTGGCTGACAGCTCGGTGCCATCGGTTGGCCCGCTTGATGCACCGGTTACCGTGATCGAATTTTTTGATTATCACTGCGGTTATTGCAAACGCGCGTTTGACGGCGTGAAGGAACTTGCGGAAAATTCCGACGGCAAAATCCGCACCATGTTTGTTGAATTCCCGATCCTGCGCGAAGAAAGCGCCAGTGCGGCACGTGCCGCACTGGCCGCTGCCAAGCAGGGCAAATACATGGAAATCCACGCGGCCTTCATGGAAAGCCGTGGTGTGCTTGACGAAGCACAGATCAATAAGCTGGCCGAAGATGCCGGTGTTGACGTTGATCAGATGCGCAAGGACATGCAGTCGCCGGAAATCAACGGCATGTTGCAGCAATATTCCGCCATGGCGCGCAGCATCGGGGTTAATGGCACCCCCGCCTTCCTGATCAATGGTCAGATGGTGTCGGGGGCGGATATGGAACGGGTCAATGCGCTGGTCAAAGCCGGACTTAAAGAAGCGTCCTGATTTTTAAATCACCTGCGACTACGGATGCAGTCAATCCGTTTCGCAGCCTTAATAAAACAAAAGCCCCCGTTTCGGTATCGAAACGGGGGCTTTTTATCGGGCGTTTGCGCGATCAGATCAAACCGGCCAGCGGCGAGGACGGATCGGCATATTTTTTCTTGGGCATACGACCGGCAAGGAAAGATTCCCGACCAGCGATGATTGCGTGTTTCATGGCGCGCGCCATACGGATCGGGTCCTTGGCACCGGCAATCGCGGTATTCATCAGAACACCGTCACAGCCCAGTTCCATGGCAAATGCCGCATCGGACGCGGTGCCAACACCGGCATCGACGATCACGGGCACATTGGCGTTTTCCTTGATGAGCGCAATATTGACCGGGTTCAGAATCCCCATGCCCGATCCTATCAGGGAACCCAGCGGCATGATCGCGACACAGCCCATATCTTCAAGCATCTTGGCCTGAATGGGATCGTCGCTGCAATAAACCATCACGTCGAAACCGTCCTTGATCAGGGCTTCGGCCGCCTTGAGGGTTTCGGGCATGTTGGGATACAGCGTTTTCTGATCGCCCAGAACTTCAAGCTTCACCAAGTTCCAGCCGCCGGCTTCGCGGGCCAGACGCAGGGTGCGAACAGAATCATCGGCCGTAAAGCAACCCGCCGTATTGGGCAGATAAACGTATTTTTTCGGATCGACATAATCGACCAGCATTGGCTGCGACGGGTCGGTCAGGTTAACACGACGCACCGCAACCGTAACCATTTCGGCACCCGAGGCATCAATCGCGATGCGGGTTTCTTCGAAATCCTTGTATTTGCCGGTACCGACGATCAGACGCGATTTGAATTTGTGACCGGCAACAACAAAGCCCGCGTCATCGGCCGATGCAAGATCGGCATCCGATGAACCGCCACCAATGAAATGAACGATTTCAAGTTTATCGCCATCAGCAAGGGCGGTATCGCCATAGGCCGTTTTCGGCACGATTTCGAGATTGCGTTCCACCGCGACCTTGGTCGCCGTGATCCCGAGTTCGCCGAGAAGATCGGCAACGGTTGCTGCGGTATCGATGGTGCGGTCTTCACCGTTGATGGTCAGGCGCATCTGTTCGTCTTGTCCTTGTGGTATCAAAATATTCATCTATTGGCGCGCAGTATGCGCAGCTGCCGGGCGAGAGGCAAGCTGTGATCGGCGGATTCTGCCATGCGGGGCACACAAAGCTGTGCCGATGGCGATGATGCAGGCATGATCTTGCGGCTACAGTCATAGCCTCGTCCGAATGCAACGTTGCGTCAGACTTTGGTCGTGCTATAAACGCATCACTATATGTTGGGCATGTGGGAACGGATGACAAAACCCGTCTACATTCTGAATGGGCCGAATTTGAACCTGCTGGGACAGCGTCAGCCGGAAATTTACGGTTCGACCACCTTGCGGGATATCGACAGCATGTGTTCGGCACATGGGTCGCAATTAGGCCTGCCCGTCGTCTTTCGCCAAAGCAATCATGAAGGCGAACTGGTTGACTGGATTCAGGAAGCCCGGCAAGAAGCTGCTGGCATTATTATCAATGCTGGGGCATATACGCACACATCGGTTGCGATCCTTGACGCCTTGCTGGCATCCGATTTGCCGGTCGTCGAGGTGCATCTTTCAAATATTCATCAGCGGGACGCATTCAGACATCATTCTTACGTCTCAAAAGCTGCAAAAGGCATGATCTGTGGTTTTGGCGCGCAGGGTTACATTCTTGGCCTTGATGCCATCAGATCACTGATCCACACACCATCATAAAAGATATCGAAATGAGCAAGTTCAACATCGACAACGATACCATTCGCCAGCTCGCCGAGCTGCTGGACGAGACCAACCTGACCGAGATCGAAGTTGCCGCAGGCGACAATCGCATTCGCGTCGCCCGTCAGGGCACCATGGTTGCAGCCGCTCCGGCTGCTGCACCGGTTGCGGCTCCTGCTGCGGCGGCTGCTCCGGCGGCACCTGCTGATGCAGGTTCCCATCCGGGTGCTGTAAAATCGCCGATGGTTGGCGTGGTCTATTTCGCACCGGAACCCGGCGCTGCACCGTTTATTTCGGTCGGTTCCAGCGTTTCCGAAGGCCAGACCCTGATGCTGATCGAAGCAATGAAGACCTTCAACCCGATCCGCGCGCCGAAATCTGGCAAAATCAGCCAGATCATCGCAACCGACGGCCATCCGGTCGAGTATGACGAGCCGCTGGTCATTATTGAATAAGCCGGGGTAAACACCGCATGTTCGACAAACTACTGATTGCCAACCGTGGCGAAATCGCGCTGCGTATTCAGCGCGCCTGCCGCGAAATGGGCATCAAAACTGTCGCGGTGCATTCCACCGCCGATGCAGATGCCATGCATGTCCGCCTGGCAGACGAAGCCGTCTGCATCGGCCCGGCAGCATCGAAAGACAGCTATCTGAATATTCCGGCGATCCTGTCGGCAGCCGAAATCACCGGGGCGGAAGCCATCCATCCGGGTTACGGCTTCCTGTCGGAAAATGCCGACTTTGCCGCCATGGTCGAAGAACATGGCTTTGCCTTTGTCGGTCCGTCGGCGGAACATATCCGCATGATGGGTGACAAGATCACCGCCAAACTCACAGCAGCAAAACTGGGCATTCCGGTTGTTCCGGGGTCGGACGGAGAAATCACCACCGTTGCCGAGGCGCAAAAATGCGCCAAGGAAATCGGCTATCCGGTTCTGATCAAGGCATCGGGCGGCGGCGGCGGTCGCGGCATGAAAGTGGTCGAGCGCGACGAAGACCTTGCCGAAGCCTTTTCTATGACCCGCAAGGAAGCATTGCAGAACTTTGGCAATGCCGCGGTTTATATGGAAAAGTACCTTGGCAAACCGCGCCATATCGAACTTCAGGTTATCGGCGATTCCCACGGAAATGCCGTCCATCTGTTCGAACGTGACTGTTCGTTGCAGCGCCGTCACCAGAAAGTGCTTGAAGAAGCCCCTTCGCCAACGCTGACACCGGAAGAACGCGAACGTATCGGATCGACCGTTGCCAACGCGATGCGTGGCATGGGATATCGCAATGCCGGTACGATTGAATTCCTGTATGAAAATGGCGAGTTCTATTTCATTGAAATGAACACCCGCCTGCAGGTCGAACATCCGGTGACCGAAGCCATTTCGGGCGTTGACCTTGTGCGTGAACAGATTCGCGTTGCCGCAGGCCTTGAACTGTCCTTTACACAGGAAGATCTGGAAATTCACGGCCATGCGATTGAATGCCGCATCAATGCCGAAGATCCGGAAACCTTTGTGCCGTCACCGGGCAAGATCAAGGAATATCATGCACCGGGCGGTTTGGGCGTTCGTGTCGATAGCGGTATCTATACCGGTTATTCGATCCCGCCCTATTACGACAGCATGATTGCAAAGCTGATCGTGCATGGGCGTGACCGCGAAGAATGCATGATGCGCCTGCGCCGTGCCTTGGCCGAATATGCGATTGGCGGGATCAAAACCACCATTCCGCTGCATCAGAAGCTTTTGGCGCAGCCCGATATCCAGAAAGGTGATTACGACATTCACTGGCTGGAAAAATTCATGGGCATGAAGAAGTAACCTTCTATATCCCGATCAAAAAACGGGGCTTCCTTTCGGGAGCCCCGTTTTTGTTTGGGAATTTCCGTTAGCCCAGCAACGCCCCTAGCGAGAGGCGATGGCAACCGCCGCCCCGACCATCACCGTTGCACTGGTGCGGTTGGCGATTTTCATAGCACGTCGGCTGCGGATCAGGTGGCGCAGACGCGACGCCATGAAAACCCATGTCAGGTCGACCGCGACCAGAACCACCATTAGGGCGACGGAAAGTTCGAACCAGCCAAACAGCGACACGGATGCCAGATCAATCACGGTTGGAACCAGCGCCATATAGAACAGCATGATTTTCGGATTGCCCATCGTCACCGTCATGCCCGCGATGAACATCCGAACACCGGATTTTGTATCGGGGATGGTTTCGGCATCGACATCAACAGACGCGTGCCACATCTTCCACGCCAGATACAGAAGATAGGCCACACCGACATATTTGATTATGGTGAACAGAAGATGGAAGCTGTTTGCGATGGCCGACAGGCCAAGTACGGCAAAGCTGAGCCAGATCAGTTCGCCAATCCACAATGCGACCAGAAACGGCAGGATATCGCGGTATCCGCGTGCAAGAACCCGGGCCACGAGTGCCGCAACACTTGGTCCCGGCGATCCTGATGCCACCAGCAACGCCCCGGCAAAAATAATCAGCGAAGAAATTTCGAGCATTTTACAATTCCGGCGCGAAAGAATTAATCATACATTTCGATTATCATGCCAAACATAGTCGATGGACTGCAAGCTGCTATCTTGTCAGAACAGTGCGCGTTCACATATGTAAACAGACGATTTGCAAACAGGACCGAAACCATTATCACCGCGATCATGTCGAACCAACTGACCCCTGATCTGTTGATCCGTGCCTATTCGGTCGGCCTGTTTCCCATGGCCGAAAGCCATGATGACCCGACCCTTTACTGGATTGACCCGGAATGGCGTGGCGTATTGCCGCTTGACGGCTTCCACGTGCCCAGAAGCCTGCGCAAAGCGGTGCGCAAGGGGACATTCAAGGTCCATGTAAACAAAGCCTTTCCCGATGTCATTCGTGCCTGTGCGGAGCCAACCGACAGCCGGGATGATACCTGGATCAATGACAATATCCTTGATGCCTATTGCGCGCTTCACAAGATGGGGTGCGCCCATTCGATCGAGGCATGGCTTGATGGCAAGCTGGTTGGCGGTCTTTATGGCGTCAGCCTTGGGCAGGCGTTTTTTGGCGAAAGCATGTTTTCGCGTGCGACCAATGCATCAAAGGTGGCATTGGTGCATCTTGTCGCCCTTTTGCGGCAAGGCGGCTATACCCTGCTTGATACCCAGTTCGTCAATGATCACCTAAAACAGTTCGGGGTGGTCGAAATCCCACGGGAACGTTATCGTTCCGAACTTGCCCGCGCGCTTGCCGGACGGGCGAGCCTGCCGTTTGAAGCGGACCCCGAATTTATCGAACAGGTCTTGCAACAGGGCGACCGCTAACACCTGCCCGCGCCATGTTTTATCCCCTGCCCCGCGCGGGCTTGTTCCCCACGAAAGACTGATCGTTACAATGCAGATACGCCCCGCCACCCAGAATGATGTCGCGAAAATCCTTGAAATCGTTGCCCCGATCCTTCGGGCCGGTGAAACCTATGTCATGCCCACCGATATGACCGACACGGATGTGTTGGCCTATTGGATGGGCGCGGACAGGGAAACCTTCGTTGCCGAGGAAGACGGGCAGATTGTTGGCACCTATTACCTGAAGGCCAATCAGCCGGGCAATGGTGCCCATGTCGCCAATTGCGGCTATATGACCGCCCCCGATGCGGGCGGGCGCGGGATTGCGCGGCGAATGTGCGAAGACTCGCTGATCCGTGCAAGGGATCGGGGCTTCAAGGCAATGCAGTTCAATTTCGTCATCGCCAGCAACAAGGCCGCGGTGCATCTTTGGCCGCAGCTTGGCTTTGAAATTGTCGGGCGTTTGCCCGGTGCCTATATGCACCCGACACACGGCGAAACCGACGCACTGATCATGTATCGCAAACTATAAGAAAAGGGCGGAAACAATGATGTTTCCGCCCTTCTCAGTTTGATTGCATTGCGCAACTATAGATAGATCAGAACAGGAAGCGAACCCGAAGCGTACCGTCGATGGCTTCGAGTTCCTTGCGGATGCCAAGCCCCGGCTGGATTTCCTCGTCGACTTCGACAACCACGTAACCCACGCCGCCTTCGGAACGCAGATACTGACCGCTGATATTCATGCCACGCGTTGCAAACACGTCGTTGATTTTCGACAGAACGCCCGGAACGTTGCGATGAATATGCATGAAGCGGGTGTGCTTGCGATCCTTGACCGGCAGCGAAACTTCCGGGAAGTTGACCGCACCCAGCGTCGACCCGTTATCGGAATAGGTGATCAGCTTGTCGGCAACTTCGACACCGATATTTTCCTGTGCTTCCTGGGTGGAACCACCGATATGCGGGGTCAGGATCACGTTCGGCATACCGCGAAGCGGGCTCTGGAATTCCTCGTCCTTGCCCGCAGGCTCGACCGGGAACACGTCAAGGGCTGCACCGGCCAGATGGCCGCGTTCCAAGGCCGCAGCAAGGTCTTCGATCACGATGACATTGCCACGTGCCGCGTTGATCAGGTGCGCCCCCGGCTTCATCTTGGCGATTTCGGTCGCGGTGATCATGTTTTTGGTCTGTTCGTTGGCCGGAACATGCAACGAAACGACATCAGATTTCGCCAGCAATTCATCCATCGAACTGCACGAGGTGGCATTACCCATCGCAAGCTTGTTGATCACATCATAATAAATGACGTTCATGCCAAGCGATTCCGCCAGAACCGACAGCTGCGATCCGATATGACCATAGCCGATGATGCCCAAAGTCTTGCCGCGCGCCTCGTACGAGCCCTTGGCATTTTTAAGCCAGCCACCGGCATGGGCAGCCTTGTCACGCTGCGGGATACCGCGCATCAGCATGATGATCTGACCCAGAACCAGTTCGGCGACCGAACGGGTATTGGAATAAGGCGCATTGAAGACCGGAATACCGCGCATCGCAGCGGCTTTCAGATCAACCTGATTGGTGCCGATACAGAAACAACCGATAGAGGTCAGCTTGGGTGCAGCGTCGATGACTTCTTCGGTCAGTTTGGTGCGGGAACGGATGCCCAGAAAATGCGCTTCGGAGACGACGGATTTCAGTTCATCCGCATCCAGAGCAGCAGGGTAGTGGTCGACATTTGAGTAGCCGGCCTCTTTGAACATCTTTACAGCGTTTTCATGGATACCTTCGAGCAGGACGATCTTGATCTTGTCCTTCTCCAACGAAAGCTTGCTGTTCACGGCGCACCATCCTTTTCTTTGCGAGGGCGACACGGGCATTTCCCGAGCCGTAGGGCCGTAACGTTACGCGCCCTTGGCCCAATGAAATAGGGCCTAAGGCAACGTCCGTCAAAGGCTTTCCCTTGCGCAAACATGCAATGCGCCTATCTTCTGAACGCATATACCGGCTATTGCGTATAGAATGCAGGCCCGAACGGCGACCAAGGATTGAACACAGGGGACCCCATCTTGCCTGCCGAGATAAGAACCGTTACCGATATCCATAAAATCGGCGAAGCCGACTGGGACAAATGCGCAGGCACGGCGAACCCGTTTGTCAGCTTTGCCTTTCTTTCCGCAATGGAAGATAGTGGCTCGGCCAATGCCGATACCGGTTGGCAACCCTTTCATCTGGTGGTTACCGATGATGACGATACGGTTGCCGGGATTGTGCCGCTTTATGTCAAATCGCATTCCTATGGCGAATATGTCTTCGACTGGAGCTGGGCGGAAGCCTATGAGCGGGCGGGTGGACGGTATTATCCGAAATTACAGGCCGCCGTACCCTTTTCACCGGTTCCGGGCCCGCGGCTTCTGATACGGTCCGATCATCCAGCCCCTGAGCGCGTTCGCACACTTCTGATTGGTGCGCTTTGTGCCCTGCCCGAACGGCTTGGCATTGCCAGCCTGCATGTAACGTTTTGCAGTGGCGATGAAAGCCGGGCGATGCAAGATGCCGGATTTCTTCCGCGAACCGGCATTCAATATCACTGGTACAATCGTGGTTACGACAGTTTTGACGATTTCCTTGGCGCGCTGAATTCGCGCAAACGCAAAAATCTGCGCAAGGAACGCAAACAGGTGCGCGATGCGGGATACAGCTTTGAAGTTCTATCGGGTGATGACCTTAAAGCCGCCCATTGGGACCGGTTTTATGCCTTTTATCACGACACATCGGATCGCAAATGGGGGCAGGCCTATTTAACGCGGGAGTTCTTTGATCTTCTGCATGAACGGGTCCGGGACCGGACCGTTTTGGTGGCTGCCTTTCGTGACGGCGACATGGTTGCCGGGGCGCTCAACCTGATCGGCACGGAAACCTTATACGGACGCAACTGGGGCACTGTTGACCGGACCCCGCTTTTGCATTTCGAGACCTGTTACTATCAGGCGATCGATATCGCGATTGAACGCGGCCTTAAAACGGTTGAGGCCGGGGCACAGGGTGAACACAAAATCCAGCGTGGCTATGAACCGGTTCTGACCCATTCGGCACATCTGATTGCCGATGCCGGTTTACGCACTGCCGTGGCCCGTTTTCTGGATCAGGAACGCCATCATATCGCGCAGGATCGCGAATTTATCGTGGCCGAACACAGCCCGTTCAAACAGGAATGAACCGGCAGCTCCGCCAAGCAAAAAGGAGCACGATGCATCAGCATCGCGCCCCTTCCTGACTGCCCAACCAACTCAGTATTTTTAGACGGCTCTGACGTCGTTCAGGAAGCCATTTACATGGCTTCTCAGCTCATCATTGGCGGCCGCAAGACGACCGACACAGTCAAGCTGACCATTCGAAAGATCACCGCTTTCGGTTGTGGCCAGGGCAACACTTTTCACCGCATTTGAAATCGCGACGTTGCCATTGGCAGCCCCTTCGACACTGCGTGAAATTTCTTCGGTTGCAGCGCCCTGCTCTTCCACCGCACTGGCAACAACCGACATCAGTTCATCAATTTGATGAATGGTTTCGGCAAAGCCGCGAACGGCTTCGGCGGCGGCACCGGTTTCACCCTGCATTTCGGTAATTTTCGCAGTGATCTGTTCGGTTGCCTTCACCGTCTGGGCAGCAAGGTTTTTGACTTCCCCCGCCACCACCGCAAAGCCCTTGCCTGCATCGCCGGCACGTGCGGATTCAATTGTCGCGTTAAGTGCCAGCAGGTTTGTCTGATCAGCAATGTCGCTGATCAGGCTGACAACTTCACCAACACTTTGCGCCGCTTCGTTCAGCATTTCGACACGCTGATTGGTGCGTTCGGTTTCCGCAACGGCATGCTGGGTAATTTCGGTAACACGTGCGATCTGCGATGCGATTTCAGAAATCGACGCGGAAAGCTGCGCGGTTGCCGATGCAACGGTTTCGATGTCTCCCGATGATTCTTCGGCCTGCTCTGCCACACTTTTCGCATCCTGATTGGCGCGAACCGAATGTGACGAAAGCGTTTCCGATGCACTGCGGACTTCGTCCAGCGCAACATTAACCGCCGAAAGAACTTCCTGGATTTTATGATCGAAACCGGCAGTCAGTGTACCCATACGCTTGCTGCGTTCGATCTGGCGTTCGGCTTCAATCCGTTCCTGTTCGGCCATCCGGGCACGTTCACGGGCGTTTTCACGGAACACTTCAAGCGATTTGGCCATCGCCCCCACTTCGTCGGCGCGCTTCATATCAAGGATTTCGATATCAAGGTTGCCAGATGCCAGACTTCCCATCGCATCCGTCATCTTGCGGATCGGTGTCGCAATAAGGCGCGACAACGTGCCACCAAACAATGCCGCCATGGCGATCAGCAAAACAACACCAATGCCCAGTGTGGTCTGGAACAGCATCATGGCCCGTTCGACACGGTTTTCGACATCCAGGTTCATCTGGTCGATATTTTCTGCCAGTTCCAGGGCAATCTTCGATACGCTGTCAGACAATTCACGCGGTTCGCCGGAAGCTTCAATCGCGCGCGCATGGTTGACGGTCAGGTAATGACGCATCAGTTTCGCCTGCTCGCTGGCGATCTCTTCCCAGCGATAAATTGCGCTGTCCATCTGTTCGATAAGATCGGCAATTGTCGGGTTAATCGTCGCGTAAGCTTTCAGAACATCGGTGCGGGTATCGATTTCAGCCAGCGATTCCTGATAACTTTCAAGTCCGGTCCGGTCACCGGTTGTCAGGAAATAAACCAGTTCCTGACGCGCCATCAGATAAGAGCGGTCCAGGTTGCGATAGTCGCGTTCGAAATCAGAAAGATAATCACGTTGATCATTGGCAGACTTGACCTGGAAAGTCGCAAACATCCCAGCACCCGCAACCATCAGGATGACCACAATCATCACAGCAAAGCAGGTCGTCAGCTTGGCTGGTATGGAAAGGTTTTTGAAGAAGTTCATTGTCCGTCTCCCTTACAACTGCTGACGACGCGCGAGTTCATTAAGATTGACCTCGATCGTGACGGCACCGATTGGTGCCCCTTGCTGATCGCTCATGGTCATATTGAGCTGCGAACGCCAGGTGTCGGATTCTTCGTTATATTCAGCTTCATCAATGAAGACGGCGTTGGCTCCGTTGGGGAAGGTGTTTTTGAACTTGGCCTCGTCCCCCTGCCAGAAATCGGAAGTGATCGAGCTTTGCCCGACATTGAGGCCGACAGCGTCCATGACAAATATTTCGGCAAACAATCCGCCGGAACGCGCCTGGATCTGCGTCAGATAACTGGAAAGAGGATTGGTCAGAATGGCTGCGACCAGCGGCTGGTCCTCGGCTTCGCGTTCCGCCACCCATTGTTTGTCGGCCGCATCGATCTGATCCTGCGTCATACCTTTGCGCAACCGGTTCTGCGACGAGATTGAAAGTTCGACCACCGGATTTGCAAGCCATTCCCGAACATCACGGATAGTGTCATCCGTAATCAACTGGTCCGGTGCCCCGGGCAAATCTGACTTGGCATTGGCGGCAGTGACACCAAACGAAGTGCCAATCATCAGACTCGTCACCAGAACAAGGTGTTTTGTTATCTTCATAACCCTTCCTACCCCTCCGTATGCAAATACTATCCCTTGGTATAGATTATACAGAGAAAAATCTGTTCATCAACTACTTTTAGACGCAGGAAAATATATACAAACACGCATACATTATCCGATATCCCCATATGGGGATGCCAGTTAAGCCATTGGAGGGCTGGATGATAAGAAAAGGGGGACAAAAGAAAAAAGCGGCGGAAAAACCGCCGCTGAGTTTGGTTGGGACACGAGCAAACTGCAGAAGATTACGTTGTTCCAGGCGCAAGATGCGCCCCTGCAAAGAACAACTGTCCGATCACACATATGCATAGGGTGTGCCAGTTTTTGGCATCATCTTAAAATCGCAGAATTTGGCCGATTATTGATTGAAAAACCTCTGATAAGACAACTACTTCAAAATTAATTCGCAATTTGCGACAGAAATATTTGCAAAATGCAACAGCCATTCTTTGCATTTTGCAAAGCGCAATTTAAGTCAAATGACAGCAGGATTGATCTGCAGATCAACCGGCGTTGCGGCGTGCCGGCTTACGCTTTTTCCGGTTCCCGAAATTCAGCAAAGCAGGAGCGTTTTCAATGATTTCCTGAAGAATTTCCTTGGCAATCTCAAGGTCATCCTTGGCACCTTCATCAAGGTGGCTGATATATCGCGGATTGGAAATCATGCGCTCTGCCTCATAAAGCGTGCGGAGCTCGCTTTGAAACATCTCGCGCGCACCAAGTGGCAGAACCGGCTTGGCACTCATCACAAAGAAGAATTTCAGGCTGGTTTTGATCACGATGCGCAGCATCAGAATCTGCAATTTATGGAATTGCTCTTCGAGCTCGTCCTTTTTCGGATGCTTTTCAAGCTTTGCAAGGCGGTCCGTAATCACCAGCGAAAGCGCTTTGAAATTATCGACTTCCTCGCGGAAAGGCCGGTAACCTGTCACTTCCGTTGTATCGACCGTCTTCTCGATCACATCTGCCAAAGCCACAAGCCTGCGCGCCTGCGATTCAAGTTTGGACAGAAACTTCTCGACTTCATCCCGGTATTTTCGCTGTGTCGCCTGGTTCATTGTTTTTATATGCCACCAAAAGCAATTGCCCGAAACAACTGTTCCGGGCAATCACA
Organism: Thalassospira sp. MBR-102; assembly: GCF_040549275.1. Classification (NCBI taxonomy): domain Bacteria; kingdom Pseudomonadati; phylum Pseudomonadota; class Alphaproteobacteria; order Rhodospirillales; family Thalassospiraceae; genus Thalassospira; species Thalassospira sp. MBR-102. The sequence continues at coordinate 189,537 of NZ_JBEPTC010000011.1, forward strand.
ATAACGCGCCAAAACTTAATGACAAGGTAATCGATCACAGGGCAATCAGTTTGCCATTTCCGTATCTTTTTCCTTTTTCGACCCGCCACCATTTTCTTCCGGATAACGGAAGATAACGGCATCGTCTTCGATATCGACCAGAACAGCCCCGCCCTTTTCGAGTTTGCCAAACAGCAATTCCTCGGCCAGCGGCTTTTTGACGTGTTCCTGAATGACACGCCCCAAAGGACGCGCCCCAAAGGCTGCATCATAGCCCCGTTCGCCCAGCCAGGTCCGCGCTGCTTCGGTCAGTTCAATCGAGACATTCCGATCCGCAAGCTGGACTTCAAGCTGAAGGATGAACTTATCCACCACCATCTTGACGACCTCAGGCTTGAGGTTTTCAAACGGAATGACCGCGTCCAGACGATTACGGAATTCTGGCGAGAAAGTCCGCTTGATCGCCTCTGCATCCTCGCCGGTACGCATTTCGCGTTTGAAACCGATGGGCGGCTTTGCCATATCCGATGCGCCCGCGTTGGTCGTCATCACCAGCACAATATTACGGAAATCAACCGTCTTACCGTTATTATCCGTAAGCTTGCCGTGGTCCATCACCTGCAAAAGAATATTGAACAGGTCCGGATGGGCTTTCTCGATCTCGTCAAGCAGGACAACCGCATGCGGATGCTGATCGACGGAATCGGTCAGAAGCCCGCCCTGATCGAAACCGACATAGCCGGGCGGCGCACCAATCAGGCGAGAAACGCTGTGGCGTTCCATATATTCGGACATGTCGAACCGTATGAATTCGATCCCCATGACATGCGCCAGCTGCTTGGTCACCTCGGTCTTACCAACACCTGTCGGGCCGGAGAACAGATAGCTGCCAATCGGCTTTTCCGGTTCGCGCAAACCGGCACGTGCGAGCTTGATCGCACTGGCAACGGCTTCAATCGCCTTGTCTTGACCAAATACAACGGTCTTGAGGTCACGTTCCAGATTGGCCAATGCCTTGCGATCATCCGTCGACACCGATTTTGGTGGTATGCGGGCAATCTTGGCGACGATTTCTTCGACATCGCGTTTGGAAATCGTGCGCTTGCGCTTGCTTGGTGCCACCAGCATCCGGGATGCCCCGACTTCGTCAATCACATCAATCGCGCTATCGGGACGTTTGCGGTCATTGATATAGCGTGATGCCAGCTCGACCGCAGACCGAATGGCCTCGTTGGTGTATTTGACGTGATGATGTTCCTCGTAATAGGGCTTGAGTCCCTTGAGGATTTTAATGGTATCTTCGGGAGACGGTTCTTCGACATCGATTTTCTGGAAACGACGCACAAGGGCGCGGTCCTTTTCGAAATGACCGCGGAATTCCTTGTAAGTCGTGGAACCGATGCACCGAAGCGAACCGCTGGCCAAGGCCGGTTTCAACAGGTTCGAGGCATCCATTGCCCCGCCCGATGTCGCGCCCGCGCCGATCACCGTGTGAATTTCATCAATGAACAGAACCGCGCCATCAAACTCTTCAAGTTCCTTGACGACCGCCTTCAGGCGCTCTTCGAAGTCACCACGATACCGTGTCCCGGCCAGAAGCGCACCCATATCAAGAGAGAAAATGGTGGCATCCGCAAGAACCTCGGGGACATCACCATCAACAATGCGACGCGCCAAGCCTTCGGCGATGGCGGTTTTACCAACCCCCGGATCGCCAACATAAAGCGGGTTGTTCTTGGTGCGACGGCACAGGACCTGAATGGTGCGTTCAATTTCGCTTTGGCGGCCGATCAACGGATCAATCTTGCCATTCTGCGCCTTGACATTAAGGTTCACGCAATAGGCCTTGAGCGCCTCGCCCTCGCCAGCGGCGGCACCTTCTTCAGCGTCGGTTGTCGCACCGGGTGCAACTTCTTCTTCGGCACCACGCGGAATGCGGCGTTCGTTCAGTTCGGGCGCCTTGGCAATTCCGTGGGAAATGTAATTGACCGCATCCAGACGGGTCATGTCCTGCAATTGCAGGTAATAGACCGCATGCGATTCACGTTCGGAGAACAGTGCAACCAGCACATTCGCCCCTGTTACCTCTTCTCGCCCGGAAGACTGAACATGAATGGCTGCGCGCTGTATCACGCGCTGGAAACCAGCCGTCGGTTTGGGGTCCACCAAACGCGCACTGATCAGGCCGGAAAGTTCGCTATCAGCAAACTCCAGCAGATCCGAACGCAGACGATCAACGTCCACCCGGCACGCTTTCAGAACAGACAACGCGTCCTGATCTTCGGTCAATGACAACAGAAGATGTTCCAGCGTTGCATATTCATGACGCCGCTCAGAGGCATATGCCAGCGCACGATGTAAGCTTTCTTCAAGGTTACGTGAGAGCATGTTTCACTCCTTCTCTAACGTGCACTGCAGCGGATGCTGATTTTGCCGCGCCAGATCTATGACCTGGTTGACCTTGGTTTCCGCGATCTCGTAGGTGAAAACCCCACAAATTCCGACCCCCTTTCGGTGGACCTGAAGCATGATCGCGGTCGCCTCTTCCCGGCCCTTTTCAAAGAACCGTTCTAGCACATGGACAACGAATTCCATGGGGGTGTAGTCGTCATTCAGCAACAACACCTTGTACATGGACGGCTTCTTCGTCTTTGGCCGTGTCTTCGTTACGATCCCCGTATTCGGGAGACCACCACCGTCATTGTCCTGATCACTCATAATCTGCTTACCGGAACCCTTTTGTTCTGCATTGTCTCCATGATAGGTCATTGAACATCTGTTTCAAAGTCCGCAGCGACAAAACGTTTCTAACCTCATCCCAAATTCATGTAGGCCGAGAATGCCGTGCTGCAAGATCATTGATCAAACTTCGTCATCTTTGCCGTAAATATCGGTACAAAAAATAAAAACGGACATGGCTGCCAGCCATGTCCGTCCCGATACATTCATTACGGCAAAATCCTAAGTGCGTCGGTTTGCTTACTTAAGCGGAACACCAGCAGCCTTGGACATTGCAGCAAATCCGTCGGTGAAAGCAGCGAACATCATTTTCTGAATTTTTTCGCCTTCGGACATGCCGGACTCGACATAGCGCTTCAGTATACGCTCGTTCAGCTCCTGCAGTTCAGAAAGGCTTTCGACCTTTGAAAGCGCTTCGAAATCAGCTTGGGATGCATCAACTTCCCGCTGCGCCCAGGATGCCAGCTCAGCACCGAAGGAACCGCTTTTTTCCATCAGCTCAGATGAAACCTGCCATACGCCTTCGAAACTTTTTTGCTGCGTTTCGATCAGTTCTTCGTATCTGGCCATCATTTGCGTTCCAGCATCGGAGAATATGTCAGCCTGCTCGGTAATCTTTTCTGTCACCTGAGCAAGAACATCATTGACCGCCGTCAGACTTCCTTCGAGAGCATTCTGGGTTGCTGCAACCATGGTATCGACTTCCGGTGCTTTCCAAAGCTCTGTGAACGGCTCAAGGCTGACCGCACCAAACGCAGCCACATCACCGGCGGCTGTCGGCTGGGCTGCAACCTTAACCTCGACAGCAGTTTTTTGGGTGTTTTTAGCTTTCGTCTCGGCCTTCGCTGCCACTGTCACTTTGGCCGGAGCAGCCGCTTTCTCTTGCTCTGTCACGATGGAAGCCTTCTTTAATGGGGGGGGCGTTTCGGAAATCGCACCAGATGCCTTATCGCTGGAAACCGAAACTTTGGGTTCGCTAACGGCTTTGGAGGTAGGCATAACCGTATTCTTTTTCGATGTGGTTGCCGCCTTCGGACGGCTTGCCGGTTTGGGGCCTGCCGTTGTCTTCTTTCTGGCTTGTTCGGGCGCAGGCTTGCTTTCCGCGGCTTCTGCTTTTACCGGGTCATCAGCCTTGGCCGGAGCCTCAGCCCCTTGAGCGGCAACAGGTTCTTTATTCGCCTCCGGCACTACAGCATCCGGTTTTGATAGCTCCGCAGGAGGATGACGCAACGCCTCTGCTTCAAGCGCGCTTGCGGTTGTGACGACACGCTTCGGCCGCTCTGTTGCAGCCTCGGAAATTTCAGCTGTCGCGGCCTTTGCCGGGGAAGCAGCAGACTTTTTAGCGCCATCAGAAGCTGTTTTTTGAGTCACCGCTTTTGGGCGAGAAGAGACCTTCGCCGGATTAGCATTTGTTGAAGCGGGCGCAGATTTTTTGCGAGGAGTCACCATGTGCCGACCTCCTTGAATTGGGCTTGGCATTCAGAAATTATGCTGCATCGCAACATAACCCTAGATGGAATAGAGGTGCGCCGTCAAGGTTGCTTTGGTGACATTTTAAAAGTCGTGAATGGGTCAAGCACGCCCGGGAGAACGGATTATCTTGATTCCCGGAAACCGATTGTAAAAAACCGGCATACGTTCAACCGCTTAGGCGGGAAATTACGTTAATCCTGATATTCAGGACGCTAAAAAAACAAAAATGGCACGGGTTATGCCGTGCCATTTTCATCGAAGATTCCTGAAACGGATCAGCTTATTTCAGCTGATTTCCGCGCACGGTGCGATAGAAATGGCGAGACTCGGCTTTCTTGTCATTCTTGCTGAAAAACGGATCAGGCTGCTTTGGCGCACCGAAAGCTGGCGGCTGTGGAAGTGTTTTTTCCAAACCTGACAGGTTTTCGAGCACATTCGGGAAAGTCAAAGCGCGCAGATCATCCCTGGTAGATGTCCAGGCGGCAAGCGTGATGCTTTGCGATGAACAGCCAATCGCAACCCAGTAATAATCGTCAGAATGCAGGCGCAATCCGTCGCGGCTTTGATATCCGAAACCATCGGCCTGAAGCGCATCGGTTAGTGCAAGATATTGTCCACGCGACAGGTTTTCCCGCGATTCCGTCCCGCCGAAAGCACCAAGGGGGGCTGTAACCTCGATATTGACCTCGCTTACGTCAAGCGGACCGAATATCCGCGACACCATCTCAAACTGCTCTGCACCGTTCCTGGGAATAAGGTCGTAACTGCGTGTTTCTTTATAATAATCAGCATTATAGACGATGCGAATCCGTCCTTCTGCATCCCCGGCAGAACATGCGGTTCGAATGTCATCCGCATTGATAAACGAGAACCAGCTACCCTTGCGCACCAGTGGATTTTCGATATCGCTTGTACCGGTAAAACTGCATGCAGAAAGCGCCATCAAACCTGCGGCACACAGTGCGCCACCACTTAAAATTGATGATTTTGTTCTTATGTTACTGACAACAGACATTATTTTTTTACGCATTCGATCCTCGATTTTTAACCTTCTGGCGGATATAAATTGAGTCTGACGAAAAAATGAGACCGCAACAAGGCGGCAACTCAGATTATCTGAACAAGCGTTAAGCATTTTTTTAATGCCGCGATGAGACACTAACCATATTTCGTCTTGGGGATCACCGTAAAGCCGAGCCCGTCAAATGCGTTTTAAGACCCGTCTTGGGCCAAAAGCGATGGCCACCGTTAGTACTGATCAAAGTCGACCGATGTGGCAATCGCAGGGGCGCAGGATTTACTGCGTCCTGTCCGTGATGCTGCTGATCATCGCTGCTGTTGTATTCACAACACCGGCAGCAATGGCACGCACCTATACAGCGATGGTTATCGACGCCGAAACCGGCGATGTCCTTCATGAATATCGCGCCGACCACAAAGTTTACCCTGCGTCACTGACCAAGATCATGACGCTTTACATGCTGTTTGATGCGCTGGATTCCGGTAAGGTATCGCTTTCGACACGCATGGATGTTTCCAAACGCGCCTGGGGACAGGCCCCTTCGAAATTAGGCCTTCAGCCTGGTGAAAAGATTTCGGTCGAGGATGCCATTCTGGCACTCGTTACGAAATCGGCAAACGACATTGCCGTTGTGGTCGCCGAGCATCTTGGCGGAACCGAGGTGAAATTCGCGCAGATGATGACCGCGAAAGCGCGCCAGATCGGCATGAAGAACACCACCTTTCGCAATGCATCAGGCCTTCCGAACCGTGGCCAGTTGACCACAGCCCGCGATATGATCCGGCTTGCGGTTTCGCTGCGCAAGGATTACGGCAACTACTACCATTATTTCAGCACCCAGAAGTTCAGCTATGGTAAGCGCACCTATGGCAACCATAACAATCTTCTGGCGTCCTATTACGGTACGGACGGCATCAAGACCGGCTATATCAATGCGTCGGGCTTTAACCTTGTCGCATCGGTCAACCGCAATGGTCGCCGTTTGATCGGCGTTGTCTTTGGTGGCCGGACAGCGCGGTCACGCGATGACCAGATGAAAAAGCTTCTTGATCAGGCCTATCTTGAACTGAAAAAAGACGGCGAAATCATCGCGCCACGTCCGCGCATCAGCCCGGATGGCAAAATTCTTCCGGCTGATACCCAGCTTCTGATGGCCAAGCAGAACAACGCCAATGAAGTCGAACAGCCCGGCCGCATTGATACCGAAACCGTTGTCGCCCGCCTGTCGCCGGAAACCGGCGGATGGGGCATTCAGGTTGGTGCGTTCAGCGATCAGCGTCGCGCACAGGAAGCAGTCCTTGCCGCAGCACGCACAGCGCCGGAAGTCCTTCGGCTGACCCGTGCCGCTGTCGAGCAGCAAAGCAACGGATCGGGTGTTGTTTATCGTGCCCGCCTGCTTGGGTTTGGTGGTGAACAGGAAGCACGCAGTGCCTGTGCTGCGCTGCGCAAGGAAAAGGTCGCCTGTATCCCGGTTAATGCCGGTGATGCCGGGTAAATCGCCTGCCTCAAATCAAAAAAGCCCGCTGACAAACCCCGTCATATTTTGGCGGGGTTTTTCTTTTAGAGGTGTTTGAAAGCTGGCTTGAGTGTGCCGAGGGGATTATGCCTCGGCGAT
>NZ_JBEPTC010000012.1:0-185732 GCF_040549275.1 Thalassospira sp. MBR-102
AGGCATAATCCCCTCGGCACACTCAAGCCAGCTTTCAAACACCTCTAAAAGAAAAACCCCGCCAAAATATGACGGGGTTTGTCAGCGGTCTGACGGGTCGTGCATTGCACGGCCCGTTTTTTTATCAATTTTGTTCAAAATTCCCCGTTTGGACGCGACTTTGCCGTCGCCGTGTCATTTTTTAGCGAGAATTTTGGTTTCAAACAGTTTTTGTCCTTGCCAAGCGAATGAAGAAAAACCATTTGAAAAGGCAGGTTTTTGAAGCTGTTAGTTCATACTGAATACCGGGGCACATTAAATGGCACTTGATGCCGATATCCTTCTTGATCGTCGACGTTTGAAAAAATCGATTTTCCGCTGGCGGGTCCTGGCGGTCGTTGCCGTCATCATTGCCATCGTGATCGCCTTTGCACGCAGCGGCGCAAGTGACGCCGTATGGGGCAATATTGGTCCGCGCATTGTCGAGGTGAACATCGAAGGGGTGATTACAGAAGATCCCTATCTTCTGGATGCGCTGGAGGAGATTGAAGAAGACAGCGATGTCGCAGGTGTAATTGTCCATATCAACAGCCCCGGTGGCACCATGGTCGGTGGCGAGGCGCTGTTTGAAAGCCTGCGCCGGATTGGTGAAACCCGACCGATCGTTGCTGAAATGGGAACCGTGGCCGCATCGGGTGGTTATATGGCCGCCATTGCCGCCGATCATATTGTCGCCCATCGCGGGACGGTGACGGGATCGATTGGTGTGATTTTCCAGTCGATGAATTTCAACGGCACGCTGGAAAAGCTTGGTGTCGAGCCGCTAACGGTTAAAAGCGGCCCCCTGAAAGCCGTGCCAAACCCGTTTGAACCGACGGACGATGCCGCGCGAACGGCTATGGAAAGCCTGATTTCAGACATGTTTGGCGTGTTTGTCGACATGGTCGCTGAACGACGCGGCATGGATACCGATACCGTACGGAAATTGGCCGATGGTCGGGTTTATACCGGTCAGCAGGCCGTTGCGAACGGTCTGATCGACGAAATTGGTGGTCGACGCGAAGCTTTGCGTTGGCTGCAGGATGAAAAGGGTGTTGCACCCGATGTGGCAGTTGTGCCGCTTGAAATCGATTATCCGGATGACTCCCTCATGACGGTGTTATTCGAGGGAAATATCGGAAAAATGCTGTCATCTGAGGGGCTTAAACTTGACGGGTTGCTGACTGTCTGGCAACCTGAGTGAAAGCGCCGACGTGACGTAATCTAACCTTTGGTTGATTGGATATCTGTCAGAACGAACAGGATGGGGCCTGAATATGACAAAATCAGAACTGATCGCCCGGCTGGCCGAGATGAACCCGCATCTGTATCAGCGCGATGTGGAACGGATCGTGGCGACGATCTTTGACGAAATTACCGAGGCTCTGGCACGCGGGGATCGGGTTGAGCTGCGCGGCTTCGGCGCATTTTCCGTGAAACAGCGTGATTCCCGGGTCGGACGCAATCCGCGTACCGGTGAGGCTGTGCCTGTGGGCGAGAAAAAGGTTCCTTATTTCAAAACCGGGAAGCAGCTGCGCGAGCGTCTTAACTGACAGTTTACCGTTTTGAGCGGCTTGCTGTTCGTATGCGAACTGCGTTAAACCAAGCCTGCCGGGTTTTCACGGTGGCTGTAAAGTCATTTGAAAATATTTCCGTTTGACCATATCGGGTCCATGCTTTGGCTTGTCTGATGTGTGGGCTATGACACCATGCCTTTTTGCCCGTCGGCACCAGGAGTTAAAATGCGCATTCTCTATTGGATCATTTCCATTCCGCTTGCGATCCTGATTGCGATTTTTGCCGTGTCGAACCGGGCGTTGGTGACATTGTCGTTGTGGCCGTTACCCTATGAAGTCGATATGCCGCTTTTCCTGCCGATCATGGTTGCACTGTTGATCGGGCTTGGTATCGGCTTGACATATGAATGGCTGGTGCATGGCAAGCATCGTCGTGCGGTCAAGCGCATGGATACAGAATTGCGTCGATTGCGCCCGGAAGAAACCGGCAACGACACGCCAAATGACAACAAGGTGATCAGCCAGCAGAAAGCGTCCTGACAGGAAAGACTGCGACGCGCGGGCCAATATTGTGCCTATTTCGGGTTGGTATTTCGGTTAAAATCGGCTAAGTCATGCCCGGTCCGCCGCAACTTCGTGGGCCAATCATGAAATTCCAGCCCGCCGGAGGACCCATGACCCAAGCTATAGCCCCCCAAGACCGTATTTTTTGCGCCATCGACACCACTGATCTTGCACATGCAGTTGATCTGGCTTCTCGTTTGTGCGGAGTGATTGGTGGGGCGAAGCTTGGCAAGGAATTCTTTGCGGCCCACGGCCCGCAGGGCGTGCGTGAAGTCGCAAAAGCCGGGCTGCCGATTTTTCTGGATGTCAAATATCACGACATTCCCAATACCGTTGCTGGTGCCGTGCGTGCGGTAACGCCGCTTGGCCTCAGGATCGTGAATGTTCATGCCACGGGCGGCCTTGAGATGATGAAACGTGCTGGTGAAGCCGCACGTGAAGCCGCCGACAAAGCAGGTGTTAACGCGCCGTGGGTTATCGCGGTAACGATCCTGACCAGTCTGGATCAGGCTGACCTCGATGATGTTGGTCTGAGGGGACCGATCAGTGATCGTGTTGTCAAACTTGCCGAATTGACCCAGAAGGCCGGTCTGGACGGGGTTGTTTGTTCCGCACAGGAAATTACAGCGGCACGTGCGGCATGTGGACCTGATTTCAAATTGATCACACCGGGCATTCGGCCAACCTGGGCAAGTACAGATGATCAGAAACGCATTGTCACGCCGCACGATGCCATGGCGATGGGAACGGATGTGATGGTGATTGGTAGACCGATTACCAAAGCTGATGACCCGGTTGTGGCCGCAAAACGCATTGTTGCAGAACTCTCCTGATCCGATTTATCCATTTTGTAATTCACGCAGGTCCGGTGTTCAACCGGGCCTGTTTCAGTTGTGACGTAACCGCATAGTTTTTATGCCAATTTCGCGATGGTGGAATTTGTGCGCTGCACGCAGAATTGAATCTTTTCAAGCTTTCGGCTGATTAAAGCGCTTCGCAAACACGTCCGAAACTTGTCGCCCGACATTATCCCGCATTGGTGCGATGCACCCCTGGACATCCTGATCATGATAACTGCTGCTGCCCGTAATGGTTTCTTTGGAAACCTTCCGATCCTTGCTCTTGCGCTCGCATCCTTCGGGATCGGCACGACCGAATTTGTTATCATGGGATTGTTGCCGGATGTGGCGACAGATCTTGGTGTAAGTATTCCCGATGCCGGGTTGCTGGTTACCGGTTATGCGTTGGGTGTTACGTTTGGCGCGCCGTTTCTGGCGATTGCGACGTCAAAAATGGATCGTCGTCATGCCTTGCTGATGCTGATGGCAATTTTCATTTTCGGCAATTTCCTGTGTGCGATGGCACCGGACTACTGGCTTTTGATGGCGGCCCGTGTTGTGACCGCATTCTGCCATGGGGCATTCTTTGGTCTGGGGGCTGTTGTTGCGGCAAATCTTGTTGCGCCACATAAACGGGTACAGGCCATTGCCTTGATGTTTTCCGGTCTGACATTGGCGAATGTTCTTGGTGTCCCGTTTGGCACGGCACTTGGTCAGGAACTTGGTTGGCGTTCGACTTTCTGGGCGGTTGTCGGGATCGGGGTTTTTGCGGCTGTGGCACTTTATTTCTGTTTGCCGCGTAAAATCGCCGCATCGGGCGGTAGCTTGATTGCCGAAGCCCGGGCTCTGGCGAAAACCCAGGTTATCTTTGCCATGGCGATCAGTGTTCTGGCTTCTGCCAGCATGTTCAGCGTGTTTACCTATATCACCCCGATGTTGCAGAACATCACCGGCATTTCGGCACGGCAGGTGACCTATGTTCTGTTGCTGTTCGGTGCCGGTTTGACGATAGGCAACTATATCGGTGGCCGTCTGGGGGATTGGCGCCTGATGCCCGCGATCATTGCGACGTTTGTTCTCCTGATTGCGATACTTGCCGTATTTGCTGAAACCATCACCAATGTGATCCCTGCTGTGGTAACGGTTTTTGTCTGGGGGGTGGTTTCCTTTGCACTGGTTTCGCCGCTTCAGATGCGGGTGGTTAACGAAGCCACGGAGGCACCCAATCTTGCATCGACCCTTAATCAGGGGGCCTTCAATCTTGGTAATGCTTCTGGTGCCTGGTTTGGCGGTATCGCGATTACACAGGGCGTTTCCTATCAGGATATCCCATGGCTTGGTGCCGGGATTGCGGTGATTGCCTTAGTGTTTGCAGTCTGGAGCCACCTGATTGATCGCCGGGACGAGGCCTTTATCGAAACCGCAGCCAGCGCCTGACGGATTTCGGAACCAAATACAAAGCCCGCCGGAAACCATTCGGCGGGCTTTGTCGTGTTGTAAATAAGCTATGTAGAACCTTATCCGGTCCAAACCTGCATCTGATCCCAATACTGGCTGATGGTGCTGCCGTACTGGTCGATGATCAGTTTGATCGAAATCGCGATAGAGGTGACAACCAGAAGCGGGCGTACGAGCCGTGCACCGACCTTCATCACCATATGCGATCCGATCTGGGCGCCGATCAAAGAGCCGACGGCCATAACCGCTCCGATGATCCAGACGACTTCGCCACCGGCAATGAACATGACCAGTGACGCAAAATTTGATGTGAAGTTCAGAACCTTGGTATGAGCAGTTGCCTTTGTCATGTTGAAGCCAAGCAAGGCGACAAAAGCGATGGAAAAGAATGACCCGGTACCCGGTCCGAAAAAGCCGTCGTAAAAGCCGATGCCAAATCCAGCCGTAAAGGCAAATACGGACTTGCTGATGATCTGATGGGCGTCAATGTCACCAACGCGCGGCGAGAAAAGGAAATAAAGCGCAATCAGGATCAACAGGGCCGGAAGGATTTTAAGCAGGATGCTGGCATCAAGCATCTGTACCAGCACGGTGCCAAGTGCTGATCCGGCAAATGTCAGGACAATCGCCAGTACCATATCGCGCGGATCAACATAACCCTTACGGATAAAGTTGATTGAAGATGTCAGGCTGCCAAAGCTGCCCTGCAGCTTGTTGGTTGCCAAAGCCTGTGCCGGGGTAATGCCCGCCCAGAGCAGGGCCGGGATGGTAATCAATCCGCCGCCGCCGGCTATTGAATCAACCATGCCGGCGAAGGCTGCGACAGCAAAAAGTATCAGTAAAAGATCAACGCCAAATTCCATTGACTGAAATCCTGTGGATGGCACGTAAGGTGGGGCAGACGGGCCGGGTGGCAATAAACGGCGCAATCATATGTACTTGGCGGTTATCGTCCATTGTTACTTTGTAATGGCGACAATGTTGTTTGGTGTGCTGGCTTGCCAATCACCGGGCCGGGTTCTAGATATGTTTGACCCATTCATTTTGCGAGTTTTCCAATGCCTGAATTGCCTGAAGTCGAAACGGTGACACGCGGTCTGACGCCGGTGATGGAAGGTTTCGTGGTTGATCACGTTGTGCAACGCCGTCCAAACCTGCGTTTTCCATTTCCGGAAAATTTTGTGGGGCGCATGGCGGGGCGCCGGATCAATCAGCTGACCCGTCGGGCAAAATATATCCTGGGCTATCTGGATGACGGGCAGGTTCTGTTGGTCCATCTTGGAATGTCGGGCCGGATGACGATTTTTGATGATCCCTTGGTGCGGGTTCCAGCCCCTGCAAAGCACGATCACGTCGATTTTGTCATGCAGAGTGGCGCGGTTGTCCGGTTTACCGATCCGCGGCGGTTCGGTGTCATCACCCTGATTGCTGCGGACGAGGTTAACACCCACAAGATGCTTGCCGATATTGGGCCGGAACCATTGGGCAACAGTTTCAATGCGACCGTTCTGGCGGCGGGAATAGCCAAACGCGCAAGTCCGATCAAAACGGTGCTGCTTGATCAGCGATTGGTTGCGGGACTTGGTAATATATATGTATGCGAAGCATTGTTCAGATCGGGCATCGCGCCGGACCGTTTGGCCAAGGATTTGAAACCGGACGAGATTGAACGTCTTTATCGGGAAATCCGGTTGGTTCTTGAGGACGCGATTGCCGCCGGAGGATCGAGCCTGAAAGATCATCGTCAGGCCAATGGCGAGCTTGGCTATTTTCAGCACAGCTTCCGCGTCTATGGCCGAGAGGGTGAGGGTTGCTTTGCCGATGGTTGCGGCAGCACCGTCGGGCGAATCGTACAGGCAGGGCGATCAACCTTCTTCTGCCCGACATGTCAGAAATAAATCCCTGACCCGCATATGAACCGGGAAACCGACCTGGTTATCATTTGATCCTGCCGGTTTGGTTGCGGCCAGTAAATAAAATCGGTAAAACAGTATCAAAATATGGTTTCGACCGAATCGGCCTGCTTTTGAATGTGGGCGCGATTCTCCGACAAAGGATTAGCAGAATGTCTTACGAGAACATCATTGCCGAGGTTAAGGGTAATGTCGGTCTGATTACCCTTAACCGCCCGCAGGCGCTGAACGCACTTTGTGCGGCATTGATTACCGATATCGGTGAAGCGTTTGATCAGTTCGAAAATGATGAAAACATTCGCGCCATCGTCATTACCGGATCGGAACGGGCCTTTGCCGCCGGGGCCGACATCAAGGAAATGGCCGATTACGATTACATGGATGTTTATAAGAACGACTTCATCACCAAGGGCTGGACGCGGGTGGCAAGCTGCCGCAAGCCGGTTATTGCCGCCGTAGCGGGCTTTGCGCTTGGCGGCGGTTGTGAGCTTGCGATGATGTGCGACATCATTCTTGCGGCTGACACCGCAAAGTTTGGCCAGCCCGAAATCACCATCGGAACCATCCCCGGTGCGGGCGGGACACAACGCCTTACTCGCGCCATTGGCAAATCCAAGGCAATGGAAATGTGTCTTACCGGTCGGATGATGGATGCAGAGGAAGCTGAACGTTCGGGACTCGTTGCGCGAGTCGTCCCGGCCGACTCGCTTTTGGAAGAAGCCATGAAACTGGCCGATAAAATCGCTTCTTTCTCTGGCCCTGTTTCGATGAAGGTCAAAGAAAGTGTCAGCAAGTCCTATGAAATGACCCTGACGGAAGGGCTGATGTTTGAACGTCGCGAATTCCATTCGACCTTTGCCCTTGATGACCGTGCAGAAGGCATGAAAGCCTTTTCTGAAAAGAGAAAACCGGACTTCAAGCATCGTTGAATCTGATGGCTTATTGCCCCGGTACCGGCGATGTATTGCTGCCCTGTAGCAGTCAAGAGTCGTAAACCGCGGAAATTCACCGGGATTGAAGGTATCGGGGGTTGACGAGGGTTTCCGACGGAGCTATAAGCCGCGCTCCGAATTACGTAACATTTGTTTTAAGAGACAGGTTCGCAATGGCTCACCATAAATCGGCCAAGAAGCGCATTCGCCGCAACGCCGCACGTGCAGAAGTTAATGGTGCACGCATCGGTCGCATTCGTACCTTCGTTAAGAAGGTCGAGGCTGCGCTGAACGTTGGCGACAAAGATGCTGCTCTGGCTGCGCTGAAAATTGCAGAGCCGGAAATGGCGCGTGGCGCGCAGCTCGGCGTTCTGCATAAGAACACCGTCGCTCGCAAGGTCTCGCGTCTGACCGCTCGCGTCAAAGCGCTCTAATTTATCCCTTACGGGATGGCGAGTCGAAGGCCGTGCTTGTAGCATGGCCTTTTCGCTGCCCGGATTTCGTCGAATCACCTTTTGTTCCTTGGTTGCGGCATCGCAAAAAACCGCACAAACAAAGGACTGTTTTGGTGCCGAAATCCTTTTAACGTTCTGTTAAAGATCGCCTTGCCTGATGTGGATCGCATCAGTACAGTGTTTTGACTTCGCTGGCCGCGCAACGCGGCGAAAGACGAAGAACCAAAAAACAAAAGGCGCGAGTACGCTTCCAAGACTTGGTGGAAGACAGGCGTGTTGATCATGATCGTGATCAACGCGGGCGAGTACTTTTTTGTCTTTCGCGTTTTGTTTGGTAGTGAAGATTGATTAAGCGGGGAAAGGTTCTAACAGTGCAGCACGCCGTTAGGGGAACGCAATCGGCACTCGGGGAGTCCAACGGGGGGATTCCGGGTGACCAGCAGGCGGCACTAGACGATCACGCGAAAGCGACATGGCAGGTTGTCCGCGAAAAGCTTCGTTCGGAGTTTGGCGCGACTGCTTATCGCTATTGGCTTGATCCCGTCGCATTGATCGCCGTCGAAGCGGGGGTCGCACGTCTTGGTGCGCCAACGCGTGCGATGCGTGACTGGGTAACCCAGCACTATCTGGATCGTATTCAGTCCTTCTGGCATTCCGAGGACGAGAATATCCATTTTGTCGAGATCGTTGTTGTCCAACCGGCAAATGGAAACGGCCAAAAAAACGCATCTTCTTCCGCAACTTCTAATTCAGCGGCCCAGTCTGCCAATAGCAGTGCACGCGGACGCATCTCTGACGATGTCGCGCGACTGGATAAGGCTGCGAACGAGGTGACTGGTGCCGAAGGTTCCGGCCTGTCCTATGCGGGCAATGCAAAAGGGCTGGTGTCGGGTGGTCGCAAGGCAATTGGCACCATGTCCGACGACGGCATATCGGCGGCTCTTGATCCCCGATATACTTTCGACAATTTCGTGATCGGAAAGCCGAACGAATTCGCCTATGCGGCAGCACGCCGTTTGGCAGAGGCCGAATCGGTGCCATTCAACCCGCTGTTCCTTTATGGCGGTGTCGGTCTTGGTAAAACCCACCTGATGCACGCGATTGCATGGCATATTCGCCGCACGCAGCCGCACCGCACGGTGATTTACCTGTCTGCTGAAAAATTCATGTACCGCTTCATCCGGGCCCTGCGTGACAAGAACACCGTCGATTTCAAGGATCAGTTCCGGTCCGTCGATGTTCTGATGGTTGATGACGTTCAGTTCATTTCGGGCAAGGACTCGACCCAGGAAGAATTCTTCCACACTTTCAATGCGCTGGTGGATCAGGGGCGTCAGATCATTGTGTCTGCTGACAAGTCGCCATCCGATCTGGAAGATATCGAAGAACGCCTGCGTTCGCGTCTTGGCTCGGGCCTTGTTGCCGATATTCATGCTACGACCTATGAACTGCGTCTGGGTATTCTCGAATCGAAGGCAGAGCGTCAGAACATAGAGCTGCCACAGCGTGTGATGGAGTTTCTGGCTCACAAGATCACCGCGAACGTGCGCGAGCTTGAAGGTGCGCTTAACCGCGTGATCGCCCATGCGCAGCTGGTCGGTCGTGAAATCAGTCTCGAGATGGTTCAGGACGTGCTGCACGATGTCCTGCGCGCATCCGAACGCCGGGTTTCGATTGAAGAAATTCAGAAAAAAGTTGCCGAGCATTTCAACATCAAGGTGTCGGACATGCATTCCGCCCGTCGCGCCCGGGCAGTTGCCCGTCCGCGTCAGGTTGCGATGTATCTGTCCAAACAATTGACGACGCATTCCCTACCGGAAATCGGTCGTAAATTTGGCGGTCGTGACCATACGACCGTCATGCATGCAGTTCGCAAGATCGAAGAGTTGCACGTGAGTGATCCGTCGCTGTCGGAAGACATCGACCTGTTGCGTCGTATGCTTGAAGGCTGATCGCAGTTTGAAAATACGCTACGGGTCACGGTCCAGGGACGGTGGCCCGTTCTGATTCCAGTCGGATATTTACGGTAATCGACGGGCTGAAAATCAGGCATCGCGCGGGGTTCCGCCTTTTGCGTGCATTGGGTGGAAAAATATACAACGACTCGTTTTGTTTGCTTGGGTTTAAGCCTTAAAAATCCTTCGATTTCCCAGCATGCATGTTATAATGCGTCTGCCTTGCCCGAAAGGGTGGAGCAAAAGCGACAAAACCGATTATAAATCAATTTGTTAAACCAATACTGACAGACGGATAGGACGGGCATGAAGCTGACCATTGAACGCGCGGCTCTGTTGAAATCTTTGACCCATGTTCAAAGTGTGGTCGAACGGCGCAATACCATTCCGATTCTGTCCAATATTTTGCTGCGGGCGGAGAATGACCAGCTTTCTCTGACGGCAACGGACATGGATCTTGAGGTGATTGAAACCACCACTGCAGAAGTCAGTGAAGCCGGTGCAACCACAACCCCCGCCCATACCCTTTACGAGATTGTCCGCAAGTTGCCGGAAGGCTCGCAGGTGCAAATCGCGCTTGAGCCAGGTGCAGGGCGTCTTACCCTGTCGGCGGGTCGTTCGAAATTCAATCTGGCGGTTCTTCCGGTTGATGACTTCCCGGTCATGTCTGGTGGCGAGCTTCCGGTCAGCTTCGGCCTTGCCGCGGCGGAACTTCGCGGTCTGATTGATCGTGCCGAATTTGCGATTTCGACCGAAGAAACCCGTTATTACCTGAACGGTATCTATTTTCATGCGACAGACGCCGAAGGAACCAAGATCCTGCGTGCGGTTGCAACCGATGGCCATCGTCTGGCGCGGGTCGAAGCACCGCTTCCCGATGGGGCGGAAAACATGCCGGGCGTCATTGTGCCGCGCAAAACCGTTGGCGAATTGCGCAAGCTGATCGAGGAAACCGGCGAAGCGGTCGATATCGCATTGTCCGATACCAAAATTCGCTTTGGTTTCGGAAAGGCGGTTCTGACCTCCAAACTGATCGATGGTACGTTCCCGGATTACGAGCGAGTCATTCCGTCTGGCAATGACAAGACCCTTGATATCGAATGCAAGGCATTTGCAGACGCTGTTGACCGCGTTTCCGCCATTTCGATCGAAAAATCGCGTGCGGTCAAAGTCGTCATGTCGGGTAATACCCTGACCCTTTCTGCGTCGAGCCCGGAACACGGAACCGCATCCGAGGAACTCGAAATCAATTATGATGCTGATGACATCGAAATCGGTTTCAACTCGCGTTATTTGCTCGATATCGCCAAGCAGGTGAAGGGTGACACCCTGAACCTTCTGATGTCGGACGGATCATCGCCGACCATTCTGCGCGATACCGATGATCTGTCGGCATTGTATGTTCTGATGCCGATGCGCGTCTGACGGTTAGCGCACTTTTGCTGTGGCTGTTCTTGCCCATAATCTTCCACACCAAGACGGTACGTCGATGACGAACCGTCTTGCAGTTTCCCGTATACAGCTTGGTGACTTTCGGTGTTACGAAAGTCTGCGCCTGTCGCTTGACGGGGCTCCGGTGGTTTTGACCGGTCCGAACGGGGCCGGGAAAACCAATCTGCTTGAAGCGTTATCGCTTCTTTCGCCGGGAAGCGGGTTAAGGCGAGCCAAGCTGGGCGAGATATCGCGCAGGGTGCCGGGCGAAGACGAGGGTAGCGTAAGGGCCTGGGCCGTTTCAGCGCACCTGACCACACCGGATGGTGAATATCAGGTTGGATCAGGCCTTGATCCTGCGGCTCTTGCGCAGGGGCGCGAAAAACGCGCCGTGCGTATTGATGGTGAAAGCCAGCGTGGGCAGGCATCACTGGGCCGGGTTTGTGCCGCGGTCTGGCTGACACCGCAAATGGATCGTCTGTTTCTGGACGGCCCATCGGCGCGTCGCCGTTTTCTGGATCGTCTGGTTTATGGCCTTGATCCCGAACATAGCAGCCGGGTCGCCGCGTATGAACATAGTTTGCGCAGTCGTGCCAAGCTTTTGAAAGAAGGCAAAGGTGACGACAGGTGGCTGGCCTCGATCGAGGATTCGATGGTGCGTCATGGTATTGCCGTTGCGGTTGCGCGCGCTGAATTGCTGGCAAAGCTTGGCCGGGCCGGGACTATGGTTGTTGGGCCTTTTCCGGCGGCAAGACTTGCACTTGCAGGGGATCTTGAAAACTGGCTGGAGCAGTTGCCAGCGATTGAGGTTGAAGACAGGATGCGGGCGGCATTGCGCGATGGACGGTCACGCGATGCTACCTATGGCGGGGCTTCCGTCGGACCACAACGCAGTGATTTGCTGGTGTGGCATGATGCCAAGAACCAGTCGGCAGATCAGTGTTCGACGGGCGAACAAAAGGCCCTACTGCTATCGATGATTATGGCCAATACCCGCTTGCAGAGCAAAGCACGCGGAGCTGGTCCGTTGCTGTTGCTTGACGAGGTTGTGGCGCATCTGGATGCAGAGCGTCGCCGCTACCTGTTTGATGAAATCGTGGCGCTTGGCGTCCAGGCCTGGATGACAGGCACGGACCGGGCGCTGTTTGAAGGTTTGGACGGACGTGCGCAATTCTTCCGCGTGGAAGATGCCACACTGACCGCTGAAACCACTCCGTGAATGCCGAGGTTGTGACGCTATGACCAACGAAACAGAAGCTCCGAAAACCGCCGAACAGCAGGCGCAGGATTACGGTGCAGAATCGATCAAGGTTCTTAAGGGCCTTGAAGCGGTGCGGAAACGCCCGGGCATGTATATCGGCGATACCGATGACGGCAGTGGCTTGCACCACATGATCTACGAAGTTGTCGATAACGCGATTGACGAGGCACTCGGCGGGTATTGCGATACTGTCTGGGTGCAGCTAAACGGTGATGGGTCGGCAACGATCCGCGATAACGGCCGTGGCATCCCGACCGATCTGCACAAGGAAGAAGGCGTTTCTGCAGCCGAGGTCATCATGACCCAGCTGCATGCCGGTGGTAAGTTTGACCAGAACTCCTATAAGGTTTCTGGCGGTCTGCATGGCGTGGGTGTGTCGGTTGTGAACGCCCTGTCGACTTTGCTGAAACTGCGCATCTGGCGTAATGGCAAGGAGCATTACATGGAATTCTCCGGTGGCGATGCGATCAAGCCGCTGGAAATTGTTGGTGATGCGCCGATGACGGCAGAGGGCAAGCCGCTGACCGGGACCGAAGTTACCTTCTATCCCGATGCCGAAATCTTCACGATGACCGAGTTCAACCTGCCGACGCTTGAACATCGTCTGCGCGAACTGGCTTTCCTGAACTCTGGCGTGATCCTGACGCTGCGTGATGAACGCCATGGCGAACCGGTTGAAACCAAGCTGCATTACGAAGGTGGCATTCGTGCTTTTGTCGAATATCTCGATCGTAACAAGGCACCGCAGATCGAGGAGCCAATCGCCATTGTGGGTGAAAAAGACGGTATTACCGTTGAAGTTTCCCTGCAGTGGAACGACAGCTATCACGAAACCACGCTGTGCTTTACCAACAACATTCCGCAGCGTGATGGCGGAACCCACATGGCCGGTTTCCGTGCGGCTCTGACCCGTCAGATCAACTCCTATGCACAGGAAAGCGGGATTGTGAAAAAGGAAAAGGTCAGTCTTTCGGGGGATGATGCCCGGGAAGGCCTGACCTGTGTGATTTCGGTCAAGGTACCGGATCCGAAATTCTCATCCCAGACCAAGGATAAGCTGGTTTCGTCCGAAGTTCGTCCGGTTGTCGAAAACATCGTGAACGACAGGCTTCAGCAGTGGCTGGAAGAACATCCGCAGGATGCACGCAAAATCGTCACCAAGGTGGTCGAGGCCGCGTCGGCCCGCGAAGCGGCGCGCAAGGCACGTGAACTGACCCGTCGTAAAGGTGCGCTTGATATCTCATCCCTGCCGGGCAAGCTTGCCGATTGTCAGGAACGCGATGCGTCCAAAGCCGAACTGTTCATCGTGGAGGGTGATTCCGCAGGTGGATCGGCCAAACAGGGCCGTGAACGTGGCTTCCAGGCAATCCTGCCATTGCGTGGTAAAATCCTGAACGTTGAGCGCGCGCGTTTCGATAAAATGCTTTCAAGTCAGGAAATCGGTACGCTGATTACCGCCCTTGGCACCGGGATTGGCCGCGATGATTTCAATATTGAAAAAACGCGCTACCACAAAATCATCATCATGACTGACGCCGACGTCGATGGTGCGCATATCCGAACCCTGCTTCTGACCTTCTTCTATCGTCAGATGCCTGAACTGGTTGAACGGGGATATCTCTATATCGCACAACCACCGCTTTATCGCGCCAAGCGAGGTAACTCGGTCCAGTACCTCAAAGATGACCGCGAGATGGAACAGTACCTGACCGCACAAGGGACCGAAGATGCGTTGCTGACGCTCAATGGCGGCGTGCAGGTTGCTGGTTCGGATCTGGTGCGGATTGTGGAACTGGCGCGCAAGGCCAAGGGACTGCTGGAGCCGCTTTCGCTGAAATTGCCGATTTCGATTCTCGAACAGGCCGTACTGGCGGGTGCCCTGAACCCGGCATTGCTTGACGATGATGCCAAACGTCAGGAAGCAGCGAATACGCTTGCTGGTCGTCTTGATCTTCTGTCCGAAGATTTTGATCGCGGATGGAAGGGCGAGGCATCCCAGGATGAAATCGTCATGTGGCGTATGCTGCGCGGTGTCGAAGAACGTCACGTCATTGATGGCAATATCCTGCGTTCAGCCGAAAGCCGTGCGATTGCCGGGTTGCTCGTTGAACTTCGCGAATTGTTCGAAAGTGGTGCTGAATTCGGTGCCAAGGACAAGATCTGGAAAATCAATGGTCCGGTCGATCTGGTCAACGCGGTAATGGAATATGGTCGTCGCGGAATTTCGATCCAGCGCTATAAAGGTCTGGGCGAAATGAACCCCGATCAGCTTTGGGAAACCACCCTTGATCCGAATGTCCGCTCGCTTCTTCAGGTCCGTGTTGATCATGCAGATGAGGCTGAGGAAGTCTTCTCGACCCTGATGGGTGACGTCGTTGAACCGCGTCGTGATTTCATCCAGTCGAACGCGCTGAAGGTTGCCAATCTCGACGTTTGATCGGTTCGGAAGTTGTGAATTGACTCATAAAACTGGAAACGCGACGCATAAATCTAGAATCTGTGACACATAAAATTAGAACGAGCAGAGCAAGTTCAAGTGAATGCTATGAATTCGCTCTGCTCGTATTTAACCGGTGAGATTTGTTGCATCTGGGCGCCTAGTTAAGTTAAAATCGTCCCAACAACACCCCCCCCCCACGCTTAGCCTGCAGTTCTTAGGAGCTCAGTGATGCGCCTCTTGGGGGGTTATTTTTTACCAAAATCGCGAGTTGTTGTAGGTTTTACCTCTTCCGTGAAATTTATTCACGTCATAATGTGAGCCGAATATGGTGATTAATCGGCTCACGAGGGGGTATTGTGATGGGCAAATGGAACTGGCAGCACAGTGACTGGCCCAACTTCACTTGGGATAGGCAGCAGACCCAAGTCTTCTTACCTTCTGTTTATCATAAACAGGGATACGTGGCCGGATTGGTCAACTCGCTGAACGGCAGACGAGCCTTAATCACCAAAGCACTTACTGAGAACATTGTTGCTTCTTTTGCAATTGAGGGCGAGTACCTAAACGCAACTGATGTATCCGATGAAATCGAGCGCGGGTTTGGCCAACCTTCCTCTTATGATAAGGCCAAGAGTGTCGGGCTACTGGAGGGAAATGCTGCTGCTTTGATATCAAACGTTTTTGACAAGCCGTCTGAAGGCCTTACTCAGCATCGATTAGGGGTGTGGCAGTTCTGTATGTTCGAGAGGACATACTCACCGGCTCAAATCGGGCAGCCTGCAAGATGGCGAACCGAAGATATCAAGGTGGTTTCCAGCGGAATCGGCGATCGGAAAATTCATTTCGAAGCCCCTGACGCATCACGCGTCGCAATCGAGATGGAAGCATTCCTTAATTGGTTTGCTTACAGTCGGGAAAACATAGAAATAGACCCGATCTCGCGAGCTGCTTTGGCGCACCTGTGGTTCGTGACCGTGCATCCGTTCGAAGATGGCAATGGCAGGAGTGCACGCGCGATTGCTGATTTTGCACTGTTTCAGTCAGACAAAAACGCTGTCTTGTACCCAATGGCGCCTTACATTTTAGCCGACCGTGAGAACTATTACCGAGTGTTGGAGCGAACTCAGTCTTCCGGTTTGGACATAACCGAATGGATGGTTTGGTTCTTCAAAACGCTGGAAAATGCACTCGACGGGGCGATAACGAGATTAAACTGGAGTGTTGAAGCGAATAGCCTCGCGACAATGCAGCCAGAAAATCGACTTTTGACACAACAAGTAAGAATTCTTGTGCTGCTGCATGATGATGCGGATCAAAATGTCATAAGCGCATCACAATATGCTGCGATTAATAGCGTTAGTAAGGCGACAGCGACGCGCCACCTTACTGACTTGGTCGACAAGGGCTATCTATGCGTTTGCGAAGGGCGCGGTCGTTCAACGAAATACCGTTTGTCAGGCAAATAATTGATCAGGCATTAGACCATGCCAAAATCTGGTATGCCCTGACGCATGATTTCGCGAAGGGTAAGAGAATAGCGAGAGGGTCGGGTGTCTCCTTTTGGGCGACGAACAATCTTCATTTCGCTGCCCGTTTCATCAAATTCGATTATCCCGACTTGATGAATGTCCAGAGCATCAATCGCAAAATTAATTTCTTCTGATGGCCAACGGAACGAGCTGTTTCTACAAAGCCATACGTGCCGGAAAAAGCTCGAGCGATAATCGATATCTGATAGCAGGTTCTGGAAAGCGAGTTTGTTGTTTCCTGGGGAGCCGGTCATGAACATGAAGCCGTCAACCAGCTGTAAGGCGCCATCCTCGCCACAGCGAATGCCAACAGCGTCAATGCTGACGAATTCGAAGTTGTATCTTTTAAAATAGATACTGACATCGTCACCTCCATAAAGAAGCGACTTGTGCTCATCGATCAGAGCAAGCGCGTCTTTTCTGTGAAGGGCGTCTTTGGGCATCAGGAACGTTGGAGCGGCTGATGAAGAGTATTTGCGGTTCGTTACTTCACTGAGGATTTCCTTGATGCGCACAACCGGGACCTTTTTGTCTCGCATCTCAGCCAAGAGATCGAGTGCAGCGTCTGGATCTGCGCTGTGAATACGTGCGAACAATTCTGCAGTGTGAAAGTGACCCAGTACGTCAAACAGGGCATTTGGTTCGAGTGCGCGCTGTCCGAGAATTTCTTGCAGTTTCATTTTTTCGCGATCTGCGATGGCATTTCCGCGGATGAGTGTTGAGCGCATGCGTTGCAATGCGTTGCGTGTGTATCGCGTTTTCTGAGCAAGCATTTCCCAGAAATGTTCTTTATTTGCAGAGTATTGTTTACCTGCTGGCGTTTTCTCGATCGCATTAATGAGCATTGCGATCTCTGTCCATGGAAGTCTGCGATCCCGGGCATTATCGAGTTTTGCAAGAAGTTCATCGAACGATTGTGTGCTCATTTTGATTCTTTTCCACGGTTTTGGAAGTTTCTTTCAATCATCAATAGCAGAAATTTTTGATTGTGCAAAGTTGATTTGATTCATAATATGCCACGAATCATAACGTGGATTGTGAATGATGTTTGACCCCCATGCACAAAGAAGCAGGAAGGTTGTCCGACGGACAACGCATCGTGTTGTTGGTCGTTTTCCAAGCTTGAAATCCAGTCGGGTTGTCCACTGGGAGTCCCAGCTCGAGCGCGACATGATACGTTTGTTGGAGTTTGATCCGGCCGTGTTGTCATATCGGGAGCAACCAGAACCTATTACGTATTTCGAGAGCGGAAAAAGGCGTAAATACACGCCCGATTTTATCGCGCAGATGACGAGTGGCGTAACTGTCTTTGAAGTGAAGCCTTACGAACAATCCATAACAAGTCCCTTGAAAGAGAGACTTGTGGCATTCCGGGAGCACTATGCCGCGCAAGGCATAGATTTCCTCGTAATGACTGAGCGCGAAATCCGAAAAGAACCGCGACTTTCAAACATCACCAAACTCTTGCGGTATCAGCGCGAAATCGTAAGTCTCGCCAGCAAGCAGGTTGTCATTGATCTCCTTGATAGCGGGGTTCAGACCCTTGAAGGGTTGTTCGAAAATCTGAAAGAGCATGGCGTTCCGTTCTCGCACGTCTACGCACTCATCTCTCAAGGCAGTCTTGGCGTCGATATTAATCACCCGATCGACAACGACGATACACCTGTTTATTTGCGGAGGGCTTCGTAATGGTTGCTGTCCGCATCGGTATGGGAACTGAGGTTTCTGTCGGCGAAACCATCTACGCTGTTCGTCGCTGCCTCGCAGGGGATATTCTGCAGCTTGAGTCGGAAGACGATGGCCAATTGGTGAAAATCCCAAGACCTGAGTTGGCGTTCTCCGTGGCCAACGGTGAAGCTTCTATCATCGTAGGTGATCGCAAGCGGCAGATACCTGAACGACAGGACCTCAGTGCCCTTCCTGAGAAAGATCGGGATGAACTTCGCCGCAGGCTTGTCTACGTAAAATTAGTTGAGAAGCCGAGGGTTACAGAGAGTGGCGCTGCCTTGATGAAAACCAGCATCGAAATTGGTGCAGCACAGCTTAACGACCTTAAACCGCCGTCAGTTGCAACTCTCTACAACTGGTGCAAACTTTACCGACGGGCTGGCGGCGACCCTGTCGCTTTGGTGCCGCAAACGAAGCGTCGTGGGAATCGACAACGGCGATTTTCTCCTGAGGTGCTTGAGATTCTTCAAAGCGTTATTAATGAGCGATTTCTGGTTACTTCCAGGCCTAGGCCGACAGATGTTTATTCTGCTGTTGTCGTCGAGATCGAAAGACTGAATGCATATCGACCATCTTTTGATCAACTCGTAGTCCCGACACTTAGAACTCTCTATCGTGAAATCGAGAAACTCGAGCCCTACACATACTTAAAGGGCCGATACGGGAAATACATTGCCGACAAGGAAACACGACACGTGGGAAAAGGCGCGTTTTCCTGTCGACCGCTTGAGCGGGTTGAGATCGACCACAGTCTTCTCGACATCATCGCCTACGATGAGGAACTCGATATTCCACTGGGGCGGCCAACACTCACATTGATCATTGACCATTTTTCACGGATGCCTTTGGGCTTTTATCTGGGCTTCGAAGCGCCAAGTTCAGCGAGTGTTATGATGGCACTGCGCAATGCGATTGGAACCAAGGAATGGGTCAACGAGCGTTACCCTGAGATTGAAGGCACATGGCCTTGTTATGGTGTGCCCGAGGTTCTTGTTACGGATAACGGGCCTGAATTCCATTCCAAAGACTTGGAAATCGCGTGTGCCCAACTGGGTATCACCATTCAGCATAACAAAGTGAAGTCGCCATGGACCAAAGGCGTTGTGGAGAGGATTTTTGGTGAGATCAACCGATCTCTGCTGTGTGATGCGCCGGGGAAAACCTTTCACAAGAAGGATGCACGCTCTGAGAATGATGCGGTTGGAGAGGCTAGCGTTCCTATCGCGCTTCTTGAGCATGTCTTGTGTAAATGGATTGTGGAAATTCATGCCAGGAAGATGCACGAGGGTATGCAAGCAATACCGCTTGAGAGATGGACTGAAGGTGTGGAGACGTTTCCACCTCGTCTTATTTCCGATCATGAGGACCTCAATGTTCTTCTTTCCTGCTTCAAGGAAGTTCGGAAAATTCACCCCAAAGGAATCGTCATAGAGGGCATTTGGTACAGCTCAAGAACGCTGACCAAGCTCCGCAACAGCTCTACCAAGGATTTTCAGGTAGATATGAAGTTTGACCCGACCAATATGGGCCGCATTCATGTCCGTGATCCAAGAACCAATACCTATTTCGAGGTCCCGGCATTGAATCCTGAATACGCAGAGGGACTGGGGCTATGGCCGCACAAGATCGTCCGTAAGTGCCTTCGGAAAATGGGAGCGCGCAAGATCGACCCAACTGAACTTGCGAAAGTCAAAGAACACATTCACGACCTTATTCAGGAAACGGCCAAGACCAAGAAGCGAAAACGCACGACCAATGCACGGATTGGACGTTTTCGTGAGTCTTCCAGTCAAGCACCCTCGAATGAAGATCGTGTGGTCGAGCCGAACACCTCTTATGAGATCTCATTTGACGCTACACCAACGGTTGAGGAGGAAGATTATCGCGACGAGCTAGGCGAAGATGACGACTTTCTTGCTGACGGCATGAGACGTATTCAGGCTGTCGGAAAGGACGACGTATGAGCATTTCTGTTAATCCAGACAAGTTTTCTGGCATCAATCAGGTGATGGGTGATGTGCTGATCCGCCATCGTTCCTTTAAAACCGGGTTGGCACGGCTTGATGAATGCATGCAGTCCTATACGGGCTATGGAGAGCCGGTTTGTATGCTTCTGCATGGTCCTTCAGGGGTTGGGAAGTCGACGCTTGCAAAGGCTTTTCTCGTCGATAACCAGCCGGTAGAAACCCAGGACCGTAAATTGGTTCCGGTTCTGAGCGCCGTAATTCCCGTGCCGGCAACGATGAAGAATATGGCGTCCGAGCTTCTCGATAAGCTTGGCGATCTTCTTTCTGATCGGGGCACACTTGAGCAAAGAACCAAAAGGCTACGCAAGCTACTCCGTGAGTGCGGCACGAAACTCATCATTCTTGATGAGTTTCAGCACTTTATCGATCGCAAGAGCGAGCGGGTTATCCTCGATGTTTCTGACTGGCTGAAGAATCTCATTTCCAACACATCGATCCCGGTGGCGTTGGTTGGGCTTCCGTATTCGAGAAATGTTCTATCGGCCAATGAGCAACTTATGCGTCGTTTTAGCTATCAGACAGAACTCTCTCCTTTTGACTGGAATGACAATGCGGAACGCACAGAATTTACTAGGATCCTTGACGCGATTGATGGAAAGCTTGCGGAAATCCTGGGAGGCAGAAGCGACTTGAAGGGTCAAGCTGTCCGCTGCCATGCTGCGACAAAAGGTCTGATTTCTCTTTTGATCAAGCTGATCCATGGTGCCGCATACGAAGCAGCCAAATGCAATGCTTCGTCGATAACCCGGCAGCATCTCGCCAAATCGTTCAGAGAGCGCCTTGTACCAGACCAAGCAGTTCTCAATCCATTTCTCGACAGTTGGGACGGGCAAGCAATCGACCCACTTCCCGAGAGCAGGCATATGTCGGTGGCGGGATGCATCCCGTCGATTAGCGCGAGATCACGTTCTCAAAACGTTAACGAAGTCCTCTCAGCAAGGTGAGACACATGTCAGGTGATCGGTCACTACTGGTACGTCCTAAGCCGGAAAAGGCTGAGAGCTTCCGAGGATATCTGCTCAGGGTTTCGACGGAAAATGGTTATCACAATGCAAACTGGATGCTGAGGCAGCTTGGTATTCATCCACGCACATATTTGCCGCGTGATGACATTGCAAAGTTGGCAAGCGCGCTAAATCTCCAGGACCGCGAGCTTTCAAATATGCAGAACCGAGTTGTGGCGCCTCGGTGGGTTCGTGTGGGGGCGCATGAAGTTCATATCTGTGCACAGGAAAGGCGTTCCTTTCGCTATTGTCCTGAATGCTTGAGCGAAGCTCCGTACCATCGTGCCGTGTGGGATCTCAAGCTTTTAAGTGCCTGCCCGAAACACGGGACATATCTGCTTGAAAGTTGCAGAAAATGTGATCGCCGTATTGGTTGGGGGCGTGAGAACCTTCTGGAGTGTAACTGTGGTGCGGATTTGAGGTCGTTCCGGCCGCGTTCAGCACCCGATAAAACAGTAGGTTTCTGCAGGTTGCTGGAGAAGCGTTTCCGCGGTCAGCTGGCAGACGAAAGCTGCTCCTTGCATCCGGCATTTCAGAAGTTGAGTTTCACGGACCTTCTGAATCACACGATGTTCCTAGCGGCTTATATTTCAGGTCGAGGGCGTGGAACCGGCCGACAACTGTTTTACAATCTTACTGCCGATGCGTTGCGCGAGGTGTTTGATCGGGTTTCTGTGCTTCTTGCTGATTGGCCGAACGGATTCCACCTGCTGCTAGATGAGGTGCGGCAATTCACTGAACAGGATGTTGAAAAGCATGTCGGGCTCGAGGCGGAATTTCGATCGCTCTACACCAATCTGTTTCGTAAGCAGCAGGAAGTTGAGCATCTACATCTCATCCGGGCCGAATTTGCAAAATACATTGAAGGCAAATGGTTTGCTGGGTTTGTCGTGCCAACCAGTAAACGACTGTCAGAGGAATGGTCCCAGGATCAGTCGTTTATTACGGTTGCGGAAGCAGCACGACGCCTTGGTATTCATCCAAGTATCCTGAGACGTGATATCGCCGAGGGGAGTTTGGCTGCAACCACGAGACAGATGCAAAGCAGGTGCCTTCGCGTCATAGAAGTCTCGGAGGTCGAGCGGTACCGAAACGCGCGAGAAAACCTGCTGGGAACCAATGATGCTCAAGAGCTGTTAGGTGTTTCAAAACACCCATTTATGAAGCTGGTGATCGCTGGCTTGGTCAAAGCCGTTAAGGGGCCAAAGATTGATGGTTCTCAGCACTGGGCTTTCAAGAAGCAGGATCTCGACGAATTTATTGCATCTGTGACAAAGCAAGCGACCTATTGTGGAGCGCAAGATGAGCTTGTGAATTTTGATAAAGCAGTGCGTCGCTGTACCGCCAAGGGGCTTTGTATCGTTGACCTGATCCAGGGCATACTAAGCGGAGAGTTGAAAGCGCTGAAGCGCTCGACAAAAGTAACCAATCTCAAAAATCTGTTCTTCAATGACGCAGACTTCCGAGCGTTTTTTTACAATGAAAAGCGGACGATCAAATGGGCCGTTACCATTCGCGAAGCGTCAAGGATGCTTGGGCTAAATGAAGAAGCCACACGTCATCTGGTGCATAAGGGGTTTCTTGAAACAATCTCTGTGCCATTAGATGGCCGTCTTCGCAGACAGGTTTCATTGGATGCGATTGAGCGGTTTAAGGCGACCTATATTTCAGCTTCCTGCTTGGCAGCAAACAAGAATACTTCGGCAAGAACTGTGGTCGCCCAGCTACAGGAATTGGGGACCAGCCCTGTTACCGGGCCAGCGATTGATGGAAGTCGTCAATACTTCTTCAGACGATCTGCGACAGCATAGGACGATAGTTTTAATGGATCGGCTGTGGAGGGAGCCGGCGCGAATTGATTGACTCTTCTTCAGTATGCCGCCAATCTGATGACTGTGACGCAACGACAGCAGTGGTTGCCCTCTTTCCGAAGCCCGCGCATGTCGCGGGCTTTCGTGTTTTTTGTTGGCAAAAATGCGTCTACTATATCCTCTTTTATAAAAAAGAATTTGAATTCAATTCATTAGCCAAATTAAGTTCGTTGTGATTTCCAATGCTGAAAAGCGATCCTACCCTAAAGAACATAAACAAATGTTTGTAGGATAGCTACCTTGGGTTTAATCTTTGGGATGCATCGTTTCTTTAAAAGGGTGGGTGATTTTCTTCCTCGCTACTTTTGAATTCGGATCATTTTTATCTAATTGTGAAGTGCGTTATGGCCCTCTTTGGTTCACTACATGACGACTTTTTTGGGGTTTTTTCTGGTCCAAATCGATTTGTCTTCGAAGCAGTTATTCGAGATATTTATCTCATCAATTTTGCCAATCTTTCGCAGTTTCCCACTAGAAATGACTTGCGGAACCAGATCATTGAAACGCTTCGCCGCAATCCCGAAATTTGGTCGGACGAAGAGAGTTATCTGTCCTTCGACGATATCATTACGGGCAAACGGCGTATGCGTCGCCGCCAAGGAAATCAAGTCAGTGACAAAAAGGACGCAACTTCGCAACTACTGCTGCGCGCCAATCATGTCTATGCGAGACTGGTCAATTGCGGTTGGTTGAATGAAACTGCGTTCGGGATTCGTATCGTCGCGGAGATGCCTTACGGAGCTATATTGTTGGCGGAGCGCCTCATAGAGATTGAGCAGCGCAATACTGTCCGTATTGGTGGCCTAATTGTTGAAATCCGCAATGCGCTGCTTGCATGCCGCGAAAATCAGAGCGAGAACGCACCTGGTTTAGAAAAAGCAGCTCAGAATTGCCGCACCTTTGCCAGAGGTTTGAGGGCAATCCTCGCTACACTTACCGAACTTGAACGTTCTATCTTGAGTGAATCCAGCAGAAATGGACGCATCCGTGCACTGATGGAGCAGTTTGTCCGTGGATTGTTGCTGGGTGATTTTCGCCAGCTGATGTCAGCTCGATCTCATCCCTATCGTCATAGGCGGGAGATTCTAGACCATATTAGTGCATTAAAGCGTGACGAACAGAGCCTACGGCGTCTTGGGCAAGCTTACGAAGAACACGAAATCGCATTGGACCTCGATGCGGCGCTTTATCGCGTCCATGACGATTTGAACCAGATTAGCGAGACGTTTAATGACATTGACACAGCCCTTCACGAAATCAGCAAGTCACGGCGACGGCTCGAGCGGAAACTGAACAATCTCGTCAGCTACGCAGCAACATCTCACAGCAGCTTCGCCCGACAGGCTCTGGATCTGATCTGTCGCCTTGACCAATCTGACGGACCAGACATATTGCCGGGCTTGGTATTGCCTCGAATTCAAATGGCCTCGCCAGAATTACTGCGTGCGCCCTCTTCGCACAGAAATAAAATCAAAAATGTCTCGGTAAAAGTTTCTGAACCAGAGCCATTGCTTCGGCTCAAAATGGTGCTTGAAAACCAGTATGACCGGCAAATCAACATCCCGCCTTCCGCTGTACTCCGTTATCTACAAAGGCATGTGCCACCATTTGGCTCGACCGAGGCCTGCTATCTGCCAATCACATCAATTGATGACTATTTTGCATTTACAGCAATGCAAGCGGCTTGGGTTGTCAAAGCTGACGAGGTTCTTCTCAGTCGCCTTAACAAGTCTTTCCAATACTCAAAAGAGCAACTGACACGTGATGAGGTCGATAACGCATGGTTGAAATGCGGTAACTTCCGCATTCATCGTCTAGACGACGCCATCGAAGATTATGCGAGACCTAGCCTCACAATCGAGAGGACGGCGGGGTGATTACAGATTTTTCAGAGCTAGAGCACCGTGACGAAAAGCGCTTTGCGGAAGTACGGCAAGCAATCAACACATTGTGGCGTCATCAGATTGTCTGGCTCGGAGATCACGGATCTCATTTGGCCTATCAATCCCTGACGGATCCTCGTCACAAAGGACTGTTGGACAAATTCTTTGATATTGCAGGGTGTCATCTTCAGATAAACAGCGTGCAGCAATGGGTCGCCATTTTTCCAGACTGTGATAATGCCGAGGGGATCAGTTGGCCAAAATTGCCACTGCACACAACGATCGCCCTGCTGGTGTTGGCCGTTTTGCATCACGAGAAAATGGAATCGGGCGAGTTCGATGAACGAGGTGTTGTCTGTACGACCTTTAATGAATGTATGGAACGTTACGAAGATATCGTTGATCAGAATGGTACGGCAAAACTCCAACCAAAACGCTTTGAAGACGCGTTACAGGATCTGGCCAAGCGTTATGTGATCAAACTGGGCGACTACATCAGCGAGCTAGAAGACTATGAAGTCCTGATCCGCCCTGTTCTGACACATTTGACCGGTCAAGCTGCTTTGGAGAAGCTTCAGCAATATGCCAATTCGCGTGAAAGTGCCGAGGAACAGAAACCAACATACGATCCTGAAGTTATGTCTGTTGGCGAGGGTGAAACCGATGCGCAGGAGATCTCGCAATGATGAACCTTACAGACATTCTGTGCATCAACTGGCACCTGTTTGATCGCGAACATATCACCTTGTCGAACAACACAGCCATACTGGGTGGAAATCGTACCGGGAAATCGACCATCATGGATGCAATCCAGATTGTGATGGCAGGTGGGAAAACGGAGTTGTTTGACCTCAACCGCGCATCGACCCAGAGCGGCAAAACAAAGCGCACAATTGCCGATTATTGCCGCGGCCGACTATCGGAGACATTCTGGAAACGAGATGAAAGCCGAACCTATATTGCTCTGGTTTTTCGGGACGCACATACACAGCGCGCGCCCATCTCGATCGGACTCCAATATGACGTATCCCCGGAGAGCGAGAAGTGGGTTAGGCCAATTGCGCGATTTGTTATTCCCGGCGTGGCATTGAGTTGTGACGACTTCCTTGAGTTCGATGCTGCCGGTGACAGCAACATGGCGTCTGTTCTGGACTGGATGGCATTTGAGGACCGTATCAAGGTCAAAACCGAGGCTCTAACCGTTGCGCCGATGTTTTTTGGCTCCACGTCACGGGCTGAAGATTACATTTCCGAATACCTTCATCATCTGACCCCAGCAGGCCAACGGATTGAACCGCGCCGTCTGCTCAAAACTCTGGTCCGCGGGCTGGCTTTCGAGCGAATGGCATCGGCCGACGCTTTCGTCAGACATTTTTTGCTGGAACCCAACCCGATTGATATCGCCGCGGTCCGGACATCTATCCAAACCTATTACAAAGCCAAGGATGTTTCCGAGACTTTGGCAAAAAAACTGGAACGCCTGAAAGCAATAGAACAGCGCATCCATGAACATCGAGATGTTCTTGAACAGCTTGATATCGAAAAATATGTGGTCGCACGTGCGCGATTTTTGATAACTGGCATAGAAGTTCGCGAAATACGTGCCGATATCAGGAAATGGGTGCAGACCACCGAAGAGCTTACGGCGGAGCTGGAACGTATCGAAGAGCGAAAAGTTAGCCTTGAGGCCGAAAAAGAAGAGATCGAAAGTTTGATCCGCGCTGAAGGGATCGAGCAAAAGCGCGATCAACAAAAGTATCGGCAAAAAAACCTCGATTTTCAGCGCCAACTCACGCGCAACCAAATCACAACAAAACGCGCGACACTGCTTCCCATCAAACACCTGATCACTCAGGAACACCGTCAGGAGTTTCATGGATTTGATCAGGCGTTATCTCTGCTCGTCGCCCTGAATGACGAGATGACCCGCTGCACCCAGCCAGATTGGCCTGTGAATGCTGGACGCATTGACCATTTGCTACGAACAGCAACCACAGAGCTGTCAACTGCTCTGGATTCCTTCAAAGTTCGATATGATGAGGTCTGCGGCGAACTATCGACCGCCTCGAAGCTTCTTGCGAGCCTGGAACAGGACGTGAGATCGACCAAAGGCGGATCCGTTCCGGTCTCACCAAATGTGGCTGCATTGATAAACAAGCTTGAAGCTTCAGGGATGAAGCCCAAACGGCTTTGTGAGCTTGTCGAAGTTGTTGAGGAAGAATGGCGCGACGCTTCTGAGGCCATGCTCGGCCCGGATCGCGAAGCGTTGTTCGTTGCCCCTGAGCAGGTTAGGGACGCAATTGAAATCTTGCGTAGAGATCGTCGCGCTTTCTCACGATGCCGGATTGCCCGCACCGACAAACTGCAAAAAATGTCGACATCAACCACCCCGGGAACACTTGCAAATGCATTGGCTTCATCAGAGCCTCAGGCCGTTGCATTTGTCATATTTCGCTTGGGTTCAATTCTCCAGGCCAACCAACTTTCTGATCTTGGCAAACCCGGCCGGGCAATCATGCGCGATGGCACATATGATGATGGCATCGCAGTGACGAGCCGGTCAGTCAATGATCGACGGTTGGGCGCGGGCGCAGCAGCGCTGCACCTCCAATTTCTGACCAGCAAAGTAGAAACCGCCAGGGCTGCAGCAAATGAGGCACACGAAGATAAGAGCCGTTATGAAACCTTCTGTAAGATACTGTCCGACGTAATTGAAGCTGCGAAAGGTGAGGAAACCCTCGAAAATCTAGTTGGAAAAATGGACAGTTTTGACGAGCGGATTGCGGAGATTGATCAGAAACTCGCCATGCTCTCTTCGGAGATGGATCGGGATCTACAAGAGCGTAAATCGACATGTATCACAAACCTGACCGAAATTGACGCAGACCGGGATGCAGCAAAAAAACGAGTGACCGAATGCGCAACCCTCATAAAGGGGGCGCAAACCACTCTCAATGGAGCTGTTTCGCACGACGAGAGCGGTAAAATCGCCTCACGAAAGAAAACCTATGGCGCGCTCAAGTCCGAATTGGCGATTGCCTTCAAAGGTCGGGCGGCTCTCCGAGCGGAATATGAAACCAATACAAAAAAGCCGGGGACTATCAGAAGCGGGTTACGGAAGATTGCCGAACAAAGCCAAGAAACACACGATAACATTTGGAAACAATCACAAGAACTTGCCGGGCAAATCCACAATGAGATGCGCAGCTATTTCCTGGGGTTCGGCGAAACAAATCAATTTCTACATGGTGATCTGGTGCAAACAGCGATTGCCCCTTGGGTGAAAAGCACCATCAGCTTCATCGAGAGTGACCATTTGATCGAATATCAGGAAGAAACCAGAGAAGCTGCGGAACAGGCCACCCGTATGTTTCGAGAGCATTTCTTGTCAGAGCTTCGTGAGCGCGTGGATATTCTCGATACCGAAATCAAAGAAATTAATCTCAATCTGACAGCCCATTGTTTGACCAATGAGCATTACAGCTTGCACAAGATCCTGAAAGACGACTTCAGAGACATTCTGGTGCTTGCCCAAGCAGATCATGAAGATCTTCGACTAGACGAGCTCCCCTTATTCGGTGCGGCTGTCCCGGATGATCATCCGCATCGCGATGCACTAGCAAAAGTAGAGGGACTTTTGCAGAACCCGGCTTATGACTTTTCTGATTTTGAGGATTACCGGAATTACTTCGTCTTTGAGTTGAAAATGGTTGATCAACATACCAAGCGCGAAACCAGCTACAGTTTCCGGAGTGGTACCGGATCGGGTGGCGAAATCATGGCGCCGTTTTACATCACAATTGGTGCCTCGCTTGCATCTCTGTACCATGGTGGTCGCATAAACCCTTCTCAACCGCAATCGGGCTTTGGGCTGGCATTATTTGATGAAGCCTTTGCCAATCTAGATGCCGCCAACCTGCAAGCAATTATGCAGCTTTTCCAGAACATCGGGCTGCAAGTCCTGACCGCCACACCGCGCGAAAAACGTGCTCAAATGGAAGAAGTCGTTGATGCAACGGTTCTGGTCGGACGTTATGGCAATGAATCGCACACAACAACCAACGTGATCAAAGAACGGACCCGTCAAGCAATGCGTGAGATCAATCCAGCAAATCTGTCTGATGCCGACTTAAAGAAGCGACTTGACGACAAGCAAAGTGCTGCTCAGTGAGCAAGATACGATTCACGAATGCCCGAGAGGCGCTTGAAAGCCTTCTCGATCGACATGAAGCAAATCCCGCCAGCACGCGTCTGTTTGTTTATCCGGACGTCGAGGGGTTTGTGCACGCGCATTCTGTAGAGCTTTTCGAGAAGCAGCTCAAGACTGCTGCCGACTACGGAGCAATTTCACTGAGATTTGGCCAAGGCCGACGGCGCAACATCATTGAGGCGGCCAAATTAACAAATCCGGATGTGCTCTATGAGTTTCTAAGCCGTACCCCGGCGACAAGGCAAAGCGCGGACGCGATTTCCCAATTGACTCGATCTCTGGGAACCATCCAGCTTCCTTCACAATTGCGCGATGAACTGCTGGAAAAGTGGCAGCGCGCGAAGCAATGGGGGCGCTATAGCGCGGAAAACTGGGAAGAGTTGATCTGTCCCATTCAGTTGGCCCACGGGATAGTCGAACGCTCCCGACGCCTGAACACGCACCCTGATCTTGATTTCCGCACCTTCTCTCGGCGTGTATGCGGAAATTCCAAGGCACTGGAAGGAAATCTTACAGCCGTCATTTCAATTGCACGCCAAATTGATCCGGCTTGCTGTGCAGATGAGAGCCACGCGCCGGTAGATCATCTGTCTTCACTGGGGTTGGAAAAAATCCCGCAACCGATCCTGATATCAGGTCCGGTGCGGCAGTTGCGTGATACCGGATGGTCCTTTTTGGGAGTCCCGCCGCAACAGATCGGGACAATCGAATATGTCACCCGACCCCGCGCCCTGCTTACCATCGAAAATTACGTCTCCTTTGTCCGCTATTGCGAAGAATGTAATCCGTCACAGGCTGACCTTGTTCTCTATACCGGTGGCTTTCCATCACGCGCAACACAGGCTCTATTCAAGCAGATCTGCACCCTTATTCCATCGAACCAACTCTACCATTGGGGTGATATTGATTTTGACGGCCTGAGGATATTTCATTTTCTCGATCAATTGGCTGGCGGACAGCTCCGCAGTCATCAGATGCGCATCGATCAGCCCGTGAATCGCGCTGCGGATGAAATGCGCACTGCGCCGTTTGACCTTCCGGTCAATTCAGACGTCTATGAATCTTATTGTGCGCTAAAATCAGGAGCTCTACCGGTTGAGCAAGAGCAACTGGACCCAGTAGCGTTGCCATCCAATTAGATAAGAAGCGTGTGATTCTCGGTCTTGCCAAATCAATAAAAATAACTTATTTTAAATTAATATAAATTATTTATGGCTATTAAGATAGAGCAGATGGCACGTATCGCGCATTACACAAAGGGCATGATTCAGGCGCAAGTTCAGGCGATGCTTGAAAATGGGGAAACTGTGAACGTCAGTCGGGTCCGTGCGCATCTTGGCGGAGGGTCTCACCAGCGCATTCAGGATGTGATCCATGAGCTTTGCGGTAAGTCGTCGAATGAAAATTCAGGTTTAACTGATCAATCTCCGGACCGGGTTGCTCAGAAGGCAGCAAGTCATCTGGTTGAGGCCCTGATTGACGTACTTAAACACACTATTGCTTATGAAGCATGCAAAGCAAAAAACGATATCGGAAACCAGGTGACAGATCTTCTCAAAGCTCTCCCGATGGAGGACAGCAAAAGTACTGCAGATTCACCTCTATCGAATGAGAAGATCCAGGCAAGCGACCTCTATCACAGCGAGCGCCGCAAACGTGAAGCCGCAGAGGCAGTTGCGCGCGAACTAAAATCTGAACTGGCAAAACGTGATCTGTTTATGGAAGCGCTAAGGGCGGATGTTAGGCGGCTCACGAACGATCTTATTCAGGCCCATGCGGATGTTACATCTCTTCGTTTGCGTGCCGAAGAAAAGAAAAATTAAATAACTTATTTATTCTACAGGAAATCATGAATCAATATGTGACCTTGTGCATAGAGGAAGTCTAGGCGCAACCACTATTCCGGTAGGCGTGCGCATTCGCAGGCAGGTTCCTTGGATGGGATCGAGAAGTTGAAGGCGATTCATGTTTTCGCCTAGGGCCTGGTAGCCAAAAAGAGCTAGGCGTAAGGTCAGTTACAGGGCCAGAGGTTGATGGAGGGCTACAACACTTGTTTCGGAGATCAGCAATAACTTCAGGGGCCGCTGTCGTGTTTGAACTGTTTGCCGAAGAAGGGGTGTAAAGTTCTTTTTAAAGTTTAATTAGTTATCGCTGGTTCGCGACTAGCCTGTAGCCTGATTTTTCGGTATTTTCAAAATGGTTATAGTTCAGGGTGCACCACGACCTAATATATTTCGAAAATCAAAGAGATGTCTAGAAATCTCAAAGCTAAAGAGATAACCGCTCATTCGTTAGTTTTTGCGGTGACCCTCCTTGGGCCTAGCTTCTTGGGTGGATCGTGGTGATTCAGGCGATTTTAGGTTGAAACACGGATCTACATCGAAGCTCGATGCGTAGTTCCGAAGGGGCTATAGAATGACTGTTTGGGTGGCGCGAGCAGGAAGGTACGGTGAGCGCGAAAACCTTGCACTTGAGGAAGGTCGCGCATTCATTGGTTGGGGCGAGCTTGGTGATCTCTCGAAGATCTCGTCAAGAGAAGAGGTTCTCGAACGTGTTGAGCAAACCTATCCAGACCTGAAACTTGGCACCGCTCGGAATCACGCAGGTCAGGTGTTCAACTTTGTTAAGTCTTTCGAAATTGGCGATATTTTTGCCCTGCCGCTAAAAACACGGCCTGCAATTGCTTTTGGGAAAGTAGCAGGTGATTACGAATACATCGCTGAAAACCCTGAGGACGCGCGGCACAGTCGACGCATAGATTGGATTGGCGAGCCCATTCCCCGCAGCGCTTTTGAGCAAAATATCCTCTATTCTTTTGGTTCGGCTCTTACAGTCTTCCGCGTCATGAAAAATAATGCGGAAGAACGAATTAAGGCTGTCCTCTCAGGCAAAGAATTATCGTATTCAAATCCATTCGCTGACGATAACGGTACTTCAACATCAGACGAGGACGCTCTCGATCTTGCGCAAATTGCTCGGCAGCAAATCAGTGATTTTATCGGGCGCAAGTTTAAAGGTCACCGAATGGAAGAGCTCGTTGCTGAAGTGCTGAGGGCTCAAGGCTTTGAAGTCCGCGTGAACAAAAGAAAAGGTGCTGATGGCGGGGCAGATATTTTAGCTGGGCGGGGGCCGATGGGGTTTGATGACCCGCGCCTTTGCGTCCAAGTGAAATCGACCGATGCTGCCATTGGGTCTAAGGACTATGACGAGTTAAAAGGCGTTATGCAGAAGTTTGGTGCAGAGCATGGCTTGTTTGTCTCGTGGGGCGGTTTCAAAGGAACTGTGGAAGAGGAGGCCCGACGGGACTTCTTTAACATTCGTCTTTGGAATGCAGAAGAGTTCGTGCGCGAAATTCAAGACGTCTATACAAAGCTTCCAAAAGAACTTCAGGCCGAGCTTCCCATGCAGCAGGTTTGGGCGCTGGTGGGCGACGAATAGGCTTTAAGAATGGATAGGAACCAATCCCCAGAACAGAAGGCGCGCGACAACATTGATCGTATGTTGGTTGCTTCCGGCTGGGCTGTTCAAGACAAAAAATCCATTGATTTCAATGCAGGACTAGGAGTCGCAGTTCGGGAGTACGACACTGACGTTGGGCCTGCGGACTACGTGCTATTTATCGACAGGCAAGCCGTCGGAGTGGTTGAGGCAAAGCCGGAGAGTTGGGGCGTTCGCCTGACATCTGTAGAAGAACAATCGGAAGGTTATGCCAACGCGAAGCTGAAATGGGTGACGAACGCAAAACCGTTGCCATTCCTTTATGAAGCAACAGGCCAGATAACACGGTTTACCAACGGACTAGACCCTAACCCCCGTTCGCGTGAGGTCTTTACATTTCATCGGCCCTCAACCCTTAAATCTTGGGTTCAGGCGCCACTGAGTTTGCGATCTGGCATAGCTGCACTGCCTGAGCTCAATCACGATGGATTGCGCGATTGCCAGATCATTGCGATTACAAATCTTGAGAAATCCCTAAAGGCTGACAAGCCTCGTGCGCTCGTCCAAATGGCGACAGGGTCAGGTAAGACCTTTGCTGCGATCACCCAAGTCTACCGGCTTTTGAAGCACGCAGGAGCCCGTCGTATCTTGTTCCTCGTTGATACGACAAACCTTGGGGAGCAGGCAGAACAGGAGTTCATGGGTTTCATTCCGAATGACGACAATCGGAAGTTCACAGAGCTCTACAACGTTCAGCGTCTAACATCTCCATCGATCTCGAATGACAGCCAAATCGTGATTTCCACAATCCAACGGATGTACGCCACACTAAAGGGCGAGGAGCTGAGCGAAGATGCGGAAGATGAAAATCCGGCCGAGCAAAAGTGGCGCCGCAAAGAGCCGTTGCCGGTTGTGTATAACGCCAAGCTACCTCCCGAGTACTTTGACGTCGTTGTTATTGATGAATGCCATCGGTCTATTTATAACCTGTGGCGACAGGTCATTGAGTACTTCGATGCATATATCGTTGGCCTTACGGCAACGCCAGATAACCGCACCTATGGTTTCTTCCAAAAGAACGTTGTCAGTGAATACACCCATGAAAAAGCCGTCGCAGACAAAGTAAATGTTGGGAACGAGATCTATCTGATCGAGACAAAGATCACCAAGGGGGGCGAGACACTAAAAGCTGAGCAGTTGGTCGAAAAACGTGAACGTGAAACAAGGGCTAAGCGATGGGAAACGCAGGACGAGGATCAGGCCTATTCCGCTACTCAGCTTGACAGATCTGTCGTCAACCCTGACCAAATCCGCACCGTAATTCGAACCTTCCACAATAGTTGGCCAGAAATTTTCCCGGGCAGGAAGGAACTGCCAAAAACACTGATCTTTGCAAAGACCGATAGCCACGCTGATGACATCATCCAAACGGTACGCCAAGAGTTTGGTGAAGGAAATGACTTCTGCCGCAAGATCACCAATGGTGCAAAGAACCCAAAATCATCGCTATCCGCATTCCGAAACGACTATTACCCACGTATTGCTGTGACTGTGGACATGATCGCAACAGGTACGGACGTGAAGCCTTTGGAATGTTTGATTTTCATGCGGGACGTGAAATCGAAGAACTATTTCGAGCAAATGAAAGGACGTGGCACCCGCGTTCTTAAACCCGATGATCTGAAAAAGGTCTCTCCTTCTGCACAAGCCAAAACTCACTACGTAATTGTTGATGCTGTAGGTGTGACGAAGTCACTCAAGACGGCAAGTCAACCGCTCGATACCAAACCCTCCGTTCCATTCAGGGATCTCGCGATGGGTTTGATGTTGGGGGATCGCTCGGAGGAAACGGTCAGCTCCCTCGCTGCGCGTCTCGCCAGACTCAATAATAAATTGAGCGACGATGATCAGAAAAAGATCGCAGCCGAAGCTGGTACATCCTTAACCGCGATTGTGCGTGATCTTTTCGATGCCATTGATCCTGACAAAGTAGAAGCCGACGCGAAGGCCGCGGGCCATTCAGAGCCCGATGATGCGGCGATGCAGGTTGCGCGTGATGAGCGTGTCAAACAGGCTGCCAACATTTTTACCGGTCCGCTCATCAACCTAATGGATACGGTTCGCAGGGATAACGAGCAAACGATAGACCATGAGAATCTGGATGAACTCTTGAACGCGGGCTGGGCTGGTGATGCTGACGAAAATGCAAAACAGATCGCACAAGAGTTCGAAGCGTATCTGATCGAAAACCGCGATGAGATTGAGGCCATTTCCATCTATTTCAATACACCTGCGCGCCGCTCAGAAGTGACGTACGCAATGATCAAAGAAGTGCTGAGGAAACTGTCGGAGGATCGCCCGCGCTTAGCCCCACTGACTGTCTGGCGTGCTTACGCCCATCTTGATGATTACAAGGGCGACAATCCGGCTGGTGACTTGACTGCTTTGGTCGCATTAATCCGCAGAGTGACTGGGCTGGATGATACACTGACCCGGCATTCTGAGAGGGTGCGTCGGAATTTCCAGAATTGGATATTAAAACGCCACTCTGGCGCGGGGGAGAAGTTTACTGAACAACAAATGGAATGGCTACGTATGATCCGCGACCATCTCGCGACATCTTTTACGATTGAGCGCGACGATTTGGACATGGCTCCCTTTAATGGAAAAGGGGGGCTAGGCCAGATGTACTCACTGTTTGGCGATAGAATGGACGACGTCATGAGCGAGATGAATGAGGCGTTGTCAGCATGACAGATATACCGCGCGGATGGGCTGAAGCCCCTTTAGACGATATTTGCGAGATACTCGACTTTAAGCGCATTCCAATCAATTCGCAGGAGCGTAAACAGCGAATTGAGGGTAAAAGCTCTGATGAACTCTTCCCGTACTATGGCGCTACCGGTCAGGTCGATGTAATCGATGGATATTTGTTCGAAGGTCAACATGTTCTGATTGGTGAAGACGGAGCCCCCTTCCTCGACCGGATCAAGCCGAAAGCATACTTGGTTGACGGTAAGTTTTGGGTCAATAACCACGCGCATATTGTGCGTGCACTCGGGGATAACCGCTATCTCTGCCACTATCTAAATTTCATCCGATATGAGGAACATGTCACGGGGACAACTCGGCTCAAGCTTACCAAATCTGCTTTGGTGGCCATTCCTATTCTTGTTCCTCCCCTCAAAGAACAACGTCGCATAGTAAAGAAAATTGAGGCGCTGTTTGATGAAGTCGACAAGGGTGTCGAGTGCCTGAATGCGGCGAGAGCATCGCTCGTCTTGTACCGTCAGTCTCTTTTAAAAGCTGCCTTCGAAGGTCGCCTTACAGCGGATTGGCGCACAAAAAATGCGGACAAGCTGGAAGATACTGAAACCCTACTTGCTCGCATCCGGTTCGAGCGGAAGTTTCGCTACCAAGCGGCTCTGGAAGTTTGGGAAAAGGCAGTTTCAGATTGGAGAATCAATGGTGAGATAGGTAAAAAACCGCCTAAGCCTAAGAAACCAAAGGAAATCTCTGCTGAAGAAAAAAGTACTGGTGCACCAGGCTGGACTGAGTTGCCGCTCGGCTTGCTGATAGATGAGCCGGCGTACGGAACGTCCAAGAAAAGCGACTACAATGGAGGCGAAACAGGGGTTCTTCGTATCCCTAATATTGCTGCTGGTGTTATCGATGCTGACGATCTCAAATCTGCCAATTTTGATGAATCGGAAATTGATCAATACCGATTGATTGAGGGCGATGTTCTGACTATTCGCTCTAATGGAAGTATTTCATTGGTCGGAAAGCCTGCATTGGTTCGGTCAGTTGACACACAGTTCGTCTTTGCAGGGTATTTGATCCGCCTTCGCTCAATACAAGGTTCTCTCATGCCAGAGTATCTTGTTTATGTGATGATGGAGCCAAGAGTAAGAGCTCAGATAGAAAGTAATGCGAAATCGACAAGTGGCGTAAATAATATTAACGCAAAAGAATTGCAGCAGCTTGAAGTCCCCATATGCACATTCGCCGAACAAATCGAGATTGTGCGCCTCCTAGACGCCCAGCTCGATGGGGTCAAAGTGCTAGAGGGAGAGATTGATGCAGGTCTCAAGCGCGCTGATGCGTTGCGTCAATCCATCCTTAAAAAGGCCTTCGCCGGTGAACTTGTCTCTCAAGACCCTGAGGATGAGAATGCAAAGATGCTTCTAGAGCGTATCAAGGTTGAGAAGGCAGAGAACGAAAGGACCGCAAAGCGGACCCGCAAATCCAATCCAGTGAGAAAAGCTGCAGCA
Source organism: Thalassospira sp. MBR-102 (assembly GCF_040549275.1). Classification (NCBI taxonomy): domain Bacteria; kingdom Pseudomonadati; phylum Pseudomonadota; class Alphaproteobacteria; order Rhodospirillales; family Thalassospiraceae; genus Thalassospira; species Thalassospira sp. MBR-102. The sequence continues at coordinate 36,748 of NZ_JBEPTC010000012.1, forward strand.
AGGAGGCCGACTTTGACTGATCTCATCAAAGTTCTCGAAAAGCACAAGGGCTGGGTCGCGGCATCCAAGGCCGCCATGGAGTTGAAGGTTGCGGATGGAGCTACCTCTGATGAAGTCGAGGTATTCTATCGTCAGCTTAAGGACTATTTGGAACGCGGCTTGATTGAAGTGGAGAGACGCGGCGACGAGGACTGGTTGCGTCGTGCGAAAGTCGAGGTGGGCTGATGCGTATTGATTGGCTCTGGCTGGGTGAATACAAAAACCTTAAAAACCTGACGATAGATTTCTCACAAGATCATCTGATTACCGTGCTCATTGGGCGTAATGGCACCGGGAAATCCAATGTGCTCGAAGCTCTGACAATTATCTTTCGAGACCTTTTGATGGCAGAACGTTTGCCATCTCTGAAGTATCGTATTGCTTATGAAATTGAAGATCGCTGGGTTTTCATCGATGCGGACCCCACGCGAAAGGATGTTTACCGCGCCAAAACCATCAAAAAGAGTGATCAACCTGAGCCCTATCCAGTGGATGCGTCATTTGAAGACCTGGAGGGCGAACAGGTAACTGCCACGAGATTGAAGGGGGAAAACTCAGAGCATCTGCCTCGCTTCCTTTTTGGATACTATTCAGGAGAAAGCGATAGGATGAAAGATGTCTTTCGCGCCTACCTGAAGAACTATGACGACAAACTAATTGCAAATAAAGATCCGGGGTTAAAGCGGATGTTCTTCGCTGAGCCCGTGCACAGCAATTTCGTACTGCTGTCGTTCATTGTGAACAACAAGGCAAAAACAGATCGGTTCTTGCAGGAGCAACTTGGCCTTGAAGAGGGTGGTATTGAATCAGTTCTTTTCGTGCTGAAGCAGCCCTATTGGTACAATAAGAATGCGTCGGGTGGAGATAAACGTTTTTGGAACTCCAGAGGTATTGTCCGCGATTTTCTCGCCAAGCTCTACGAAATCTCGCTTGCTCCAATCCGTATCAAACGGCGTGAAACGTATGATGTTCGACGTTCTCGAATGGTAGAGTATCTTTATCTTTTCGCCAAAGACATCGGTGCCCTACGCGAGCTCGCGAGAGACAAAACATCAGCTGAGTTTTTCCGAGATCTTGAAAGTACACATGTTTCAGACCTGATTGAAGAAGTGCGCATCAGGGTTAAGCTTAAAAAGAATGATGGTTCCGTCACGTTCCGCGAACTGAGTGAAGGGGAGCAGCAACTATTGACAGTTCTGGGTCTCCTCCAGTTTACCTCGGCCGAGGAAAGTCTCTTTCTCCTGGATGAACCGGACACTCATCTCAACCCTCGCTGGAGCGTCGAGTATATCCAGCACATCAGAGATTTCCTCCAAGACGAGCAGGATAGCAGCCAATCAAGTCATGTCCTTTTGGCGACACACAATCCGATTGCGGTTGCGGAGCTGAAAAAGCAACAAGTCCAAATTTTGCAGCGTGACGAAGAAACAATGAGCATTAGCGCTGGAGAACCAGCTCTTGATCCCATCGGAATGGGATATGCAGGCGTAATAACAAGCGACTTGTTCGGCCTTAACGCAGCAGTAGACACAACCACGCAAGATCTGCTCGAGAAACAGAGGGGCCTGTCAGTCAAAGATAAACTTTCCGAAGATGAAAAAGCTGAACTCGAAAATATTACATCCACTCTCGAGGTATTGGGCTTTCGACATCAAATGCGTGATCCGGTCTATAGCGGGTACTTGAGGGCGCGTGCTGCTGAGGCAAAGGATGCGAATACAGAAACATCCGATAGTGATTTTGAGCTTGATCCCGACGAGGCGCGTCGCCTAGTTCGTAAAGCATTAGAGGAAATCGATGTGGAGGGGGCCGAATGAGATTTATCGATCTTGCTTACAAACGGCCTCCAGCCGGGTTTGATGAAGCAGTTGCTAAAGCTAAGGCCGACGGCGAAGACAAAATCAAGGATCACGGCGAGGTTTGGGCGTTATGTAAGCCGGTGCTGAAGGAGGCTTCACATAACAAATGTTTTTATTGTGAGATGAAGCAATCGAGGTCGGATGGAGCCGTAGATCACTATCGTCCGAAGTCGAAGTATAAATGGGCCGCATATAGGTTCGACAATTTTCGATTTGCGTGCACGTTTTGTAACAGCAGAAGGACTGACCCAAAAACCGGTGAGGTAGCTGGAAAAGGTAAAGACTTCCCGCTTTTTGAGGGATGCGAACGGGCTACATGTCAGGACGAAGTCGATCAGGAGGACCCGGTTTTATTGGATCCATGCGATGCAGCAGATCCAGGTGCAATTGATTTTTTGAGCGACGGCCGTGCGGTTCCGAGAAGTAAAGAAGAAGCAGATCCAGATCGTCGGAGAGCGCTAGATTCTATCGAGGCCTATCACCTAAACCACTCAGACCTAGAAGAAGCCAGGCGATGCGTTTCAATCGAGATACAAGAAAAAGTGTCAGAAGCCGAAAAATATCTGAAACGCCATGTTCAAGGGGACATGAACGCGAAAAAAATTTATTCGGCGGCGGTTCGAGACCTTAAGCGCCGACTGACCCCGGACACCGAACTTTGCACTTTTTCTAAACGCATTCTTCAAACTTATAAAAGCAAGCCATTCGTCGAGGACATCTTGGCGACAGCATAGGATACGAACATGAACACCGCCCCAATCATTTCGAAAGTCTGGAGTTTTTGCACAACGCTACGCGATGACGGCGTGGGTTACGGTGACTATCTAGAACAGCTGACCTATTTGATCTTTCTGAAGATGGCAGATGAATTCGGAAAGCCACCCTATAGTCGCGATGTGGGCATACCGTCAGGCTTTGATTGGACAAGCCTAACGACCCGCCGAGGGGCAGAGCTAGAAGCGCATTATGTTATGTTGCTGCGCATGCTCGGCGAGCAGAAGGGCATGCTCGGGCAAATCTTCACGAAGGCGCAGAATAAGATCACAGACCCAGCAAAGCTCTCTCGTCTTATCGATATGGTCGATGGAACACAGTGGGTTACTTTGGGTGCAGATGTTAAGGGGGACATTTACGAGGGACTGCTAGAACGCAACGCCGAGGATACGAAATCAGGCGCTGGACAGTACTTCACACCACGCGCTTTGATCCGAGCGATGATCGAATGCGTTCGACCAGAACCGGGAAAGACTATTGCCGACCCTTCTTGTGGTACTGGCGGCTTTTTCCTTGCTGCGCATGAATTCCTTACTGACCCAGCTAATCAGCGTTTGGATAAAGACCAAAAGGCATTCCTGAAAAACTCCACGTTCCATGGCAATGAGATCGTTGCTGGCACGCGTCGTCTATGCCTTATGAACATGTACCTGCATGGGATTGGAGATATTATTGGGGAGCCATTGGTTTCTCCCGCAGATGCCTTGATTTCGTCCCCATCTCAGACCTTCGATTACGTCCTCGCTAATCCTCCTTTCGGCAAGAAAAGCTCGATGAGTTTCACCAATGATGAAGGCGAACAGGAAACCGATGATCTGAGCTACAATCGCCAGGATTTTTGGGCCACGACGTCCAACAAGCAGCTCAACTTCGTCCAACATATTCGCACGATGCTGAAGACCACTGGGCAGGCCGCCGTTGTTGTGCCTGACAATGTGCTGTTCGAAGGTGGCGCTGGAGAGATAATTCGTAGGAAGCTCTTGGCGACGACAGACCTTCACACCATCCTCCGACTGCCGACAGGAATTTTCTATGCGCAGGGTGTTAAGGCGAATGTGATCTTCTTTGATAACCGCGCGGCCAGTCCCGATCCGCAAACATCGGATGTTTGGTATTACGACTATCGAACCAACGTGCACCATACATTGAAGCAAAAGCCGCTTACCTATTCTCATCTCGAAGAGTTTGTTTCCTGCTTTAATCCCGCGGACCGGCGCAAACGTTCTGCTACCTGGAGTGACGAGAACCCTGATGGTCGATGGCGTCCCTTTACGCGCGAAGAGCTCTTGGCGCGCGATAAAGCCAGTTTGGATGTATTTTGGCTCAAGGATAAAAGCGCGACTGACCTCGACAATCTTCCTGATCCTGACATTTTGGCTGCCGAGATTATCGACAACCTCGAGGCAGGTTTGAACAGCTTCCGCTCGGTGGCTGCTGAGTTAGAAAAGATCAATTGAAGACATATGCACTGAACAGCTCCCAAGGTTGCTAAGCTAAACCCTGTTTCAAGCCGGAACCTGCTACGTTACTATCGATCATGTAAACCCCATCATGCGCTTGCAAAGTGGGACGCAAAAAGCTGGAATGCTTTTAAATCGGCATAAATTGAATGTTTCTAAGATATTGGTTTAGATGGTTTTTTTTTGAAGCACGAGTAAATTCCGAATTTATGCTTCAATGCCTTCTAGGCAAATGTGTCGCAAACTTCAGGATTGCATTGGTAACCGTATTGCTAGTTTCTGGATTTATGCGTCAATTCACAGAAGTCGCAGAAATATGCAGGGCAGTCCATTGGGCTGCCCTGTTTGCGTTTGGGAGAAGTACTTTATTAATAGCTTGTCGGTTTACTGTACGTTGGCATAGTAAACCTGTGGGAAAAGCGGAACCGGGCGTGGCAGAAGAAGAACGGGACGAACCGCAACGCGGTGGTGCAAATGCCGCGCAGGCGGCAATGCAGGAAATTACAGAACGTGAACTGCGTATCATCAGGCGCCGGCGTCGTCGTCGGCGCACGCTGCTGATCGGCTTTTTCTCGTTAATCGGGTTCGCTGCCGTGATGGCGATTGTACTGACAATTCAGTCCAATCTTGATTTCAGCCGCAACATGATCAGAAGCCCCGAAGTCCGTATCATGGGCTTTGATGGTGCAACGCTTGAAATTGTTCAGGGGCGATACAGCCAGGACGTATCCCTTACCACCATTCCGGAACGAATACAGAATGTGTTCGTCGCAGGAACCGATCCCGGATTTTATGGCCACTTCGGGGTATCGACCAGCGACTTTGTGCGTGTCTTTTCAAGCAACGATATTCCTGGTTCGACCATCACGATGCGGGTTGCACGAAGCTTCTTTAAAACCCCGGAAGTCAGTGCAGGTCGCCACTTGCAGGAACTTCTGGTTGCGCTATGGCTTGAGTTTAAATTCAACAAGAAAACCATTCTGCGCAGCTATCTTGAACGCAGCTATATGGGGCGCGGGATATTCGGGATCACTGCGGCATCGCGTATCTGGTACGGCAGTCCGGCCGAACGGATAACGCTGCATCAGGCCGCCGTTCTTGCGGCTGCGATGAATGACCCGAAAAAATTTGATCCGCTATATCATCCCCGTGACGCAGCGAATGCGGCCAACGAAATCCTTCTGAATATGGGGCGGTATAAATATATCGAACTTGATCGTGTATCCGCCCTTACACTGGTCGAGCCAAAGATGGATGTTCAGTACAGGGATGGTGTGGTTTCAAGCTATGTTGTCGATATGGTGATGGATGAGGTCGCTTCTCGGATCGGTTATACAAGCCGCGATATCGAAGTCACCACCAGCATTGATTTGACCATTCAGCGTCTGGCGCAGGACGTCGTGCGCGAGGTTTCCAATCTTCGCCTGAAGCCCAAGGGCGTTGAGCAGGCGGCTTTGTTATCCATGAGCCCGGATGGTCGTATTCGTGCGATTGTTGGCGGTGCCAGTTACAGCCCGTTTCGTCCCAACCGGGCATTGGATGTTCACCATTTCCCGGGCCGGATGATCAAAATTGTTCCCTATTACTATGCGATGAATGAAAACAGTGATCCTGCCCAATGGGTGCGTGACAACCGTATGGCAGTGGGCGGCTGGCGACCGGTAAATCCGGATCACGAATATCGCGGACAGATTTCACTGCGCGAAGCCTTTGTGCGTGATGTCAATACTGTGCCGGTCAATCTGGCCGATCAGTTTGGTTTGCTAAAGGTCAAGGAATACGCCCAGGCCATCGGGGTCAAAAGCCCGCTTTCGAACGATATCCGGACGGTAGTTGGTCTTGATCCGGTGACCTTGGCCGATATCGCATCCATTCACGCCCTACCGCAAAATTCAGGTAAACCGGTACAGCTTAGTCTGGTCAACAGGGTGGCTTTTGCCGGAACCGGCGAATTGGTTTACCAGCGCGTCGAGCAAACGGTCCAAAAGCGCCTGACAGACGAAGCCATTCAGGGTGCCTATACGCTGTTTTCCAGCGTCACAGACCCACAGCTTCGTCTGGACCGACCGTTTGCCGGGTATGGCACACAGGATAGCGGTGCGTCCGATGCTTGGTTTACCGGCTTTACGTCCGACCTGATTACGGTTGTCTGGGCGGGGAATGACGATAATAGCCGAATTCCGCAAATCCGCGGCGATGTAGAGCTTGCGTCTCTTTGGCGGTTATTTATGCTAGATGCACATGATGGTTTACCAATTCGTTCGATGATTCGAGCCGCATCACAACGACGCCGTGAAAGTGATGGCGTAGCAGATATGTGGAAAAACGATTTATCGAATGAAAAGCAGTAAGATCGTCGAATGAGCAGGGGATTGGGGTCTCCTGCCGATGTTGGGGCACAACCTGTAAATTTCAGTCGAAATGGCTGAGTGGAGCGGTTTGGCACCTGTCGTCCACAAATCTGGCAGATATGTTGACAGATCGGGCGTTCACGGGCACAAACCGGCGTCCCTATTTGATATCAAAGGTGCTTCGTGGCCCAAAGACCATTCAAACGACAGCAGACCGTGCGCAAGGGGGCAACGACGCCGCGTAAACGCAACAAGAAGCGCGTTAGCAGCGGAAGTAGTACCAGCAGCAAGAAAAACGGGTCGGGCATTTTAAGCAAAATCGGCGGGATGATCCCGGGGCCCGAGGCGATTGCACGTTTTATTGTTATTATGGGCATTTGGGCGCTGGTTATTGCTGGCGGAGTGGTTGCTTATTACGGTTACGGACTGCCTGAAAAGGTGAGCTTCGAGGTTGCCAGCGAACGTAAGCCTTCCATCCGCGTGGTCAGCGTTGATGGCGTGGTACTCGGTTCTTACGGTGATCGTTATGGTAGCCCGGTAGAGGTCGGAGATCTGCCGGACCATGTCGGACAGGCGTTTGTTTCCATCGAAGATCGCCGGTTTTACGATCACTTTGGTATCGATATTCTGGGGATTCTGCGTGCCAGCTGGGTCAATCTGATGTCAGGGCGTATCGCCGAGGGCGGCAGCACGATCACCCAGCAACTTGCAAAGAATCTGTTCCTGTCACCGGAACGCAATTTCGGGCGTAAAATCGAAGAAGTCCTGCTGGCGCTTTGGCTGGAATTCAAATTTTCCAAGCAACAGATTCTGTCGCTTTATCTGAACCGTATTTATTTCGGATCGGGGATGTATGGCATTGATGCCGCGTCCCGGCACTATTTCGGAACCGACCCTCGGCGCCTTAATCTTTACGAAGCGGCAGTTCTGGCTGGATTGCCAAAGGCGCCAAGTCGTTACAACCCGCTGGTTGATCCAGAAGATTCCGCGAAACGTGCCAATATTGTTCTCGATGCCATGGCATCAAATGGGGTGATTACTGGCGCGCGTGCCGAGCGCGCCAAACAGCGGACTGTCCGTACCACTCGACAGGGAAAAAGCGGGCCCGGTGTCCGGTATTTTACCGATTGGGTGCTTGATCGTGTCCGTGATTACATCGGTTACGTTGATCAGGATCTGACGATCAACACCACACTTGATTCCCGTCTTCAGGAAATTGCCGAACTCAATCTTGAACGTGCTTTGGCAAGCCCCGTTGCGCAGCAAAAGCATGTAGGGCAGGCATCCCTTCTGGCGATGACCCCGGATGGGGCCGTTCGCGCAATGGTTGGGGGGCGCAACTATTTCGAAAGCCAGTATAACCGTGTGACACAGGCACGGCGCCAGCCCGGTTCCGTGTTCAAACTGTTTGTGTATCTGGCAGCCTTGGATAAGGGGATCGGGTCGAACGACTGGATGCGCGACATGGCAATATCCGTTAACGGATGGGAACCGCGAAACTTTGATCGCAAACACCACGGCACCATGTCGATCCGCGATGCGGTGGCAACATCGAATAATTCAATCGCGGTTCAGGTCGCCATGGAAGTCGGGTTGGATAATGTGATCAAAAAGGCTCACGATATGGGTGTTTCTGCCGAACTCGGGCGGGAACCCAGTCTGGCACTGGGCACCAGCGAGGTTTCGATGCTTGAGCTGACCGGTGCCTATGCCATCGTCGCCAATGGCGGATTTTCGGTGTTTCCGCATGCGATCCGTAAAATTGTCGGTCAGGGCGGCGAAGTTCTATATGAGCGCAATGACGAATTCCCTGTCCGTCTGATGAACCCGCTGCACGCGGGGGAAATGAACAATATGCTGTCATCTGTCGTTGCCAAGGGCACGGGACGCAATGCGATCATTGATCGCCCTGCTGCGGGCAAGACGGGCACAACATCGGATTCCCGTGATGCGTGGTTCATTGGCTATACCGCTGAACTGGTTGCAGGGGTCTGGATGGGGAATGATAACGGCAGTCCGATGGATGATGTGTCCGGGGGGGACCTTCCAGCCAAGCTTTGGCATGATTTCATGCTGCATGCTCATCAGAACCTGCCTGTTCGCTCGCTTGGCAAGGCCGCGCTTGCGCGGTCGCAAAAGGTGGGCGAAGACGGTAGTTGGCGTGACTTTACTTCTGGCTTCACAACCGGCAACAAAAAGCAATAACCGGCTTTGACACAAGTACCGCAAAGGTACTTCAGGGGCGGTGCGGATGCATCGCCCCTTTTCGTTTCGGCCAAGAAAAAATGGCCGGTATCCGTTACGGAAAACCGGCCATCAAGTTTGCAGTTTGCATGGCTTCATCGGGGGAGTCCGACGAAGCCGAGGGAGGTCTCACCTGTCGAATATCGCGATGTGATCAAGGGTCAGGGGTGCAATCTTCCCCTTGCATCGCAAGGACATCCGCATGCACCGTTCAGGGCGGTACATCGGCGAGAGCATCAGGCCGCTACAGCCTGATCACTGAGCTTCTCGAGGAATTCCAGACATTCCTCGATCTGCGAAATTTCGATGAATTCATTGGCCTTATGGGCCTGTTTGATACTGCCAGGACCGCAGATGATCGACGGGATATTGCCCTGCTTTTCGAAAATCCCGCCTTCGGAACCGTAAGAAACCTTGCCCGAAACTTCCGGGACGATGTTGCGAACCAGCTCGAACGCTTCTGCATCCGTGCAATCACCCATTCCGGGATAGGAAAAGATTTCTTCCCATTCAAATCCGGTTTCGGCTTCTTTGGCTTTCATTTCCGCATCGAGGGTTTCAAGGATTTTCTCTTTGATCCCGTCAAGGACGGCCTTGGCGTCGTGTTCCGGCAGATGGCGAATTTCGAACGTGAATTCACAGAAATCCGGTGTGACATTGGTCGCTGTTCCGCCGCCAATGGTGGTGGTCAGCATGGTGCTATGCGGCACCGTGAAGTCATTGTCGAAGGGGCCGTTTTCTTCAAATTCACGTGCCAGATCGGAAATCATCGTAATGGCGCGTGCCGCATATTCGATGGCGTTGACATGGCGGGGGGCAAAGGATGAATGCCCGGCTGTTCCGGTGACGGCAACCCGCATCGAAAATTTACCCTTCTGACCATTGATGACTTTCATCTCGGTCGGTTCGCCAATCACGGCAAGGCGTGGCGGAGTTTTAAGGTTTGCCAGATGATCGACCATCGAACCCACACCCAGGCAACCGACTTCCTCGTCATAGGACAGGCAAAGATGGAACGGGATCGCCAGATCGCGTTTGACCAGTTCCGGAACCATTGCCAGCGCACAGGCCGAAAAACCTTTCATGTCGGCAGAACCGCGACCAAACAGTTTGCCGTCGCGTTCGGTCAGTTCAAATGCCGGGCTGATCCAGCTTTTTTCAAGGGCGGGAACCACGTCTGTATGCCCCGAAAGCGCGATGCCAGGGACATCCTTCGGACCGATGGTTGCCAGAAGGTTTGCCTTCTCGCCGGTTTCGTCATGGAACAGTGTGCTTTCGATGCCATATTGCGCGAGATAGTCACGGACAAAATGGATCAGACCGAGATTCGAGTTCTTGCTGGTGGTGTCGAACGCCACAAGTTTGCCAAGCAGATCAATGGCATTATGCAGGCGGGACATGTTTGGTTTGCTCATTTTATTATCGCTTCTCGTTTCTCGGAATATTAGGCCGACTGCGCCGTATTGCGGGACTTCTCGCGCCATTTCTGCCATTCACGGCGAATGGTCAGGGCGATGAACAGGACGGTCAGGGCAAAGAACGCCCATGAAATCCACGAATGGAAGAATACGCCCAGATCGCCGCGCGAAATTGCCAGCGACCGGCGCATATTGTCTTCGAACATCGGCCCCAGAATGAAGGCAATCAGGAACGGTGCTGCCGGAATGTTCAGGATCATCATGACGAAGCCGACAATCCCCATGACCAGAAGGACGCTGACATCAAACGGGCTGGCACCGATCGAATAGATGCCAAACACGCACAGAACCAGAATGCAGGGCAAAAGCAGCGTCTGGGGAATGCGCGAAATTTTCGCAAAGGCACCTGCCGTCAGTTTGCCGGCAACAAACAGGAACACCGAACTGAACAGGATGCCGATAAACAGCGAATAGACTTCACCGATATTGTTCTGGAAAAGCAGCGGACCCGGCGTCAGGCCATGGATCATAAATGCGCCCAGCATCACACCCGTAATGACGTCACCCGGAACACCGAGTGCGAGAAGCGGGATCATGGTCGCCCCGCAGCAGCCATTGTTGGCAGACTCGGATGCCGCAACGCCTTCTAGTTCGCCTTCGCCGAATTTATCGCCGTTTTTCGATGTCCGACGGGCTTCGCTATAGGAAAAGAAAGCGGCAGTTGACGGCCCGATGCCCGGAATGGCGCCGAGTATCACACCGATAACACTGCCCCGCAGGATCGATTTCACGCTGCCGCGGAATTCGGCCATGGTCAGGCGGTTATCGCCAAGCTTCATGGCCGCATTGTTGTCCTCGGGCCGGAAGACGATCATCTTGATCAGTTCCGGCAAGGCAAACAGGCCGATCAGCACCGGTACAACACCAAGACCCGATTTCATGTCCTCGGTTACGGCAAAGCGGAACGAACCATAAATATCCTCGCCCACGGTTGCCAGAAGCAAACCGATACAGGCGGAAATGATGCCAAGAACAAGTGACCGGCCTGAAATGCTGGCAACGATGGTCAGTGAGAAGGCCATCAGCATGAAATATTCCGGCGGTCCGACCCGAAGCGCAAACATCGCAAGCGGCATCGCCAGGAAGAACAGCGAGATATTCGAAATAAAGTCGCCAATGCAGCTTGAAACCAGCGCCATATTAAGCGCCTTGCCACCTTTGCCCTGCTGGGCCAGCGGATAACCATCAAGAACGGTACAGGCCGCAGACGCGGTACCCGGCGTTTTGATCAGGATCGCCGAAATCGATCCGCCATAGGTCGACCCTTTGTAAAGGGCAACCAGAAGCAGAATGCTGGTGACCGGCGGCAGATAGAAGGTAAATGGCAGGGCAAGGGTCACGGCCATCGTACCGGTCATGCCCGGTATGGCACCGATGATCACACCACCCCAGATCCCGGCCGCCATGGCAATGAAGTTGGGCAGCGTTGCGACGGCTTCAAAGGCGTAAAGCAGTTCATTCCACATGAAGGGGCGCTTTCAAATCAGATCAGGGTCACGAAATCGGCTGTGATGGCCGAAAACAGATGGCCTTCGGGGAAAGGCGTGTGGGTGACTTCGGTGAAAACAAGATAAAGCAGGATCGGAAAAACGATTGTCAGTCCGATCATCCAGATTTTGCGGCTGTAATTGCCGGTCATCAGGAAAAGATAGGCCAGAAGCAGAATGGTCGCGGGGACAAAACCGATTTCCGGCATCGCGTAGGCAAATGCGGCAAAGCCGATCAGGACTCCGGCAAAACGCACAATCAGTTTACGATTTCGGTGCATTGTTGCGCCAATTGACATGACACGGTCGTTCGCGGTCGCCCGCATCTTTGGAATGGCAAAAAGAATGGCAAGGATGCCCATAACCAGCCCGACCACGGTAATAACACGTGGCCACATATCAGGTGGCGGGGCAAATCCGGGAATGAAAGACGGAACCTTCACATAGATCGGGATCAGGACGAACAGGACAAAGGCAAAGAATGCCGTTGCGATCAGTCCGGTATAAAAATCGCGATTGGGAGTCATGGTTCCGTCTCACATTCAGAAAATTAAGGGGTGCGGATTACTGAATGTAACCGAATTTCTTAGCCATGCCGTTATAGAGCTCGTACTGGCTCTTGACGAAGGCAGCTGGGTCCTGGTCACCAACGACGGAGACAGAGCCGCGTTTCTTGGCAAGATCAAGCCACTGGTCGTTGGTTGCAACGTTCGAAAGGATGTCTTTCCATTTTGCAACAACGTCTTCCGGCAGATCTTTCGGGGCGAACAATGCGCTCCAGCCGTCAACCTGTCCGGCAAGATTGTAACCAAGTTCCTTGGCAGTTGGAACGTCAGGAAGGGCATCCATGCGTTTCGGAGCGTAAACCATCAGTGCACGCATTTTGCCAGCTTCGATGTGAGGCATCAGCGAACCGGCCGCAATGGCCAGGAAGTCGACGTGACCGCCAAGAAGAGCTGCGGCAAGGGCGCTGCCGCCTTTGTATGGCACGAGGGTGGAAGCAGACAGCGGATCCAGATCGGCATCGGCGAGAAGGGCCTGAACCGTAAAGCCGTCAATCGCGGTGGGGCCGGATGCAGCATAGGTGGTCGCGCCATTGCTTGATTTGATTTTGGCAAGCAGCTCATCAACGGTTTTGATGTCCGAGTTTGCATTGACTGCAAGAATCATCGGGGTTGATTCAAGAATGCCAAGGAAGGTGTAATCATCCCAGGCAACCGGGCTGTCGGTGTAAACGGCCGGGTAAAGCGCCATGCCAACGCGTGACAGCAGCAGGGTGTAACCATCCGGCTTCTGTTCGGTGACGTAACGGGCACCATTCATGCCACCATTGCCGGTTTTGTTCACAACCACGACCGGCTGTTCGTTGGTGTAATTGCGCGCGGTTTCAGCCAGGGCACGACCGGCCAGATCCGATGCGCCACCTGCGCCATAAGGCACGACAAGGGTGATGGCTTTTTCTGGATAGTCAGCGGCCTGTGCGGTCGAAACCAGTGTTGTGGTTGCAAGAACTGCAGCCGCAAAAGTCGCGGCCTTTTTGAGCTGTCGAAACATTTTTCATGTCTCCCTGTTTGGTGGTGGCAGGATTGCCCGAGCTCGTCGTTTTTTGTTTTGTATACATTCCATCGCAAACTATAACTCGTTACGCAAAAAATTAATTTCAGTATAACTAATTTACATACTGAAATGAGTCGCGGGCCAACCAATGAATTTGCGAGAACTTGAAAGCTTCAACGCCTTTATGACCTACGGTTCCGTCACCAAGGCGGCACAGGCCATGAATATCAGTCAGCCCATGGTCAGTCGGTTGTTAAACAGTTTTGAAAAATCTGTCGGGTTTGCGTTGTTCAACCGCAAACGAAACCAGCTTTCGCCAACGACCGAGGCATTGCAGTTTCACACAACGGTTCTGCGGTCGCTTAATTCTCTGCGTGAAATCGAAACACAGGCCCGCGCCATTGCCAACGAGCAGCTTGGCAGCATCCGGATCGCGGCCCAGCCGATCTATGTTGATACCTATCTTCTTGATGTGGTTGCAAAGTTCAAGTGTGCCCATCCCAATGTTGCCGTCAGTATTACCGATACCGGTCTTGAAGGCATGCTTGATATGGTCACGACCCGGCAATGTGATTTGGGAATCGGCATCACGCTTGATCTTCAGGATCCCAATATGGAAGTCATGCCGCTTGCGCAATGTCGCGCGGTGTGCCTGATGCCGCGCAACCACCGGCTGGCCGGGTTTGAAACCATTGATATCGATCTTTTGCGCGGTGAAAGCTTTGTCGAACTTTCGATCGGATCGCCGCTTCGCACCAAGATTGATTACATTTTCCAGATCGCAGGCTGGCCGCGGAAGATCGCGGTCGAAGCCCGCACCATCCGAACCATTTCCCGACTGGTTGAACGCAATGTCGGTATCGCTGTTATTGATCCGTTTGCCACTTTGCTGGTCGACGAGGAAAAGGTTGTCGCACGCCCGCTGACCCCGGCAATTGAATGGGATGTCGCACTTTTCCGATCATCGGGGGAACTCAGCGCGGTCGAACGCAGTTTTCTAAGCTTCCTGCGTGCTGAATTGCCCGACCTGCGAAAGGCGGGATGTGTTCTGTGATGTGTGTGCTATGCCCGTTTGTCAAAAGCCAGCCGGGCGGCAAGTGCAAGAAATACGCAACCGGTGAAGATCTGGAACGCGCGTGCCAACCGGGCTGAGCGTGACAGAAACTGGCCAAGCTTTCCGGCAAAACCGCCTACCAGACAGTTGATGATCGTGCCGCCGATATTGAGGATCACACCAAGGATCAGAAACTGCGCCAGAACCGATCCGCGTCCCGGATCGACGAATTGGGGAATGAAGGCGAGAACGAACACAATGATCTTGGGATTGAGCAGATTGACGACGATCCCGTCGCCCCAGGCTTTCATCGCGGTTGCCGGTGCGGTTTTCGTTGGTTTCAGAACGTCCCCGCGATCCCGGAAGGACTGAATGGCCAGCCATACCAGATAGCCAATCCCGGCCCATCGCAGAATTTCCAGCGCAACCGGATGGGCGGCCACCACGGCAGCCAGTCCCAAGCCGGCAAGAAGAGTATGGATCATTGCCCCCGTCGCAATCCCGAAGCTGGCGGCCAAACCGGCACGCGGACCGGATTTGATCCCCTGCCCCAGACAAAACAGCATGTCGTTACCCGGCGTCATGTTCAGCGCCAGCGCCGTCGGGATGAAAATCAACAGGGTTTCAACAGTGATCAGCATGTCGGGGCTCCGTTGGGATCAAGTACCAGCGCCATAACGATGCAGGGCTGAACCGTTCTTCTTTAACCAGTGCTGCTGTTTCTTTGATGGGCCATAAAGATCTTCGACGACAGCCCAGAAACGCGCACTATGGTTCAGTTCCTGAAGATGGGCGACTTCGTGGGCGACGACGTAATCCAGCACATCTTCAGGGGCGAGGACGAGTCGCCAGCTAAAGGACAGATTGCCATTCGATGAACAACTGCCCCAGCGCGTTCGCGTATCTTTCAGCGAAATGCGATTGACCTTCTTGCCGATCCGTTCGGCATAGGCGTGCGCACGGGGCGCGATTTCAAGCTTTGCCTGCTTTTTCAGCCAGTCGGAAACCCGGCGATTGGTATGCTCCGGAAGTCCCGAAACCCAGATCACACCTGCTTCGGCCCAAACACCGCGCTTGGCGTCGGGCACCGTGCGGATCGCATGTTCATTACCCATGAACGGCACCCAGGCCCCCGGAACGAACTGCACACGTTCGGGCAGGCGGCTCATATGGGCGGTGACCCAGTCGCCATGCTGATACAGCATCGAGATCGCTGTTTTGCGCGATATGCCGTTCGGAACGACGATTTCAACACCGTCAAAGGCCGGATCGATCCGCAATTTGAGTCGCGTCGCACGCGCGCTTGGCCGCAACCGGACCGGCAAGGGGCCGATTTGCGGCAGATCGATTTCGGTTTCTTCGATATTTCGCAGCATTCAGGGTGAATTTTTCCAAAAGCGGGGTGGAATTTTCGTACTTTTTGCGCCTTTTTGGCCGGAAGGGCATCTTGCCCCTTGCCCGGCAGTAGTGTTTTCCTATACTCCGCGCTCAAGGTCTAGGGGACTTTTGCAATGTATGTGTTGTAACCCCGCAAGGGACGTTGGCCTGAATGTGCCGCGCCCCGGTTTACATCGGAAGAAGAAAGGCGTCACTCCAATGAGCGATCAGGTCAAAAAGGTGGTGCTTGCCTATTCAGGCGGGCTTGATACCTCCATCATCCTGAAATGGCTGCGCGAAGAATATAACTGCGAAGTCGTGACTTTCACCGCCGATCTCGGCCAGGGCGAGGAACTGGAACCTGCCCGCAAGAAAGCTGAGATGTTTGGCGTCAAACAGATTTTCATCGAAGATCTGCGCGAAGAATTCGTTCGCGACTATGTCTTCCCGATGTTCCGCGCGAACGCCCTTTATGAAGGTGTGTATCTGCTCGGTACCTCAATCGCGCGTCCGCTGATTGCCAAACGCCAGATTGAAATCGCCGAAGAAGTCGGTGCAGATGCCGTTTCCCACGGTGCCACCGGCAAGGGCAACGATCAGGTCCGTTTCGAGCTCGGCTATTATGCCCTTAAGCCGAATGTAAAAGTCATTGCGCCTTGGCGTGAATGGAAACTGAATTCGCGTACCGCCCTTCTTAACTTTGCCCGCGAACATCAGATTCCGATCTCGGCTGACAAGCTGGGCGGGGATGAGCCCCCATATTCAACCGATGCCAACCTTCTGCACATTTCCTATGAAGGCAAGGCGCTGGAAGATCCGTGGGTCAAGCCGAACGAACAGATGTTCGAACGGACCGTGTCGCCGCAAAACGCACCCGATGCGATCACCACGATTGAAATCGAGTTTGAACAGGGTAATCCGGTTGCCGTTAATGGTGAACGTATGAGTCCGGCGACCCTTCTGACCAAGCTGAACGACGTTGCGGGCAAAAACGGCATCGGTCGTCTTGATCTGGTTGAAAACCGTTATGTCGGCATGAAATCGCGCGGCGTCTACGAAACCCCGGGCGGTACCATCCTGTCGGTTGCACACCGTGCCATGGAAAGTATCACGCTTGACCGTAACGCCGGTCACCTCAAGGACGAGCTGATGCCGCGTTACGCCGAGATGATCTATAATGGCTACTGGTGGTCGCCGGAACGTCAGGCCCTGCAGCGCCTGATCGACGAAACCCAGAAAACCGTCAACGGTGTTGTTCGTCTTGACCTTTACAAAGGCAACGTCACGGTTACCGGCCGCAAGTCGCCGAACTCGATCTACTCCGAAGAGCATGTCACCTTCGAAGCTGATACCGTTTACAACCAGCGCGACGCAGAAGGCTTCATCAAGCTGAACGCTCTTCGCCTGCGTCTTGGTTTTGACCGCGACGGCGTGAAGTAAGTTTCACCGTTGTGATCCATTACGAAACGAGGGGTGATCATCATCCCTCGTTTTTGTTTTGAAGCTTGGTTATAAGCACCCAATGCAGCGCTATAAATGTACCGTCGAATATAATGGGCGTCCCTATCACGGGTGGCAGTTCCAGGAAGAGGTGATCTCGGTCCAGCAGGTTTTTGAAACCGCGCTGGAAAAGTTCATCGGTCAATTTGTGCGCGTATATGTATCTGGCCGTACCGATGCCGGGGTACATGCCTTTGGCCAAGTCGTGCATTTTGACCTGCCGCGCACCTATCCGGCCGATGCCGTAATGAATGCAATCAATCATCACCTCAAACCTGACCCGGTTGCCGTGATTGACTGCGTTGAAGTCGGTGAAGACTTTCACGCCCGGTTTTCATCCAAGAAACGGTACTACATGTATCGCATCGTCAATCGGCGGGCGCCCCTAACCGTTGATGCCGGGCTTGCCTGGGGGATTTTCAAGTCGCTTGATATTGATGCGATGAACGAAGCTGCGGCCTATCTTATCGGCACGCATGACTTCACAACCTTCCGCGCAAGCGAATGTCAGGCCAAAAGCCCGATAAAAACACTGGAAAAGCTTGTCGTGACGCGCAGCGAGCATGATCCGCTTGATATTCGTGTGCATACCGAAAGCCGTTCATTCCTGCATCATCAGGTCCGCAATATGGTCGGTACCCTTGTTCTGGTCGGCAAGGGCAACTGGAAGCCGGTTGACGTCAAAACAGCACTGGAAGCTTGCGATCGTAAGGCAGGCGGTCCGACTGCTCCGGCTGACGGGCTTTATTTCGTCAAGGTCGATTACTGAACATTACGGATCTGCCGAAATTTGGCTTTCTGGTCGTTTTGATCATTTTTTGCACAAATGTTCAGTTGTTTTGATATTCTGTTCTTGAACTAATAGTTAAAGAACACCAGATTCCAATAACATAAATGCGATTTTTAAATCGCTATGTTGTTCAGGTCTGATCCATCCTGACTATCGGTCAGGATTATGGGTTGTGGGAGTTTTTTGCGTTGGTGTCTTGGGGGCCAGTGCAATGGGGGCAGGGGGCGATAGATCATGTCCAGAAGTATTGTTTTCAAGGTTGCGTTGGCCGCTTTGATCATTTTGATCAGCGGTATTTTCCTGCTTGGCGTTGTGATCATGCAGCGCATTGATCAGCAGGTCAGTGATACCAGTCTGCAATCGCAAAAGCTCAACCTGCGTGTTGCCGCTCTTTTGTTGCAGGATGCCTATCCGGATTTGAAAGTTACCATCGGCGCCGATGGTGAAACGACCAAACTGGTTATGCCGGAAATTCCCGATCTTTCATCGCATAGCCTGATCGACCGTATCGGAACCGCCACAGGCCAGACGGCAACCGTATTTTCCTGGGTGCCTGCGGAAAAGGACTTTGTCCGCGTCTCCACCAATATTATCAAACCTGATGGTCAGCGTGCGGTCGGTACCATGTTGGGGAATGGCAGTGCCGCCTATGCGCCCATCACCTCTGGAAAGACCTTCCGCGGTGAGGCTGTCATTCTTGGTACCGCCTATGTTACCCAATATAGTCCGATCGTAAATCCGGCTGGCGACGTGATAGGCATTCTGTATGTCGGGATCAAAAAAGCCGAGGTTGCCGAAGTTGCAACTGCTATCGAGCTTCGTATCGCGATTGCCGGTATTGTTGTTGCCCTGATCGCCGGGGTGTTGCTGGTGGTTCTGTTGCGCTGGCAGCTTGGTCCGCTTCACGTTCTGGGCAATACCATCGCCCGATTTGTGGATCGCGATTTTTCTGGTGAAGTCGCCTATACCGGGCGAACCGATGAGATCGGCGTGATTGCTGATGGTCTTGTCCGCTGGAAGGAAACAGCAGGCCAGATCAAGGAAGCCGAAGAAGCACGCATCACGGCCGAAAAGCGTAACGAGGATGAACGCGTTCAGCAACGCAACCGTCTTGCGAAGCAACTTGAGGAATCGGTCGGTCAGATCGTTTCGTCGGTGCGTCAGGCGACTGAGGGCATGATGCGTTCGACCCGCCAGATGCGTGAATCAGCGGATCATTCGGTCCGCCAAAGCAGCCATGTCAGCGAAGCCGCCAATGAGTCGGCCCGCAGTGTCCAGACGGTTGCTGCCGCGACTGAGGAACTTTCGGCATCAATTACCGGCATCGGAAGCCAGGTTGACGAATCGACATCGATTGCGGAGACCGCCGTTACCGAAGCATCGCGGGCTAACGAAATGGTTAGCGGCCTCGCCGAAGCCGCCGAGCGGATTGGCGAAGTCGTCAGTCTGATTAACGATATCGCAGCGCAGACCAACCTGCTGGCACTGAACGCCACGATTGAGGCCGCCCGTGCCGGCGAGGCAGGCAAAGGCTTTGCCGTCGTTGCGCAGGAAGTCAAAAACCTTGCCAATCAGACGGCCAAGGCGACAGATGAAATCGCCCAGCAGATCGGGGCGATTCAAAGTGAAACCAAACTGACGGTCGAGGCCATCGAAAAAGTGACCCAGACCATTGCGACCATCAACGATATCACCAATGGCATTTCGTCGTCAGTGTCCGAACAGAATGCTGCTGTTGGTGAAATTGCCAATAGCGCCTCGACCGCATCGCGTGGTTCAAGCGAGGTCGTCAGCAATATCGAGGAAATCCATCAGGCAGCCAGCAGCAGCGGTGCTGCCGCAAACGAGCTTGATACAAATGTCGGTGCCTTGTCAGGACAGATCGAAACCCTGCACAGAACCGTATCCGACTTCCTCAAACAGCTGCGTGCCGGCTAATCTGCCTTGGGGCTTCGGGTGAGTTTCGCTCACCCGAAGAACCAATGCCACAGAAACGGCAGGGTGAGCGCGGTGGCCAGCGTATTTAACCCCATTGCAAGACCCGAAAACGCCCCGGCCGTTTCATTGACCTGAAACGCGCGTGCCGTTCCGATCCCGTGTGCGGCAACCCCCATGGCAAATCCGCGCGCCCGCCAGTCTTTCAATCGTGCCAAGTTCATTACCATCGGACCGAGCGTTGCGCCGACAATGCCGGTTGCGATTACGCAAACCGCAGTCAGGGCCGGGACACCGCCAATTTCATCGGCAATACCCATAGCAACAGGTGTCGTAACTGATTTCGGTGCCAGGGACGCCAGTGTTTCCGGGCTGGCCCCAAGGGCCCAGGCCAGCACAACCGTGCTGACACTCGCAACCAGCGATCCGAACAGCACACCGAAAATAATCACAGGCAATGCCCGTTTCAGTGTCTCCATCTGGCGAAATAGCGGCACGGCAAGTGCCACCGTCGCCGGACCCAAAAGAAAGTGCACAAACTGCGCCCCTTCGAAATAGGTGGCATAAGGCGTGCCCGTGCTTTCCAGCAGAAGCGCAATCAACGCAATGGCGATCACCACCGGATTGCAAACCGGATTGCGGTCGGTTTTCTGATACAGCCAGAACCCGATGGAATAGGCGACAAGCGTAATGGTAAGGCCGGTCAATGGCTTGGTTGAAAGATAAACCCAAAGCTGCGTGATATCTGTCTCGCCCATTATTTTGCCTCCCCATCGCTAACGGATGCCTTCGGTTTGGGAAGAAGTTTCGACATCAGAAGGGCGGTCAGAACCATGGCAAGCAGGGTGGAGAAAATAAGGGCTGCCGCAATCGGCAACCAGTCCCCGCGCAGCCGGTCAAGCTGCGTTACAACACCGACACCGGCCGGAACGAACAGCAGCGAAAAATGGATCAGAAGGTTATCGGCTGCATCTGTCAAAACCTTGGGCGGGTGGCGTTTGACAATCAGCCCGATAAACAAAAGCCCAAGCCCGATCACCGGGCCGGGGACCGGCAGGTCAAACAGTTCCGATATTACCTCGCCAAACAGCTGGCAGACGAGGATCAGGGCAAACGCAGCAATCATCAGCAACCTCCCGACATCTATGTCTTTGGATTAGACATAATGACTTTGCGTCCGTTCGACTTTTATTAATAACGAAAAACGCCCGTGCGGAGATGGCACAGGCGTTTGAAGTCATTCGATATTTCAGGTGACGCTAAAGAATTTCCAGAACACTTTCCGGCGGTCGCCCAATGGCGGCCTTGTGGCCATTGACCACAATCGGGCGTTCAATCGCGCGCGGATGGGCACAAAGGGCTTCGATCAGCGCGTCACCACGAAGATCGGCAATGCCTTCTTCTTTGGCTTCTTTTTTGCGCAGGATATCTTCTGGGGCCATGCCCAGCATGCCAAGAATTTCGTTTAATTCCTGCGGGGTGGGCGGCGTATCCAGATACTGGATCACGTCGGGGGTGATCCCCTGCTCCTCAATCAGTGCAAGAGTCTGGCGCGACTTGGAACAACGCGGATTGTGATAGATACGGACCATCATATTCATGGTTCTCCTTCACGTAAAAGGCAGCCTGTATCGGTTCTTTTTAGGGGCTCGATACCGATTGCACCAGTCTGTTGTTGCCTATTTCACCATCATCCAGATCGCCATCGCGACCATCATGATGTTTTCCGTCAGTGAAATGAAACCAAGCGGAACATTGCTGTCCCCACCGACACAGGCACATTTAAGATCGCGCTTATCGATATAAACCGCCTTGAAAACCGATATCGCCCCGATTGTCCCGATGAAAAGGGCAACGGGAACGGCAATCCACATAAGCGCGCCAACAATCATAAGCACACCTGCCAGTGCTTCACCAAACGGGTAAAGATAGGCATATCGCACCCACCGTTGTGCCAGCAGGTCATAACCCAGAAACATGTTGGAAAAACTTTCGATATCCCGAAGCTTCAGGATGGCAAGGATGCACATCGACGTTGCGATGAACCATTCAACTGCCCGAACGGTCAGGAAATCGCCAAAAGCAGCCCAGCTAAGGCCCAGCGCCATAAGGGCTGCCATGCCAAAAACGGCAATGACCGGCTGATAGGTAACCGAAGTGCCATCATTTACCGGCTTGCCGAAATATTCCCGCAATTCGTCATGGCCACCGATCCGTTCGCCATCAATGAATGTCTGCGGTGTCGTATCGACATTGTGTTCTGCCTGAAAGTCGTCGGTTTCTTTCCGGGTGGTCAGCCAGTGATCATCGACGGCGTATCCTTCTCTTTTCAAAAGATCGCGCGATTTCAGGCCGAACGGGCAGATATGCTCGTCCATCACCATCCGGTAAAGCGTTGCCTTGCGTGTCTGTGCGGTCATGACTTGATCTCTCTCGTCTTGCCTTTGGGTCTACGCTTTTATGGAACTTGTCGGGGCGGCATTTGTTCCACATAACGCAGAAACGCCTTCTTTCGGGGATTCGAAAAACCCCAGGGCGACAATCAGATGCCGTCAATCATGGAGAGCAGATCGCTCAGGTGATCCAGATCGCCATCAATGATCCGGGTGGCGGTGTCATAGCCAAACCCCTGCCGTGCAAGTGCAGCCAGATCCTTGTCGCGTTTTTCATCGCGCTGTTCCGGGCGGCGAAACGGGCCAAGCCGACGGCGTCGGGCATAGGCCGCGGCGGCGGCAAGGTTGGGATCGGTACCCCGGACATCTTCGTAGGCCGCCTGATCGGCTTCCTGTCTGAGGTCTGTGATGGTGTCATCAATCATGTCCGATGCAATGCCGCGTGCATTCAGATCGGCGGCGATAACCCGCATGGCCTTGCCCTTGCGCAGAAGTGACCTTGCTCGTCCCTTGGCATAGGCGGTGTCATTGATAAATCCGGCATTCTCGCAGGTGTTCAGAACGCTTTTCATCCATTCTTCGGCTTCCTGCGGATCGGTGCCGTATTCCGCGACCGAAAGCCTGATCTTACCACGCATCAGTTTTTCAAGCCGGGCGCGTGACGCGGCAAAGCGTTCCAGATACCAGATGGCATAATTCATCAGATAGTCGCGCGTGACCCGGCGCGGCTTTTTGGGTTCGCGTGGGTTATGGTCTTTACCTTTAGCCCTGCCTTTGCCGGTAAAACTGGCGTTTCCGCCAAATTTTTCCGCTTGGCTGTCAGGCGCTAAATCACTGCGGTTTTCGTGTGATTCTTTCATTTCATCCAATGCTGATCAATACGCACCCTTGCACTTGATGCCCGACTCTCCCTATTTTACCGGCAATTGTCTGCATTTTTCCGAAGGATATTTCATGCAAGAGCTAGCACCGCGTCAAATGGGCGCGATCAACTGGCTCGGTCTGTGGACGCTTTATGCCAAGGAAGTTCGACGTTTTCTGAACGTTCATCTGCAAACCATCGGGGCCCCGGTGGTTACCAGCCTGTTATTCATGGCGGTCTTCCTTCTGGCTCTCGGGCGCGCGGTCGAGACGGTCAATGGCGTTCCCTTCGCCACCTTCCTTGCCCCCGGTCTGGTCATGATGACCATGGCCCAAAACGCATTTGCCAATACCTCAAGCTCGATCATCATATCGAAAGTACAGGGCAATATTGTCGATGTTCTGATGCCGCCGCTTTCGGCCGGTGAAATGGTTGCCGGTTTTGCCTTCGGCGCGGTTACGCGCGGCATCATGGTGGGTGTCGCCACCACCATTGTCATGGCGTTCTTTGTTGATGTCGGCATTCATAATATCTGGGCGATCCTGTATTTCGGAATCTCTGCATCGCTGATGTTGTCGCTTCTGGGTATTGCCGGTGGTGTATGGTCCGAGAAATTCGACCATATCGCGGTTGTCACCAACTTTGTCATTACGCCGCTTTCCTTCCTGTCGGGCACATTCTATAGCGCCGAAAACCTGCCCGAAGCTGGCAAGGTACTGGTCCATTACAACCCGTTCTTCTACATGATTGACGGGTTCCGCTATGGCTTTACCGGGGTTTCGGACGGCACGGTGATGACCGGAGTTGTGGTCTTGGCCGTGGTCAATGTCCTGCTTTGGATTCTGTGCTATCGGATGATCAAAAGCGGCTACAAGCTCAAGGCCTGATCGCCAAAACAGGGCGGATTTCAGCATTAAATTCCGTTTAAGGGCAGCATTCCGCATCGGATGCTGCTCTTTTTCATATCAGCCCTGTCTATCTAAGGGGTTTTGCGTCGTTGACAGAGGTCAGGAATCTCTTGATACTCCGCGGCTTCCCGGTATTCTGCCGGAGCTGACCTGTTGGTCAGGAATGATTTTTTACCCCTGATTGAGGAATGAAGAAGTGATTACTCCCGTCATGCCGACCTACGCGCGGGCCGATCTGGCCTTTGAGAAAGGTGAAGGACCTTATCTCTATGCGCAGGACGGCCGACGATTCCTCGATTTCGGGTCGGGTATTGCAGTGAATACCCTTGGCCATGCGCATCCGCATCTGGTCGAAGCCTTGACCGAACAGGCCAAAAAGGTTTGGCACACGTCGAACCTGTACCGGATTCCGGGGCAGGAAAAGTTGGCAGCACGTCTGGTTGAAAATACCTTTGCCGACACGGTGTTCTTCTGTAACTCCGGGGCGGAGGCCAACGAAGCTGGCATCAAGATGCTGCGCCGCTACCAGTATGTCAGCGGTCATGCTGAAAAGAACCGGATTCTGGTGGCAACCAATGCCTTCCATGGTCGGACGCTTGGTACCCTGACCGCCGGTTATAGCGATAAATACCGCGAGGGCTTTGGCCCGATGCCTGATGGTTTTGATCGTGTGGCATTTGGCAATCTGAACGAATTGCGCGATGCGATCACGCCCGAGACCGCCGGTATTCTGGTCGAACCGATCCAGGGTGAAGGTGGTATCTGCAAGGCCCCCGAAGGGTATCTTGAAGGGCTGCGCAAGGCTGCCGACGAGTTCGGCCTGCTGGTCATGTTTGACGAAGTCCAGACCGGCGTTGGTCGCACGGGCAAACTTTACGCCTATGAATGGTCGGACATGGTTCCCGATATCATTTCGTCGGCCAAGGGCCTTGGCGGTGGTTTCCCTGTCGGGGCTTTGCTTGCCAATGAAAAGGCGGCGGCGGCCCTGACAGCGGGTATGCATGGCACAACCTTTGGCGGCAACCCGCTTGCCATGGCGGCTGCAAATGCGGTCCTCGACGAAGTTCTTAAACCCGGTTTCATGGACAATGTTCTTGCCATGAGCCAGTTGATCCGTGACGGCCTTGCGGCCATTGCCCGCAAACATCCGGGCTTTATCGCGGAAGTTCGTGGCATGGGCCTGCTTTTGGGCATGAAAACTGTGCCGACCAATGTTGATGTTGTCGCCAAGTTGCGTGAACTGGGTCTTTTGACCGTTCCGGCAGGCGATAATGTGGTGCGCCTGTTGCCGCCGCTTAACATCACCAAAACCCATGTCGACGAGGCGCTGGCAGCAATCGATGCCGCCGCGGCAGCCTTGGCGCAATAAGGAAGACTAAAATGACTGATATCAGGCACTTTCTCGATCTCGACAAATTGTCGGCGGGAACGCTGAACGATATTCTTGAACTTGGAGCGGTGGAAAAGGCAGGCAAGGCACCGTTTGGTGACAAACCGCTGGCGGGCAAAACCCTTGCCCTGATCTTTGAAAAACCGTCAACACGTACACGTGTGTCTTTCGAAGTCGGCATGCGACAGCTTGGCGGTGACGTTGTGATCCTTGATGCCGCAAGTTCGCAACTTGGCCGTGGTGAAACCATTGCCGATACCGCGCGTGTCCTGTCGCGGTTTGTCGATGCGATCATGATCCGTACCACGGACGAATCGAAACTGCTGGAACTGGCGAAATATGCCACCGTTCCGGTGATCAATGGCCTGACCGATCAAAGCCACCCCTGCCAGATCATGGCCGACCTTATGACCGTCAAGGAACACAAGGGCCGCCTTGAAGGACTTAAATTCGCCTGGGTCGGGGATGGCAACAATGTTTCGGCGTCCTTTATTCATGCGTCGCCGAAATTCGGGTTCTCGCTTGATATGGCCTGTCCGGCGGGTTATCGCCCCAATCAGGGCCTGATCGAAACCGCTAATGCGGAGGGTGGCAAGGTTCGCATGACCGATATGGACAGTGCGCTGGACGGGGCCGACGTCATCGTTACCGATTGCTGGGTTTCGATGGGGGACGATGACGCCGAGGCCCGCATGGAAGCATTGGCCCCCTATCAGGTCAATTCCGCCGCGATGGCAAAGGCAAACAAGGATGCGATCTTCATGCATTGCCTGCCTGCCCATCGTAACGAAGAAGTCACCGACGATGTGATCGACGGGCCGCAATCGGTGGTGTTTGACGAAGCCGAAAACCGTCTGCATGCGCAGAAAGGGGTTCTGCTATACTGCTTTAATGGCTTGCCTTCCTGACGGTGCAGACTAAATAAGCATCAGAATTTTGGGGCGGACAGTGATGTTCGCCCCTTTGCTTTGGCGTGACATGGCTGGACAATGCGGTTCTGCTGTTGTTATACGCCCCGGAACACGTAAAAACGCGGAACCCGAAAATGCAGATCGCTGTCGATTTTTGTCAGCCCTTCACGCTGGATCATTCCAATATTCGCGGCCGTTTCGCACGGCTTGGCCCGACGGTGCAGACCATCATCGGTCAGCACAGCTATCCGTCGCTTGCAAATCATCTGCTGGGCGAAATCATCGGGCTGGCTGTCCTGCTGTCCTCGGCGCTGAAATACGAAGGCCTTTTCACCCTTCAGACCTCGTCTGATGGTCCGATTGGCATGATGGTTGTCGACGTCGATAGCGATGGCAACATTCGCGCCTGTGCGCGTGTTGACGAAGACCGCCTCAGCACCATGATTGCAGCCGAAGACGGCGGTGAAGACGCCCTGCGCGGACAGGTGCACAAGCTGATGGGGCATGGCCACATCGCTTTCACCGTGGACCAGGGCGGTGATCATGAACGCTATCAGGGTATTGTCTCGCTGGAAGGCAATACGCTTGCGGAATGTGCCGAGGCCTATTTCCGTCAATCCGAACAGATCGAAGCTTCCTTCAAGCTTGAAGTCCATCAGGGTGAACAGGCCAATGACTGGTGGGTTGGTGGTCTGTTCCTGCAGCGTCTTCCGGCCAGTGCTTCGGGCGATGCGGCAACCCCGGAAGAAGCAGAAAAAATCACCGAGGACTGGAACCGCTCCAAGATCCTGATGGCAAGTGCGACCGAAAACGAACTGGTCGATATTTCGCTATCCGCCCATGACCTGATCTGGCGTCTGTTCCATGACGAAGAACCGCGTGTGTTTGATCAGACAGCGTTGCAGTTCAAATGCCGTTGTTCGCGCCAGAAGATCGAAGGCGCGCTTGTATCCTATCCGCTTGAAGAACTTCTGGATATGCGCGAACCCGACAGCGGCGAAGTCGCGGTTTCCTGCCAGTTCTGCAATACGCGATACGGCTTTAACGAGGCCGATCTGCGTGCGCTCAAATCCGGCGAGGATGCATAAGTTTCTGCATCGGGGCGGTTTTTGATCGTCACAGCCTTGCCTTAATCATCAAGCAACGTCACCATGCCCACACAAAGGTATGGTGGCGTTTTTATTTGAGGCAGGAGAAAGACTTGATGAAGGCATTGTCCATCAATGGAATGCGCATGGCCCTGGCGGGTGCGGTTGTCGCTCTTCTGGCGGCCTGTACCAGCGCACCGGTGCAAACCTATCCCGATGTGACCTGGCGCCATCTCGACCCGATTGTATTTGCAGCCGGGCCGATTGAAAAAGTGGCGGCCTATCCGGCCGGGGGTGACAACAACCTTGAGAGCTATCTGCCGTTCAGCCTTGGCAAGATGGCGATGAACTGGCCTGATGACCGCATCCAGACGGCAGGCACCAGTGATGTTTTGCGTTATAGCGTGACGGAGGCATCAATTACCTCAAGCGTGCTTAAGACGAAGAAGGGTTTTTCGGGTGTTTTTACCGATGATCAGTCCGAAAAGGTCGAAATGAAAGTTTCGGCCAAGCTTGAAGTCCTTGATCCGAACGGCACCCAGAAGGGTGAAGTTGCTGCAACCGCAGTTCGCACCCGGACCCTCGCGGAATCGATGTCCGTCGCCGAACGTGAAAAGGCGGTCTATGACGAAACCGCAACGCTCCTGATGGACCTTGATCGTGAACTGGAACGCCAGATCAACGCCAATCTCGGACGTTTCCTGTTGCGCTGATTTCCGGCTTTTTCAAATCCCTACACAAAACCCCGATAGCGTTGTGGCTGTCGGGGTTTTTATATGATGATTTGATTTTTCAAAATTTTTTCCAGCATCTGGGAATAATTGGGCCTGCCAGCTGTCTAACCTTTATGTCGTCATCGAACATAGAGGTCCCCCGATGTCCCACGCTTCGTTTTCGCCCCGTTCCTTTGTTGCGCGCCGCATCATGGCGTTTGGCGTATTTGCCTGTATGTCGGTTGCCGGAATTGTCGGCATGGCTATTGTCGCCAATGCCCATAACGGTGTTGATCATAGCAAACAGGGTTCAATGCCCCGTGATGATCACGAAGCCCATAGCGGGCATACCATGCCCGAAAGCGCATCGGCTGATATTCCCGAACATGAAAAGCCGTTTCTGGCAAAAAATGCGGC
Organism: Thalassospira sp. MBR-102; assembly: GCF_040549275.1. NCBI lineage: Bacteria > Pseudomonadati > Pseudomonadota > Alphaproteobacteria > Rhodospirillales > Thalassospiraceae > Thalassospira > Thalassospira sp. MBR-102. The sequence goes on from NZ_JBEPTC010000012.1 coordinate 65,335, forward strand.
CGCCATGGACAAGATGATGGCTGATATGAATGTCGCGCCGACCGGCGATATTGATCGGGATTTTGTGGTCATGATGGTCCCGCATCATCAGGGGGCAATTGATATGTGCGCGGCCTATCTGCCTTATGCCGGCAATACGCAGCTCAAACGCCTGTGTCAGGAAATCATTGTGACCCAGCAACAGGAAATTGTTGCGATGTATCTCGCCATCGGGGCGGAATTGCCGCCTTCGGCCCCGGCATCGACTCGTTAACCACGAATGCCCATGCCTGCGCAGTGGCAACCGTTCACCGTCTAACATTGGCCGCCTGTTACCTGCCTATTGCCTTTCTTCGATATATTTCTACGCCTGCTGCATTTCCGTGCGCCATATCTCCGCCCCTGGTCAGGAGCAACCAAGGGCAGGGTAAGTCGCCTTACGCCAAGGAGTACTCATGAAGAATATTTTTGCCAGAACCCTTATGGCCAGAACCCTTATGGCCAGAACCCTTATGGCCAGAACCCTTATGGTCTGCACGCTTTTGGCGGGCAGTTCCGCCATCGTTCTCGCCGGACAGGCCCCCTATCCGGCGGCCAGCCCCGACCGGGTGCTGGGCCATCAGGATCGGGTTTATTCCGCCGACCAGTTTTCAAATACAGTGTCGGTGATTGACCCTGCCGATAATAAATTGCTGGGCGTGCTGCGCCTTGGCGATCCGCAGCCGCGCAACCTCAGCCCGCTGTATCGCGGGCAGTTGCTGGTGCATGGCTTGGGATTTTCGCCCGATGGCAAAACGCTGGCGGTTGTCGCGGTCGGCAGCAACGCCATCAGTTTTATCAACACCCATGACAACACTGTCCTGCACACCACCTATCTGGGCCGGTCCCCGCATGAAACCTTTTTCACACCCGATGGTAGTGAAATCTGGGTGACCATCCGCGGTGAGGATTATGTTCAGGTGCTGGATGCCAAGACATTCGAACCCAAAACCCGTATCCAGACCCCTGCCGGTCCGGGCATGCAGATTTTCTCACCCGATGGGAAATATGGCTATATCTGTTCGTCTTTCAATCCGGAAACACTCGTGGTTTCGGTGGCCGATCACAAGATCGTCGGCCATGTGAAGCAGGCCAGCCCGTTCTGCCCGAACATTGCCGCCAACCCCGACGGCAGTCAGGTGTGGTTCACCCTGAAGGATGTGGGCAAAGTACAGATATTTGATGCCAAACCGCCCTTTGATGTGATCAAGACGATTGATACCGGCCCGATTACCAACCATGTAAACTTTGCCCGCACGGCCAAGGGTAATTTTGCCTATGTCACGATTGGTGGCCTTAATCAGGTCAAGGTGTTTGATACGGAAACCTTTGAACAGGTGGCGACCATTCCGGTCGGGCGGCTGCCCCATGGTCTGTGGCCATCTGGCGATGGATCGCGGGTATATGTTGGGATTGAAAACGATGACCAGCTGATGGCGATTGATACCGCCACCAACAAGGTGATTGCATCCATTCCTGTCGGTCAGGCCCCGCAGGCCATTGCCTATGTCCCCGGTGCGGTAACCGAAGGGACGGGAACCGACAATCTGGAACCGCTGAAGGCAACGGACAATTCGGTGCAGCTGTCATTGCGTGCGGTTGGCGGGGCCAGGGATGGTTCGGCACCCAGCAACGTGTCGCTGTTTGATCAGGGCCTGACACAGGTGGTGCAGGCCTCGGTCACCGGTCTGGAACCAGGCAAGGAATACGTCCTTGCACTGGCGGGCAATCCGGATGGCAGCGGAACATTGCAGGCCCTGTCGAATTTCAAGGCCAACCCGACCGGGGCAAGTATTGTCAATGCGCTTGGTCCGATCCGCCAGTTGGTCAAGGGCGAGGATGAGCAGCCCAAACGTTATCTGGTAGTGGCCCCGAAAACCGCCGATGGTATTGGCGCACCGGTGCAGGTTCAGGCCGACTGACCCCATATGGTATTTCACCCCGGTTCCGATGCGGGCCGGGGTGAAACGGATTATATACGAAACGGATTGCATTATTTGTCCTGCAATCCGTTTGGTGTCCCTCATTGCCAGATGCCCGGCACCGTATTGGCAATGGAGGTGTCTGGCCCCAGCACAAGAATTACCAGTGCCACAACACGCCCCTGTCACAGGACGATAGGAATGCATGATGACATGATCCGGCGGATAGAACCGCTGATCCCGGCCCTTCGGCGATATGCGCGTGCCCTTTGCGGTGATCGCGCGCAGGCCGATGATCTGGTACAGGATTGTCTGGAACGCGCCATCAGCCGCTGGCACCAGCGCCGCGACGATGGCAACACACGCACATGGATGTTTACCATCCTGCATAATCTAGCGGTCAATTACTGGCGTCAAAACCGGTATCGCGGACCGCATATCGCTCTTGATGATACGGTCGAAACCGCATTTGCCCATGACGGCACACAGGAAAACAGCCTGCATTATCAGGATGTGATGGGCGCGATTGCAACCCTTCCCGATGATCAGCGCAGCATTCTGCTGCTGGTATCGATCGAAGATCTGTCCTATGCAGAAACGGCAAAGGTGCTGGATATACCGTTAGGGACGGTTATGTCGCGTCTGTCACGCGGGCGAGAAAGATTGCGCCAGATTCTGGATGGTGACAGGCGGAACAACGGGGATCGTCAAAGCACCCCAAATTTGCGGAGGGTCAAATGAGCCACAGTCCCATTTCAGAAGACGATCTGCATGCTTTTGTTGATGGTGCGCTTGATGGGGCGCGCCACGATGCGGTGGCGGCCTATATCGCGCAGCATCCCGATATTGCCAGACGGGTTGATGCCTATGCCCGGCATCGCGACCTGATGCGCGTGGCTTTTGCCCCGGTAGCCGATGAACCGGTGCCATCGCAATTGAATTTGCATCACCTGATCGAAAACCGCCGTCATGACGGCAAGTCGGTAACCGATCACCGTCAGGATGGATTTCAGGACGGGAATGCGGGCGGTCGGATTGCGTGGTTTGGCGGTTGGCAGGGGGCGGCAGCCGCGATTGCTTTGCTGTGTGTTGGTGGCGGGGCCGGATGGGGATTGCACGGATTTGTGCAAAATCCCGATGTGCCGGTTTTGACGGCATTGTCGGCGTCTGAAGGGATTGGTGCTTTAGCACGCGAGGCATCGGCCAGCTATGTCGCCTATGCCCGAGATCGCAACCGGCCGGTCGAAATCCGGGCGGATAAAACCGATGATTTGCTGCGCTGGATCAGTGATCGGGTCGGAATGAATTTGCATGTACCCGATCTGACGGCGGATGGATACCGGTTTATGGGCGGGCGTGTTGTCGCTACCGATCACGGCCCGGCGGCAATGCTGATGTATGATGATGATCAGGGGGTGCGTCTGGTGATGCTGGCCCGACCGATGCAGGCTGACCAGAATGCCCCGATGCAGGAACATCATGCCGATGGTGTCACCGGTTTTTCCTGGGCATCGATGGGCACGGGTTACAGTGTGGTCGGGCCGCTTTCCGATGACCTGTTGCACCCGGTTGCCGATCAAATGCGCAAACAGCTAACAACCCCGGCATAGGCCGGGACGGGTTGACGAATACCGGATGCAGGACCGTTTTACACAGTCCGGCATCCGGGCCGGTGATAGAGGCCAGAACAGCGCGCTTAGCAACGACTGCGTTCGCTGCTGCCCGATCAGTCATTTAGCGGAACATCATTACCGGCACATGGCAGGACCGAACCATTTCGGTGGTGGTGCTGCCGATGATCAGGTTGCGGATGCGCGAATGGCCGTATGCGCCCATGATCAGAAGGTCGATGCCATCCGCCTCGATCCGGTTTTTGATCACGTCTTCGGGTTCACCGGCCTCGAAACCGGCGTCAACATCGAATCCTGCCTTGCGCAAAATGGTCGCCGCGTCATCAAGCTTTTCCTGAAGGCTATCTGTTGGTTTGCCAACGCACAGCAAGACGCACGGAAGTCCGGTAAACAGCTTGCCACCCGCAATGTGGCGCACGGCCTTCATCGCACTTTCGCCGCCGTCAAACGCAATCAGGAACTTGTTGATCGGCTTGAATGCGCGCGACGCGACCAGAACCGGTTTGGTCGCGGACCGGACAACCCGTTCAAGATTTGATCCCAGATGCAGTTTGGCAAAATCGGCGGCCTCGCCCCGCTTGCCAATGATGATCAGGTCGGCATCGCCTTCAAACTCGCCAATTGCGTCAATCAGATCGCCATGACGAAGCTTGGAGGTAACGGATGAAAGTCCGGCTTCTTCAAGGCCCGATTTGGCTTCTTCAAGCAACAGCCGCCCGCGTTTTAGCTCTAGCTTGGCCTTTTGTTCATCAAGGTCGGCCAGTTCCTGCAAAAGGGCGCTACGTGCGCCAAGTTTGAGGTTACCACTAAGGTCGGCGGGTTCGGAGCCCACGCCGCGACGGCCCAGCACATGCATCAGCTCAACCGATGCTTCGGTGCGTTCCGCTACCCAGCAGGTCAGGTCGCGAACGCTTTGCGAATAGCTCGATCCGTCGATCAGTGCGATCAGATGTGTCATTGATCGTCCCCTTCCCTAATGGCCCATCAGGCGTTCAAAAGCGCCGGGCTTGTCATGTATGGCCAGTTTATCGACAATTGTTTCGCTGGCTTCATTGAGACCGATCAATTCGACTTCGGCCCCTTCACGGCGGAATTTCAGCACGACCATATCAAGGGCCGCAACACTTGAAATGTCCCAGATATGCGCATGGCTGACATCAATCGTGACCTTGTCCAGCGCTTCCTTGAAATTGAATGCCGCGGTGAAATCATCGGCAGAGGCAAAGAAAACCTGCCCTTCGACGTTATAGGTCCGATGCGTACCGTCTTGTGAAAGTGTGCTGGACACGCGGAAAATCTGCGAAATCTTCCACGCAAAGAAAATGCCGGACAGCAAAACCCCGATCAAAACGCCAATCGCAAGGTTATGGGTCGCGACGACCGTTACCACGGTTGCCAGCATCACGATGGACGAGCTTCTCGGATGGTCACGAAGGTTTTTGATCGAGGACCAACTGAATGTTCCGATCGAGACCATGATCATGATCGCAACAAGGGCTGCCATCGGAATGATGCTGACGATATCGCTTAACACGACGATCATGAAAAGCAGGAAAACCCCGGCAACAAATGTCGATAAACGTCCGCGCCCGCCCGATTTCACATTGATCACGGATTGCCCGATCATCGCGCAGCCCGCCATGCCGCCGATAAAGCCGGTGGCGGTATTGGCAATGCCCTGGCCGATGCATTCGCGGTTCTTGTTGGACGGTGTATCGGTCAGATCATCGACGATCTGGGCCGTCATCAGACTTTCGAGCAAACCGACAACCGCAACAGCCGCCGAATAGGGCAGAATGATCATCAGGGTTTCAAGGTTCAGCGGAATGTCGGGGATCAGGAAGACCGGCAGGGTCGAAGGCAGTTCGCCCATATCACCCACGGTTCGCAGATCGGCATTGATAAACAGCGAAATCACCGTCAGTACAACGATACAAACCAAGGGTGACGGGATTGCTTTGGTAATGCGCGGGAACAGATAGATAATGGCAAGTCCGCCCGCAACCATCACATAAGTCACCCAGGTGACATTGGTCAATTCGGGCAACTGTGCCATGAAAATCAGGATGGCCAAGGCGTTGACAAAACCGGTCATCACGGATTTAGAGACAAACCGCATGACATAACCCAGCCGAAGCAATCCGGCCCCGATCTGTAACAATCCGGCCAATACGGTAGCCGCCAGCAGATATTCAAGACCGTAATCGCGCACGAGCGTAACCATAAGTACAGCAGTCGCGGCGGTAGCGGCTGAAATCATGCCCGGTCGCCCGCCGACAATTGCGGTAATCACGGCAATCGAGAAGGACGCATAAAGTCCGATCTTCGGGTCGACCCCGGCAATGATCGAAAAGGCGATGGCCTCGGGGATCAGGGCAAGGGCAACGACAATCCCGGCGAGGATATCGCCGCGAATATTGCCAAACCATTCGGTCCGCAATTGCGGAAGGAAATCGGTGTTCACAGGCTTAACTCCAGTCTCGCAGTCCGCCAGCAATCCGGCAGACGGGTTTCTGTTATATGATCAGGGAATAAAAAGTGGGGCGGAAAGCTGTTTCGTCACTGCCACGCGGTAACATCGGCGCTGTTGATACAGCCCGGTCGCAAGCAGGAATTATCGAAACAGTTCTTACATCGGCCCCGTGTCCGTCAAAGGATAAACAAGTTTTGCTGCGTCGCAACGCAGCCTATTTAAAGGAATTCCAGAACCGGCACAACCAACAATATTGGAAGGCTGCGGGTAAAGTGCTGTGATCCAACGTAAAAGACCCCGCTTAAATCAAAGCGGGGTCTTTGTGCATCAACAGGTTGGGCCTGAAATTCTATTTACGATTCTGACGGTTTTCGATCAGATCATCCACCACGCCCGGATCGGCAAGGGTCGATGTATCGCCAAGCTGGTCATATTCATTCGCCGCAATCTTGCGCAGGATACGGCGCATGATTTTGCCCGAACGGGTTTTCGGAAGACCCGGCGACCACTGGATATAATCGGGGCTGGCAATCGGGCCGATTTCCTTGCGCACCCACTGAACCAGTTCCTTGCGCAGTTCTTCGGTCGGTTCTTCACCGGCATTCAGCGTGACATAAGCATAGATGCCCTGTCCCTTGATGTCGTGGGGAACACCGACCACGGCGGCCTCGGCCACCTTGGAATGTGCGACCAGTGCACTTTCAACCTCGGCGGTGCCCATCCGGTGGCCTGAAACGTTGATCACGTCATCAACGCGGCCCGTGATCCAGTAATAACCATCTTCGTCCCGCCGTGCACCGTCACCGGTGGTATAGACATTGGCGAATGTGCTGAAATAGGTCTGGATGAACCGTTCATGATCGCCATAAACCGTGCGCATCTGCCCCGGCCAGCTATCCTTGATCACAAGGTTGCCATCGGTAGCGCCGGCAAGTTCCTTGCCTTCATTATCCAGAAGGGCGGGCTGCACACCAAAGAACGGAAGCGTTGCCGACCCCGGTTTAAGGTCGGTCGCACCCGGAAGCGGCGTAATCAGGATGCCGCCGGTTTCGGTCTGCCACCAGGTATCGACAATCGGGCATTTCCGTTTGCCGACATGCTCGTGATACCATTCCCATGCCTCGGGGTTGATCGGCTCACCCACCGAACCAAGGATACGCAGGGACGAAAGATCCGCCTTGTTGACCCAGCTTTCGCCTTCGCGCATCAGGGCACGGATCGCGGTTGGCGCGGTATAGAAGATATTGACCTTGTGCTTCTCGCACACCTGCCAGAAACGCGATGCATCCGGATAGCTCGGCACGCCTTCAAACATCAGGGTCGTCGCACCATTGGCCAGCGGGCCATAAACGATATAGCTGTGCCCGGTGACCCAGCCAACATCGGCCGTACACCAGTAAATATCGCCTTCGTGATAATCAAAGACATACTGATGGGTCATTGATGCGTAAACAAGGTAACCGCCCGACGTATGCAAAACGCCCTTTGGCTTGCCGGTCGAACCCGACGTATACAGAACGAAAAGCGGGTCTTCGGCATTGACCTCGGTCGGCGGGCAATCAGGGGATGCTGCCTCGCAGACCTCGTGATACCAGACGTCGCGGGCATCGTTCCACGCAATGTCCTTGCCGGTGTGCTTGACGACAACAAGCTTTTCGACGGATTTCACACCCGGATGCGAAAGCGCTTCGTCTGCATTGCGCTTCAGCGGTACACCGCGCCCGCCACGAAGACCTTCATCCGATGTGATGACAACCTTCGCACCGCAATCTTCAACGCGGCCGGCCAATGCTTCGGGCGAAAAGCCGCCAAATACGATGGAATGGATCGCACCGATGCGCGCGCAGGCCAGCATCGAAACCGCTGCGGCCGGGATCATCGGCAGATAAATGACAACGCGGTCGCCCTTGCCCACACCCATCGATTTAAGCGCGTTGGCAAACCGGCAGACACGTTCATGCAGGTCTTTATAGGTGATATGTTCGGAAACGGACGGATCGTCGCCTTCGAAAATGATCGCGGTCTGATCACCGCGTTTTGCCAGATGACGATCAAGGCAGTTGGCCGCAACGTTCAGCGTACCGTCTTCATACCATTTGATATAAAGGTCCTTGGTGTCAAAGCTGACATTCTTGACCTTGGTAAACGGCTTGATCCAGTCGATGCGTTTGCCATGTTCGCCCCAGAAGCCTTCGGGGTCTTCGACCGACTGCTTGTACATGGCGTCGTATTTTGCCTTGTCGATCAGCGCGCCCTTCGCGATGTCGTCGGATACGGGATAAACGTTCGCAGACATATGTGGCCTCTTGTTCGTTTCCTGTTGTCTGTACGTTCGCACCGGTTACCTGCCCGCTGAAAGGTCTTTGGGCCGGTGCGATATTCTTGTGCGTTTCAGGTACCGGTTTTCGCGGTCGCAATAATTGGTGCGGGACAACCGAACGGGCGATGCAACATCATCCGGTCGATATGGCGTAAATCGGTTCCTGTCGCTTGCGCCCTATGCTAGTGCGCTGATGGATTTCAGGGAATACAACTTAAGACGGGGGGCAAAATGGCGCGCAACTGCCGCGGCACCGTCCTGATTTCCCTGCCTTGCGTTTGGATGCATTGTTGCAACACAACCAATCCATCCCAGCAATCCTGTCTCGATGCTGACAAACGAGCATTCCCCGAAGTAGGTAATTGAAACATAGTCATATTATTGCGATTTCGCCAGTCACGATCTGACGTTTTGCGACGTTTCACAGCGATATATCAAATCGGTTGCGTTCTGGATTTAATGGAACAAAACAGATACAAAGAAATCAGGCTATAACCAAACGGTGGGAATATGGATCCGATCTCTCTTGCAGCGGGCGCAATTGCGGCACTTGTCGTCGCACTGGTTTTCAGTGTGCTGATGGTCAAACGCACCAAAGAAGCCGTGATGGCAGAGGCAGAGTCGCGAACCGCCTTGCTGGCGGCACAACTCGATCAGGTCGATGCAACCCGGCGTGAACTGGCAAACGAATTGGCAACCACGCGTAACCGGCTTTCCGAAGAATCCGAAAAGCGCGCCATTGCCGAAACCAGACTGGAAAAAGAGCGCGAAGCCACCACCGAAAAGCTCGCGATGCTTGATGATGCGCGCACCAAACTGCTTGATAGCTTCAAGGCATTGTCGTCTGACGCGCTTAAAGTCAACAATGACGAGTTCATGAAGCTGGCACGTGAGAATTTCTCGCGCATGCAGGAAGGGGCCAAAGGCGATCTGGAAAAACGCCAGCAGGCCATCGACAGCCTCGTCAAACCGATTCAGGAACGTTTGCAGGCGTTTGATACCAAGGTCAATGAACTGGAAAATTCGCGCAAGGAAGCTTATGGCGAATTGCGTAATCAGGTCGGCCAGCTGGTTGAATCGCAAACCCGTCTGTCCAAGGAAACCCAGACGTTAAGCTCTGCCCTGCGGTCTAGTTCGTCGGTATCAGGCAAATGGGGTGAATTGCAGCTGCGCCGGATCGTTGAGCTGGCCGGCATGCTCAAACATTGCGATTTCGAAGAACAGGTGCATTTCAATACCGACGAAGGCGCGCAGAAGCCCGATATGGTCATTCATTTGCCGGGTGGTAAAAACATCGTCGTCGATGCCAAGGCCCCGACATCGGCCTATCTTGAGGCGATCGATGAAAAGCACGACGACATCCGTCGTGAGGCCCTGATGGGCACCTATGTGACCAATGTGCGCAAGGTGATTTCCGACCTGTCAAAAAAATCCTATTGGAAATCGGTCGATTCGCCCGAATTTGTTGTTCTGTTTCTGCCGGGCGAAAGCTTCTTTTCGGCGGCCCTTGAACGAGACCCCCGCCTGATCGAAGACAGCTTCCGCGATGGTGTCATTCTGGCGACCCCGACAACCTTGTTGGGACTTCTGAAGGCCGTGGCCTATGGCTGGCGCCAGGAAGCCTTGGCCGAAAATGCCCGCGATATCAGCGAAATCGGTCAGCAGCTTTTTGATCGTCTGGGGACCCTTGCCAAAAACTTTGCCTTGATGGGCAAGTCGCTTGAAAGCACGGTCAAAAACTACAACAAGACTCTTGGCACGCTTGAAGGAACGGTTCTGGTTTCAGCGCGCAAGCTCAAGGAAAAGCATATCGTTGCCGACGACCGCACCATCGAAGAACCACTTCATGCTGAAACCCATGTGCGTGAAATCACCAAAACCGAATTGCTTGGCGCACCTTCTGATGTTTTGACGGCCCAAACCGATGATGATGACGATGAAACGCCCCATACCGCTACCGATCATGGGTGAGTTGCGCGTAAGTGCAGGGCTGTTTGCTTGACTAAGCTGCGACGAAACCTTATCTCGAAGCGCTGATTTCGCTATAATGCGATGAATGCATAGATTTCCAGACCGGACAAAAGACACATGGCCCTGCGCGACATTCTCATTGTTCCCGATCCCCGCCTTAAGCAGGAATGCGAAGAGGTGGCAGAGGTGAATGACGAAATCCGTGAATTGCTCGATGACATGCTTGAAACCATGTATGCGGCACCGGGTATCGGCCTTGCCGCACCCCAGATCGGCGTGATGAAGCGGGTGGTTGTCATGGATGTGTCCGATGACAAGGAAAAGCCCCAGCCGCTGAAACTCGTGAACCCGGAAATCATCTGGGAATCCGAGGATACATCTGTCTATCAGGAAGGCTGCCTGTCGATCCCGGAACAATATGCCGATGTCGAACGCCCTGCCGAAGTTGGCCTGCGCTATCTGGATGAAAACGGCAAGGAGCATGAAATTGAGGCCGATGGCCTGCTCGCCACCTGCATCCAGCATGAACTTGATCACCTTGATGGCATTCTGTTCACGGATTATCTCAGTGCGCTTAAGCGCAACATGATCCTGAAAAAGGTGCAGAAGCTGCAAAAGACGAAAAAGTCTGCCTGAGTCGATCAGTTTTCAGTCTTAAGAAGGGCCGTATGATCGGCCCTTTCATTTTGCGCGCGGTTTGAGGGAGCCGATATCCATTCCGATGATCCAGCCTTCGCGTTTGCGGATGATCGGGCGATCAGGCAGATATTCGGGATGTTTGCCATCGGCAATGCGGATCAGTCCCAGGGCTCCGACCAGCGCATCAAACGCATCGTCCTTGCCCTCGTCAGGGCCGAAACCTGATTTGATGTCGGCCGCAACTGCGGTGTTTATTTCAATTCCATTTCCCACGGCATAGTCGATCAGGGCCGCAACAGCCAGAGTACGGCTTTTATGATTTGATTTGGTCACCTCATCAATACCGAGCCAGCCATAGATTTCACCGGGATAGGTTTCAATCAGGGTTACGCCGTTCTGTTGGCAGCATGTCGAAAGATCACCAGTAAAGGGCCATATGTTAAATCCATCGCGATAGCCGGGAGTGATCAGATGTTCGAGCCCGTGCAACATTGCTTTGCCAACCTGATTGGCACCAAGGGTCCAGAAAGACGGGCAGGCGGCGGGGCGGTGATAGGTGGCACCTTCGCACAGGCGATAAAGCTTATCAAAGCTTGATAGACCAAGGGCATCTGCAAGATGTTCACGCTTTACGCTGCCTTTTACGCGGGCTGTTTTGGGATAGAACGGTCTGTGATGGGTGATTTCGTCCGGGTTTGTACAGACGTCGGAAAAACTATCCCATTTGCCAGTGAAAATAATATCCAACAAAGATTTAAAATCTTGAATATTTGCGCCATCATACCAGTGATCGACAAAGCCGACCGGCATATCAAGACCAAGCCAAAGGGCGTGGTCCCGACCGTATTGTGAAAGTGACTGGCGAAACTGGTTTAACAGTCCGACCGGCTCGATCGCATAAATCAGCCACCCGGATGTATTGCGACGTGCTTTGGCGACCCATCGGGATTTGGCAGCAATGCTCCAGTCTGCATGCCATATATGTTCGACCGGGTATTTGCGCGGCTCGGGAAAGGCTTGGCTTGTCATTTCCACAAGATAGCGCCAAATTGCCGACCAGTAATCGAAAAATACCCCCGACATTGTGATGAATGGACGTGACCGATGACCAAGCTGCGCATTGCCTTTATGGGAACTCCGGATTTTGCCCTTGTGGCGTTAAAGCAACTGGTCGCAGCCGGTCATGATATTGTCTGCGTCTATTCCCAGCCGCCACGCCCGGCCGGTCGCGGGCAAAAGGAAACGCCGACCCCGGTTCATGCATGGGCGCAAGAACAGGGGATCGAGGTCCGCACGCCTGTTTCCCTGAAATCAGATGACCAGAAACAGGCCTTTGCCGACCTTGATCTTGATGTTGCGGTGGTCGCGGCCTATGGCCTGATCCTGCCAAAGGCTATTCTCGATGCGCCGAAATATGGTTGTCTGAACATTCATGCGTCCCTTTTGCCGCGCTGGCGTGGTGCGGCCCCGATCCAGCGCGCCATACTGGCGGGGGATGACAAGACCGGTGTGACCATCATGCAGATGGATGTCGGGCTTGATACCGGTGACATGCTGTTGGTCGGTGATATTCCGATCACGTCCGAAACTTATGCCAATGCCCTGCATGACGATCTTGCCGAGCTGGGGGGCAAACTGATTGTCGAGGCGCTTGAAAAGCTTCCGGTCGGTGGATTACGGGCAACCAAACAGCCTGAAGACGGCGTGACCTACGCTGCCAAGCTTGAAAAATCAGAGGCAAAGCTTGATTTCACCGATGATGCTGCGGCACTTGAACGCAAGATCCGCGCATTTACCCCATGGCCGGGTGCCTATTTCGAATTTGGCAAGGAACGTATCAAGGTGCAGGCCGCCATCGTTACCGACCAGACCGGTCCGGCGGGCACCATCCTTGACGATAATCTGACGATTGCGTGCGGCACCGGTGCATTGCGCCCGACCCGCATTCAACGGCCGGGCAAGGCAGTTATGGATACCGATGCGGTGTTGCGCGGCTATGACAAGCTTGCCAAGGGCGTGGTTTTGCAGGGCTAAGTCCATGGAAATGGTATTCGACATTCGCAAAGCCACTAACCGGGACGGCGATCAAATCGCAATCCTGATTGATGCGGTCTTTTCTGACTATCCCGGTTGCATCTTTGACCGTGCGGGCGAGTTTCCTGAACTTGATGCGATTGCCGATGATTTCACCACCGGGAATGGTTGTATCTGGGTTTTCGAGGGGGATGGGCGTGTTTTGGGATGCCTTGGCATCAAATACGATCCGGCACAAAAGCAGGCGGAATTGCACAAGGTCTATCTGGATCGTGCCACCCGCGGGCAGGGCGTTGCACAACGCATGCTGACAAAGGCACTTGATTGGCTGGTGCACACCCATCCCGATTGCACCGAACTTGTCCTTTGGACCGATACACGGTTTGAAGCCGGACATCGCTTTTATGAAAAATGCGGGTTCACCCGAACTGGCGAAACCCGCATTCTTGATGATCTTAGTGCCTCGTCGGAATACCGGTTCAAAGCTCGACCGAACGATGTTCTGCTTCGGATTACCTGACCGTTTGCGAACTCAGCTTTGCTGTCCGGTAACCGGGGCTGCAATGGCCTTGGTTTCGGTACCGGCTTCGGGTTTGCGGACGGAACGAGCATCGCGCAGGCCCAGTTCCCATGGCGGGATCGGGGTGAATTTTTCGGCCAGAAAGTCTACAAAGGCACGAACCTTTGGCGACAGGTGACGTTTGTGTGGATACACAGCCGAAATCCACGCCAGATCGTGAACATATTCTGTCAGAACCGGCGTCAGGCGGCCCGCACGGATATCTTCATGGACCAGATATTCGGCCAGTCGCGCCATGCCAAGGCCTGCAACGACCGCTTCGTGCAATGCGTCACCGTCATTGGCGGAAAAACTGCCCTGTGCGCGGAATGAAACATGGCCTTCGGGGGTATCGAAATGCCAGTCGTTGAAGCTTTCGCGCGAAGACAGATGCAGACAGTCGTGGTTTTCAAGTTCCTGGGGTTTGCGCGGGATACCGTTCTTTTCCAGATATTCCGGCGATGCGACGATCATGCGGCGGTTGACCGCATATTTGCGCGCGATCAGGGATGAATCTTCAAGGGCTGACAGGCGAATCGCCAGATCGTAACCATCGTTGACCAGATCGGTGAATTTGTCATCGAGCGTCAATTCAATGCGGACATCGGGATAACGCGCCAGAAATTCCGGGATCAGCGGCACGACCTGATACTTGGTAAACGCCACCGATGCGTTGATACGCAACGTTCCGCGCGGGGCGGCATAAAGCTGGGTCACGACTTCTTCGGCTTCCTCGATCTCGTTTAGGATCGTGCGGGCGCGCTCGTAAAAGGCACGGCCTTCTTCGGTCAGGCTAAGCTGACGGGTGGTGCGCATCAAAAGACGCGCGCCAAGTCTGTCTTCAAGGCGCGAAATGTATTTTGAAACCGCCGAAGGTGACAGACGCATGGTCCGTGCGGCAGCTGAAAAGCTGCCTTCTTCAACGGCATGGACAAAGATTTCCATTTCTGCGGCGCGATCCATCGGCATGTTTCCTATTTATGACGCATATTCACAAGTAATGTGCATATTGAGGTAATTCTCTTCTGCCGTAAAGGAAATTAGATTGGGTTCATCAAACGCGACACGTTGTCGCAATGAACCAAATTCTTAAAGGAGGTCTGCCATGACCACTTATGCTGACATCACCAAGCTGAACATCAAAACCAGCGAGATTGAAGCTGGCGTGCGCAAAGGCCAACAGCTTCGCGCTGAATATATCGGTAGCCTGTTCCGCAGCCTGTTCAAAGGCGCTGACAAGTCCGCCGACATCAAGCATCCGGCTGGCACCGTTGGCGGTGCTGCCTAATTGACGACCTCGCGGTCGAGCGACGTTTGATCTTCCTCCCCAAACGACGCTCCCGCGATGGACTACCGCGTTTTTTCTAGCGTCTTCCTCCCTAGACGACGCTGTTTTCCCGACTGGCCCGGGCTCTTTTGAGCTCCGGGCCATTTTTTTGTCTCATCGTCGATTTCCGGCTTTGAAATCCCCGGCCTTATTCACCGGTTTGGCGGGCGACGCCCGGCGGGATATAGAAGCCCGGCCGTTCCGACATCCATGACAGCACCGAAACAACCGCCATTGCCACGATGGTGATCCAAAGCGTCGTCGCGATATCAATATCGGCGGCAAACATCCAGCCATAGATCGCCGGGCCAATCGCCGATGCCAGAACCATGACCGCAGTCAAAGTGCTTCGAACCGCACCAATTTCATCCAGTGGCACCAGTTCCGGGATAATCGCGGTACGTAATGTTGTGGCAAAGCCGGTGGTGATCCCCAACATCCCCATATAAACCGGGATCATGACCGGGGTTTCGGTGATCGCCAGCAACGATACCGCCCCGATGGCCGGGATCAGATGATAGGGGAACAGCTTGCGAGCGGTATGGCTGTCAATCAGCGGTCCGCTGCCAAAGGCCCCGATCACCGATGTGATGGCGAAAACCGTAAAGCCTGCTGCAAACCAGGTGAGGTCGATGTCTTTACTGGCTGAAATCGATCCCTGATGGAAGAACAGGGCGGTCATCACCAGCGGCGGGGCGGCCAGCATCGGCATGCAGAACCAGATATAGCGCGACCGGAACAGGCGTGGATGGCTGCCTGTGGGTGACGTATCCCGGGCGACCTCCTGATTCGCACTAGCGGTCTTGCTGTTGTTTTCCATTTTGCCCGGTGCTTCGCGGAATTTCGCGTTATCGCGGATCAGCAGGATCGCAATCGGCATCAGGATAACCACGATGAAAATACCGGCCCCGGCATAGGTGGCCCGCCAGCCAAATCCGGCAATAAGTGCCAGCAGGGTTACCGGCATGATTGCCTCTGCCAATGGAAAGCCGAAGCTTGCAATGGCGAGGGCACGTCCACGACTGCGGTCAAAATAACGCGCAATGCCGGTCATGCTGACATGGCTCATCAATCCCTGCCCAGCCAGACGCAGAATAAACAGGGCCGCAATCAGCATCCAGGCCGACTGTGCGGCGGCAATCAAAAGGCAGCCGATGGTCAGCAACACCATGGTCGCCAGGCTGTAGCGCAGCATATCGATGCGGTCGATCAATCGCCCGATGAAAGGCAGGCAGAGTGCGCTTGCGATGGTGATCCCGGCATAAATATTGGCAAACTCGGTTTCATTGATTGCAAGGCTGGCCCCGATGAACGGAACGAAAAGGGCGACCAGAAAGGTCTGGCCGAATGACGAGCCAAAACTATGAAGCGCCCCGAATGCCAACGGGCGGGGTGCCTGACGCAAAAGACTGAGGAATTGCATGAGGTTCAATCAATAGTATGAGGAATTCTTCCGGCGATATTATCTAGGGCGGTGAAAAGCGTCTACTGCCCGAATGCATAGGTATTATGTAAGCAAATAATAAGAAAAAACCCCCGCAAGAACATGTTCTTGCGGGGGTTTTCGGATCAAAAGTAAGTCGTTTCAGCGGGGAAATCAGGCAGCTATTTTGGCCGCCGGACCATCCGAATGACGGCTTTTCCACCAGTTCAGGCCCAGTATCGCCAGAATGACGACCGTGCCTGCGATCTCTGCCCGAATGTCAGGATAGAAGATGCCAATTGTCGCCGGAACAATCAGAATGCGTGACACCAGATCAATCTTGGCAAACATGAAGCCTTCGAGTGCGGCGGCAAAGGCCGCCAGCGACAGGATCGCGGTAAA
Source organism: Thalassospira sp. MBR-102 (assembly GCF_040549275.1). Taxonomy (NCBI): domain Bacteria; kingdom Pseudomonadati; phylum Pseudomonadota; class Alphaproteobacteria; order Rhodospirillales; family Thalassospiraceae; genus Thalassospira; species Thalassospira sp. MBR-102. Next base: position 82,054 of record NZ_JBEPTC010000012.1, read on the forward strand.
GCCGGTCCAGAGCACAAGCGGCAGCGGGCCACCAGTGATGATTTCCGGATTGAACACCATGAAGGCCGGGATCAGATAGAGGCCCTTGGCAAATTTCCAGGCCTGCATACTGGTTTCCAATGGACTTGCCCCGGCAATCGCGGCCCCGGCAAAACCGGCAAGCGCAATGGGCGGGGTCACGTTACTGTCCTGAGAATACCAGAACACCACCAGATGAGCGATCAGCAACGGAATGCCGAACTCGTTGGACAGTGCCGGTCCGACCAGAACGATCAGAACGATATAGGATGCCGTCACCGGCAGGCCCATACCGAGAATCAGGCTGGCGATCAAAACCAGAACCAGTGCCAGAACAATATGGCCGCCCGAGAAAGCGATCATCATCGACGAGAATTTCAGACCCAAACCGGTCAGTCCGACGACGCCGACAATAATACCGGCAACAGCACAGGCCATGCTGACCGCAACCGCATTTTTTGCACCGAGTTCAAGGGCGGCAATTGTAATCCTGACACCATTGACAAGGGCAACCTTGAGGCGATCGTGGCTTGCCTTTTCGCCGTTCTGCGGCGCGACATAGAAGAACCAGATCACGTATCGCAGGGCGGCAACCGCAAGGACGGAAATGATCGCCCAGAAACCGACACGCATCGGTGAAATGTTCAGCACCAGAAGGTAAATCAGAACGCCAAGCGGCAGAATGAATTGCCAGCCTTCCTTAAGCACCTGCTTCCAATCGGGCAGTTCTTCGACCGGCATGCCGCGCATACCGTTTTTCAGCGCGACGATATGGACAAACAGATAAACCGTGCCGAGATACAGGATCGCCGGGAAGATCGAGACCATGACGATTTCAAGATACGGAACCTGTGTATATTCGGAAATCAGGAATGCACCTGCCCCCATAAGAGGTGGCGTGATCTGGCCGCCGGTCGAGGCGGCGGCTTCGATACCACCGGCCTGTGCGGGGCGATAACCCAATTTTTTCATCAGTGGAATGGTAAAGGCCCCGGTGGTGACAACGTTGGCAATCGCCGAACCGCTGATTGATCCCATACCGGCAGACGCCAGCACCGCGGCCTTTGCGGGACCGCCAGCCTTTCTGCCGGTCGCCGCATAGGCCATGTCGATAAAGAATTTACCCGCACCGGTTACTTCAAGGAATGCGCCAAACAGGACGAACATGAAGATGTAGGTCGCTGCAACTCCCATCGGCAGGCCATAAATGCCTTCCTGACCAAGATAAAGCTGACCGACTAGGCGATCCACATCAGCGCCCCGGTGGCTAAGGATACCGGGCAGCCATTCACCAAGCCATGGCAATGCACCACGTGGACCGGAAAGTGCATAGACGATTGCAACGATGCCAATCACAGTCATGCCAAGGCCAACAGCACGACGGCTGGCTTCGAGTACGGTGACGGTCGCGATGATGCCGATGATCAGATCGGTACTGGTCCAGAAACCCGCACGGTTGAAAATCTCGTCCAGATAGAAGGACAGATAGAACCCCGTAATGAACGCACCCGCCAGAAATCCCAGATCGATAACCCAACCCAGAACGCCCCGTTTGCGGTTCGATCCGAAAACGGGGAACATCAGAAAGGCCAGAAACATCACAAAGGCCAGATGGATCGAACGCTGATAAAACAGGCCAAGCGGCTCGATCCCAGCGCCATACATCTGGAACAGTGAAAGTGCAACGGCGACAACAGAAATTGCCAGTACAACCATTTTTGGCTGTGGCAGTTTGTCCGCCAAGGACGGAAGCGGTGCCGGTTCAGACATGAAACTTATTCCCCGGTATCAAGGCGGATGGTGACACGGGTGTGTTCAGCCATCTTTGAAAGATATATTTCGTCACCCTCTGTCGTGACGATACGATGGTCGACTGCAAGACTTCCGACGCGCAGGGCATAGGCATTGCCCGGCACAGGTTCGTCGATGTCCTCGATCCAGTATCCGCCACCTTTGGCGCTGGTCAGGACTCCACGACCCGGATAATGGCCAAGACCTGCTGCAAAATCGGGTTGGTATGTACGATGCAGGACCATCCTGCCCAGATCATCGACATAACAATCGATAACCCCGTCACCAGTGACCGAATGGTTCCAGTAAAGGCACCAGCCAGATTGGCGTGGAATTGCTGTTCTGGCTAAAACCGATCCGTCAGCGGCAATGACTTCCAGATGGTCCGTTGCCGTACCCGGCGTGGTTTCAGCATGAGGAGCTGGCCCGCTACATGCCGATATCAGAAGGGTAAAGGCGGCCAATGCTGGCCGCCCCCAATTTAGTGAAATCATGGATAAAGCTTAGGCGGAATCGGTGAACCGGTTTCTTCGTAGTAACGAAGGGCACCCGGATGCATCGGAATCGGCGTCGAGTTCAGAGCGAAATCAACGGTGGTGTCGTTGGCCGCCGGGTGAATGGCGATCAGTTCATCAACTTTTTCAAACAGGGTTTTGGTGATCTGATAGGCCAGTTCGTCATCCATTTCTGCATTCACGAACAGAACGTTCGGGGTTGAAACGGTGTTTACCGGTGCGGTTACACCGTCATAGAGCCCTTTGCGCAGCGCATAGGGTGCGAAGGTCGGTTCGGCATCAAGAGCAGCAACGATTTCCTCGTCGCTGAGAGCGATCAGCTTGATCTCGCGGGTGGTTGCGAGGTTGAGGATCGAGCTGGTGGGCGGGCCGACGCTCCAGAAACCTGCATCGATATCGCCGTCACGAAGTGCGTCGGCGGTTTCGTTGAAGTTCAGGCGCTGTTCTTCGATGTCATCATAAGAAATGCCGTTGGCTTCAAGCAGGGTTTTGGCAGAAACTTCGGTGCCCGAACCTGGCGCACCAACAGAAACGCGTTTGCCTTTAAGATCGGCAAGGCCGGTAATGCCGCTATCTGCCATGGTTACGATCTGAACGGCATTCGGATAGATCGAAGCCAAGGCGCGAACATTGTCAAGTTTGCGGCCTTCGAATTTGCCTGTACCGGTGAAGCCGGCATAAACAGTATCGGCCAAACCGATTGCAATGTCGCTGTCGCCACGGGAAATAAGGCCCATGTTTTCAACAGATGCACCGGTGACTTCGGCAACTGCGGTCGCACCGTCAACATATTTGCTGATCAGTTCCGCAAGACCGCCGCCATACGGATAATAAACGCCACCGGTACCGCCGGTCGCGATGGAAAGCTGACTTTGGGCGAATGCCGGGGCACCGAACATCATCAGTGCTGCCGCTGCAGAAAGCAGATTCCGCAATTTCATACTTAGTCCTCCCTAGGATTAGTGTTTACTGCGTTGATAACAACAGAAACGGTCAATAAAGAAATATTGGCAGTTATCTTTTGGTATCTCCTCAGTTGTTGGTCGTCCTGTTCTCTAACGAATATGGTGTCGGGTGGGCACTTAACAGGTCGTTGGGATAATAAAGCAGTGTCCGATCCGGTCGCCAAATACGGCACGCGCAAATCGCCCGTGAAACTGATTCACAAGGATGCTGTCAGAAATCCGACAAAATGCGGTGGCATTCAGATGCGATTGACCCGTTATCGGGCCGATCAAGCGTCATGCGATGAAAGCATGCCTTCCCGGACATTGGTTATTCTCCCTGACGAATGTTGTTTATTGTTTTGCCCTAATGATTGGCAAACATCATGCCAACCGGGGATTCTATTTTTCTATTTATATATCAAGCAGATACAAAAATCAGCCAGATCATATCGGCGGAATCTTGCCGATGTACCATTTCTTTTTCGGCGGATTTTTGCCGATAGACCCGATTCACAAATATCCTAACACTTTAAAGCTGCGGGACAAATTATCGCTCTTCAATGGTATCACGGCGAATGTTCAGCTTTTTCATTTTTTCGTTCAGGGTGCGACGCGGAATGTCGAGTTCGTCCATTACTGTTTTGACGTTGCCGTTATGGCGCGTCAGTGCATCGCGGATGATGTGCTGTTCGAAATGGCGAAGCTGATCTGCGAGTGATCCGGTTTTGTCGGCAGGGTCGGCGGCACCATTGCCAATGCTGTTGCCAAACAGGCGTGCCCAGCGTTCTTCGGCGTTGCCGGTCAGGAGCACATAGCGTTCCGCGAGATTTTTAAGTTCGCGCACATTTCCCGACCATTCATGAGCCAGAAGTCCGCCCCAAAGTTTTGCAGGCGGTTTTTCATACGGGCGATCAAAATTTTCGGCCGCCCGTTCGGCAAAAATGTCAAACAGCAGCGGTAGGTCATCCTTGCGCTGGCGAAGCGGGGCGATTTGCAGTTCGAATGTGTTGATCCGGAACAGAAGGTCTTCGCGGAAACGCTTATCAGCAACGGCGGTCGGCAAATCTTCGTTGGTGGCACAGATCAGCCGGAAATTGACCTTTACCGGGGTGTTTGACCCAAGTCGGACGATTTCGCGCTGTTCAATGACGCGCAGAAGCTTGGCCTGCAAGGCCAGCGGCATGCTTGATAATTCATCAAGAAACAGGGTGCCATTATCGGCATGTTCGATCCAGCCGATCCGGCGGTTGGTTGCGCCGGTAAAGGCCCCTTTTTCATGACCGAAAAGTTCGCTTTCGGCAGTGCTTTCAGGAATGGCCGCACAGTTGACGGCAACAAATCGCCGATCATGTCGGACACTCAGATCATGGATGGCGCGCGCTACAAGTTCCTTGCCGGTACCGGTTTCGCCGGAAACCAGAACTGGAACTTCGGTCGGGGCGATATTGGCGATTTCGGCCTTTAGCGCACGCATCGACGGGCTGTTGCCGATCAGGCGGCTGTCAAGCGTGCCCTGTTGGGCGATTTGCGTGCGCAGGGCGCGGTTTTCGATGACAAGTTTGCGTTTTTCAATTGCGCGCTCAAGGCTTTCGAGGATGTCGTTCGGCTCAAACGGTTTTTCAACGAAATCATAGGCCCCGCTTTTCATCGCTTCGACCGCCATCGGGACATCGCCATGACCGGTCATCAGGATCACCGGAATGTCACGGTCGATCGCCAGAACCGATTTGGTAAAGGCGATGCCATCAAGCTTTGGCATTTTGACATCGGTCAGGATGACGCCGGCGAAATCGGGTGTGATATCTTCAAGGGCTGAAATCGCGTCGGCATGAACACAGATGGTGTAGCCTGACAGGTCAAGCCATTGCGACAGGGAAACGCGCAGGGCTTCTTCATCATCGACGATGATCACCTGTGCCGTTTGTGGTTTTGCGCTGGTGGTATCGATTTTCGAGTGCGGCATTACTTCTGCGTCCCCCGCATCAATGGTAATTGTATTTCAAAGCAGGCCCCGCCACCCGCCCGGTTATAGGCGCGGATCGTTCCACCAAAGTCACGAACAATTCCATAGCTGACCGACAGGCCAAGCCCCACACCCTGTCCCGGGTCCTTGGTGGTGAAGAACGGGTCAAACAGCAAAGCCAGGCTTTCCTCGCCGATGCCAGGACCGGTATCGGAAATGCGAATGGTGGCTTTATCCCGGGTTTGCGTAAGATCGACGATGATGCGTTTTTCCGTCTTGCCGTTCGCATTATCCGTTCCCGGTATTTCGGCCATGGCATCAAGGGCATTGCGGATGATATTGACGAAAACCTGTTCGATCCGAACCAGATCGGCATGGACAATCAGATCGCCGTCAAATGCCGACTGTTCAAGCACGCAGCCTTCGTTATGCAACTGTGATGACAGCAATTGTATCACATTATCAAGGGCGGCCCGGATATTGACGGGTTCAAGCACGCCGGTCGATTTGCGCGAGAAGGTTTTAAGTTGCCCGGTGATGGATCCCATGCGTTCAGTCAGGGCTGAAATCTGTTCGATATTGGGGCCGAGATTTTCCGGTTTGCCGCGTTCAAGCATCAGTTTGGCACTGGCGCAGAAGGTTCTGATCGCGGCAATCGGCTGGTTGATTTCATGGGCGATTGCGGCGGACATCTGCCCAAGGGCGGCCAGTTTACCCGCCTGAACCAGTTCATCCTGTGTGCCGCGCAATTCGGCCTCGGTCTTGCGGCGTTCGGTGATTTCCTGTTCAAGACGGGTGTTAAGCGCCTGAATGCGGGCAAATTCCATGGATTTGCGCTGGGATGCCAGTTTCAATTCACGTTCGCGCAGGAACAGCACAATCAGGATGATCAATCCCGACCCGATCAGGGTGATCAGCATGACGCTTGTGCGTCGTTCTGCGACATAGTCCATCGGAGTCAGATAAAACAGATTCCATTCACTGCCGCTGATCGGTTTGATGTCAAACAGGAAGCGTTCATTACCGATTTCAAGCAAGCCATCCTCGCCAGAAGGATTTTCAGCAATGTTCAGTGACCGGAGTTCCTGACCGGAATATTGGCGATTGCGCAATATGCGCTCACGGTCGGTTTCGGTCAGCGGGCGAATGGTGCGATATTTCCAGTCGCCGCGACTGGTTAACATGATCACACCGTCGGCATCTGAAACAAAGACTGTTTCGCCCCCGTCCTGCCAGTTCCGTTCAAGCTCATCGAGTTCAATTTTGACAGCAACCACGCCGACAATTTCGCCGGATTTCGATATCGGATGGGAAATGAACAGGCCTGATCGCCCGGTGGTCACACCGATCCCGTAGAAAAATCCTTCCTGCCCGGCGAAAGCTTCGGTGAAATAGGGGCGGAAACTGTAATCCTGACCCACGAAACTGTCGGGCGTTCCCCAGTTGCTTGCCGCGACCGTTTTGCCGGTTCGGTCCATGACATAAAGTGCGGCCGCGCCCGACCGTCCGTTGACCTTTTGCAGATACTGGTTGGCAATATCCACAGTGCCGTTTCCGGTGACGACATTGACGATTTCATGATTTCGGGCAACGACATAGGGCAGATATCGATAGCGATCGACAGCGGCGCGCAATGTGCTTTCATAAAGTGCAAGGCGGGCCTGGGATGTTTGCTGTAACTGGCTGATGGCAAGGGTTTCGGTCGAATTGACAGCAAGCCAGACGACCAGTCCGGCGATGATAATCCCGGCAAAACTCAACGACGCGCGACTATAGGTGCTTAACCAGTAGAACAATCCTGCCTCTCGCGCGTTAGAGTTTGGTCTTTTGCTTCATACAGGGCGTTTTGGCGTCCGGCCTGTTGGCGGGGGTGTCCGGCTTCCTGTTCGGGTGCACGATAGTTATGTGGCATCGGGACGGGGAGTCAATAAAGACGCAGGGCAGTACCGGTATTGAATGTCACTTTCCCATGGGGTGGAACGGCAGAAATCAGGTAGGGTCTTAGTGTCGTACATGAACAAAGCCTCAAATATGCCTCAAGTGGTTATTTTTTCGCCACAATGGGATGTATTTTGTTAGGCTTGTTTCAAATTTTAATCTGTCTAACTGACGAGGTTCAGGTGAGTAAGATCGCACTTGTTGATGACGACCGTAATATCCTGACATCGGTTTCGATGGCGCTTGAAGAAGAAGGGTATGAGGTCCAGACATATTCCGACGGGTCTGAAGCGCTGCATGCCTTGACCAAGGAAGAGCCCGATCTTGCCGTGCTCGATATCAAGATGCCGCGCATGGATGGCTTGGAGCTTCTGACGCATCTTCGCAAAAAGACCCAGATGCCGGTGATTTTTCTGACATCCAAGGATGACGAGGTCGACGAGCTGACCGGTCTGAGGCTTGGGGCAGATGATTATATCAAAAAGCCGTTCTCTCAGCGTTTGCTGATCGAACGTATCCGGACATTGCTGCGTCGTGCCGAAATCATGCGCGCAGGCGGTGTTCGTCCGAGCGGTTCGGAAGACGTTATTCAGCGTGGTGAACTGGTTCTTGATCCATCACGCCACATGTGCAGCTGGAAAGGCCAGCATGTGAACCTGACAGTGACGGAATTCCTGTTGATTCAGGCGTTGGCAAAGCATCCGGGCCACGTGAAAAACCGTGATCAGCTGATTGATGCGGCATATGGCGAACATATTTATGTTGATGATCGTACCATCGACAGTCACATCAAACGTCTGCGCAAGAAATTCCGCGAGACAGACAAGGAATTCAAAGAAATCGAAACCCTGTATGGCGTTGGTTATCGTTACCGCGACACAGCGACGGTTGCGAGTTGAAGTCCTGAACACTCTTGTCGCAGTGCCGGGCCGATATTGGCCCGGCCAGAATTGCGGGTCTGAATGAGCGATTTACCTGCCTCGGCTGAACAGCAATCCGTGCCGCAACACGAAACCCGTGTTGCGCGGATAGAGGAACGCCACGGGCTTTTTTCCCCGTTAACCTGGCGCATTCTGGCGGTGAACGCGCTGGCTCTTTTTGTGCTGGTCGCGGGTATCCTTTATCTTGGCCGTTACAAGCAGGAATTGATCCATTCCGAACTTGAAGCCATGGCCGTGCAGGCGGAAATGTATGCTGCGGCATTGTCGACGTCTGCCGTCGGTCAGGGTGATGATGCAACCAATCGGGTGAAGCTTGAAGTCGCGCGCGAAATGGTGCGCCGACTTGTCGGGATTACCGGGGCACGGGCACGGCTGTTCGGGGCGAATGGCCAATTGATCGCTGATAGCCGCAATGTCCGGACATTTGGAAGCGGTGCGGTTCAGGCAGAAGAGCTGCCAGCACCGGGTGAAGATGACCAGCTTGCCGAAATCATGCGCAAACTGACCGAGGGGATTCTCTCGCTTTTTGAGGGCGAGCAGCCGCTTCCGCTTTATGTCGATCCCCCGGTCGCAAGTGCCAGTGATTATCCGGAAGTACGTGCCGCCCTTGCCGGATATTCACGCGGCGTGGTCCGGGTGGATAGCCAGGGGCGCCGGGTTTTGTCGGTTTCGGTGCCAGTGCAGCGTTTCAAGCAGGTTCTGGCGTCGATCATGCTGACCAAAAATGGTGATGCGATCGAAAATGCCCTGCATGCGGTTCGGCTTGATATCCTGAAAATCTTTGTTTTTGCGTTTGGTATTACGGTTCTGCTGTCGATTTATCTGGCCGGGGTGATTACGCGCCCGTTAAACCGTTTGGCGCGTGCGGCCGAACGGGTCCGGCGCAGCAAGAACCGTCAGTTTACCATCCCCGATCTTTCGGATCGTCGCGATGAAATCGGCGATCTGTCGACGACGCTTCGCGATATGACCGAAACGCTTTGGGATCGTATGGACGCGATTGAACGTTTTGCCGCCGACGTCGCCCATGAAATCAAGAACCCGCTGACGTCGCTTCGCAGTGCGGTTGAAACCGCGACCCGTCTGAAAGACCCGGAACGCCAGCGCCGTCTGATGGAAATCATTGCCGAAGACGTTCAGCGCCTTGATCGCCTGATCAGCGATATTTCCGATTATTCGCGCATGGATGCCGAATTGTCGCGTGCAGAAACCGAAGAAGTTGATCTGCGTGTTTTGCTGCAAACCCTTTGCGAGCTTTATAACGCCGATGCGGATGGCCCGCCGGTCAAGGTATCGGTGCCTGAAAACCTCATTGTGCCGGCCCTTGAAAGCCGATTGGTGCAGGTGTTCCGCAACCTGATTTCAAACGCGATCACCTTTACCCCCGAAGGCGGGTCGGTGCGGGTGCGTGCATGGCGGGACAAGGATCAGGCGGTGGTCACGGTCGAAGATGATGGACCCGGCATTCCGCCCGGCAAGGAAGAGGCGATTTTCAACCGGTTCTATACCGAACGCCCATCAGGCGAAAAATTTGGTCAGCATTCCGGTCTGGGGCTTTCGATTTCCAAACGCATCGCCGGGGCGCATAACGGCGACCTGACAGCGACAAACCGAATCCTCGATGGCGAGGTCAAGGGCGCGATCTTTACCCTGCGCTTGCCGCTTGAAGAAGGTGCGTAACCCGTCGAATTGCCGGTAATTTCTATCCATGAGGATAGACCTGCATGTTTCACGTTTGACAAGCCGGTATCACCCGCGCATCGTTTTGCCCGCTATGACACAAATCCATGCAAATTGTGTCGCGCTTGGGTCCTATGCGATTTTGTTGCGCGGGCCATCAGGCAGCGGCAAATCCAACCTTTCGCTGCGGCTTGTCCGGGCCGGAGGGCGGCTTGTTTCCGATGACAGGACCGACATTTTGGCGCGCGATGGCAAGCTGATTGCCAGCGCGCCGACACAGATTGCACGATTGTGCGAAGTGCGCGGGATTGGTATCGTCCGCGGGCTTGCCCATCAGGCAGCCGGCGATGTGAGGGTTTTGTTCGATCTGGTGGCCGACCCGGCCGAGGTGGAACGGATGCCCGAGCCCCGTTTTGAAACGTTTTATGGTATTTCGATTCCGTCCTGGAAAATCTGGCCATTCGATATGGCAGTCGACGCCAAGATTGAGGTCGCCTTGTCCTTGGCAACAGGTGAGATGCAGCTCGAAACATGACCGATGCAGACAATGCAATAGGCCCGATAAACACCGATGGCAGCACCGGCGAGAATGGCGAGGATACGCGACTTGTCCTGGTGACCGGGGTTTCCGGTGCCGGACGAACGACGTCGCTGAAAATCTTTGAGGATTTCGGTTTTGACGCGGTCGACAACCTGCCGTTGCGGTTGCTGCCAGCTCTGCTGAGTGGGGGGACCGACCTTGATCAGCCGCTGGCGATTGGCCTTGATATCCGTACGCGCGATTTCGGTGTCGATCAATTTGTCAACATCGTCAGCTCTTTGCGCGAGCAGCCCGGCGTTAACCCGATGGTGGTTTTTGTCGATGCCGAGACAGGCATTTTGCAGCGTCGCTTTACCGAAAGCAGACGGCCCCATCCTTTGACCCATGACCGGCCGCTTGTCGATGCGATTGAACATGAAAAACGCCTGATGGCGCCGATTGCGGCGACGGCGGATATGATTATCGATACCTCGCGACTTAAATCGGCCGAGCTTCGCAAGATCCTTCAGGACCAGTTTGCGATTGGCGAAAAGGATGCGATGGCGATCTTTGTCAAAAGCTTTTCGTTCCGTCAGGGTGTGCCCGGCGAAGCCGACCTTGTTTTTGACGTTCGTTTTCTGCGTAACCCGCATTATGATCCCGAGCTTCGTTTGCTGACCGGGCTTGATGACCGGGTTGGTGTCTATATTGAAACGGATCAGGATTTCGCCGGTTTCATGGATCGGTTAAAAGGCCTTATCGGCCCTGTTCTGCCGCGTTATGCGCAGGAAGGGAAAAGCTATCTGACCATCGCGGTCGGTTGTACGGGCGGTCAGCATCGTTCCGTTTACATCGCGCGCATGCTAAACGACTGGATTGCCGGTCTGGGATATGATGTTCATCTCAGTCATCGTGACAAGCCAGATGAACCGAAACCGGGGGAGTGAATTGATGGAGAAAACGGCATGATCGGGATGGTGCTCGTCACCCATGGCGATCTCGCGAAGGAATTCGTATCGGCCTTGCAGCATGTTGTCGGCGAACAGGAAAATGTCGCTGCCGTCTGCATCGGACCCGACGACGACATGGAACAACGTCGTGCCGACATTCTTGCGAGTGTCGAGGCTGTCGACGATGGCAAGGGTGTTGTGCTGTTGACCGATATGTTCGGCGGCACGCCGTCGAACTTGGCAATTTCCATCATGGAACAGGCCAATGTCGAAGTGATTGCAGGGGTTAATTTACCTTTGTTGATCAAACTGGCATCGGTGCGCATCGATGGCACGCTGGCCGAAACGGTCAATGCAGCACAGGAAGCGGGCCGGAAATATATCAATGTGGCGTCGCGCCTGCTAAGCGGCGAGGAATAAACAACAAAAACAGAAGTTCGGGCGATCGGGGATGGCCCGGATCTTTTGAAAGTTTGCCGACGGGGACTTGAAGTCGGGACTAAGGCGGGACAAATATGGCGCAGACGGAAAAGCGGATCGTAACCATCAGCAATCAACGCGGATTGCACGCGCGGGCGGCCGCAAAATTTGTTAAACTTGCCGGTGAATTCGAATCCCGGATCATGGTTCGCAATCGCGGAACAGAGGTTTCGGGCGTATCGATCATGGGGCTTATGATGCTTGCAGCATCGACTGGCACGGAAATCGAGATCGAAGCATCAGGCCCGGATGCCAAAAAGGCGATTGATGCGCTTAACGAACTTGTTGATGCCAAGTTCCACGAAGAATAAGCCGCAGAATGAATAGGATTTCCGCATAGGCGGGAACGGGAATTTCTGGAAACAACAAGAACGAGTTGGCAGCAAACCAGGCTTGCAAGTTCCACCAAAAGACCAGACCACAATCGATGACCAGTCGCCGTCCGACCGCCGGGTAATTACAGGGCTTGGGGCATCGGGCGGGATTGTAATCGGTCGGGCCTTTGTCATGGACCGGCAATATGTCGATGTCAGTCGCACACGTATCGATGTGGCGGCCATCCCGACCGAAACCGAACGCCTGCACAAAGGCGTTTCGGAAAGTATCGAACAGCTTAAACGCCTCAAATCCCAATCGGCCAATGTCGGCGGTGCCGCATCCGAGGAGCTTGGCTTCCTGCTGGATGCCTACGTTCATATGCTCACCCAGTCGCGCCTTGTGCGCGGGGCCGAAGAACTGATCCAGACGCGCCATATGAATGCGGTACACGCGGTCAGCGAGGTCATCGATGCCATCGCGACCCAGTTTTCCGGTATTGATGATCGTTACATCGCAGCACGCGCGTCCGACATCCGCGAGGTTGGCCTGCGTCTGATGCGGTGCCTGATCGGGGAAACTGACCGGGCATTTGAAACTGCGCCCAAAGGTGCCATTCTGATCGCCGAGGAAGTCAGCCCGGCCGATATGGCGCGCCTTCAACCCGGCCAGATTACAGCGTTTGTCACCGCGCTTGGCGGCGCGGAAGGCCATACCGCAATCATGGCCCGGTCGCTTGGCATTCCTGCGATTTTGGGTGCGGCCGATATCATTCGCGGGGTTTCGGGCGGTGATCTGATCATTGTTGATGGCGGTCGGGGTGAAGTTATCCTGCGTCCGACCGAGGATGATCTGTCCCATTATAGCCAGCGTCGCGAAGACTGGCGGGCGGCACGCGCCAAACTGGCCAGCCTGCGCGATGTCCCGTCGGCGACCCGCGACGGGGTCGAAATTGATCTTCATGCCAATATCGAACTGCCGATTGAACTGTCGGCGGCACTGGAAAATGGTGCGACCGGCATTGGGCTTCTGCGCAGCGAGTTCATGTTCATGAACAAGGACTATCTGCCGGACGAAGACGAACAATATGGGGAACTGGTAGACATTGTGACCCGGATGAATGGCAAGCCGGTCACGATCCGCACCCTTGATATCGGTGGTGAAAAGCTTGCGGTATCATTGCAGGCAGAAATCGGATCAGGCCCGAACCCGGCATTGGGGCTGCGTGGAATCCGGTTGTCATTGCGCAAGCCCGAATTGCTTGAAACACAATTGGCTGCGATCCTGCGCGCATCCCTTCATGGTTCTGTCCGGGTGTTGATACCGATGGTGGTTAGCGTTCATGAAATGAGCCGGGTACGCCAGATTTACCAATCGGTCGCAAAGCGACTGCGCAAGGAAGGTCATGCCATCCCGGATGTTCTGCCGCCATTGGGTGCCATGATTGAAATACCGGCCGCCGCACTTGCGATTGATGCCTTGGCACGTGAAAGCGATTTCTTTGCCATCGGGACTAACGATCTGACGCAATATACGCTGGCGATTGATCGTACCGACGATCAGGTGGCCGGGCTTTATGACCCGTTACATCCATCGGTTTTGCGCCTGATCCGCGACGTGATCAAGACATCGCGGGATCGCGACATCCCGATCAGTGTTTGCGGTGAAATGGCCGGTGATCCGCGATATACGCCGCTTTTCATCGGATTTGGATTACGTAATCTTTCGATGTCATCGGTCAGCCTTTTACCGGTCAAACAACGCCTGCGCCGACTGGATACGCGAAATTCCGAACAGCAGGCAGCCCGTGTGATGGAACAATGGGATTCAGCGCGCATCGCCATGATGCTGGATGATTTCAACGATCTTGCCTGACCGGCGATCATAATACCTAATAAATCAATCGGTTATGAAATGGGCCCATACAGCATGGGCGCTCTGCCTGTGCGCGTATTTTTCCGGCATTGAAAATTCATCGAAGAAAAGACTTGAAATCGATATAAAGAAATCTTTATATGTCTTCTATCGCGTACGGGCAAACCGTCGCACAGGAATTTTCGGGCGTATCTGCAAGATCCATCTGGTCGGCGGTTGCGCTGTTTTTGTTTGATTGGAGACGACATGTCGAACTTTACCGATTGCAAGGTCGCAGACATCTCGCTGGCCGCATGGGGCCGCAAGGAAATCGCGATTGCCGAAACCGAGATGCCGGGCTTGATGGCGCTGCGTGAAGAATATGGCGCGGCCAAGCCGCTTGCCGGCGCGCGCATCGTCGGTTGCCTGCACATGACCATTCAGACTGCGGTTCTGATCGAAACCCTGACCGCACTTGGTGCAGAAGTTCGCTGGTCGTCGTGCAACATCTTCTCGACCCAGGATCAGGCTGCTGCGGCGATTGCGGCAACCGGCGTTCCTGTCTTTGCCTGGAAGGGCGAGACCGAGGAAGAATTCTGGTGGTGCATCGAGCAGACCATCACCGGCCCGAACGGCTGGAAACCGAACCTGATCCTGGATGACGGCGGCGATGTTACCCAGCTGATCCACGACAAATATCCGGAACTTCTTGAAGACATCAAAGGTCTTTCCGAAGAAACCACCACCGGTGTGCACCGCCTGTATGAAATGGCGAAAAAAGGCACGCTCAAGGTTCCGGCGATCAACGTCAATGACTCGGTCACCAAGTCGAAATTCGACAACCTGTATGGCTGCCGCGAAAGCTTGGTTGATGGCATCAAACGTGCAACTGACGTCATGGTTGCCGGTAAAATCGGTGTGGTTGCCGGTTTTGGTGATGTTGGCAAAGGTTCGGCTGCGTCGCTGCGCAGCCAGGGTGCCCGCGTTCTTGTGACCGAAATCGATCCGATCTGCGCGCTGCAGGCCGCGATGGAAGGTTACGAAGTCACCACCATGGAAGACGCTGCACCGGTTGGTGATATCTTTGTCACCACGACGGGCAATATCGACATCATCACGCTCGACCATATGCGTGCGATGAAAGACCGTGCAATCGTTTGCAACATCGGTCACTTCGATTCCGAAATCCAGATCGGTTCGCTGCGTAACTACAAGTGGGACAATGTCAAGCCGCAGGTCGACGAAGTCGAATTCCCGGATGGCAAACGTCTGATCGTTCTGGCCGAAGGCCGTCTGGTCAACCTTGGTTGCGCAACCGGTCATCCGAGCTTCGTGATGTCGGCATCCTTCACCAACCAGGTGCTGGCCCAGATCGAACTTTGGAAAAACCACGCCAACTACGAAAACAAGGTTTATGTCCTGCCGAAACACCTCGACGAGAAAGTTGCAGCCCTGCATCTCGACCGTCTTGGCGTGAAACTGACCAAGCTTTCGAACGAACAGGCCGAATATATCGGCGTGCCGCAGGCTGGCCCGTTCAAGCCGGATCATTACCGCTACTAAGCGCAATCGCGTTTTGCATCAAAGCCGGTCCGTTCATTCGGACCGGCTTTTTTGTGTTTTGCGAAGACGCGTTCGGGTAAGAAAGACAACACCACAACAGGGAAGCAAGCCATGCCCCAGCTTGAAATCGAATATTCCGCCAATTTGCCAATCACCGAACAGCTTCGCGGGTTGGCGATCAGCCTGCATCGTGAAATTGCCAAGGCAGCCGATGCCGATCTGGAAAGTTTCAAGACCCGGTTGTCACCGCTTGAAAATGTCGTGATTGCTGATGGCGGGCCAAAGCATGGCATGGTGCATCTTGATGTGCGGCTGTTGTCGGGGCGCTCTGACGATGTCAAACATGCCGTTGGTGCCATCGCACTTGAAACCGTGCGGGCGCATCTGGAAAATCTGGTCGGGAATTTCGATGTACAGTTTACGGTCGAAGTACACGATCTGGACCGGGCCAATTATCACAAGCATGTGACAAATGCCTGACGGCCCGATCGGGTTGGCAGTTACATCAAAAGTGCTTCATGGATCGGGTGATCGGGGCCGTAACGATCATTCATCAGTTTGATCAGCTCGCGCGAAAACTGCTTGCCTGCATCCAGCAGGGAACGGAGTTCGGTGTCACTGCGATCATTCGGGCCAACTTTTTCAAGCCGTTTGCGGACATCCGGATCGCTGAGTTCGCGCAGAAACCGGTCATAGAGTTCGAGCGCTGGAAGGCTTTTGTCACCAAAAACCGTTTGAACACGTGTGATCGGCGGTAACTGCAAAAGTTCCGATAGCTTCGCCCGTTTACCGATATAATCACGACCTGCGGTTTCTGCGGCTGCGATAATGCCGCCGAAATAAAGCATCTTACGCGAAAAGACGAGTTTAAGACGTCTGGGGGCCCATGCCTTGCTGGCGTCGCCTTCGCGGGTTTTGATTTCGAAATCGACGCTGATGGTGCGGTAATAGCGGATGACGTCATTGACCAGAAAGCGTGCGATGGATTCCCGTGTAACCGTTTCGGTGACATAGTTGGCAATCAGTTCGTCAAAGAAGGCACGTTTGCCGACTTCGTTATAAAGCCATTCACATTCCAGCAGAAACAGCAGGCGGCGTGTGGTGATCGAATTGGTGTCACCATCAAGGCCGATGCGGTTGACCAGTTCCTCGGCCGGGACATAGGATGAAAACGGGCCGTTAACGGCCGCCTTTTTGGTCACCATGGCACCAAGAATTTCGGAAACGTCACGGTGGGGGGCCAGATCACGGTCAACTTCACGACCGATGATGAAGTAATCCAGATCCGATTGTTCTGATGCCTCGTGCCGACCGAACGACCCGGTAACGACAACGCAGAAAGCGCTGCCATGCAGCTGATTGGCGAGTGCGCTTCGCATCTCGTCGAGCCGCTTTGCGGTATAGGCCTGATTGCTGGCGATGGTATCTGGCAACAAGGTTGAAATGATTCCGTTGAATGCGGCAATTAATTCAGTATCGACCTAAAGGTGAAAGATTAAAACCGCGTTTATGGGATAACTGCGGAGTCCCTTGTAAAACCGGACCGGATTTCACAATCCGGCAGAGGCTTGGCACATAATTGCCATTACTTGCCGATAAAACGGCCTTAAAGGCGAATAACCATGTGCCATATGTCGTTTGTCGGGGCCGTTGGCCAAAAGACCTTTTGCATATTTCCCCGATTGGAAATCACCCTGGATTATGGAGAAGTCCGATCAAAAATCTTCATCGCACCCTGCTTGCCGTTCCGCTTCTTGGCCTGATGGCAATGCCTGCCTTTGCCCAGTCCGCCGACATGAAATCGCCCGAGGAGATGAAGGATATGGAACCCGATGCGTTGCGCGACGGGATCGAAAACCGCCATCCATCGGCCTATTACATTCTGGCAGCCAAGCAGTTTAATGCAGGCGAACGTGATGACGCGGTTTTCTGGTTCTATACCGGCCAGTTGCGCTATCGCACGCTTTTGGGCTGCAAACCCGACCTTGCACCGGATCAGGACCCGGCATTGTTTGCGTCCCTGAACGAAACCGTCGGTCGCCCCCTTAATGGATATGCCTTTGGGGATGTGGATGAACTAAGCAGCACGATCGAGGATGTCCTCGAATGGGATGCCGCGCATGCCAATGGCTATGTCGCCAAAGCCGAATGCGAACAGGTCATTACTGCCGAGCGCGCCGGACTGGACGAGTTGCGTGAAATGATCGTCGCCAAGGCAGATGAAATCCGCAAGCAGCGCGAAGAAAACGGGCTGGAAAACCGGTAAATCATTTTACGAAGATTGATAAAAGCCCGGTCCGCGTGCCGGGCTTTGTCTTTGGCTGGATGTGTTGACGGAAAGTTTGGAAACGCGATAGCGTCATGAAATTGTTATCCGGTTCCTGGTGGCAGTTGCCCCACATATCTCTTGAAAGATTACCATGGAAATTTCCAATCTCCCGTTCGGCACGACCGACTGGTCGTCAATCACGCCAACCGAGCATTCCGGCGATACCGGCATGGCATATTGGCGCACACAGCAATTTGGTCCGATCCGGGTGCGGATGGTGACATATACGCCGGGCTATCTTGCCGATCATTGGTGCAAGAAGGGCCATATCCTGCTGTGTCTTGAAGGTGAATTGGTCACCGAACTGGAAGACGGGCGGGTTTTCACCCTTAAACCGGGCATGAGTTATCAGGTGGCTGATAACGCCGAAGCCCATCGTTCTTCAACAGAGCCGGGTGCCACATTGTTTGTCGTTGACTGAACTGACGGTTTTGGGAATTACCCCAGATACACCTGACTTGACGGATAGGAAATGCGCGGCGGAACACGACGGGCAAGGAAGAATCCCAGTGTCAGCGGGCCGACACGGCCAATGAACATGATCAGTTCGATCACGATCCGGCCCAGTGTATCGAGTTCGCCGGTCGTCCCGCGCGAAAGACCGACCGTGCCAAAGGCCGACGTCACTTCAAAGACAAGATCAAGAAAATCACCGTCGTGGGACATGGTGATCAGAAAGATACCGCTCATGACGACAAACATTGAAATCATCGTCAGGGCCAGCACCTTCATCACTTCTTCAAGGCCGATGCTGCGCCCAAAGGCATGCAACTGATTATGGCGTTTGAAAAAGGCGATGGTTGCCAGAACCAGTACGATAAAGGTGGTGACCTTGATCCCGCCGGCTGTTGATGTACTGCCCGCCCCGATCACCATCAGAAGGATGAACATCAATGCGGTGGTGTCGTGAATGGATCCGATATCGACCGTGTTGAACCCGGCAGTGCGGGTTGTCAGGCCTTGAAACCAGCTGATTTGAAGTTTGTCGATCGGGTTGGCAAAAGCCCCGAGCGTGTCGGGATTGTGCCATTCAAGGATGGCAAACATCGTGACAGACCAGACGATCAGAATGGCAGAGCCGGTCAGCATCAATTTGCTGTGCAGGGATAAATGACGCCAGCCGCGATGAATCCACAGATCGGAAATCACGCTGAACCCGATCCCGCCAATCAGAAGCAATGCCGGGATTGTCAGGTTGATCACCGGGTTTGTGGCCCATCGGCTCAGGCTGTCGGGCATAAGGGCAAAGCCCGCATTGTTGAAGGCCGATACCGAATGGAATACCGCAAACCACGTTCCGCGTGCCCAGCCAAAATCGGGGACAAAAACGGTCAGCAACAGGATGCCGCCGATCAATTCACAGAAAAGCACAACGGCAAGGATCGTTTTGACCAGACCCACGAGCTGATGCAGCGATGTCTGGTTCAAATCTTCGCGCAGGAAATTGTGATGACGCAGCCCAATTGGCAAGCCAAGCGCGGATAAAACAAGGGCTGCAAATGTCATCAGACCAAGACCGCCAAGCTGGATCAGGATCAGGATCATGGCTTGCCCGAACAGCGTGAAGCTTGACCCGGTATCAACCACGGCAAGGCCGGTGACGGTGACGGCGGACGTGGCCGTAAACAAGGCGTCGGAAAAGCTGATCGGATGGGTGACCGCAACAGGGAGGACCAAAACAACCGCGCCGATCAGGATCAAGGCCAGATACAGGATGGCGAGCAAAAGCGGCGGTGGTATTCGGATCGGTTTTCCGGTGCGGTTCGGAAAATAAAAGGGCATGGCTCAGATGCCGTCACTGAAGTCGCGCAAATTCTGGCGGCGACCAAGGATCAGGATTTTATCACTGGCTTCCATCGTGACGGTCCCGGTATCACAGCCAATAAATTCCGATCCGCGCAAAATACCCAGACAGCGCAGTTCGTGGGACTTTTCAAGATCAAGCGAC
Organism: Thalassospira sp. MBR-102; assembly: GCF_040549275.1. Lineage (NCBI taxonomy): Bacteria > Pseudomonadati > Pseudomonadota > Alphaproteobacteria > Rhodospirillales > Thalassospiraceae > Thalassospira > Thalassospira sp. MBR-102. Next base: position 101,806 of record NZ_JBEPTC010000012.1, read on the forward strand.
TCAATGGTTTTCCCCGCCATGCTTTCCGGGACTTCCAGATTGATGACATGCATGCCGTTACCAAGGCTAAGGTAATCGCGTACGGCGGGGTTATGCAGTTTCTGGGCGATGTGCTGGCCGATTTCCTGTTCGGGTAAAATGACCCGGTCGGGTTCAAGTTTGGTCAGGATGCGATGATGGGTTTTGTTGATCGCCTTTACCCAGACGGTTTTGACCCCCAGCATTTTGACATTCATCGTGCACAGGATATTGGCTTCAAGGTCTTCGCCAATGGCAATCAGGGCGACGTCATATTTGTCGACCCCGGCCTCGCGAAGGGCTTCTTCATCGCGGCCATCGGCGATGATCGCTTCGGACAGGATATCCGACAGGGCGGCGACGGATTTTTCGTTGATGTCTATGCCCAGGACGTGATTGCCACTTCGTGCCAGATCGGTCGCAACCGTGCTGCCAACGGTTCCAAGCCCGATGATGACAAAGGTTCGGTTGCGCTTCTTTTCGGTTTTGGGGGCCATATCGGTTACTCCCTTTGCAATGGATTGCCCGATGCAGCGAAATTCTTACGGCGATTTTACGTCCGATGGACGAGCATATCAGTCAAACAGACTTGCTGCAGCAGCCTGTTGTGCCGGATCGGTCAGATTGCCGACACGTCGCAGGAACGAGTTCTTTTCCTCGTAATAGCGTTTGCCAAGATCGGCAAAGCTTTTGACCTCGGCATTGGTATTGATGTGAAATTCGCGTTTGGGCACTTTGGTTGCGGTTTCATCCATCAGGACCGCGCTGATTTCCGGATCGATAACATCGGCAACACCGTCAAGCTCGATCCGGTTTTTCAGACTGAACAGAAACTTTTTGAAAGCCGGATGGCGCTGCAAAAATGCTTTTTCGGTCAGAAGGAAATCATTGGCGGCAAAGTCGGGTGCATTTTTGACAACGAATTCGCGGCAAAGATGATCGGTGGCAAAACACATCGGGCCGAAAATGAAATTGCGATAGATGTCTTCCTTAAGCTGCCAGAACTTATCAAGGCGTTTCAGGGCATCTTCATCAAGCTTTACCGCCGCCTCAAGCAACAGGCGCGGATGGCAATGGACATAGTTCGGATGCACATAGGTCTTGGTCCGGCTGATGCCTTCGAGTGTGTCGATATTGACCGGACCCGACAGCAGGCTGGCATGCGGGTGGGTCGATTTTTTCGACAGAAGGGCAATGACCTCGTCCGGATCAACACCGTGTTTGACCAGAAGATGATTGACTGACAGATCAAGCTGAACTTCGCCAGTGATGATCTTTTCGGTCAATTGGTGATGGTTCAGGTTGAACCGCCGGGCAAATTCCGGTTCCAGTGTATGCGAAAACGGGCCATGGCCGATATCATGCAAAAGGGCCGCTGCCCCCAGAAGATCGCGATCAGCCTCCGACAGGCCCATCAGACGGCAATATTGCTGCGACAGCAGGGCAACACCGATGGTGTGGTCATATCGGGAATGGCGGATATTGGCCGGGCGACCGTTGGGGTGGAACAGATAATCGATCGCACCCAGAAACGAAATTTCGCGCAGCCGTTCAAACGCGTGTGACGCGATCAGTTTTTTATGCAGCGGACGATCAAAGGCCGATGCGATCTGTGAACGTTTGAAATGATAGTTATATTGTGGCGCATCGCGAAACAGCAATTCCCATTCGGCGATGTCATCGGCGCTGAAATTGGTGTCGAACAGATCGCGCATTTCCGGTCCCGCCGGTTTGGCCGCGGCAGACTCCTTTTGGGGCGCGACCGGTTTGGCGGCCACGCGCGGCGTAAAAAGGTCTAGCTGCGGTTTGGGACTCATTTTTGAAATGACGAGATCGTTATAGCTGTTGTTTCGACAATAGCGCAGACATAGCCCGATTTGGGGTATATGTCATCGCGGATTTTCCTGCGATCACGGGCGTTCGGCCGGGTATCGGGAAAACGTCGTGAAACAGTGGTAAAAGCAAGACGTTTTCACCATAATAATAGCTCATAAACACAAACGGTTAACAACACGTGACACGGGCTACATCCAACCATCAAAGGGGGAAAGAACCAATTGGTTCCCGCAAAGGGGGATCAAACAGGTTTGGTTTGTCCAGACTGTGGCAATGGGGATGCTATGGTCTGACGTCGCTTTTCATCGCAGCCGATCTGCATGCACAGGAAAAATTCCGTGTTGGCAGCGCACCGGAAGCCGCGCCGAACGCAGGCGCTGTATCAGACAGGGCCTCGATTTTAGGCAGTTTCGCCGATTTGAGTGACCGCGATTGGCTGGTTGTTGGTTTGGCGGCAATTGGTGGTGCTGCGATTGCCGGGGGAATCGGGTGGCGATTATCGCTGCGCATGCGCCGCCATCTTGAAGAGGCGGAAGATCACGAATCCGAATTGGCGGATTCGACCGAACAATTTACCCATCTGTTCTATGCCGGGCCGGACCCGGTTTATTATTGGAGCCAGGCCGGCTTTGCCGAGGGGGCAAGCCCGTCGCTGAAACGTGCGTTCCAGCTTGGCAAGGATGGGCGTTTCCCCGATGTGCTTGACCAGTTGCGCGATGATGATGCCAGGGCCCTTAAGGAACGTGTGCGAAACCTGAAATCCACCCACGAGCGGTTTGAGCTTTGGGTAACAGCTGTTGATGAACGCAAGTTCCACGTCACCGGGGCGATGGCACGCAAGGACCGGACTTCGCCGGTTCTGGCCCATGCACTTTGGTTCCGTGATGAAACCCGCCATACCCGTGAACGCGAAAGCCAGTTCGGCGATTTTACCGCGCTCAAACGCGAAGTCAGCGGGTTGCGGCTTTTGATCGACAGTCTTCCGTTTCCGGTGTGGCGGCGCGATGGCGATTTGCGTTTGATTGATTGTAATGCGGCCTATGCGACCGCAGTGGAACTCGACACGGTCAAGGATGCCCTTGCCAGACAGGCGGAACTGGGCGGCGGGGTGATCCCCGATAAGGGCAAGTCATTGGCGGCGTCGGCATTGCGCAACGGCGAAACCATGACACGCGATTATCATATCGTGATCAAGGGCGACCGGAAGCTTCTGCGCATTACCGAATGTCCGTCACAAACGCCCGAAGACCTTGATGGTCTGATCGGATTTGCGATTGATTGCACCGCAATCGAAGAACTGCAATCCGACCTTTCGCGCCATATTCGTGCCCATGCCGAGGTTCTGGAAAACCTTGGAACCGCGATTGCGATTTATGGTGGCGACAAGCGGCTTATCTTCTTTAACACGGCGTTCACCAAACTTTGGGATATGGATGAGGACTGGCTCTGGGCGGAACCGTCGCTTGATGATGTGCTGCGCCGGATGCGCGATGAGCGCAAATTGCCCGAAGTCACCGACTTCACGCAGTTCCGCAATATTGAAAACCAGCGCTTTACCGATCTTCTCAAGCCAGAAGAAGATTTGATGCATCTGCCAAACGGCATGACCTTGCGGCGGTTCATTTCGCCGCATCCGTTTGGCGGACTGATGTTCGCGTTCGAGGATGTCACCGACAAGCTGGTTCTCGAAAGCAGTTACAACACCCTGATCGCGGTTCAGCGCGAGACGCTTGAAAACCTGCATGAAGCGGTAGGCGTGATCAGCGGCGATGGCCGGTTGCGGCTTTACAATCACGGTTTTGCCGATGTCTGGGGCCTCGAAGACAGTTTCCTTTCAGGTGCGCCGCATATCAGCGAAGTGGTCGAAGAAGCCCGTGATTACTGGCACGAGCGCGAAGACTGGGACAAATTCAAAAGCCGGATGGTCGCGCGTATCACCAACCACGAACCCATGAGCGGTCGTATCGAACGTGCCGATAACAGCATCATCGATTTTGCCATTGTACCGCTGCCTGACGGGGCGGTGATGATGTCTTATATCGATGTCACCGACACGATCCGGGTCGAACGGGCGCTTCGCGAACGCAACGAAGCGCTGCGGACCGCCGATCAGATGAAGTCGGACTTCATTTCGACCGTGTCGCGTGAACTGACCCGGCCGCTTGACCATATCAATGGCGAGGCAGACCGCCTTATCCCCCATCTGCAGGGCAATGTCGCGCAGTCGGTTGAAACCATCCGGGCCGAAGCCCAAAGCATGCTGGCACTGGTGGATGACATGCGGGACTTGGCAACGCTGGGATCAGGGCAGGTCGCGCTTGAACTTGATACGGTCGATCCAAGGCGTTTGTTACGCTCCCTTGAAGCGCTGACGCGGGCGCGCCTGGCGGAACTTAACGTTTCGCTACGTCTTTACTGTTCGCGCAATATCGGCTGGATGATTGCCGATGAACGCCGCCTTAAACAGGCGTTGTTCATTCTGGTGACCAACGTCCTGCGTACCGCCCCCGAAGGCAGTGAGGTTTCCGTGGTTGCCCGTCGTCGGGGCGAGGATATCGATATCAGCATTTCACTGTCGGACGAAGCACCGCAACCGATGCTGTTTGAAGGACTGCGCGAGGGAGAATCGCCATCTGCGCGCCGCGCACTTGGCATGGCAATGGTGCGCGCGGTGGTCGAAATCCACGGTGGCAGGGTCAAGGTCAGCCGGGATGGTCATGAAATTTCCTGTATCCTGCCCGCAGGCGAAGAAAGCGATCTGGAATAGGTTTACCGATTGCTAGGTTTGAGAGCATTGATAATGCGCGTTTACAAATACTATCCCGCAAATTGGGGTCGGCAAGCGATACTCAAGCAAAGGCTTAAGGTGACTACCGAAGCTGACATCAATGATCCTTTCGAGTTCAGAGCATCTTGTACGAAAGATCGCTCTTTACGGTTTAGTCTCGATAAATGGAGAAAAGAATTTCTTTCCAATTATGGATTGATTTCTTTCTGTAAGAACAGAAAAAATCCCGTCATTTGGAGCCATTACGCCGATAGCTATCGAGGTATCTGTTTGGGATTTGACTTAGACGATAAATACTTAAATGCTGTTGATTATGTTTCCGAGCGGATCAAAATTTCGAGGCAGGAAATTACGGAGAAAATACGAAGAAACGATCATAAATATCTGTTCTCGAAGATCTTATCGCCGAAGGCCAAGTTCTGGAACTATGAGGATGAGAAAAGGGTATACGTGGACTTGAATAGCGAAAATATAATACGAGAAGATGGAAAGTTTTTTGTGCCATTTGGTAGTGATTATGTCCTCAGAGAGATAATATTAGGCCCCCACTACGAACCGATAGATGACGTGGCGCACAAAGAAGAAATGAAATCTGCTATGTCTCGTCTCAAAAGATGTTCGGTGAAAACGGCTCGTCTGGCCTTCCAAACTTTTGATGTTGCATTTCAAAATGATAAGCGACACCACAAGTCACTCTGACAAAGGGTTTTACATATTCTCGCGGTGCCACTTCTCGGAGTTATACTTGAAGGGCAGGTCGATCAGACCTTGAACGGTACTTCCCTGCCGGCAATGAAGGCATCGATGTTATCGAGTGCCCGGAATCCCATGGCATTCCGGGTTTCGACAGTTGCCGATCCCAGATGGGGCAACAGGAACGTATTGGGCAGATCGCGATAGGTCGGCTCGATATTCGGTTCCCCGGCAAAAACATCAAGTCCGGCGGCGGTCAGTTTGCCCGATTTGAGTGCCGCGATCAGGTCCTTGTCATTGACGACATCACCGCGTGCCGTATTCACAATGATCGCCCCATCTGGCAGCTTGGCGATAAAATTGCGATTGACCATACCGCGTGTTTCCGGTGTTGACGGGCAATGCAGCGACAGGAAATCGCAATGGGGTAACAGGTCATCGATGGATGCATGATAGGTCGCGCCAAACTCCTGATCTTCGGGCAGGCGGCGACGGTTGAAGTAATGGACTTCCATATCAAAACCGCGTGCACGTTTCGCGACGGCCTGTCCGATCCGTCCCATGCCGACAATGCCTAGTCTCTTGCCGGTCACTTGTGTGCCCATCAGATGGGTCGGCCGCCAGCTTGACCAGGTTGCGTTGCGGACTTCGGCCTCGCCCTCGCTGGCGCGGCGTGCAGCGCCCAGAATCAGAAGCCACGCAATATCCGCCGTTGCATCGGTCAGAACCCCGGGGGTATTGCCGATGACGAAACCGTTGGCTTTGGCCGCGGCCAGATCAATATGGTCGGTGCCCACCGAAAAGGTGGCAATGATGCCGACCTTTTGGGGCAGGGCTGCAAAAAAGGCCGCATCAATCGGATCGCCAACCGAAACCAGGGCGGCATTTGCGTCTTTGCACAGGTCAAGAATCTGATCGCGTGACAGCGGATCATCGCCGTCCTGCATGCGCAGATCATAACTTTCGCGTGCGCGTTTTTCGACAGCTTCCGGTAGGCGTCTGGTGATGGCGAGAACCGGTTTCATTCTGATGCATCTCCCTGAATTTTAAGACTTGTTTGTTGATTGTGTCAGAATAGCTGGCCAAGTGCGAGACGAATGCCGATTGTCGTGATGGTCAATGATAGCAGGAAATCGGCTGCAACAATGGCACTTGCCGTGGCAATCGGGACCGCCAGCGTCAGTTTCGCAATATAAACCCCGTAAATCAGCATCGCGATCACGGCAATCAACACAAATCCACCAACGCCAAGCATCGGAAACGCTGCGCCAAGAAGCAGCGCCAGCAGATAAACGCCCATCTGCAAGACGCTTGACCAGTTATAGACGGTGATAAACGCGATATAGCGATTGGCGCGGCCAATCATTGGCGCGACATGCAGCATCAGCATCGGAAAGGCGAACCATTTCATGACATAGGCAATGGTTTCCACCAGCATGTAACGACCAACCGGGAATTCATCGGGAACCGTGTCGAGATCATGCCAGCGCAACAGCGCAAAGGCCGGAAAGACAATCACGGCGGCAAAGAAAGAACGCCAGAACGCTTCGATGGAATAATCAAAGAAAGCAAGGCCTTTGGCGTCACCACGCGCAATGCGCCAGGTTCCGTAAAGTGCGCGCAGGGTTTCAGTCGACATGGTCATGGAGGGTCGTCGTTTCACATAAAATGGGGCTGATAAAGAGGACGAAAATCTTGAACAGGGATACGATCATTTGGCTTAATCACAGCTTATCCCTGTTTGCCCCGTCTTCACAAGACGGGTGCTTGCCCGTCTGTTAACCGGCGCACATTGGTCCCGGAATTCAGGCAGAAGCAGGAAAAAGACATGTCGGACAAACTTGCCGGATATTTGCCGCGCCTGTCATTTCTGCGGGCGACGGAACCCGGTTCGTTAACGCTCGCACGTCTTTGTCTTGAAATGGCAACCGCACTCGATAAATCCGAACGGATGGTAGCCCTTTCCCTGTTTGACGAGGCAGATCAAATCTTTGCCTTCCACCTGCAAACGGCACCGGATGCCGCCCGTGCCGGATTGGCCCATAGCCTTAATAACAGGGCAGCCCTTGAAATCGGTGCAGAACAATGGGCGGATGCAGTTGATGCCGCATGCCAGGCTGTTGAACTTCGTCGTGATCGGCTTGCAAGGTTGCCATCGGGGCAGAGCGAAGCCGCCCGGCTTGATCTTGGATATTCGCAAGGCGCGCTTGTTTTGGCACTGCGGGGGGCCGGGCAGTTCGGGACCGCACGTGAAATATGTGGCGAGGCCTTGGTTAATCTTGCGGTGTTTGCCGGAAAGAAAAACCAGCAGGCGTTTATCCTGCTGGCCAAACTCATTTGTCTTTATACCGAACTGTGCGGCATCACCGGCGAGAAACCCGACCCGGTCCTGCTGCTGCCCCTGGCCAAGGCCTTTTATGACAGCAACCAGACCGGATAAGTGGCCGGTTTTAAAGGTTATCGGGTACTTTTTACCGACCAGCTCAGATTGACTTCCTTGCCTGCCGGGACCTCGATGGTCCAGACAATCAGGTCTGGTTGCGGCTTGGTGTGTTTGTGGTCCTCGCCGGTAACAACCCAGTCGGCCGGAACATTTTCACGGATCGTAACGGTTTCGGTGCGTTCACCGCCATTGGTGATCGACCATTCCATGTTGGCGGTGATTTCATCAGGCAGATTTGGGCGTGCCTTGCGATCAAATGCCGTGACTTTGCGCGTACCGGAAATATTGCTGGCCTGGCCAAGGCGGATGGTTGCCTTGCGTCCGACCGGGGTCAAAGACAGATTGTCTTCACCAAGGAAGCCGGTCACACCGCTTTGGGACTGGCCAAAGACGCGCACGGTTCCTGCGGGCCATGGGCTTTTTTCGTCCGGACCACCATCGTTTTCAATTTCGATTTCAAGGTCAGGCCGGACAAATTCAGACACGTCACTTTGTCCGGCATAGTAAAGATTGGCACTGCCGTTAAAGGTGACCTTGCGGGTTGCAGGCAAGTTTTGTGATGCGATCAACGGCATCATCACGACATCACCATTGCGCATCGAAAGCCCGTCGAACGGACCATAGACATGCAGATTTTCCATGGTTTCGCGATCCGGCGCGCCGCCACCCGGTGCGCTATCTGCCATGGCTGACATCATCATTTCCCCGCGGGCAGCCTTTGCCATCGGGGTGTAGCTGACCCGGTTCGGATCACCAGCGACCAGACGCAACTGGGCATTGTTGATTGCCGAGCCCGTCTGATTGGTAATGCGTGCCATTGCCGAAAGGTTCAGGACATTTTCCACACTGTCATACTGCCCGACATAGGCCGTCTGCCAGGAAACACCGCCGAGAAGGTAAGCAAGCGAGATGTGATCAAGTGCCGCATCCGAGCCAATGGTGGCTTCGATTGCCGGGCTGGTAGCGAAGTTGCCGGGCAGGTCGGAGATGATGATCTGTTCAACAGGAACCTGTTCAATACCATCAAGGGTCCGAACAAGTGCGCCGCCGTCAATCGATAGCAACGTGCCTTCGACCAGTTCGTCATCCTTGCGCCGGATGGAAATGGTTTTGCCAACCTGATCTTGCAACAGGCGATACATGGTCGCTGGGCCATTTGCCGTATTGCGTAACGAATGCCATACAAGATTGGCATCTTTTTGCGCGCCCATCAGGAAGGTCTCGTCCATGATGGTTTGCGGCAAATTTTCGATCCGGAGTGTTTTGACCCCTTTGGGGATCGTCCCGTTTCGTTGCTCGGCAATCATGCCAAGATTTCCGGGGTAAATGGTCAGCTGCATTTTGCTGCGGCTTTCACCGGAAAGCGTGACAGTTTCTTCCGCTTTTTCGTCACCGGATTGGGCGGATGCCGGTTCGATGACGGGACCTGCAAAAAGGGCCGCGCTAAGAAGCGTGGCCATGGCAAAACGGTTGCGCAATTCTGATGACATCTCGAATCCCTTGTGTCGCTTGGTGCGTATTGTTCTTCAACAAGCTTTACGCGAAAAAGTGGCAGGATCAAGGACGTATCAAGATTGCGGAAGGACCGTTATCGCAATTTCGGCCCTTCCGGAACGGTTCGGCATCGACGGGTTATTGACCCAGCGTTTGATGATAGGAATAGGACGCGTCGGGTAGCAGATATTGGTATGCCGCCTGCCTGGATGTATCGATGATGATCGGTGCGCGCAGATTGACCGACATGATGGTATCACCGCCATCTTCCGGTTTATGCAGCGTCACAATCAGCAAAACCGCCCCTTCGTCCTTCTTTATGCCATGGACGGTAAAGGCCTGGGCGAGATGTTCGGCTTTGATGCTGTTGCTTTCCATATTGTAGGGCGCAACGATAAAAGCCAGTTCCTGTTCCGTCAGACTTTGCATGAGGATAAAGGAACCGTTGCTTTCGCCGGGGAAAGAAGCAAGGGCAAAGACGTTGTGATCAGGAAAGCCCTTTAGCCCAGCGGGAAAATAGATGGCTTTGTCCCACAGGAATTCCTTGTCCCCGAACAATGTCCGGATCGTAACAGAAGTCGGCACGCTTTCAGTTCCAGGTGACTGCGGTGTCGTGGAATCCGCCATACCTTCCTCCCGTGTTATGATTGTTTGGCGATCAAGTGGCATCTTGGACCTATTTCACCAGAATTCAAGGCCTTGGCACATCTTGACGGTCGAATTATTCGGTTATATCGACCGGGGTTGAAAATGAACCGTAACCGCCTGGCTGAAACCTTTGACGTGAATTGCATCCTGCTTGGTAAAGCTGCGCATCAGGATGGATGTGGCTGAGGGTGCCTCGGACCGAAGTTTGTCGGCAAAGCTGTCACTGATAATGATGTCGGTATCAAGGGTTCTGGTCGCACGTTCCAGACGGGCTGCCAGATTGACGCTGGCGCCGATAACAGCGGGCGTAACGGCTTCGCCTTCGCCAATATCACCAACAACCGCCGGGCCAAAATTAAGGCCGATACCGATCTGAAGTGGCGTTGTGCTATCTGCTAGATCACCGTTTTGCCAGTCCCGGACATGGCTGACCATGGATTGCGCGGCCGATAACGCGTTTGCCGCCGGACAATTCATATCGTCAAATGCGCCAAAACTGGCCATGACGGCGTCGCCGATATATTTTTCGACAATCCCGCCATAGGCCCCGATTTGTGTCGTCATGATCTGATGAAACTGGTTTAACAGCCGCATCACATCCTGCGGATCGCGTTTTTCGGCATAGCCGGAAAACCCGATGATATCGGCAAACAGGATCACGCATTCCCGTCGTGCGCCAACGCGAACCGGCTCATCGCGATCTGCCAGTTGGTCAGCGAGGGCCGCCGGGAAATATCGTGCCAGATTGCCATGCGCGCGTTCGGCGGCGGCAAACTGATTGATCAGGACGCGTAACCGCGAAACCATCACCGCACAGGCCAGCGTAAACACCACGACAATCACGACCTGCTCGGCCAATGCCGAAATGTCGATAAATTCCGGTAGGGTATAGGTCGTGATGATTTCGTCCTGGGTTGGTGTCCAGTCATCGCCGAAATGCTGCGAAACGATGACACCGGGCCGGGTCATCAGCCAGACAATACTGGTGCTCCATGCGACGAACAGCCAGAACCCGAACCAGATGATAAGGCGCGGTGAAAAGGTCATGATGACCAGTGCCATCATGATCATGGAAAACACAACGCCCCGATCCCGAACGACGAAGCTGTATAGCCATGCCGGATGATCGGCAAATGGGTTCAGCGGGTCTGGAACGACCGACACATAAACGATCAGGGCCGCATCGGCGATTGCCAGAATATAAAGCAACCAGCGCCAGTTGCCGCCGCGAAAGGCGACAAAAAGCTGAACCAGAACACCCGGGATGAACCAGCCCAGAACTTCCAGTAGCGAATACAGCTCACCTGTTGGCGAATCCGGTTTGGAAAACAGCAGCAGGATGAAGGCAAGCATGCATATGCGTAGAAACGCCACAAGGATCAGGCCACGCTTTTCCTCGCGGGCGACCAGTCGATCAAACAGGGAACTGGGAGAAGGATCAGCTTTTGATTGCATCGGCGAGAAGGTTTTTCAGGCCGTCTGTATCGCGGATCACCAAACGCCCGTCACGGCGAGTAATCAGGTCGCGTTTTTCAAGGTCGCGCAGCTTTTTGTTTACCGCTTCGCGTGTCACACCCAGCATAAGGCCCAGTTCCTGTTGCGACAGCGGAAGGGCGATGCGAATGCCTTCCGGGTCGGGGCCACCGTGACGTTCAGCCAGCCACAAAAGGCGCTTGACCAGTCGTCCGGTAAGATCAAGGAAATTGGCGTCTTCCAAAAGGTCGCTGACCCAGCGAAGGCGACGGCACAAAAGAGCCGTGATATGACGGCGGAGCGGTGCCTCGCGGTCAAAGATTTCAAAGAAATCATCACGTGAAATAAACAAAAGCCGTGTCGGGCCGACAGCACGCGCGGTTGCCGTGCGCGGCTCACCATCCAGAAGCGCGATCTCGCCAAATACCGCACCGGGGGCCAACACGTTCAAAACGATTTCCTTGCCGGTGTCTGAAACGGTCGAAATGCGGATTTTACCAGCCTCGACAGCGTATAATCCATCGGCAGGCGCGCCTTTTTCAAACAGCAATTCACCATCGTCCATCCGGCGGACACTTGCCTGATTCGAAAGTTGGGCAAGCAGTTCGGGATCGAGATCCTCGAACAGGAAACTGCCCGCAAGAATGCGCGAGGCAATTTTGGCCAGTTGGGGTGTTGCAGTACCGGTAACGCTGTTCACTGAGTTCACTTTTGAAATGGGCGTCGTTTCGATCATCGAATCGATGCATTGCTGGGCCAAAGTAGCATGAAATACCGGCTGCATCGCAAGTGTTTTACAGCAAATTCCATTGTGACGGCAGGGGGATGGCGAAGGAAGAGCGTCCAAAAAGTTCGAATTGATCCGTCTTTGTCGTGGAAGATGGATGGCGTGATGCCGATATTGATACCGCGACAGGTGCATAACATCAAACAGGCATCGGCGCGGTTAGGATTTGGGAATGTGGGTTTGCTGAACATGTTCTAAATTATATTGATTCTAGAACATTTGACAAAATCTCCTATATTTTTTAAAGTCTCCCTATTCCGATAAGGGCCGATGCAGAACACCATGAATAATATCGGGCCAGCGGGATTGTTTTCATTCGGGAGGAAAAAAATGAAATTCGTTTCCAAAAGCACGCTGCTGGGCGCTGTTTCGCTTGCTGCTGCTTCTTTCGCCGTACCTGCCCAGGCTGCGGACATCACTTTGAATTTTGCCCATGTTGATCCGGCTGAATGGACGACCTCGAAGAAGGGGGCCGCAACACAGGTCTTTAAAAACATTGTCGAAGCTGAATCGGGTGGCCGCATCGAAGTTCAGCTTTTCCCGGCCGGTTCGCTTGGCGGGGAAACCGACCTGCTGCAGAATACCCAGGATGGCACGCTTGCCATGTCGATGATTTCCGGTCCGTTCTCGAAAGTCTGCCCCGAAGCTTCTGTTCTCGACATCCCTTATATGTTCCCGAATGCGAATGTCGCATGGAAGGTTCTGGATGGCGATTTCGGAAAACAGCTTGCCGAGCATTGCCTTGAAAAAACGGGCTTGCGCACCTTGGCCTATGGCGAAACCGGTTTCCGCAACTTCACCAATTCCAAGCGCGCAATTGCCGAGCCGAAAGACATGGAAGGTCTTAAAATCCGTGTCATGACGGTTCCGCTGTTCGTCGAAATGGTCAAGGCACTTGGGGGTGATCCCACCCCGATCCCGTGGCCCGAAGTGCCGACGGCACTGACAACTGGTACGGTCGATGGTCAGGAAAACCCGATCAGCGTGATCTATGCCAACAAGTTCTATGAAATGCAGAAATACCTGACGCTTGACCGTCACGTATATGGAACCGACTTCATCCTGATCAATGAAAGCGTTTATCAGGGCCTGACCGAAGGCGATCAGGCGCTTCTGCGGCGCGCGGCGGGGATTGCATCGAATGTTGGTCGTGCGGTCCAGCAGTTCAACTCGGCCGAAGGTGTCGCGAAACTTGCTGCCGAAGGGATGGAAGTCACAACCCCGACAGCGGAACAACTGAAAGCGTTCCGTGATGTGGCCCAGCCAGCAGTTATCAATTGGCTGTCGGGCGAGATCGGTTCTGAATGGATCGAAAAACTGCAATCTGCTGTCGGTGAGGCTGAAGCCTCTATGTAACCGGCATTGGCAGGCCGGGTGCTCAGACCTCCTTTGAGCCCGGCCTGCCCTTTTTGTTCAGTGATCATCGCATCCGCGACAGGCACCAACAATTGTCGCGGTCATGTTGTCGGCTTCCCGTGTTCATCCAGAGGAACTTATGCAACGCGCAGAAAATGCTTTCAGGCATCTGCTTGCCGGGCTTTCGGGATTTAGCATCCTTGTCGTCTTTGGCGTCGTCTTTGCTGGCAGTGTCAGCCGCTACCTGTTTTCCGCGCCTCTGCAATGGAGCGAGGAAGTCGCGAAATATGCGATGATCTATGGCACCATGTTCGGAATGGCTTTTGCCTATCTGCAAGGTACACAGATTACGTTTAGCATATTCATTGATGCCGTTCCTGCCCCGATCCGCCGCAAGCTTGCGCTGGGTGTCGATATCGCAACGCTGATACTGGGGGGCATTCTGGTCCATGCCGGTTTGATCTTTGCCGCCAAGCGCGGTGGGATTATGGCATCGGGCATCGGAATTCCGATGTATTGGGCGCAAATCGCCATGACGGTTGGCGGGGTCTGCCTTGTTATTGCGGCACTGTTTCGTCTCATTGCTTTCTTCACCCGCAAATCTTCAGGGGGTGAGGAATCATGATCACGGGGCTTGGCCTTTTTGTTCTGCTTGCCATTGGCGCGCCGGTGGCCTTTGCGATTGCGCTGGCGATTGCGATCTATATTGGTGGTGCGACATTCAGCATCGATCTTCTGCCCCAACGCATTTTTGCGGGGCTTGACAGCTTCACCATCCTTGCCATTCCGCTTTTTGTTCTGGCCGGGGAATTAATGAATGCCAGTGGAATCACGTCGCGGGTCATCAATCTTGCCAATGCGCTTGTTGGCCATGCCAAAGCCGGTCTGGCCCAGGTCAATATCTGGTCTTCGGTGATTTTCGCGGGTCTTTCGGGGTCGGCGGTGGCCGATACATCGGCAATCGGGCGTATCTTCATCCCGTCGATGGAAAAAGAAGGTTATCCGCGCGATTTTGCCGCGGCTCTGACGGCGGCATCATCCGTAATCGGTCCGATTATTCCGCCCAGTATTCCTGTGATTATCTATGCGCTGATTACCAGCAATGTGTCGGTTCCAGCACTGTTTCTGGCCGGGATTGTTCCGGGCATCCTGCTTGCGATTGCGTTGTCGGTTTATGTCCGCATCTTTGCGGCCAATTATGCCACACCGCGTGGCCGGATGAATATGCGCCAAAAGATGCGCGCCCTTTGGGATGGATTGATCCCGCTTTTCATGCCGGTCTTCGTGATCGGATCAATCCTGGCGGGGGTCGTGACCCCGACCGAGGCCGCAAGCTTTGCCGTGTTTTATGCACTGGTTGTCGGACTGTTTGTGTTTCGCGAACTCAAACCATCGGACCTGCCGGGTATTTTTGCCAACTCAATGCGTGATTCTTCAAGCATCCTGATCATTATGGGCACGGTCGCCGCGGCGAACTGGTTCATGACCTTTGCCGGGATTCCGCAGGCGGTCAGTTCGTTTGTGCTAGGCTATGTAGATAGCCCGACAATGTTCCTGATCCTGATCAACATCATGTTGCTTGGTGTCGGTCTGGTGCTTGAAGGCATTGCCGCAATGCTGGTTCTGGTGCCGATCCTTCATCCGATTGCGATCAGCCTTGGTATTGATCCGACCCATTTCGGCATTGTCGTGATCTTCAACCTGATGATCGGGCTGATCACACCACCAATGGGGCTTTGCCTGTTTGTTGCGGATGCCATCGCCAATGTTGGTATGGCCCGGATGATCAAATCGATCATGCCGTTGTTCCTGGTAGAATTGGCGGTTTTGATCCTGATCACCTTCGTGCCGCAACTTGTCACTTTCATGCCCAACCTGTTCGGATTTTAGGATTTCGCCCCATGTTGAAACTCGGTCTTATCGGTAAAGGCATATCACGCAGCCAATCGGCCAGACTGCATGTCTTGCTTGGCCGGATGTGCGGAATTGATGTGACCTATGACTATCTCGACAGTGAAAAGATCGCCGATTTCGATCTGATCGGGCAACTTGCAGCCTGTGCCAAGGCTGGTTATGCCGGGGTGAATGTTACCCATCCCTACAAAACCGAGGCCCGCAAGCTGATCCAGCGTCGCAAACGTCTGCCCGAAGCCCTTGGTGCGGTGAACACGGTGGTGTTCCGCGAAGATGGCTGGCGCGGGGACAATACCGACTATGTCGGTTTCATGCGCGGCTATCGCGGACAGTTTGGCGATCAGGCACCGGGTACGGTTCTTCAGATGGGGGCTGGTGGCGTCGGCCTTGCCACGGCATTCGGGTTGCACGGGCTTGGTGCGGAACGCATCCTTATCCATGATAAGGATGCCGATCGCGGCCATACGCTGGTTGCGACCCTGAAGGCGGGCGGGGCCAACGTTGCCTTTGTTACCGAACCTGATCTTTCCGATGTGATTCGCAATGCGGACGGTTTGATCAATTGTACCCCGGTTGGCATGAACCAGTATCCGGGTAGTCCGATTGATGCTGCTTTGCTGGGCGGACAGAAATGGGCGTTTGATGCGGTTTACACGCCGGTTGAAACATCATTCCTGCATTCCGCGCGAAAGGCCGGGCTTTCGGTCATGACCGGCTTTGAACTGTTCTTTTTTCAGGGTATTGAAGCGTTCGAGGTTTTCAGCGGGGCGCAGATCGATGGGGATGCCGCCCGGATCGAATATTTCAATGCCTATCCCGAGGCATTGACGGGGTAAGGGGAAAGTCCATGAGCAGCAGCACAGTTGCCGAGACCGTTTATAACGAAATCCGCGATGACATCCTTTATGGCGAACTCCAGCCGGGTGTGAAGCTGAAGCTTGATGCGTTGCGGGATCGTTATAATGCCGGGGTCAACACGCTCCGCGAAGTACTGAACCGTCTTGTCGCGTCGGGATTTGTTTTTGTCGAAGGCCAGAAAGGCTTTCGGGTTGTCGAAACATCGCCCTCGAATTTCAAGGAACTGACTGCGATGCGGTTGCTGCTTGAAACCAACGGGCTTGCGAAATCAATTGATGCCGGGGATGTCGAATGGGAAGGCCGTGTTGCTGCCGCCCATCACAAACTTTCCGCCATCGAAAAACGCATGCTGACCGAAGACAGTCGCGAACTGACAGTACGCTGGAGCCAGTATGACCGCGAATTTCATCAGGCCCTGATCTCTGCCTGTGGGTCGGATCTGCATATGCGGATGCATCGTGAAATCTTTGACCAGTTCCGTCGTTATGTGGTGATCGAACTGAAAACGCACGGTTTCCGGGCCGAGGAGATTATTGATGAACATCGAGGCATCTGTGATCTGGCGCTGGCACGCGACAAAACTGCCGCACTGGCAAAACTGACCGATCATATCGAAACCTATCGGCGCCGTTCGCAGGACTGATCGAACCGATCCTGCCGGGCAACGTGCCCGGAAGTCCTTCCGCGCGACGGTGCCGATGCGCCACACGACCATCCCGGAGGGATAAAATGCTGACTTCCATCGCGACCGTATCGCTATCAGGCGATCTTCAAGAAAAACTTGATGCCATTGCCGCTGCCGGTTTCGACGGTGTCGAGATTTTTGAGAATGATCTTCTGACCTTTGATGGTTCCCCCGAGGATGTTGGCAAGACCATTCGTGATCTTGGTCTGAAGCTGGTAACCTTCCAGCCCTTCCGCGATTTTGAAGGCATGCCCGAACCCCAGCGTACCCGGGCCTTTGAGCGTGCGGAACGCAAGTTCGATCTGATGGAAGAACTGGGTACCGATCTTTTGATGATTTGCTCGAACGTCTCGCCACATTCACTTGGCGGGCTTGATCGTGCGGCAAAAGATCTGGCCGAACTTGGCGACCGTGCGGCAAAACGTGGGCTTCGCATTGCGTTCGAAGCCCTGTCCTGGGGCAAACATATCAGCGACTATCGCGATAGCTGGGAAGTGGTGCGGCGCGCCAATCACCCCAATGTTGGTCTGGTACTTGATACCTTCCACATCATGGCGCGCAAGGTGCCGCTTGATGCGATTGCATCAATTCCCGGCGACAGGATTTTTCTTGTGCAGGTCGCCGATGCGCCGATCCTTGAAATGGACCCGTTGTCATGGAGCCGCCATTTCAGGTGCTTTCCGGGGCAGGGGGACTTTCCCCTTGATGAATTCATGCGCAATCTGGCCCGGACCGGGTATGACGGGCCGCTATCACTTGAAATTTTCAATGACCAGTTCCGCTCAAGCTCGACCAAAAACGTTGCCAAGGATGGCTTGCGTTCCCTGATTTATCTGGGGGATGGCATTGAGGGTGTAAAAGTCGGGGAAAAGGCGGTTGCCCTGCCGCCAAAGGCGCATGCCCGCAATGTCGAGTTTGTTGAATTCGCGGTCGAAGAAGAAAACGCCGAAAAGCTTGCCGCCCTGTTTACCGGGCTTGGATTTGAAAAACGCGGCAGCCATAAATCCAAGGCCGTCACATGGTGGAAGCAGGGCAATATCAATCTTGTGATCAATTGCGACAAGGATGGTTTCGCGCATTCCTATAACATCGTGCATGGCCCGTCGGTTTGCGCGGTGGGGCTTAAGGTCGATGATGCAAACGCATCGCTTAAACGCGCGCAATCCCTTTTGGCATCACCCTTTGTCCAGTCCGTTGGCCCGGGCGAAATCGAAATGCCCGCCATCCGCGGTGTGGGCGGCAGTCTGGTCTATTTTCTTGATGATCAAAGCGAACTGGCGCGCATCTGGGATGTCGAGTTCGAAGCATCGAAAACTGCCGACAAACCGGCAAATGACGCCAGCCTGAAGGCAGTCGATCATGTGTCCTATTCGATGCAGTACGAGGAAATGCTGACCTGGGTGCTGTATTTCACCTCGATCTTCGATCTTGGTAAAATGCCAACGGTCGATGTGCCCGATCCCGGCGGGCTTGTGCAAAGTCAGGTGGTTCAGGGTGAGGATGGTGGGGTGCGGCTGATCCTGAACGGATCGCAAAGCCCCCATACCCAGCATTCACAATTCCTAAGCGAATTCTTTGGAAGCGGCGTGCAACATATCGCACTTTCAAGTGGCGATATTTTTGCCAGTGCCGATTTTTGCCGGAAAAATGGTGTTGAATTTCTGCCAATCCCGGAAAATTACTATGATGACATCGAGGCGCGCTTTGGACTTGATCCCGATCTTCTGGATCGACTGAAGGCTGCCAACATCCTTTATGATCGTGATGATGACGGCGAGTATTTTCAGGTCTATACCAAGACCTTCGCCAACCGGTTCTTCTTTGAACTGGTCGAACGTCGCGATTATCGCGGGTTTGGTGCGGCCAATGCACCCATCCGGCTGGCATCGCAAACCCGTATGAACCGGCGCAGTCAGACGTCGAAATAAGCAAACCATTTCAGGGGATCAGGAAACCATGAGCGTTTCGGAAATTCTTGTCATTAACGGCCCGAACCTTAACCTTCTGGGGCAGCGGCAGCCGGAAATCTACGGCTATGACACTTTGGCTAGTATCGCGGATAAATGCGCGTCCCTTGCCGAAACGCTAGGGGTTTCCGTCCGGTTTGAACAGTCAAACCACGAAGGCAGCATTGTCGATTTCATCCATGATGCACGGCAAAAATCGGCTGCGATCATCATCAATGCCGGGGCCTATACCCATACATCAGCCGCCATTCATGACGCGCTGAAAACATTCGATGGCTATATCATCGAACTGCATATCTCCAACCCGCATGCCCGTGAAGAATTCCGCCATCACAGCTGGATCAGCCCGGTTTCCAATGCCGTGATGGCCGGTGCCGGTGCCTATGGCTATGAACTGGCAACGCGTCTTGCCGCGGAAAAGATTGCGCAGACCAAATAGGATGATGGTGCCCGGGTCCGAAACAACAAAGGCAGCATCGAATGCTGCTTCGGACTGCTGAACAGCTCACAGATAACATTCCTTCAAGACACAATTCCCGCAAAGCCTACCCCCGTGAAAGCGGGGCGGCAATCCCGTCTCCTGCAACAGGGCATGGATTTCGGGTCTGCGCTCTGCCCCGCCCGGAATGACGATTGTGATCAATCGCCAAAGCCAATCCCGCCAGCCAGCCAACCCCGGACCGCTGACAAAGCCCTCCCAACCAGATCGTCATTCCCGCGACGGCGGGAATCCAGTCTCTTTCAACGGGGCATGGATTCCGGGTCTGCGCTGCGCTTCGCCCGGAATGACGGTTTTGGTCAATCGCCAAACCAATCCCGCCAGCCAACCAACCACTCTGCCCCCGGCATCGCCAAACGCCACCGACTGGACGGACCACGCCCCGGACGGCCCCCGCTGCCCCGAACGACGCTCGCTCTCGGTTGCCCCAAAACGCACCTCACCCCAAGGGCCACAGCGTTGCCGAATGGCAGGCACACAAATCTCGCCATCGATGACCGGCCTTTCGGCATGTCCGACGCACCATCGGCCCGCTGACAACCGATCCTGCCAGCCGCTCCCCGCCAGCCACCCAGGCAACCCGGCCAGCCGACCCCGTGCCGATCCAATCCGGGCGCAATTCGGGCCCGCTGATTCTCGGCATTTTCACGCTTCACTGACCGGACTGGACCAAACCAGACCAGCCTCGCCCCGGCTCTCGCTACCCCGTTCAGACGCCCTTGCCCCAAGGACACATTTCTCCCGTCATGATAAACACCCGTTTTTCGCAAATTTCGCGTAGCCTTACGGCACGAACACACCACCGCCGTAATGGCTTTTCCATGCGCCATTGACGTCCCTTTGGCGACGTCGCCCCCCGCCATTTCATCCCGTCAGATCGCTGCCCTGTCATCGTCTCATTCCTGTTTTGCCGCCCGAAACGCAAAAACCCGCAAAAGCGGATCACGCTTTGCGGGTTTTGTCTCCGGACCCATTTGTCCTGTTGACTTTATCTTTATGACACAACCAAAAGAACAAATCAAGAACTTTTTTTCAAAGAAGCCGGAAAAAGTTCCCGGTCGATGCTCTGCGTGACCGAAAAGGCATATTTATCAATATCCTGAGGCAGTATTGAAAGCTGCCTTTCTGTTTTCATGAACGGTTTGCGATCAAACTGCGCTGCGTGATCGAAGGGCTGCGGCCAGCGTGCCGTCATCAAGGTAATCAAGTTCGCCGCCAACCGGGACCCCATGGGCCAGGCGTGTAACCTTGACCCCGGTTTCGATCAGGCGTTCGGTGATGTAATGTGCCGTGGTCTGGCCATCAACGGTCGCGTTGGTCGCAAGGATAACTTCCGTCACAGCCTCGTCACGTGCCCGTTCGATCAACTGGTCGATACGCAAATCATCCGGCCCAACCCCGTCAAGCGGCGACAATGTCCCGCCCAGAACATGATATTGCCCCTTGAACGCCCCGGCGCGTTCCAGCGCCCAAAGGTCCTGCACCTCCTCGACCACGCAAATTGCATCGCGGGTGCGATTGCGGTCGGCACAGATATGGCACGGATCGACCACATCAATATTGCCGCAAATGCCGCAATTGGTCATGGCATTGGCGGTTTCTTCCAGTGCGTGGGACAACGGGATCATCAGGGTTTCGGGTTTTTTGAGCATCTGCAAAACCGCGCGCCGTGCCGACCGCGGGCCAAGCCCCGGCAGGCGTGACAGAAGCTTGATCAGATTTTCGATTTCCCGTCCGTTCATGATGGTCCCGTCTTGCGGTTGATCTTGTGATGACTGTTTCTGATAGCTTGTATCAAAAACAAAGGGCGGCGCAATGCCACCCTTTGATTTATGCGGCATGACCGCAATTTGATACCGGTTTTGCCGATCAGAACGGAAGTTTGAAACCTTCCGGCAGGTTGAGCCCACCGGTGACGTCCTTCATCTTGTCCTGAACAGCGGCTTCGACCTTGACCTTGGCGTCGTTATAGGCCGCAACGATCAGGTCTTCGAGGACTTCGGTATCCTCGGGATCGACAATGCTTTTGTCGAGTTTCAGGCCGCGCATCTCGCCCTTGCCGTTCAACATGACCTTGACCATGCCAGCCCCGGACTGGCCTTCGATTTCAAGTGCAACAAGTCCTTCCTGCATTTCCTGCATTTTGGACTGCATCTGCTGGGCCTGTTTCAGCATCCCTGCAAGGTTCTTCATAGCTCGTCGTCTCCTTCGAGATAAAATGCATCATCGTAAACGGAACCGCTGTCATCCTGCTCGCCCTCGGTTTCTTCCTGTCCCGGTGGCAGATGGACGGCAACGATTTTTGCCTTGGGTAATCCGTCAAGGATCGCCTTGACCAGCGGATCAAGTGATGCATCCGCCTTGCGCTGTTCAAGTTCCTCGAGTTCCTGTTCCTTAAGGGTCGGCGCACCTTCTTCGCGTTCCGAAACACTGACCAGCCAGCGATGGCCGGTCAGATTGTTCAGGGTTTTGATAAGCTGGCTCGACAGATCCGCACGCGCCCCGCGCGCCGGACGGAATTCAATGCGACCCGGCTCGTATTTCACCAGATGCATATAGTTTTTAAGCTGGATCGCAAGTGCGGTTGTTTCCCGCTCTTTCGACAGCAATTCGGCGACTTCGGCAAAGGTTTCGGGCAGCTTGGCATAAACCTGCTGCGGGGCCTGTTCTGGCTCACCCAGCGGATCAGGGCGCGCATGGGCAACCGCCGCCCCACCGCCATTAACCACCTGCATGCGCGGACCCGGTCCGCCACCACCATTGCTGCCACCGCCACCTTGCGGGGCATTGCCGGATTTGTTCAGATCATTGCGCAGTTTCTTGATCAGATCGCCGGGCGGCGGCATTTCGGCGGCATAAGCCAGCCGGATCAGGATCATTTCGGCGGCCTGTATCGGACTTGGTGCAATGCGGGTTTCTTCCAGCCCTTTAAGCAGCATCTGCCAGGCACGGGTGAGCTGCGGCATGGCAAGCTTGGCGGCTATTTCCTTGCCGCGGTCGCGTTCGATCTGCGACACGCCGGGATCATTTGCCGCATCGGGTGACAGCTTCACGCGTGTCAGCCAGTGGGTCAGATCAAGCATATCCTGCAACATCACCGCCGGATCACCGCCCAGTGCATATTGCGCCCCCAGCAATTCCAGCGCTTCGTTGATTGCGCCCTTCATGGTCTGATCAAACAGATCAAAAATCCGCGACCGGTCTGACAGGCCCAGCATATCGCGGACCTGCTGGGTGGTGACTTTGCCCGCACCATGCGAAATCGCCTGATCCAGAAGGCTCATACCGTCACGAACCGATCCGTCAGCAGCACGCGCAATCAGCGCAAGTGCCTCGTCCTCGATATCTGCATGTTCAAGGGTTGCGATGCGTTTGTAATGGGCGGCCAGTTCATCGGTCTGAACCCGGCGCAAATCAAAACGCTGGCAACGCGACAGAACGGTGATCGGAATTTTGCGGATTTCGGTGGTCGCAAAGATGAATTTCACATGCTCTGGCGGTTCTTCCAGCGTTTTCAAAAGCGCGTTGAACGCACTTTTCGACAGCATGTGCACTTCGTCGATGATGTAAATCTTGTAGCGGGCCGATGTCGGTCGATACCGAACGCCTTCGATCAGTTCGCGAATATCGTCAACACCCGTGCGTGACGCGGCATCCATTTCCAGAACGTCGACATGACGGTCTTCGGCAATCGCGCGGCAATGCTCGCAAACACCGCATGGCTCGATGGTGGCATTGCCTTTGCCATCCGGTCCGATGCAGTTCAGCGCGCGCGCAATGATGCGGGCGGTCGTGGTTTTACCGATCCCGCGCACCCCGGTCAGAACAAAGGCATGCGCCAGTCGGCCACTTTCAAGCGCATTCGACAGCGTCTTGACCATCGGTCCGTGACCGATCAGCTCGTCAAAGGTCTTCGGGCGATATTTACGGGCAAGAACCTGATATTCGCTTTTGGGCGCTTCTTCGGCCTTTGGCGCAGTCACAGATGCAGGTGCCGCCGCGGCGGGTTCCTGTTCCATATCAAGCTCTGGCGCCTCAGCCTCGGGCGTTTCTGGTGCTGACGTTTCGGCGTTGTCGATCTGATCCGTCATTCATCCGGTCCGGCATGTTTCAATGTGCTTTGGTTTTAGCAGCTTCGCCCCCGCATGGGAAAGACCAAGTGGGAAATTTCCCGCACAAAATTCCATAGCAGGCATGATGCTGCAAAGCATGGCGGAAACAGGTGATTTTTGGGGGATATAAAGGGTGAGAGACTGAACCGCGACCCGGAAAAACTCGTTACGGCTGCTACCTTCCGGTCCTGACCGGGTTGGCGAGCGGTCCGTCCACGGCCAGCCTCTCGCCCCCTATATCGCGCAAGGAACCATAAAACGCAAGGCCCGGCTTTGATTTTTTGATAAATCGCATGATCGTGGCTTTGACGGCGGGTTTGGTCGCGCTAATGTCGGTACCCGTCACCTGAATATGCTGACCCACCATATTGAATTACGGGACTCGATCCCGTCTCTGGTGGACCCAACCAAGGAATTGCCCCGAAATGGACAGGCTGTTTTACGAAGCAACAGATCTGGATCGCGATGCCCAGTTGCGCACCCGGGAAAACTGGCGCGAGTTGTTGCTGGCCGAGAAAAACGTCAAAATCCTGATCTGTCATGGTGGTGATCCGCTTTTTGCCTGGCCTGAAGATATGAACGAGCATGAATTGGTCGTTGTGGGCGGCCCGGCCTTGCCGCATCTTGATCTCGAAATCGAACGGGCAAACTGGATCTATATCGGTCGACAGGGCGGCGAAGCGGTCATTGCCATTGATATCGAACCGGTTATTTCCGACCGTGATGATGCCATTCGTCGGCTTGGGGGCGGTTTTGGCGATATGCGAAGCCGCATGGCAGCCCTTTCGGAAGACGAAGCCGCCTTGGCTGCGCAGGCCCGTGCCATTTTCAACTGGCACCACAAGCACCGTTTTTGTGGTGTTTGTGGTCACCCCAACCATGTGATGGAAGCTGGTTATCGTCTGCAATGCAGTAATCCGGCATGTGGCACACCGCATTTCCCGCGGACTGATCCTGCGGTTATCATGCTGATCCATCACAATGATCATGTATTGCTGGCGCGTTCCCCGCAATTCCTCCCCGGGACCGTTTCTGTGCTTGCCGGGTTTGTCGAGCCGGGCGAAACCCTTGAACAGGCGGTTGCGCGCGAAGTGTTCGAAGAAGTCGGGATACGCATCAAACGTGCACGTTATATTGCATCTCAACCATGGCCTTTCCCCGGTTCATTGATGCTGGGTTTCGTCGCCGAGGCAGAAACGACCGACATCGTCATTGATGAAAAGGAAATTGAATTTGCGATGTGGGTGCATCGCGACGATGTTGCCGGGCTCCCCGAAAAGGGCATCAACCTTCCCCGTCCGATTTCAATTGCACGCTACCTTCTGGAAAATTGGCGCGAAGGCCGCATATAGAAGGGATCAGCGTCATATCCTGATGCAAAATCCGGGGCCGACGCGCATTGGCGATCTAAAGTGTGCGAAAAGGGAGAGGCTTCTGATGCAGGGGATATCTCGTTGGTTTTGTCATATGTCGAGCGTGCTGGTTTGTTGGGTGGTTGCCACAGTGGCCAATGCTGACACCAAGAACGCGATACCTGTTAAGGTTGGCGCCTATGAATATGGCGTCGTCTATTTTTTTGAAAATGATAAACCTTCAGGTTTCACCCCGGAATTGATTGCAGACCTCAATGCCATCCAATCGAAATACTTTTTCGAATTGGTCGAAACATCGTCACGTCGTCGCTACAACGATCTTGCGATGGGGGGCTTCGATCTCATTTTGATGGAAAGTCCCGACTGGGATTGGAGAGATCAGGATGTTCTGTTTTCTGATCCCATTGTTGTCGAATATGATTTATTCATTGCCCGCAAGGAGGACGTTCCGGGGCCAGGTTGGTTCGACGATGTAACCCGACATGAGCTTCTTTGCGTACTGGGGTTCCACTATAAATTTGCCTCTTTCAACGCCAATCCTGAGTATTTGCAAGATCATTTCGGTGTTTTGTTCCACTATGACGAACAACAATTGTTCGACCATTTGTTGGACGGAGAAGGTGACGTTGGCATTGTTTCAGCAGGATTTCTGGCAAGAGCCTATGCAAAAAATCCGGAACTGAGTCAGAGAGTATTTATTGGACCAAGCCCTGATTTCAGCTACGAGCTGGTTGCGGTTCTTTCAAAACAGTCGGCGATATCGCTGGCTGAGTTCAATGATTTAATCCGGATAGTGAAAAGGGAAGGAAATATCGCGCAGGAATGGCGCGATATGCACGGAAATTTGCCAACAGGTTAAGCTTTTGGCCTCAATTGCCGTCAGTCTAGTGGCGGGATTCGGGCAATCACATTGCGACGCAGACTTTCAGGACGTTCACGCCAAGGCACGATGCCGTCATCTGTTTCCGCGTATTTTGTGGCAAGTTCCTGCAGATCAGCGATCATGTTTTCCGGATCAATATTTCCGTAAACATAACCCCATTTTCCCATGCCATTCAGCGCAACCGAACAGCCCGACTTGCAATTGGTCAGGCATTCAACGGCCCTGATTTCAAACGGTATGTCCAGCGTCGCCCCGTTTTCGACCATTTTATCAAACAGTATCCGACCGTGACGTGGCTCCGTTGCCCTTTCGGTCGAGGATGCGGTGCAGGTCGTGCAGATATTCAGGCGGGCTTTTGGGGACATGCTATCCGTCATGATTATGGTGTTTGTGGGGGCGCATAAAACCAGCTTGCCGGTTATCGGGTCAAGCAATCATCTGGTGGTTCTATCGATCCTGAAGACCTTTGCCCGCAAGAATTCCGGCAACAGATTTTTCAATTCGGGACCTGCGTGTGGCCGATTGTTTAGCACCAGAAAAATAAAGATTGTATCCCCGCTGCCGCCCCGGCGTCAGGGCCTTGAACGCTTTTTCAAGATCAGGATTTTTTGCAAATTCATCCAAAAGTTCAGTCGGAAGCTCAAGATTTTCCTTTTCGCTGAAATCAATCTTCAGGCCGGATTTTTCGACTTCGATGGCCGCTTTGATATAGGCCTTCAGAGCATTTTCTTTTGCTCTGATTTCTTCAGCCGACGTAAAATGAATGCGGCGCATTGCCTGCGAATTTTCACCCGGTTTCGCAAGAACACCCTCAGGGTCCTCCATCAACGCGCCCTTGAAAAATCCAAGCGCGCAATCATCTTTCATCCCGTAAATCATAAGGATATTTTTGCCCTCCGACGTGTAGCAAAGATTACCCCACTTCACGTCTTCGGTCAGGCCCGATTCAAGAATGATCGTTCGCAGGGCCTTGCGTTCTTCGTGCCATTTTTCCTGTGCCAGAAAGGCCTCAATCTTTGATGTCAGACTGTTCATTTTGTTGAATCTCCGGTGGATGCGTCTCCCAGTCGGAATAAAATCAGCTTGCTGCGCGTTTGGTCAAGCTGTCATCAACCACATGGTCGCTTACAAAATTCTGTATTGTTGCGGCAAGCTGGCGATCCACTAGCGGATGGGACGTATCTGACATCATCAGGGCTACACCGACTGCGGGTAATGGTGGGAAACCGTCGCGACTTTCAAGAATCTGAAACTCATCGGTGACGCTTGCCGCTGCAAGGGCGGCGACACCCAAACCGTCACGCACCAGATGCAAAAGCGATGCGGCCTGTCGTGTGGTCGCAAGCAAGGTATATGGCCGGTCTGCCTTGGAAATCGCATCAATTGCCCATGCATGGAATTTGCAATCCTCCGCAGGCAGAACAAGCGATAATGGGTTTGCCAGATGTTGTCGGTGGATGGGGGATGAAACCCAGACACCGGGCTCATGACGCAAGAAATATCCTTCTTCACCCTGTTCCGACCGGCTGATGACGGATATATCAAGTTCTCCTTGGTCGAGCATCCGGCGCAGCAATATCGTCGGGTTGACGGAAATGAAGAATTTGGCATCGGGATGGACCTTGCGTATTGCACGCAGCACCACCGGCAGGATTTTCTGAGTGTAATCATCCGGGCATCCGATCCGGATCGGACGGCTGCTATCATGACCGCGCATCTTTCCCATGGCTTCGTCCTGCAACGACAGCATTCGCCTTGCATAACCGACAAAGGTGATGCCGTCCGCTGTCAGCAAAACATTGCGGCCCTCCCGTTCAAACAGCTTGTTTCCGACAAGATCTTCCAGCCGTTTCATCTGCATGGAAAATGCCGATGGAGTGCGGCCGATCCGATCCGCAGCACGGTTGAAACTGCCACATTCGGCAAAGGCGACAAAGCTTCGGAGCAGATCGGAATCCATGTGACTTCCTTTGATCAGTAAAAAAGATCAATAAAATTGAACAGTCAGGTCAAAACTATTCGATTGTTTGATCCTGGGCCAGAACCAATTATCTCCCTCGGCCGGCCAATACGAAACCGTATGTGCCAAAGGAATACCGGAATGATACTTCACGATTTTTTACCGTCGGGAAACGGCTACAAGATTCGGTTGCTGCTGACCCTGCTTGGCAAATCATTTGATCTGGTCGAACATGACATCACCAAGGGTGAAACCCGCACGCCCGAATTTCTGTCGCGCATCAATGCCAATGGCAAAATCCCTGCGCTGGAATTTGACAATGGCCGGGTTCTGGTCGAAAGCAATGCGATCCTGATCCACCTTGCCGAAGGAACACCTTATTTGCCGACCGATGCGTGGGAACGCACCGAGGTCATGCAATGGCTGTTCTTTGAACAATATGATCATGAACCAACGATTGCTGTTTTGCGCTCATGGGTCGGTGTCAAGGGCATGCCTGAACATGCCGATATTCTGGTGCCGATGAAGCGGGCTGGTGCGAAAAAGGCGCTGGATCTGATGGAAAAGCGGTTGTCGGGGCATAACTGGCTGGTCGGGGACGCACTGTCGATCGCAGACATATCCCTGTATGCCTATACTCATGTCGCTGAAGAAGGCGATATCGACCTTTCGGTATATCCAGGCATCCGTGCGTGGCTTGATCGTGTTGCGGCCTTGCCGGGCTATATTCCGATCACGTGGAAGCCCTGATTTTCCGGGGATAAAAAAGCAACCGCCCCGACGCCGGAAAACATATTAGGGGATTCCGGAACGGGGCGGCTGCAACATCCAATGCGCGAACCAGTTAGAGCAAAGGGGAAAGGAAAAGGAAGGTGCGGGGGGCCTCTATGCCGTCCGCAAAATACGGTCCGGTAACAGCGGGTCGGTCACAGCCGCAGAATGGCGTGCCTGAAAACTTTTGAACGCCGTATCCAGATTTGGTACTTCTGCCAGAATTTCCGGTCCCCCGGGCATTGCTTTCAGATACTGGATCATCGGCATGATCAGCATATCGGGGATGGTGAAACGCGGGCCGAACAACCAGCCGCCAGCATAATGCGGATCAAGAACCTTGAGGTCTCCTGCAATCAGCTCGCCCATGCGGCTCATGCGTATGGCAAAGCCGGGATCGTCGCGCTGTTCTTCATTGGCAAAGACCATCGGAATGACAAATTGCCGCAGGATATGGGGATCAAGCCGGGTAAGCGCGACACTGATCCATTGTTCCATATGCGCGACCTTGTCCTGACGCACGGGGCGTAACAATGGTCCGTCAAAGGCATCGTCAATATACCGGCAGATCGCGGCTGTTTCGTATAGCACCAGACTGTCATGTACCAAAACCGGCACCTTGCCAAACGGGTTGAAGCGTAGCAATTCGGGCGTAGGGGATGAGCCGGAGGTTTGAATGCCCTTGGTGCGAAACTCGAACGAAATCTCTTTCTCGATACAGGCAATACGGACGGTGCGCGATAGGCTGCTGCGCGGCATGCCGTAAATAATCACCTCGGACATCGCAAAATCCTTTGCATCAATGATACGCGCATGAAACCGAAACAGGGCTTTGATGCGCGAAACTTGCCAACAGGATTGCGGACTACATAATATGTTCAAGAACATATTATAAAAATGTGCGAGCCTTGTTTCCAGCCACACCAATCGGAGCCAAAGCATGCCTTACAGCCCGGACCACAAACCAAAGACGAGGCAAAAAATCATCCGCTCGGCGGCCAAGCTTTTCAAAACGGTCGGCTATGAAAATGTGACGATCGATCAGGTGATGGCCAATGCGGGACTGACGCGCGGCGGGTTTTACGCGCATTTCAAAAACAAGGAAGACCTGTTTGTCGCCACCGTAGACAGCGGTATTAACCTTTTGTCAGAACCGATCCTGTCGCGTTTGCGCAGAGCAGAAAAATTCGGCCTTGATTGGACCACGGCCTTTGCTGATCTCTATCTGTCGAACCAGCACCTCAATCATCCCGGCAAGGGATGTGCGTTGCCGACGCTTTCAACCGAAGTTGCCCGGTCGGGCGAACGGGCGCAAAAAGCCTTTTCCAAGGTGATCCGCGGGGCGTGTGGCAGGCTTGCCGGAAAACTCGCACTCGAAGAACGCGGTATAGTCCCGATGACCCGCGAAGAAGCCGATGAATGGTTTGAAAACCCGCCACTTGATGAAATCAGCAAGGAATACCGCATCAATGCGACCGCGATGCTGTCGATGATGGTCGGTGCAATGGTTCTTGGACGTGCGGTTGATGAGGAAACTGCTGAACTGATCCTCAGTTCGGTGCGAAAAACGGTGCCGCGGCTTAAATCACCGCAGAAAAGCGGAACTGATGCGGCGCTTTGACCGGCCGAAAACACGATCTAGGCCTTGATCAGCGTTTCATCGCAAGTGGTGCAACCTGGCCTTTGCGTTGTGCAATCATTTTCTGTTCTGCAATCGCACCGGCTTCATCGGTTAGGAAGGTAAATATCCCGAACCGGCGTCCCTTGGTCACCGGCATTGCTTCATGCAACAGTGAACAGGAAAAGACGACGGCACCCCCGGCAGGCGGCGCGTAAAGGCCGCGACTATACTCGGGAAAACGAACCTGCCCGCCTTCGTAAGTTATCGGGTTCAGGTTCAGCGACACTGCAAATCGACGATGTGCGGTAAATGCGGTGCGATTGTCCCGGTGGCGACCGAAATGTCCCTTGTCGGCGGCGTCATAACACCCGATCCTTAGGGCTTCCATGCTTGCCGTTCTGAACTGGAATGCCTTGAACAGTTCCGGGATAACCCGCCCCACAAGTCGGCTTTTGACTTTCTCAAACAGCACTTCATCCAGAAGGACAACGTCATTGCGCTTTTTGATGTCGGATTTCGCCGTGCTGCTGTTTTCCGTCCCCTTGGATACACCATCCGCACGCTTTTCACCGGCTTCCCAATAGGAAATCAGCTCCTGACACAATTCCGGTTCCAGAATGTCATGCAGCAACATGACCGGTGCCTGGCGATTGATCACGTCTGATTTGCTTCCGGCGTGGATTGCCTTGCAGACGTCAATGCCGTTATCAACATCCGCAAACGATGCGTTGAACACCAGCCGATGATTTGGATCGATCAGAAGCATTGAGGGGCCAGTAACGCCAAACAGCTTTTTGACCGCGTTTTCCGCGTCATAAAGCTCGGTTGCCTTGGCGTTTGACTTTGCTGCCTTCCTGGGGCTTTTAGTGCCGCCGATGATCAGAAAAGTCAGGGTCTCGCAACCCGCGACCTGATCGAGAAACCGATCAATTTCCTGCCATGTTTCCTTGGTCGGTTTTTCATCCAGCAACCAAAGCGCAAGTGTGTTTCCCGCGATCAGTTGATCTGTCAGGTCGACCGTTTGTCCGGCGGTATCGGGCAGGACGATTTTCGGGACAATGTCACCTTTGGCAATCCGAATTGAACTGGTTGCGGCCTTCGGTGTCTCTGCCATTTCCCTGATCCCCCGATCCATTTAAATCTATCCGGCCTTTCTCAGACTTTCGCAAAGTACCCCGAAAGAATATCGGCGTAAATCACGACCAGTTTTTCGATATCATCAATCATCGCATGCTCATCGACCTTGTGCATGCTTTGCCCGACAAGGCCAAATTCCGCGACTTCGCAATATTTGTGGATGAAGCGCGCATCCGAAGTGCCACCCGTTGTGCTCATATCCGGTCGGTGGCCGGTGACTTTTTCCGAGGCATCGGAAATAAGGGCTGCCAGTCTGCCCGGCTCGGATACAAAGGCTTCGCCGGAAATCTTGACTTTAAGGTCATGGGGACCGGCATGTGCAGCACAGGTTTCACGGATCCATTTTTCCAGATCGACGCCCTGATGCAGGTCATTGAAACGGATATTAAATGCAGCACTGACCTTTGACGGAACCACGTTGGTCGCCGGATTCCCGGCATCGATGGTGGTAACTTCCAGATTGCTTGGCTGGAAATGCGGAGTGCCTTTATCGAGTTCATGCGTGGTCAGTGCATTGAGGACCTTTAACATGCGCGGTACCGGGTTATCTGCCAGGTGTGGATAGGCAACATGACCCTGCGCGCCATAGATCGTCAGCCAGCCGGTGATGGAACCGCGGCGACCGACTTTCATCATCTCGCCGAGATATGTCGGATTGGTCGGCTCGCCAAGAAGGCAGACATCAAGTTTTTCGCCATGCTTGTCACACCAGTCCAGCAGCTTGATCGTGCCGTTCACCGCATCGGCTTCTTCATCACCGGTAATCAGGAAGCTGATGCTTTCGTCAAAATCGGGATGGGTCGCCAGAAAGGCGTCAACGGATTCAACGAAACAGGCAATGTTGGTTTTCATATCAACCGCGCCGCGCCCGAACAGACGGCCATCCTTGATTTCGCCACCAAATGGATCAACCGTCCAAGCCGCGACATCGCCCGCCGGAACCACATCAGTATGCCCGGCAAAACAAAAATTGCGCCCTTTGGTTCCCAGCCGCGCATAAAGGTTGTCTATGCTGTCCCAGCCGTCTTCGTGAAACACTTTTCGTTTGCAGTCAAAACCGCGTGCTTCAAGGGCTGTCTGCAAGACATCAAGCGCACCGGCATCCGCAGGGGTAACGGACGGGCAGCGGATCAGGGATTGGGCAAGATCAAGGGCGGCGGACATTTGATATTCTCTTGGCTTCTTGATGAATGAGTAGGATTAAAAATCCATCATGGATGTTTCAAGTGAAACATTTGATGTGCAAAGGGGCGAAACGGCATTCCGCTTCGCCCCTTATAGATCATTAGAAAATCCGGTGATAGAAATCAGTCACGCAGCAATTCGTTGATCGAGGTTTTCGAACGGGTTTTTTCATCAACACGTTTGATGATGACCGCGCAATACAGGCTCGGCCCTGGTTTGCCATCGGGCAATGGCTTGCCCGGAATGCTGCCCGGAACCACAACCGAGTATGCCGGAACGCGGCCGACAAAGGTCTCGCCAGTGGTGCGGTCGATGATCTTGGTTGAAGCGCCGATAAATACACCCATCGAAATCACGGCACCTTCTTCGACGATAACACCTTCGACGATTTCCGAACGCGCCCCGATAAAGGCGTTGTCTTCGATGATGACCGGACCGGCCTGAAGGGGTTCAAGCACGCCACCGATACCGGCACCACCGGAAAGATGAACGTTTTTGCCGATCTGTGCGCAGGAACCGACAGTTGCCCAGGTATCGACCATCACGCCGGTATCGACATAGGCACCAAGATTCACAAAGCTCGGCATCAGAACGGTGCCCGGTGCGACATAGGCCGAACGGCGCACGATGCTGCCCGGTACGGCCCGGAAGCCAGCATTTTTGAATTCAGCTTCACCCCAACCTTCAAATTTTGACGGGACCTTGTCCCACCAGTTGGTGTTTTCGCCGGGGCCGCCGGAAATGGTGGTCATGTCATTGAGACGGAAGGACAGAAGAACCGCCTTCTTGGCCCACTGATTGACAATCCACTTGCCGTCTGTCTTTTCGGCAACACGCAGTTTGCCGCTATCAAGTGCGGCAAGCGTTTGGTCGACGGCCTTGCGGATTTCACCCTGGGTGGCGGAGCCGATTTCGTCGCGGTTTTCCCATGCGACGTTGATCACGCCTTCAAGTTCTGTTCTGTCCATTTTCAGAAGTCCTTGCGGTCAGCCTTAATTTCATGTCGGGCGGAGAATGGTCAAAGCCTGCTGTGAAGTCAACTCCGCCAGTTTACGTAGTTCCGGCTTTTGGGTTCCCTGATTCTGACCCGCGCAAGAATTACCCGATCACGGCACCAAGCTCAATCTTGGAACCATGACAAATTTGCCCGAACCCGGTTTTAGGCCGGACCCTTGCCCAGTTCGCGTAAGAAATGCACCAGATTGTTGGTTTCGTGGTCGATCCTGGGATCGTCGCGGCCAACCTGCGCCCATTCCTCGTCAGTATGGACCCATACGGTCGTCATGCCCATGTCCTTTGCCGGAAGCAGATTTTTGGCCATGTCTTCAAAATAGATCGCGCGCGTTGGATCAATTGCATCGCGCGCAAGCAATCGGTCATAGGGCTGGCGTTCGGGTTTGGGGATATAGTCGGCGTCGACGATGTCAAAGATGGTTTCGAAATGGCTGGCAATGCCAAGGCGATCCATCACCCGTTCGGCATGCCCGCGCGACGCGTTTGTGAAGATCACCTTGCGGCATGGCAGCGCATCCAAAGCAGCCGCCAGTTCCGGCGCAGGATCCATCACGGACAGATCAATATTGTGAACCTTGTTAAGGTAATCCGCCGGATCAATGTCATGTTCGGTCATCAGACCGCGCAGCGTCGTGCCATAGCGGTGAAAATAGCTTTTCTGGATCACATAGGCCTCGTCCGCCGGAATCCGTAATGTATCACGCACATATTGCCCGATTAGATTCGAGACCTGCGAAAACAGGTCGCATGCCGAGGGATAGAGCGTGTTGTCGAGATCAAAGATCAGGACATTGTCCGGCGCAATACGCGGAATGACAGCAGTGGCAGAAACGATCGAGGGCATGTTGAAGCATTCCGGTTATGGGCGATGGCGGCACAAAGCTACGCGGCGTTCACGACATTCTTTATTATGGGATTACATCCGGTTTGCAAAGGTGCCGACGGTGATTTCATGGCCCAGCATTGTAGGCATGCGGTTTTTGCAACAATTTCAGGCTCGAATAATTCGGGGTAGGGGTTTAAAAAGCGCAGCCTGAACAAAGATATAGTCAATCTGTGTTTGGAACCGGGCGGTGCCAGGGGAATGTTCCGAATTTCGGCGCGTTACGCACCCGGAAATGTATTCGCGAAGTTCGAAATCTGTCGGTGCTGTAAAGGCGTTATTAAGGGTGCCATGCAGATGATAGGCGAATTCGTCTTTGCGGATGATGTGACTTCCTGAATTGGGGGCAGGAAGGCGCAAGGATTTCGAGGCAGCGCAAGAGGACCCTTTGGAAAAGCTTCTCAAAAGTCGAACGACGGCACTTCGGAACGAACGGAATCGTTTCGCTGCACTTGCGTTTGTGTGGGGGGATCTTCTGCTTGAACTGGATGACGATCTGAGGATCGTGTTCGCATCCGGGGCGGCAGATGGCATGATGGGCCGGTCCGCAGCCGACCTTGAAGGACATAGTCTGCAATCGGTTCTGGCCTCGCAATTCCGGCCGCTGGTTCAGGAAATGCTGTATGTGGCGCGCCGTCGTGGCCGTATGGACAATATCCAGGTGCGGTTTATTCGCCCGGATGAGCAGTTAAGCGCCCCGGTTTCCATGAGTGGTTATTTCCTGCCCGATCTTGGCGATCATTTCTTTGTTGCCCTGCGCGTTGCGATCAATACGCTACCCCATGATGTGGCGCGATCAATCAGGCGCGATGAGGCAACCGGACTGATGGACGAGGAAAGTCTGTCCCGGGTGGTGACCGAACGCCTGATGGCGCAACGCGAAACCGGTGCAGAACACAAATTCACCCTGATGACATTGAATGCCTTTGATCCGCTTTGCAAACGCATGGAGCAGATCGAACGGGATGAAATGCTATCCAGTATCGGTGCATTTCTAAGGGCGCATTCCGTTGCCGGGGATACTGCGGGCCGCCTGAATGGCAATCAGTTCGGTATGTTGCACCGGCCCGATGTGCCAGTTGGCGAACTTGAAGATCGGATTGCCGATTGTGCGCGGGACGCCGATCCGGAAGGCAAGGGGGTGGAGATTTCCACGTCTGTTACCGACTTTACGGCCGAAATGATCCCGCCCGGCGATCTTGCTCGCGGGGTGCTTTATTCTATCCGCCGGTTCTGCGACCGGCAGGAGCACGGATTTACATTTTCGCGCCTGATAGGCCAGACCCCCAATCTGGTGAATGATACCTTTTCGGCAATGCGCGATTTCGGCATGCGGGTTGACCGTCTGAAATTCGATGCGGTTTATCAGCCGATCGTGCGGTTGCCATCTGCGGAAATCCATCATTTCGAGGTCTTGGCGCGCTTTTATGATGACGATGGTAATCTTATTCCGACGGAACGACTGATCAGCTTTGCCGAACAGGTCAATATGATCCACAGGCTGGATCTGGCGATGATGCGCCGGACCCTCAAATGGATCCGTAACCAGCTGGACGAGGGCATCGATGCACGTGTGGCGGTCAACGTTTCGGGTCATAGCATCGAAAACCCGGATTTCTGCCGGTCTGTGATTGCACTGTTTGAACGCAATCGCGACACGATGGGGCAGTTGATGATCGAGATTACCGAAACGGCCGAGATTACGGATATCGATACCGCATCAACCTGGATTTCACGGTTCCGCGATTTTGGTGTTGAAATCTGTCTGGATGATTTCGGTACAGGAGCATCGAATTTCCGATATCTCAGTGCGTTGGATGTTGATTATGTCAAAATAGACGGGGAATCGATCCGACAGTCATTGAAGGCAACCAAAGGCCGTGCATTCCTGAAATCGCTGGTCGATCTTTGTCATGAACTGAAGGTCGAGGTCGTGGCCGAAATGATCGAAACCGAAACCATGCGCGAAATGGTCACCAAGGTCGGTTTTGACTATGCCCAAGGATATCTTTTCGGTAAGCCCGAAAAGGACATTACGCTTTACTGGCGCAATATTAATGATCCCAAACGGTAGTAAGTTCAGTATCCGTTAGTCACCGTAAAGGTCGCCATTCTGAGCCTGTGTCAAAACCCCGTTAGATTGTTAGCGGGGTTTTGCATAAGCGAGAGTGTTTTCATTTTGCCGGGAAGAGCGAGAGCCTTTCGATGATGTTTTTGACCCCCAGAATGTTGATTTAATTCGTTCTGGTACGATGTCGCCTGTGTCACCGCGTGATGGGCAATTAGTCCGTGGGGGTCATCTACCGCCGACTGAAAATTGTAGTCGACAACCACTTGCGTCTGCCCCATCTCTTCCATCAAAAGCACCGATTGGGTCAAATCGGCTTTCTGCGCACGCAGCTTTGCCAGTGTTGCACGCAGATCGCTCTGGCAATGCAAACAACAGAAAGCGTGCATCAAAAAGCCAGCGGATGATCGACCGCTGGCTTCAGGAAAAAACGTCAACGTATTTTAGGACGGCACAGCTCGGGCAGTTCCGTCGGTTGAAACGAGAATCAATTTTCTGTTTTCAGCAAAAAGGCCGATGCATGCACCGGCCTTTCTTAAATAACGGGTGTCAGTCGCCTTACTCGGCGGCTTTGACTTCGGCGTTGCTGCGGATTGCAGCATCGCGAACGTCGGCAGCGACATGTTCTTCGAACTTCGCGAAGTTCTTTTCGAACAGGCTGGTCAGGTTCGCGGCGGCTTTGTCATAGGCAGTCTTGTCTGACCAGCTTTCACGCGGGTTAAGGACTTCGGCGGGGATGTCACCACACGCGGTCGGGTATGCCAGACCGAAATACGGGTCGGTCGCGAAGTCGGCATTTTCGAGTTCGCCATTGAGCGCCGCGTTCAGAAGGCCGCGGGTATAGGCGATTTTCATGCGCGAACCGACACCATACGCACCACCGGACCAGCCGGTATTGACCAGCCAGCAATTTGCCTGATGTTTTTCCATCAGTTCGCCAAGCAGCTTGGCATAAACCGACGGATGACGCGGCATGAACGGTGCGCCAAAGCAGGCGGAAAACGCCGCGGTCGGTTCCTTGACGCCTTTTTCGGTGCCAGCAACTTTTGCGGTGTAACCCGACAGGAAGTGGTACATCGCCTGTGCCGAGGTCAGCTTGGCGATCGGCGGCAGAACGCCAAACGCATCGCAGGTGAGCATGATGATGTTTTTCGGGTGACCACCACGACCGTTTTCCGATGCATTCGGGATGAATTCGATCGGATAGCTTGAGCGGGTATTTTCGGTGTGACGGGCATCGTCGAGGTCAAGCTCGCGCGATTGTTTATTCATCACAACGTTTTCCAGAACCGTCCCGAAGGTTTGGGTTGTGGCATAGATTTCCGGTTCTGCCTCTTTGGAAAGCTTGATCACCTTGGCGTAGCAGCCGCCTTCGAAGTTGAAGACGCCATCTTCGCCCCAGCCATGTTCATCGTCACCGATAAGCGTGCGTGATGCGTCGGCCGACAGGGTGGTTTTGCCGGTACCCGACAGACCAAAGAAGATCGCGGTGTCGCCGTCCTTGCCCATATTGGCCGAGCAATGCATCGGCATGACGCCTTTGGCCGGAAGAATATGGTTAAGAACAGAGAAGATCGATTTCTTCATTTCGCCGGCATACCAGGTGCCGCCGATGATCACCATTTTGCGTTCGAACGAAACGACGACGAATACTTCGGAACGGGTGCCGTCGACTTCCGGATCAGCCTGCAGGCCAGGAGCGTGCAGAACGGTGAATTCCGGTGCGAAGTCGCGAAGTTCTTCTTTCTGCGGCTGAATGAACATGTTGCGCGCAAAAAGATTGTGCCATGCATTTTCGTTGATCACGCGAACCGGCAGGCGGAAACGCGGATTCGAACCGGCATAGCAGTCCTGAACGAACAGTTCGGTGCCCTGGAAGTAAGCGCGCACTTTTTGATACAGGCGCTCGAACACTTCCGGGCTGACCGGGCGGTTAACGTCGCCCCAGTCGATGTCATTCTTGGTGCCTGCCTCTTCGACGATAAAGCGATCCAGAGGGGAACGTCCGGTATGCTCGCCTGTCAGCGCAACAAATGCGCCACCCTTGGCAATTTTACCTTCCTGACGACGGATTGCATGTTCGTAGAGGCCGGCAGCGTCCAAATTCCAGTGAACGGCGCCAAGATTCTTGAGGCCATGGGTTTCAAGGCCTACACGGCTGACAACGGGTCCTGATTGCAGCACGGATCTCTCCTGGTGGGAATTGAGTCTGGGGTTAATAGTCAATTCTACACAATCGGTATGTGGGTTAACCGTTTGCGTCGCGACATATTGTTACAAAGGTGTCTCAAAAGCAACCTGTCCTTTGGCTCAATACCAAGGAAAACGTAGACGTTTTTGCGTTTGCGAAAAGTCACCTTTCGAAAGTGATAATTAAATCTTCGTTGCCAAATTCAGGACACCTGACCGCGCGATTTTTTACACATTTCGACCAGAATATCGCGCGCTTCGCCGGGGCTGCGGATTGTTTCGGTGAAGTTGACCCGCAAAGGTCGGGAATCGGCAGAATTGCATTCCAAATCCATTCCATCACAATCAATGGCGACCATTTTCCAACCGTCATTCTTATCCTGATCGGTGAAATATCCGACAATGTCGGCTATCGCATCGGCATGATCGGAATTCATGTGGAAAATGACTTCATCATGGCCATCAATCAGTGGTTGGCAGCCATCAATCACAAACTGGTTTCCCGTTAGTCGGCGCTGTTTGCCAAACCCGCCAACCCAGTAAACCGCCTCTACCGCAACGTGGTAAAAGTCAAAATCGGCGAAATCGGCATATTGGGCGGCATCGGGATGGGTTTGAAGGTAGCGTTGGCGTGTTTCCGGTGCGTGATCGGCAACGGCCCGGCCAAAGATCGTCAGTCTGGCATTATCCGTATCGATCCGCTCGCTTTGTCCGGCATCGATATTGCCGTCGGTGAAAAGAAGCGACAGACGCGGATCACGTCGTAAATGACGGGTATGATCCGCCAGATCGGAAATCAGCAGAATGGGGCTGCCATCAATATGCGCAGCAGGGACAACGATTGACGTCACCGGCCAGCCATCGCCGACCTGTTTGTGATCACAGGCGGTTGTAGCCATCACGGCATGTAAGGCACGTCTCGTCATGCGCCGGAGTTCTGCCGCTGCATTTCCGTTTTGCTGTGCAAGGCTCGACATGCATACGCCCCTTTGATGATCAGGGTTTTTATTTAGGATTGGTTGTTGCCGTCCGCAATGTCTGGTCTGGCTGGGTTACAGGCCTTTGTCCCCGGTCGTGATCAGCGGTTCGGAAGTGGTCGAAAGACGCCGTTTGCGGATGGTTTCCAGCAGCCGTTTCTTGCTGCCGTCACTCATGCCCATCCATGCGCCGATTTCATCGCCGGTGCGAAAGCATCCGATGCAGTACCCGGCGACCGGGTCAAGAACGCAAACGCCAATGCAGGGGGATTTGACAGGCATGATTTTCCAAGCTGGTAACAGGATTGATTGCCTGCATAGAAAACACAAAGCCCGCCAGGATCAAGAGGGTAATAATCCGGCGGGCTCTGTTACGTGTGGTAATCTGGTGGGGGTGAAAGCCCTAGAGGCGGTCAAACCAGTTGCGGACCTGACGGTCGGCCTCTTCGCGTTTAACGCCATAGGCTTCCTGAACCAAGCCAACCAGTTTTTCCTGCTGGCCTTCGATCTCATCAAGATCATCGTCGGTGAGGCGGCCCCATTCGCGCTTGACGTGACCACGCATCTGTTTCCAACGGCCTTCAATCTGGTCCCAATTCATCAGGTGTTCTCCTGTTTCTTTCGGGTTGTTTGCTCGTTCGGTCCGGAAATTTTATCTGCATGCCAATGGCATGCAGCTTTTCCGGTTGCCTGATCATAAAACGGCTCGGAGTGTTTTTTGTTCCACGATGCCTGGATTGCTTCCTCTGCCGGGGCAGGGGTGCGGCCCGCTGACTTGCCATATTCGCCTGTGACGGGTATAGCCGAGCCAGTTTTTTCATTGGAGTGTGTGTGAGCGCACCATCGGCGTGCAGCACGGAGGACAATATGCGCGGATATTTCGGGATCGGGATCGAAGGGGCCAGCAAGCCCTTTAACGTGGGCACGCTGTTTCGTTCCGCTCATGCGTTTGGTGCCAGCTTTGCCTTTACGGTGGATGCGGATTTTCGTGATGAACGGGCCAATGTGGCCGACACATCACGTGCGTCCGAGCAGATGCCCTACTATCACTTCCCGGATCACGATCATCTGTTTCTGCCCGATGGATGCCGGATGGTTGGTGTCGAACTGACACCTGATGCGATTGAACTGCCAAGTTTCAAACATCCGTCGCGCGCGGCCTATATTCTTGGGCCGGAACGTGGAAATCTGTCGCAGGAAATGCAGGATCAGTGCGATTTCATCATCAAAATCCCGATGAGCTTCTGCGTGAATGTCGCGATTGCTGCCAATATCGTGATGTATGACCGCCTGATCAGTCTGGGCCGGTTCGCCCCGCGCCCGGTACGTGCTGGTGCCCCGACCGAGCCAAAGCCCGAAGCCTTTTATGGCGGCTGGATTTCACGCACGCGTGACAAACGCAAAGCAGATCCGGAAAAGTTTCGTCAGGCTCCGCCACCCGATTACAGTGTGATCGACGGGACGCTGGATGACGACGACGATTAAGGCATAAAATGAAGCAACGACCGCGAGGGAGGGGCGCGGCCGTTGCGTTTTCCTGACCCGGTTTCATCGACAGGGGGAGGTCGATGACAGGGGGATGGGTCAGGTAATCCGGTCTATCGTATCGTTTCAGGCGGCTTGGACTGTTGCTTCATCACCATCGAAAATCTCAGCCTTTTCGGGCAGAATGCCGTGCGGGTTGCGAAGCAGGTTGGCAATCATCCGCATTCCGACATCGCCTTGCAGGGTCAGCAGGCTTTCGGGATGGAACTGAACCGCGCTGATCGGCAGGCTTTGATGACGTATCCCCATAACCACACCGTCATTGCTGCGCGCGGTGACTTTAAGGTCAGCTGGCAGGCTTGCCAGGTCGGCAAATAGCGAGTGATAGCGCCCAACAACGATTTCATCGGGAAGGCCTTCAAACAACGGATCAGACGGGTCCAGTTTCACCTTAGACGGTTTGCCATGCATTGGTGTGTCGAGTTGACCAAGTGATCCACCAAAAAATTCGACAATCCCCTGTAAACCAAGACAAACACCAAAGACCGGAAGCCCCGCGGCAAGGGCACGTTCGATGCTTTGGCGCAGACCATAATCATCGGGGCGCCCCGGACCAGGGGACAGGAACACCAGATCCGGTTTGAAATCATCAAACGCCTCATCCGGGAAACCGGGGCGGAGCGTTAATGTTTCGGCACCGGTTGCACGGATATAGCTGGCAAGGTTTTGAACAAAACTGTCTTCGTGGTCGATCAGAAGCACGCGTTTGCCAACGCCCGAAATGGTCGGATCAATGGTGGCTTCGTCCTTGGCATCGCGGGTGACGGCATCAATCATGGCCGATGCCTTCAACACGGTTTCGGCTTCTTCGGCGGCAGATTCACTATCAAACAGCAATGTCGCACCCGCGCGAACTTCGGCAACACCCTGTTTGAGACGCACCGTGCGTAATGTCAGGCCGGTATTCAGATCGCCATTGCACAGAACCGCCCCGATGGCCCCGCCATACCATGCGCGCGGGCTGCGTTCGACTGTTTCGATATGTTTCATGGCGGCCCGTTTGGGCGCACCGGTAACGGTCACAGCCCAGCAATGCGTCAGGAAGGCGTCAAGCGCATCGAACCCCTCGCGCAGGCGGCCTTCGACGTGATCGACCGTGTGAATCAGGCGGGAATACATTTCGATCTGGCGACGGCCAAGAATTCTGATGCTGCCGGGTTTGCAGACGCGTGCCTTATCGTTGCGATCAACGTCGGTGCACATGGTCAGTTCGGATTCTTCCTTGGCCGAATTCAGAAGGGTTCGGATATTTTCCGCATCTTCGATCGCGTCGCGACCGCGCGCGATGGTGCCCGAAATCGGGCAGGTTTCAATACGTTGACCGGTGACGCGGACATACATTTCCGGCGATGCCCCGATCAGATGTTCACCGTCCCCAAGATTGATCAGGAAACCATAGGGTGCCGGATTACGGCGTTTAAGGCGGCGGAAGATTTCCGACGGGGCAGTTTTGCATTCGGTCCGGAAGACGCGGCTTGGCACGACTTCAAACAGTTCACCGCGCGCAAATCGTGGCTTGGTGTCATCGACAACTGCGGCGTATTCGCCGTCTTTCATATCATTTTCTACGATGCCGTTCGCACCATGTGATGGCGGGTGATCTTGGGCAATGCGATCTAGCCCGGCGGTACTATGGCCATCTGGTGCAATGAAGTCATATTCAAAAAGGGTCGCGACCTTGGACGCATGGTCGACCGTGATCATCTGGTCGGGTAGATAAAGATGGACATCCTTGTGATCACTGCTGCGGTCCTGGGTCAGTGCAATTTGTTCGAAATGAAGGGCGATGTCGTAGCCAAAGGCACCGTATAGACCCAAACGTTCCTCGCCCTTGTGGGCAAACAGATCGCGAATGGCCCGGACAACGGAAAACAGGCTGGGTTGTTGACTGCGTTCTTCTTCGGGGAACCAAGCGGCTGCTTTGCCGACATAGCCGTAAAGCCCGTCATCGCCCTTGGTCAGGCCTTCGATATGGGCGTGACCGGCAAGGACATTTTCAATCATTGGCAAAAGTACCCGGCCGCGATCATTTAGCGCCCGAATGGCAAAGCCGCGTTCGCGTCCGGTGATTTCCAGCGGTGGTTTGGCAAAGCCCATGTCCCAGCGCGAATAACGACCCGGAAACTCGTAGCTTGAAGACAGCAAAACGCCCTTGGTCCGATCAAGCGCGTCGATCAGGCTTTCGGTGGCATTTTCATAGGTGATTTCTGTCTGGCGGCGAATAACGGCGATGCCGCCATCGGTGGTATATCGATATTCGCTACTGGTTTCAGAAGTCGGGTTGGTCACGTCAAATACTCCGTTTGCGGGGCGCTGCCGCAGGAGCAATGTGACTTTTCAGCAGATAGGAAAAAGGTCTGAAAACACAAAGCCGCCTGCGAAGATCAGGCGGCCGGTTGTTTCAGGGCATGATAATTGGCCGCCCGCTTATGCGGACCACCACCAACGATTGGAAATAAGGATTGGGTTCATGCCGTGTGTTTTCATGTTTCAAACTATGGTCAGCGATCAGGCGGGCGTCAAGCATTTTGATCAGACGATTATTCGCCCGGTTCGGAAACTTCGAAACGAAGCGGTTTATGGCAATGTGGACAGGACAAAAGATCGTCTTCGTGATTGTGATGAATGTCGCGGATGTCGGATATGATTGACTGGGCCTGTTCATCGCTGATGCCAAGTTCGTCCTGATGGGATCGCAGCCTTTTTCGCACGGCCTCCGTCAGGCGTTTTCCCGAAAGCTGATGGGCGGCTTGTTGGCGATAGGCCTCCTCGCGGCGGCGCAGTTCACTGGAAAAGGCGGATGCCAGAATACCGGCAGGCACCGCGACGATGCCGATACCCGTTAGTGAAATCAGACTTGCGATGATTTTACCGAGTGCTGTGATTGGTACGACATCCCCGTAACCGACGGTGGCAAGGGTGATAACGCTCCAGTAAAGGGCACTGGGCAGGTTGCCAAATGCGTCAGGTTGGGCTTCGTGTTCAGCAAGATAAATGGCGCCGGCGCTGAAAACCAGCATGCAGGCCAGCGCCGCGCTTGCGGCACCAAAGATGCCCATCTGCTGACGAAACACCATCAGCATCAGTTCAAGGCCGGTAGAATAGCGGGTGAATTTCAAAAGCCGAAGCAGACGGACAATGCGGATGAACCGGAGATCAATCGACGTGAAAAACAGCAAGAAGACCGGGAGGATCGCAATCAGATCAACCATTGCCATCGGTCGCAGCATATAACGCAAACGCCCCCATTTCCCGGAAAATTCCGGGTTATCGGGGGCGGACCATACGCGCAAGACATATTCAACGGTGAAAATCGCCGTGCAGATCAGCTCAATGACCAGAAACAGTATAAAAAACTGTTC
This sequence comes from Thalassospira sp. MBR-102, assembly GCF_040549275.1. Taxonomy (NCBI): domain Bacteria; kingdom Pseudomonadati; phylum Pseudomonadota; class Alphaproteobacteria; order Rhodospirillales; family Thalassospiraceae; genus Thalassospira; species Thalassospira sp. MBR-102. The sequence continues at coordinate 146,346 of NZ_JBEPTC010000012.1, forward strand.
GGCCAATTCATGAACGGTGTCGAGAATGACGCAGATAACATTGATCACGATCAGCGAAGCAAGGATCAGATGTACCGTCAATGACACCCGTGATTGACGGTCGACCCCATGCAGCAAATTCTGAACTTTTGATCGAAGCGTTCTTTCCATTTGACCCCATACGCTAACGGGGCACCAAACACCGCCCGCAATTGTCCGATAATTGCGGGGATCGCTTCAGAAATGGTTAAAGAGGATGCTGATACAGCGCGGTCGGGTACTAGTAGCCCTTTGCCGCGCGAATGAAATCGGCAATCTTGCGCGCGTCTTTCACGCCTTTGGTCTTTTCAACGCCAGACGATACATCAACCCATGGTGCACCGGAAATGCGTACCGCATCGGTGACATTATCAGGGTCAAGCCCACCGGCGAGCATCCAGCTGCTTTTGAAACTGCGCCCGGTCAGAAGAGTCCAGTCAAAGCTGACGGCGTTGCCGCCGGGTAGAATGCTTTCTTTGGGCGGTTTAGCATCAAAAAGCAGAAAGTCGGCGACGCCATCGAAGTTTGCCGCAGCGGCATCAATGTCATCGGACGTACTGACCGAAACGGCCTTCATGACGCGCAGACCGAATTTTTCTTTTACTTCTGCGACCCGTTCCGGGCTTTCCTTGCCATGCATCTGGATCACGTCAAGTCGACCGGCCTTGATCGCGTTTTCAAGGGCTTCGTCACCAGCTTCAACGAACAGGCCAACCTTAAGGATGCTGTCCGGTACGCGCTCGGTCAAAGTAGTGGCGCCGTTAAGCGATATGTGACGCGGGCTTGGTGGAAAAAAGACATAGCCCAAGGCATCTGCACCGGCACTCATCGCGGCCATTGCGGCGTCTTCGCTATTGATTCCACAGATTTTGACCATGCAGCTCATTGGGGTGTCCTGTCTTGTAGCCAATTCAAACTTCCGTCCAAGTCATTTGGTCCTAGCAGAAAGTGATCCCGACCAACAGGATATTTGCGAATTTAGGTGGCTTTCCACTGGCGAGATGGCTGTTGCTGCGCTATTTTCCCGGCCATGAGCAAGCACACAGGCCCAGCCGGGGGCGAAAACGGCGAAAAGACAACCCATTTCGGTTTTCGGGATGTTCCGGAAAGCCAGAAGGCATCCATGGTGCGTGAGGTTTTCGATACTGTCGCGTCCAAATATGACTTGATGAACGATCTGATGAGCGGCGGTGTACACCGTTTGTGGAAAGATACGTTTATCAACGAGCTGAAGCCGCGTCCGGGCATGAAGCTGCTGGACGTTGCCGGTGGCACCGGGGACATTGCATTCCGGTTCCTGAAGAATGGTGGCGGCTCTGTCACTGTGTGCGACATTAACTATGAAATGCTGCATGTCGGTCGTGATCGCGCGGTGGATCACGGGTTGCTGAAAAACATCAACTGGACTGTTGGCGATGCGCAGAAACTGCCACTGCCCGATCATTCGGTTGATGCCTATACCATTGCCTTTGGTATTCGGAACGTGACGCGGATTACCGAAGCCCTTTCCGAAGCCTATCGTGTGCTCCGACCGGGTGGAAAATTCCAGTGTCTAGAGTTTTCCAAGGTAGTGGTGCCGGGGTTTGATAAACTTTACGACACATACTCCTTCAAGCTTTTGCCTGAAATCGGTCGCTTCATTGCCGGGAATCGCGAAGCATATCAGTATCTGGCCGAAAGCATCCGTCAGTTCCCCGATCAGGAAACTTTTTCATCCATGATCCGCGATGCCGGGTTCGAACGGGTGAAATATCGCAATCTTTCCGGTGGTATTGCCGCCATTCATTCGGGCTGGCGGGTATAGGTGGCGACTGAATGATAAGGTTCGTTCGCAACAGCTTTCGACTGCTTGGAATGGCTAGGACTTTGGCGCGTCATGATGCGCTGTTTCCACTTGCCCTTGTGCCGGGTGGAAAGGTTCTGGCGTTTTTTGCCCGACTGACAGCACCATTTTCACGTCGATCCGATTTGCGGCCGGGGCGCCGGTTGGCCCGTGCGCTTGAAGAATTGGGCCCCGCATTCATCAAGCTTGGCCAGACACTGGCCACGCGTGCCGATCTGATCGGGGATGATGTTGCGGCTGATTTATCAAGCCTGCAGGATAGATTGCCGCCATTTTCGGCCAAGATTGCCAAGCGGATCATTACCGAACAGCTTGACGGGCCGTTTGAAACCCTGTTTTCCGAGTTTGATGATACGCCTGTTGCGGCGGCATCCATTGCGCAGGTGCATTTTGCCACCACGTCCGATGGGCGAGAAGTTGCCGTCAAGGTGCTGCGCCCGGATATCAAGACGCGCTTTGCCCGTGACCTAGATCTGTTTTACTGGGTGGCGGAGATTGCCGAACTGACGCAACCGCGCTTGCGTCGTCTCAAACCGGTTGAAACCATCAAGACGCTGGAAGACAGCGTGCATCTTGAAATGGATTTGCGGTTTGAAGCATCGGCAGCATCCGAGTTCCGCGACAATTTCGAGGCTGATCCGACCTATTATGTGCCGCAGATCGATTGGGAACGGACGGCGGAACATGTGATCACCATGGAACGGGTCAAAGGTGTTCGCATCGACAATGTCGAAGCCCTGGATCGCATGGGTGTTGATCGCTCTGCCCTTCTGGCGAAGGCGGCGGGGGCATTTTTCCAACAGGTTTTCCGTGACGGCTTCTTCCACGCCGATATGCATCCGGGCAACCTGTTTGTCGACGAAACCGGTAAGGTCAGCATCGTTGATTTCGGGATCATGGGGCGTGTTGACCGTCAGACGCGCCTGTACCTCGCAGAAATGCTTCTTGGCTTTCTGACGCGTGATTATCGCCGTGTCGCCGAGGTGCATTTCGAAGCGGGATATGTCCCACGTAACCAGTCGCTTGAAAATTTCCAGCAGGCGTGCCGTTCCATCGGCGAGCCGATTCTGGGAAAGGAACTGGCCGATATTTCGGTCGGGCGCCTGTTGGGGCAGCTTTTCCAGATTACCGAAACCTTCGGGATGGAAACCCAGCCGCAGCTTCTGATGTTGCAGAAAACCATGATTGTCGCCGAGGGGCTTTCGCGTATTTTAAGCCCGAACGAGAATATGTGGGAATTGTCGCGTCCGCTGATTGAGGAATGGATGCGTGAAAACCTTGGCCCGGAAGCAAAGATTGCCGAAGCTACCCGACAGGCAGGGACCATGTTGCGCCGGTTGCCTCGCGTTCTTGAGGCCGCCGAACAGGCATCGGCTGTCTTTACCGATCAGGGGTTACGCCTGCATCCTGATACGGTTGCCGCGATGCGTGGCCGGTCAAACGGGCAGCGCAGTTCCGGTGGAGTTTCCAAGCAATCCATCCTGCTTTGGGTCGCGATTGCAGCACTTGCAGTCGCCCTGTTCGTCAAATAGAGGACGGCAATGAGCGAAATTGAAATCAGTTGTGATCGCGGTCGGCTGGACCTTGGATATTGCTATGATTTCATTGCCAATTCTTATTGGTCGCGCGGCAGGTCGCGCGGCGAGTTTGACCGTTCGGTTGAAATGTCGTTACCGATTGGTGCCTATTGTGATGGGCGGCAGGTTGGCTTTGCCCGCGTCGTGACCGACTTCATCGCCATTGCCTATATCGCCGATGTGTTTGTTGACCCCGATTACCGTCGTCGGGGCATTGCATCCATGATGCTTGATGCCCTGCATGCTCATCCCGATATTGCGCGGGTCAAACGATGGATTCTGGCGACACTTGATATGCAACCGGTTTATCGCCAGCATGGATATGAGGACCTAAATGAAACGATCATGATGCGGCTTGATGCCGAATCCGATGATCGGGAACCTTTGCTCTAGGCGTGATTAAACCCGACATTTAAAAAAAAAAACGCCGCCACGGTCAGACCGGACGGCGTTTTTGTTTTCGGCAATCTCGCAATCAGCTGGTGCGGACTTCATCAAGGAAGTTGCCGACCTCGCTGCGCAGCGTTCCTGATTGCGCGCCAAGTTTTTCGGAGGCATCAAGTACCTGTCGGGCGGCATCGCCGGTCTGGCGGGCCGCAGACTGCATTTCATGGATATGGCTTGTGACTTCCTGCGTGCTCTGGACCGCCTGCTGGACGGAGTGTGAGATTTCGGACGTCGCCTGTCCCTGTTCCTGAACTGCGGCGGCAACCTCGGATGCGATTTCGTTCAGATTGGCGATGATGCTGGTGATGCCATCAATTGCACCAACAGCTTCCTGGGTCGATCCCTGAATGCCGGAAATCTGGGCTGAAATATCCTCGGTCGCGCGTGCTGTCTGATTGGCAAGGTTCTTTACCTCGTTGGCCACCACGGCAAAACCTTTACCCGCGTCACCGGCACGTGCGGCTTCGATCGTGGCGTTCAGGGCCAGAAGGTTAGTCTGTTCGGCAATGGCCTGAATGATCTGGACCACTTCGCCGACTTTCTGTGCTGAAACATCAAGCCCCTGAACCATTTCATTGACTCGATTGGCTTCGGTGCTGGCGTTGGCGGTAATGTTTGACGTGTCATTTACACGCGCACTGATATCGCGGATTGAAACAGATAGCTGTTCGGCAGCACTGGCAACCGTTTCGACGCTATGATTGGCCTGCTCAACCGCGGCAACCACTGCCTGCGAACCGGATTCGTTCTGATGAACGGCCGCAACCATTGTCTGGGCGACTTGCTGCATTTCGCTTGATGCGCCCGATACACCGTCGACAACACCCATGACGGTCTGTTCGAAACGCCCGGCAAGGCCGTTCATTGCCTCTCGCCGTTTTATTTCTGCGCGCTCGCGTTCCTGTTCGCGTTCCCGATCAAGTTGGGCAACTCGGTTGGCATTTTCCTTGAATACTTCGACCGAGGCCGCCATCTGGCCAATTTCATCGGTGCGATGAACGCCAGGGATGTGAATGTCGCGATTGCCATCAGCAAGGGCCGCCATGGCACCATTGATTTTAACAAGCGGGGTAATGATCTGATTGCGCAGGACAAACCAGGTGCTGCCCAGAAGGACGGCAAGGATTGCCGCCGCAAGGGCCAACTGGATGATGACGGCCTGTTTTACCTCGGCATTTACGCGCTCCAAGCTCCATGCGGTCAGCAGCATGCCGCGATATTGATCTTCGTCCCGGCGTTTGGAATATTTGGTAATCGGCGCAGCAACAATGACCGCATCGTCAGAGATGAAGCTGACAACTTCCTTGTTTTCAAGCCGCTCCAGATAAGGTTCGGCAAGTGCAGCCAGATCGTGTTCGGGAAGGTTTTCGGATTGATAGGTCGCAATGGGTTCGCCGTCCGGATTGGCTGCCACCAGCGATGCCAGCTGTGATCCTTCCTTGTCGGTGATCTTGCGAAATTCTTTTTCGACCGAGTTGCCGTCCATGGCAATAAAGCCCGGTTGCACGGCTGTTGACAGCATTTCGGTTTTTTCGACCGACTCATTATACATGATTTCGATCATCGCATCGCGTTGCGAAACCGTCTGGATCGTCATCATTGCGCCGAAGCCGACAATCAACAATGCAACCACAACCAGAATAACTTTGCGTCCGACAGAGCCGCCGGATCGTTTGGTTTCGGCCATTTAAGGTCTCCCGTCCTTTGAAGCCTGATGAATTTTTGTTTCCTCGAAATCCTCTCGTCTGCCAGCGATCATTTGAGGCTGTCGTGGCATGAACGATCAGGATTGGTATCGTTCCGGCTGTCATCCGAATGGTGATTTCGGGGACCTGCCAAAGCGACGATATTTATTCTTTCTGACTTCCCCTGATGTAAAACTCCCTAGGGAACGGGAAGCTTTTTGATGCTTTCCTTCGGACCCCACAAAAAAGCTACTGCAAAGCGGCGGATAACCGAAATAATTAAAATAGGCCTGTTTGAAATTACCGGAAACTTGCGAAATGCGATAAAATCGTCCGGCATCATTCAAGTTTTTAGTAAATAATGCTGTTCGGGTAACCGGTGTTTCTCGTGATGCGAATCGCAGGCTGACTTCGTCGGTCCTAACATGCCTATTCATATGGTGATGGTGGCTTGTGTTTTTGATGCTGTCCGATCACGATGCTGCAGTTTTTGCGGGACGGGGAACCCGAATGGCTAAGTCCAGAACCATAACAAAATCGTGTGCCACCAAAAAAGGCAGGAAAACCATGGCTGTTTCCGGGGTGAAAAGCCCTGTGACCAAGCCCGCGGGTGATGACAGTCCAAAACTGCCCAAAGGCGAAATCGGTGCCCTTGATCAAATGCGAGGCGATGAACCCGGATCAGCAAGTTTATCGTCCCGACCGGCACCGGATATTGCGGTTAACCGTTCTGACAAATCGGAACTTTTTGCGCGCGCGCTTGAAGCACATCAGGCGGGCAGGATTGACGAAGCGATTGCGCTTTATGGTGCTGTCCTTCGCCAGAACCCGGATCAACCCGATGTCTGGAACAATCTGGGCGTGGCACTTCGCCGCAGCAAACGCCATGATGCGTCACTTGTTGCTTATCGTCGCGCGGCGGAGCTAAGGCCGGGAAATGCCGGGCTTTGGTCAAATATGGGCAACTGCCTACGTGAAATGATGCGTTTTGAAGAAGCCACGGCAGCGCATGACAAGGCCCTCGAACTTGATGCTTCGATCAAATCGCATCCGTTTAATGCCGGTCTTGTTTTTCGAGATACCAACCGTTTCGAGCAGGCAATCCGGCATTTTGATGCAGCGCTGGCGATTGATCCCGACTATGTCGACGCCAACTGGGACAAGGCATTGGCCCTTCTGGCGATGGGGCAATATGAGGCTGGCTGGGCGGGATATGAAACGCGCCGCAAACTGGCCGATAACCCGATCCGTCCTCTTGAAGGTGCTCCGGAATGGGACGGTAAGGCTGATTTGCGTGGCAAAAGACTGCTGCTGCGCGCCGAGCAGGGCTTTGGCGACATGATACAGTTTGCCCGTTTTGTGCCAATGGTCGGGAAGAAGGCCGCGCATATTATCCTTGAATGCCGATCAGAATTGATCCCGGTGATGCGTACGATTGCCGGTGTCGGAACAATTGTTGAAAAGGGCGCAAAACTGCCGCCCTTTGATCTGCATGTGCCGTTGCTCAGTTTGCCGCATGTTATGAAAATCAACGAAGCGGAATTACACCGCGTATCTGCCGAACCCTATTTGAGTGCACCGAAAGGCAAGCATGCACGGCTGAGCCCGCCACCGGGAACGATGCTTAAGGTCGGACTGATATGGGCAGGCAAACTTAATCCGCGTGACCGATCCTGCCCGCTTGAAAAGTTGATGCCGCTTATGGCTCAGAAAGGGGCCTGTTTTTACAGTTTTCAGGTCGATGAGCGGCGTGGTGACATAGCGAAACTTGGTGCCAATGCCCTGATTACCGACATGGGTGAACATATTCATGATTTCGGTGACAGTGCCGCGTTGATGAAGGCGATGGATCTGATCATCACAATTGATAGTGCCCCGGCCCATCTTGCCGGCGCGCTTGGTGTACCGGTCTGGATGTTGCAGCTTTATACAACGGATTGGCGGTGGATGGTCGGGCGGGCCGACAGCCCGTGGTACCCGACGATGCGGATTTATCGGCAAGAAGCACCGGGGGATTGGGCTACTCCGATTGGAAAGCTGGGGGCTGATTTTGCCAATTTGCTTAAGGCACGGCTGGGTGCTACGGCATAGTCAAAACGATGGGTCGCGATATTTTTGCCCGATAGCGGGCGGTTGTCTGATCAATTCTTTGGACAGGAACGGTCCCGCCCCTTGTGTTTGGCTGTGACTCAGCGTAGGAAAGCGCCTTAAATTTACGAAGAATATCGACCGCTGTCCGGTCTTTCTCATGATTTGGCATGACAGACAGCAGGCGATCCGTTTTTTGCGCAGGAGAAAGCTTGTGAGCGAAGCTGCTTATAACAAAGGTTTCCCGGTTTCCTGGGAACAGATGCATCGCGACGCACGTGCATTGGCGTGGCGTCTGCTTGAAAAAGGTCCGTACAAGGGCATTATTGCGATTACCCGTGGCGGTTTGGTCCCGGCGGCCATCATCGCACGCGAACTTGATATTCGTCTGATTGATACGGTTTGCGTTCGCAGTTACTCTGACAAGTCGCGCGGTGATCTTGAATGGCTTAAGGGGATCGAAGGTGACGGCACGGACATGCTGATCATCGATGATCTGGTCGATACCGGCAAAACCGCAAAGGCTGTGCGTGAAAAACTGCCAAATGCGCATTTTGCGACTGTTTATGCCAAGCCGCTTGGACGCGAGATCGTCGACAGCTTTGTGACCGAAGTTTCCCAGGATACGTGGATTTATTTCCCGTGGGATATGGAGCTTTCGGTCAACGCACCGATATCCGAGCGCGTCCGCTAATCGGTCTTGAAGATCTGATCGTATCTTTCTCAAGGCCCGTTGGACCGAAAAGGAGGACACGATGCAAAATCAAAATTGCCCGGCCTGCTATCGTCAACCGTCATCAACGGTCCGATGGGCCGGGCACTTGTTTTTTATGCTGGGATTCTGCGCCCTGAGTATTCTCGGTGCAGTTGTTCCGGCATTGGCAGATAATTTGCCGCTGCAGACCGCGAAGGCGATGTCACTGCTAAGGCCGGAAAGCGGCTACAGGCTTGAATTATTCGCCGCGGTAAATAATGCGCGCTCTATTGCTGTTGCCCCGGAACTGAAGGGTATTTTCGTCGGAACGCGTGGTCCCAATCTTTATTTCGTGCGCGATGCGGATGGGGATGGCAAGGGCGAAGAAGTCAATCTTATTGCCGATGACTTCAAGATGGCGAATGGCATCGCCTATAAACCCGGAACCCTGTTTGTAGCCGATCAGCACCGGGTTGTGTCCTATGATCTTTCAGATTTTGACGGAACAGCATTGGGACGCGCGCGCATCCTGTTTACCAATCTGCCGGACAAGCGCCATCATGGCTGGCGATACGCCGCACTTTCCCCGGATCAAAGTCGCCTGTTCATTGCCGTTGGCGCGCCGTGCAATATCTGCAAGGTTGGTGGGCTGGAAGGTACGATTATTTCCATGCCGATCAGCGGTGGGGCACCCAAAATCTATGCCAGCGGTATCCGTAATTCCGTAGGGCTGACGTTCCATCCCGACACCGGAGATTTGTGGTTTACCGATAATGGCGGGGATAACCTTGGTGACGATGTTCCGCGCGAGGAACTGAACCATGCCATCGCCGAAGGGCTGTTTTATGGATATCCCTGGTATGCCGGAAACGATACGCGTTCCCCGCAGTTTGCCGATGAAACTCCACCGGCTGAGGTTACCTTTCCTGCCTTTACCTTTAATGCGCACAATGCAGCGCTTGGTCTTACCTTTGACGATGGTGATGCACTTGTGGCGTTGCACGGATCATGGAACCGGACAATTCCGGATGGTTACAAGGTTGTGCGGGTGGAATTTCGCAATGGTGAACCTGTGGCGACCAATCCGTTCCTTGATGGTTTTCTGCGCAGCAACGGCGAAGTTGTTGGCCGCCCGGTAGACGTAAAGCATTATATTGATGGATCGATTCTGGTGTCGGACGACCACGCCAGTGCGGTTTGGCGACTGGTTCCGACAAAGAAATGACACGGGCATGACAGGTTTAAATAAATTATTCCGGTATCGGGGATGGGCTTGCACCCATCCTGAAACCGGGCTATAAAACCGCCGCTTAGCGGGTGTAGTTCAATGGTAGAACGGCAGCTTCCCAAGCTGCATACGAGGGTTCGATTCCCTTCACCCGCTCCAAGCTTTCCCCCTTTTGTTCTTGAACTGATGATGAACTGCACATTACCAAGTATTCGTCATATTTAAAATAACTTGAGAATGATTATCAAAATCGTGTAAATATGGTCCATTGAGGCTGTTCGGCAATCGAAACTCTCATCAGCAGCCGCAAATGGGGAATAATCGTGTCCAATTCAGCCGGGCAGGCTCCTGCAACTTTGGCATCAGTGGTCGAAGACCATTATGACGATCTAATGCTTTTTATCGGCAATCGCTGCGGGTCTAGGGTCGTTGCCGAGGAAATTATCCAAGAAACCTGGGTCAGGGCAAAAAGTGCGTCTGGCATCGTGCCTGAGAATCCGCGCGCTTATGTCTTCCGGATTGCGCGTAATCTTCTGACGGATCATTATCGCCGAAATTCCAATGATCGAGAGCAGGTTGTGCTGCCATTTCGCCACGCGTCGAGTACTTCAATCGATGGAAATACGTGCGAGCATGTCGAAATTGATCGCACGGCGTCCCAGGAGGACGTGGCTGCGGCCCAGCAAGAATTGCGGATTATTTCGCGGACTGTCGAAAACCTTCCGATGAAATGCCGGCAGGTGTTTCTAATGTATCGCGGCGAAGAGCTGTCAATGCGTGAAATCTCGGAAAAGCTGGATGTATCAGTGAAAACGGTCGAAAACCACATACGCCGGGCTATGCTGGAATGTCGTCGTAGTCTGCAACAAGCGCACTCGGAGAAATGATGATGGATCTTCGTTTTGGCAGGCATTTCGGTTTCTTGGGTGAAAGCAGGTCCATCCGCGGTACGCCGCGCGGTGATGTTGCGCCGTTTGGATATCACGAAGCCCCGGAGGCCGTTGAATGACTGGTCGTCAGGAAATGTCATCTGAACCTGCAACAGAGCAACTGTTTGATGAAGCCGTTGTTTGGTACATGTGTTTACGAGAAGCCAAGGACGATGCAGATGGTGATCGTACGGATGACCTGATCGTACGGTTTGAAGCCTGGAAAAGGCAATCATCGGATAATGTAATAGCGTATGCCGAGGTCGAATTTCTTTGGGGCAGGCTGGCCTTGCCGGTTAAACGGCAAGTTCAAGCGCAAAAGAGCCATCACTCGGTAACCAAGCAACCCTCCCGAAAACAGTCTGGATACCTGAAAGCGGTCATGATCGCGGTGGTGGCAGCTTGTCTGGTACTCATTGTTGGTTTTGGAAGCGAGACTTACAACACAGTCATCGGCAGGTTTGACGAGAACCTTGTCCAATCTGAACATGAGGTTCTGACCAAAATGCTCTCAGATGGCAGTGTGATCAAGCTGAATGCGGAAAGTGCTGTTTTGATCGATTTGACAGCCAAGAGGCGCGTCGTGAAACTGCTGTCAGGTGAAGTTTGGTTTGATGTTGCTCATGACAAGGAACGCCCCTTTGTTGTTCAAACCGACTTTGGGGATGTGACCGCACTTGGAACCGAGTTCAATGTAAAGACTGATCGACAAAAGCTCACGATCAGTCTGGAGGAAGGTAAGGTTTCTGTTAATTGGCATGTTGGGGGGGCTCTGGAAAATCCGGCTGGTGAGGCCGTTGTTACCTTGCTGCCGGGGGAGGCTACGACGCTTCTACCGGATGGTATCGGAGATAAAATACGGTTTGATCCCATTGCGACGACCGCATGGCGAAACGGTAAGATGGTTTTCTATCAGACGCCGCTGTCAGATGTGATTGATGTGATCAACAAATACCATGATGGGCACATCATGGCTCTAAGTTCCGAGATCAATAACATGACGGTTAGTGGCGTTTTCCATACAAATGATATTAATCAGGTGCTCGAAGTGATTGAGGGAACGCTGCCTGTGCATGCGGTGAAGATCAGTAAATATATGATTTTATTAGTTTAATTTCTCCTGGTTTTGGTGCAGCTGATTTCCGGTACTTTTTATCTGGAATGAACGAAAAAGTTTTCGGTTGGACTAGGGGATTTGTCCGCTGGTCGCGTCTTTATATACATATTGCCAATGCGAACTATTTGCATTTTATGTGTTTAAAGACCAGGGGAACCGAAGTGGCTAGCTTGAAAAAGATGAAAATGGGTAGGCAGTTGATGTTGGGGATATCTCTGCTTGCCCTTAATTGTTCTTTCATGGAGGTGGCGATCGCGCAAGACGGGAATCAAGAATCCGAAAGCCGAACTTCATTCCAATTTGATATTCCGGCCCAGTCGTTGCCAAAGGCATTGACGGTTTTCTCGGAAATCACCGGCATTCAAATCCTGTACACGGAGCAGTATGTTTACAGCCAAAGTGTGAGCGCGCTGCGCGGTGAATATACGGCTGATGGCGCATTGCATGCACTGTTAAAGGGCAGTGGTGTTGATTTCAGCTATACATCGTCAAACTCGATCACATTAAAACGTCAGGTGACCGCAACTGAAGCGGGCGATCTGACTTTGGATACCATTGAAGTTATCGGAACACGGCAATCCCGTTATGACAGCCGCTATGCCGAGACTGGTACGATGATACCCAAAGATATTGTTGATATTCCCCGAACTATTGAGGTGATTCCCGAACAATTGCTGCTTGATCAACACGCTCAGGAGCTTGAAGAAGTTTACCGGCTTGCACCCAATGTGGTGAATATGGATGGCTATGGCGGGAGCCGTGAGGATTTTCTGATCAGGGGATTCCGTCGCCGTGACGACATCTACCGTAATGGTGTTCGACTGAAAACCAATGGGCGTCTCAATCCGTCCACGATCGAGAGTGTGCAGATCGTTAAAGGGCCAGTAGCAGAAATTGGTCAAATGACTCCTGGCGGTTTGGTCAATGTCATCACAAAAAAGCCTGAATATAATCAGCAGGCTTACGCAGTTGCGAACTTTAATGAACATGGCCAAAAACAGATCCAGGCGGACATTACCGGGCCATTCGGACTAAATGATACGCTTGCATATCGTATTACAACTTCTGCAGAAGACAGTGAAAATTTCCGGGATGCGGATATTGAACGTCAATTCTTGAACAGTTCGCTGTCATGGATGACAGATGGTGGATCTGTGCTCGACTTTAGTTATGAATATACGCATGACGAACGTCCGGTGGATCGTGGTTTGGTAACTGTTCCTGGAACGGGAAGCAAACGGCAGATCGCTGATGTGTCTTTGGATACTCGATTTGATCAGACCAACCTCAACAATCGTGATGCGACCACTCATATCTGGGAACTTGATAGTTCCGTACCGGTTTTTGATGACGATTGGTATTTGGAAGGCAAATTGTTCTATGCCTACGAGCAGGTTGATGAGCTGCGGAATGAGGTCGTTGGTATATCTAGTACCGGCGTCCTTACACGCCGCGTTCAGGGTAATGATGATAGAGAACTCAGTACTGTATTCGGGCGGATGCAGCTTCGGGGTGAGGCAGAGATCGGGCGTCCTGTAAATTTGGTCTCTGGTGTGGAAATCCGTCACCAATATGAAACCTGGACCAATTTTACAGGTGCCAATCAAACCGGTGGAACGGTTTCAAACCCGTCATCTTTTACTCTTGTTGACAACACGTCTTCAAATCCGCTTTCGCGCCAATACTCAGAGGTCGAGCAAATTTCTTATGGTCCCTATGCGCAAGGGGACATTCATATGACGGATGATGTGACGCTTACACTTGGCGCGCGTTACGAGATCTTTGATAATGAGCAAAGCCAAGAGAACAAGCTTACCGGATCTCTGTCCGGAGCAGATCCCAAGCGTGATGGGAAACTGACGAAATCGGCAGGGCTTCTCTGGAAACCTGTTGATTCACTGTCGCTGTATGCATCCTATGCGGAAACGTTCCAGTCACAGAATATTTATTCGGGGGATGCAGGTACAATTGCTGTGTTTGCCCCGGAAGAAGGACGGCAGTACGAAGTTGGTGCGAAATGGTCGGGATGGAATGACCGGTTGCTGATAACGGGTGCGTTGTTTGATATCAAACAAGAGAACGTCGTGGAGACCGTTAATGGCACCCCGGAACTGACAGGTGGCATTAGGTCTCGCGGATTTGAAAGCTCTGTGACTGCATCACCAGTCAAAGGATTGAACCTTCGCGGTAGCATAGGTTTCCTTGGTGCAGAAATTCTCAGCGAAAATAGCACCAATGGTAACCGTCCGTCGAATACACCCGATATGACCGCGAACTTATGGGTGAGCTACGAGTTTCAAGATGCTGTAAGTAGCCTGAAGGGACTTGGTCTTGGCGGTGGTCTGTCTTATGTCGGAGATAGATATGGGGATAACAACCACACGTTTGACCTGGAAGACTACACGATTTTTGACGTCGGAGTTTGGTATTATCTGCCGCTTAGAAATGAGTCGCGTGTTCGTTTTGACCTCGGTGTTAAAAACATTACGGACGAAGAATACTATGTTGCGTCGGGTGGGACATATCGTGTCAGTGTAGGAAATCCTCGCACTGTCTTCGGAAGTGTCAGAGTCGAATTCTGATGATTCGATGGATGAAGTTGCCAGTCAAACCCATCGGGTTTGACTGGCATAGCTGGATCGGTGTGTATCTTGGTCTGATGCTGTTCTCGATCTGCTGGAGTGGTGCATTTGCCTCTCTGTCATCGGAAATTGACTGGCTGCTGATGCCAGAAATCCGGGTGAACACACGTGACGGATATTTCGATTTCGCATCGGCTTTTAATGCCGTTGAAAACGCTTATCCTGATGTCAGAATTGGTGTTGCGGAGGCACCTGCTGATCGGTTCTCTGCGGCAAAATTCGCTGTTGTGACGCTTGATGGTGCACGTCAGTTTGTCTACGTGAATCCCATGACGTTGCAGATTACCGGAAGTCAGTCGATTTTTACGGTCCAAAGGTTCTTTCGTGAGTTTCATGAAGCATTTTTCGGGCTTTACGGTGTGGGTAAACTTCTTGTTTGTCTGTTTTCCATCCCGCTATTTCTGTCCATGATTTCAGCGTTTGTTTTTTATAAGCGTTGGTGGAAGCGTTTCTTTCAACTGCGTATTGGTAAAACAAACGTTAGCTTATGGAGCAGTTTGCATAAGCTTGCCGGTTTATGGAGTCTCTGGTTTGTTTTCCTGATGACACTTACCGGTGGATGGTACCTTTTTGAAGAAGTGCGCTACAAGTTTGGCGACGAGAAATTCACGCTGGTTGATGCCTATCCATTAGCTGTCAAACAGTTGCCCGATGTCGACAGTGCAGGGCGGGCTCGTATGCCGGTGACCGATTTGATTAACATAGCAAAGTCTGCGCGTCCCGACCTTGAAATCACAACGATCGAACCCGATCGCGCGGGATATTTTTATCTTATCGGACAAAGCGATAATTTCCTGGTGCGTGACAGAGCGAACAAATTGTTCATCAATCCCTACACGGGGACGGTTGTTTTCAGCCAACAGGCTGAAGACCTCAGTGCCTATTGGCGTTGGTCGGATACGGCAGATACTCTTCATTTCGGGACATTCGCTGGCTTGGCCAGCAAAATTGCCTGGTGTGTATTCGGTCTGGTAATGGCTGGACTGTCACTGTCGGGCGCATGGCTTTATGTGCAGAAACAAAAAAACAAAACACAAGTCCGATGGCCAAAGGCTTCTTTTGTCGCATGCGTTGCTCTGATTGTTCCTGTATCGGTATTGCCGATTATTTGGATTTATTTGCACCGTGTCGGTGGCAAGGTCGATGGGCAGTATCAGATGGTTGATCTGCCAGACGCTGTTGCGGCTTTTATTGTCGGCTGGGCAATTGTAACCCTGATCATTGAATTGATTTGGATAATTGGCGTCTTCTCGTTAGAGCGCGGAACTGGTCAAGAAACCCGGCGGGGTGGTCAGGGAATGTCGTAAGAATAGCCGTCGTTACGGGCTTGTTCATCGCTACACAGAAATTTTGCCTTATCCGTGACGAGCTCCTCATAGCGGGGGTCCAGGGTGCTGACATAGTGCCCATTGACCACTGTGGCGAAAAGACAGCGTCCGCTTTCACCATCAAGCCGTTTGCCTGATCTCCATTCGGATGGCGGGATCATATCGCCGCCCTGAATGCCGATCCCTGCATTATCGGCTTCTTTCGAAAGACCGTCATATCGGTGGGAATATCCTTCGATCGGAAAGGCTTCGCCGTCACTGACCATCGCTGCGGCCACATCGCGTTCGCCAATGCCGCATTCGACAATCGGGAAATCGTCACCTTTGCCAGAATGTTGCTGATCACCGGGCCAGCAGCGCACCGTGAAGGGGGCCATGGCGAAATATTTGCGAAGCTGCATGGCCGATGACATGCCGCAATCCCAAAAACTACCGTTATGCAGGCATTGCTGTCCAAGTTCCGGTGCATCGATCCCGGCAATATCGGCAACGACGCCATCAATCATGATTGTATCACCGTCAATGACCAGAACATCGCGCCCTTCTGCCTCCAGCGCTATTTGATCGCTTTTTTGCTTGTCATCCCCGGCCGCTTGAACCGGTTTGTCCTGCAAATAGACGGCAAGTGAAAAAGCAACAGGAATGGCAAACAGGATAATCAGGCGAAAAAAGCGGTTCAAAGTGACCTCGATGGTTTGGTGATTGGACAGAGGCGATGCAATCAAGATACAGAATGGCATGAATGGCTTTGATAAGGACAGTCGAAAACAACGGCAAAATAATGACCCGCAATATCGGGAAATTTGCGGCTCTGATTCCTTCTGTGATGATGCATCTGCGATAACAGGATGCAATCGCTGTCGTTTGGCTGTAAAAGCGGATTTCCCGAGTTAGGCACGGACACTGTTCTTGTTTCGACTGCAACCCATCTTTTTCGTCGTAGGTATCATGGTCATCATCATCGGTGTGTCGATGATGATCCCGGCTGCGGTCGATTTGTATTACGGTAACCCGGATTGGAAAATCTTCGCGCAGGCGTCGATGACCAGTATCGGACTTGGTGGCATGGCATGTCTTGCCTGTCGGTCTGAAATGGGCCCGCGTGTGACAGCCCGGCAGGGATATGTCCTGACAGTGTTTTCATGGGTCGCGATCAGTCTGACCGGAGCATTGCCCCTTTGGTTTTCATCCCTTGATATCAGTTTCTGCGATGCGGTCTTCGAGACTGTTTCGGGACTGACGACAACCGGATCGACAATTTTGTCCGGGCTGGATGATATGCCGCCCGGGTTGTTGCTTTGGCGGTCGATCCTGCAGTGGCTGGGCGGTATCGGGATTATTGTTACAGCGCTTGCATTGTTGCCTATGATGCGGGTTGGTGGCATGCAGCTCTTTCAGATGGAAAGTTCGGATCGTTCGGAAAAGCTGAGTCCGCGCATTCGTGACATGTGCCTGCAAATCGTGATGATTTATGTCGGCCTTAGCGTCATCTGCATGGTGTTGTACCGGATTTTTGGCATGACCTGGTTTGATGCGATCAATCATGGCATGTCGACTTTGGCGACTGGCGGTTATTCAACATCCGATCTCTCATTTGCCAAATTCGATTCCAGTTTGGCGCTGCACTGGGTCGGCATCATTTTCATGTTTGCTGGTGCCCTGCCTTTTACGGCCTATGCGGTTCTGATTCGCAAACGCGATATCAGCGCGATAATAAGTAATCAGCAAATAAGGCTTTTTCTGCTTGTCATTGCCGTTTTCACCGGGCTTTTGACACTGAGGCTGATGCATATTTCTGATGACGGCTTTTTCAGGTCACTGACCATGGCTGCGTTTAACCTTGTTTCGGTGATCACGACAACCGGTTACGCGTCGGGCGACTATCTGCAATGGGGACCAGCGGCGATCATGCTGTTCTTCTTTGCGACATTTATTGGCGGGTGTTCCGGCTCTACGGCCGGCGGATTCAAGATGTTCCGGCTTTATGTCGTGTTCACCGGACTTAAAGCCCATTTCATGCGGCTTCGCAGTCCTTCGGCAGTAATAGTAAGCCGGATCGATAAACATGAAATCACTTCTGACATCTATAATGCGGTAACGGTCTACGTCTTCCTGCTAACGATCAGCTATATCGCGATCAGTGTCGCATTGGCTTTTACCGGGCTTGATCTGGTGACGTCGATGAGTGCTGCGGCGACGTCACTTGCCAACGTTGGTCCGGGCCTTGGCCCGATTGTCGGTCCGGCAGGGAACTTCCAGTCATTGCCTGATGCGGCAAAATGGATTCTTGATATCGCGATGGTGCTTGGGCGGCTGGAATTTGAAACATTTCTTGTGCTTCTGATGCCAGCCTTCTGGCGGGACTGATTTCGGTCATTTATGACGAATGCCCGCAGTATTGCCGTGGTTTTGCCCGATACGGGCAGTCGTTTTCATCGGAACAAATCAATGAAGGACACGCAAATGGCAAAATGGAACATTCCCGGTCGTAAACTCGTTCTTGGCTTGTCGGTTTTGATGGTGGCCGGGGCGCTCGGTGCCTGTTCGCCAGAGGTTGGCAGCAAGGAGTGGTGCGAGGACATGAAAGCAAAGCCAAAAGGCGACTGGACGGCCAACGAGGCAACAGACTTCGCCAAGCATTGCGTTTTCTGATCTTCGATTACCTGTTGCATGGGGGGCTTTGGCCCGACATCCTCTAATGATGCCCTTTGGCTGCCGCATGTCGGGAAAAACGCCAAAGGGCAGAATTTTGCGTAAAACCCGAATAAAAATGAATGGAACAACTCGTTTAGAGTGGCGTTTGAGTTTCAAGATTGCCGTGTATGCGTGCGATGCAGCAAGCTGCATTTGCCAACGCACGAGAAATCCCTATAATGCGCGGCCCGCGAGCAATCGCGTAAGTCGAGAATGACAACAATTTTTATACGAGGTTAGACAATTATTATGAGTGCCGAAAATCTCCATGTCGGTGTGATCGGCGCAACCGGTGCGGTTGGCGTCGAGCTGATCAATGTTATGTTTGATCGCAACTTCCCTGTGGGTGAACTCACCCTGTTCGCATCCGAGCGTTCTGCAGGCAAGACCGTGGAGACTAAGTACGGTACTAAGACCATCGCACTGTTTTCGGTTGAAGAAGCCAAGCAGTGTGACATTGTCTTCCTTGCAGTTTCCGGTGATTTCGCCAAGGAATTCGCCCCGCAGATTGCCGAGGGCGCGCTGGTGATCGACAACTCTTCGGCGTTCCGTCTGAATGACGATGTGCCGTTGATCGTGCCGGAAATCAATGGTGATCTTGCCAAGACTGCCAAGCTTATTGCCAATCCGAACTGCACCACTGCGATTGCAGCCGTGGCTCTTTGGCCGCTGCACAAGGCATTTGGTCTGAAAAAGGTGTTTGTATCCACCTATCAGGCGGCGTCTGGTGCGGGGCAGCCGGGCATGAACGAACTGCGTGAAGGTTTGGCCGCAGGTCTTGAAGGCAAGCCGGTTCCGGCCGAGGTGTTTGCTCATCCGCTGGCTTTCAACGTTATCCCGCATATCGATAGCTTCCAGGAAAATGGCTATACCCGCGAAGAGATGAAGGTTACCTGGGAAACCCGCAAAATCTTTGGTACGCCGAACCTGCCAGTATCGTGCACGGCTGTGCGTATTCCGACCGAGCGTACCCATTCGGAGTCCATCGTGATCGAAACCGAAAAGGTTGTGACCCCGGCGGCCGCACGTGAGGCACTGGCGAATGCCAAGGGCGTTAAACTGGTCGATGATCCGGCAAACAATGTCTATCCGATGCCGATCAACGCGACCAAGCAGTATGACGTCGAAGTCGGTCGTATCCGGTCAAACCTGATCTTTGGTGATCATGGTCTGGAACTGTTCGTTGCCGGTGACCAGTTGCTTAAAGGTGCCGCGTTGAACGCAGTCCAGATCGCTGAAGCCTATATCGCGGATTAAGCGATATAACGGATGCTAAATGAAAACGGCCCCGATTTCGGGGGCCGTTTTTGTTTGTGAAATCACCGTATTCAGGCAACAGAGATGTGATCCCGTCCGGTATTTTTGGCGGTATAAAGCGCATTATCAACACGTGTGATTAGCGTTTCAAACTCCTCGCCATCACGATATTCCGTGATGCCGGCGCTGACTGTGACCAGAATGTTATCCCGCCCGAAACGTATCGGATGTTCGCGAATGGCATCAGCAATTTCGCGTGCCTTGGTCATGGCTTCCTGCCGGTTGAGTCCGGGCAGAAGAAGAACAAATTCATCACCACCCCAACGGCATAGCGTATCTGATTCCCGCGAATGATGGCGAATGGTGGTGGCAACTTCCTTAAGCGTTGCATCACCTCCCGGATGGCCGAAGGTATCGTTGACCTCTTTGAATTCATCAAGATCGATACAGACGATGCCAAGCGGTTCTGCCCGGCGTTTGCAGGATTTGGCCACACCTTCAAATACCAGATCAAAAACCTGTCGATTGCACGCACCGGTCAGCTTATCGCGCGATGCCAGTTCTTCCAGGCGGTTCTGATAATTGCGGATCGTCAGATATGCGGCAATGCCGACAATTGCCGTGATCAGAAGGGATATGGCGATATTGATCAGGAAGGTGGTTTCAATCTGCTGATCACCGATATGTTCCTTTTGTTCAACCAGCAACAGCCAGCCGAATTCGGGAACAAGGCGACTGTTGACGAAATAGGTTTCACCATGGTCCTCGTAGGTGATCGAAGAGCCCGGAGACGTCAGAATCTGCGTCGCATGAATACGAATGCCATCGCGATCATGCAATGTTTCGGACGTGCCAAAGCCACTGCCGTGCAGGGTGATGCGGCCTTCCTGATCAACAAAGTAAATCGTCCGGCCATACCGTTTCTGATAGGTTTCTATCAGGCGGGTCACAGAGTTGACGGATAGGCCAACACCGGTAATGCCGATGACATTGCCATCATAATCGCGCACCTGATAATTGACGAAAACGGCCAGGCGCGACCGGTCTGCGGTATCGTGATCAACATTGATTTCATAAGGTTTTTGATTGTCGCGGGCCTGAAAATACCAGAAATCAGCCGGATCATCTCTGGATACCTGCTTGATCATGCCGGTCGGGTGATAATAGTTCCGGGTTTTATCCGAGATGAAATAAGCTGTGACCGTGTCATAGCGCATCTGGATTTCGCTGAGATAGCGAATGATTTGTTCGGGATCATTTTCCCCGCCAAGCGTCCAGTCGCGGACAAAGGTGTCCTGCGCCATCAGTGACGAAATAAAGATCGGTTGCAACAGGTCGCGCTGGATTTCCGAATAGATGTTGTCACTGGTGAGTGGCAGGGTGCTCTCGGAAATCTGCTGTTCCAGCGATTGTCGTGCGACATAGAAGCTGACAAAACTCGTGGTCAGAAATCCGACAACGAGCAAAATGCATAAGACGACGGCGAAATAGATTTTCTTTCCCGGCACGGAAAGCCCCCAAGGTAGTTTCAGGGCAACGATATTCGTTGCAAGTTATTGTTATTTTGGGAATTTTATTTTCCCAAGTATAATTTATTCGATAATTTTCATGTTTTCTATCGGCCATTTCGCCGAATTAACGAATTACTTTCATAGGTAGTAAATTATATCAAAAAATAAACCGCCAGTCATTAAAGCTGGCGGTTTGATGAGAGATTGTGGTTTCGCGTCTGTGTTTTATCGACGGAAGACGACGGTCTTGCTGCCATTGCGGAAAACACGATGTTCGCAATGCATCTGAATTGCGCGCGAGAAGACGACGGATTCAATATCGCGCCCGATTTCAACCATGTCTTCGGCCGTCATCGTATGATCGACATGTTCGATGGCCTGATGGATGATCGGTCCTTCATCAAGGTCGGCTGTGACATAGTGCGCAGTTGCCCCGATCAGTTTCACGCCCCGCGAATGCGCCTGATGATAAGGTTTGGCACCCTTGAAGCTGGGCAGGAAGGAGTGATGAATATTGATGCAGCGACCTTCAAGTTCGCGGCACAGATCGGTTGAAAGAACCTGCATATAGCGCGCCAAACCAACCAGATCGGCATCGTGTTCGTCGACGATATCAAGCAGTTTGGCTTCCTGGGTTGCTTTGGTTTCTTTGGTCACCGGGAGGTGATAGTAAGGAATTCCGTACCATTCGACGATTCCACGCATGTCTTCGTGGTTTGAAACAATGGCCGGGATTTCGATATGCACATTGTTTGAGGCAACCCGGTGCAGCAGATCGTTCAGGCAGTGGCCAAACTTTGACACCATCAGCAACACTTTTGGCTTCCGATGGAAATCGTGAAGTTCCCACTGCATCGTGAATTTTTCTGCGATGGTGGCGAATTTATCGGCAAATTCGACCTTTGTGCGTAGGGCACGACCGGCATCGAACTTCACGCGCATGAAAAAGCGATTGCTCTGCGGGTCGCCGAATTGCTCCAGCTTGTTGACGAACGCGCCTTCTTCGGCAAGGAAGCTGGTGACACCGGCGACGATCCCGAACGTATCCGGGCAGGTGATCGTCAGGATGAAGGTTTTGGCGAGTTCGGACATTTCCGCTTTGTCTTTCGGTTTATGAATTTTGACCTGCATGCGATATACCGGCGTTGGCAGGCCGTGCCAACCCGGAATTGGCGTTAAACAAGCTCTGCCAACGCTGATAGACCTAATACGCATAGCTCTATGATTGAAGGCATGAAATTACGATCAAGCAAGGAGCCATACGTTTAAAAGCTGGACATTGGCAGGGCATGTGCGAAGAATTCCGCTTCGTTTGCCGGAAGATGATGCAAACGAACCGGTTTTTCGGTTATGCAGTGCAGCTTGTCGGGATAATCGCGAAGACATGTCATGCCCGGTTCAATGGGAACGGGCGTAAAACATGGTACGGGGCTTTTCATTGATCGATTTTCGTCCAATCCTTTTCATTATCGGCATTTTGCTGTGCACCCTGTCGATCGGGATGTTCATCCCTGCCTTGGTTGATATGTATTACGGGCAACGGGATTGGTTGGTGTTTTCAGCCGCGTCGGCCGTATCGCTGTTCATCGGCGGTGCGCTAGTGATGATGAACCGGACCGAGAATCTCAAAATCACATCGCGACAGGCTTTTATCCTGACCACAACAAGCTGGCTTGTTCTGACTGCCGTATCCGCATTGCCGTTTGCGTTTTCCGACCTTGATATGAGCTACACGGACGCGTTCTTTGAAGCGATGTCGGGGATTTCGACGACCGGTTCGACCGTGATCGTCGGACTTGATACTGCCCCACCGGGCATTTTGCTATGGCGCGCACTTTTGCAGTGGCTTGGTGGGATCGGGATCATTGTGATGGCAATTGCCGTCATGCCGATGCTGCGTGTTGGCGGTATGCAGCTTTTCCGGATGGAAAACTCTGACAAGTCCGATAAGGCTTTTCCGCGTGCAACCCAGATCGCCATTGGTATCGCCAGTTTGTATCTGGGCTTTACCATAATTTGGGCGTTTCTTTTGTGGTGGGCGGGTATGCCCGGATTTGATGCGATTGCCCATGCGATGACGACGATTGCGACCGGTGGCTTTTCGACCAAGGACGCATCGGTCGGGCATTTTGATAATGCTGCGGTTGATGTGATCATCACATTGGGTATGGCAACGGGCGCATTGCCCTTTATCCTTTATCTTCAAATGCTGCGTGGCAGGACCTTGGCGCTTTTTATGGATGGTCAGGTTCGCTGGTTCGTTGCGATTGCCAGTTCGATCATTCTGGGTCTGACCATCTGGCATTCGCAAACAAACGATGTCGCCTTCCTGAATGCGCTTCGATACACGTCGTTTAATATCATTTCCGTGATGACGGGGACTGGCTACGCCACAACCGATTACGGCCTTTGGGGACCATTTGCCGTTACGGTATTCTTTTTTGTGATGTTTATCGGCGGCTGTGCCGGCTCAACGACCTGCGGGGTCAAGATATTCCGCCTGCAGGTACTTTATGAAATCGCCAAGGTTCAGCTTTCTCATATGCTGCGGCCTCATGGTGTTTTCATCGCTTATTATAACCGGAAACCGCTTTCCGAAGACGTTACGGAATCGGTGCTCAGCTTTTTCTTCCTGTTCGTCTTCTGCTTTGTGGTTTTGGCGGCGGCTCTTGGCGCAATGGGTCTTGATTTCATTACGGCGGTTTCAAGTGCCGGTACAGCGATTGCCAATGTCGGTCCCGGACTTGGTCCGATTGTCGGTCCGTCCGGTAACTTCGCAACCCTGCCAGACGGGGCAAAGTGGTTGATGTCGATCGGTATGCTGATTGGCCGGTTGGAGGTCTTCACCGTTCTGGTGCTGCTGTTCCCGGCTTTCTGGCGCGACTGATTTTGCTCTTCCAGCCTGCCATGATGCCCCGCCTTTGTGCGGGGTTTTCTTTTTCTTTCTAAGTTGATTGTCACCGAAACCCGTTGCGATTTGATTGATTGACAGATTAGGTCATTTGTCCTAGATCTCAAATAGGGCAATTGTCCTAGTCGGGTTTCAAGCACCCATCATTCAGGTTGAACAGACATGATCGTGGAACAGGGCACGCGCGAACGGATTGTCAAAGCTGCGGATCAGCTGTTTTATCAACAGGGGTTCGAGCCGACCTCCTTTGCAGATATCGCAGCCGAGGTCGGCATATCGCGTGGCAATTTCTATTATCACTTCAAAACCAAGGACGAGATTCTTGATGCCGTGATCAATCGGCGTCTGACCAATACCGAACAGATGCTTGATCACTGGGAAGCCACCGGAGAAGACCCGGTCGCCCGCATTCGAAGTTTCATTCATATTCTGATCGTCAACGGGGAAAAAATCCGACGCTACGGATGCCCGGTCGGAACACTTTCTGCCGAACTGGCAAAGCTCAATCATGCTGCGCAAAGTGACGCGGCGGGACTTTTTACCCTTTTCCGCGTCTGGCTAGGTCGGCAGTTCACACGACTTGGCTTTGCCGAACGATCAGACGGTATGGCGATGCATTTGCTTGCGCGCAGTCAGGGTGTGGCGGCGCTTGCCAATGCGTTTGGTGATGAAAAATTCGTCCAGTACGAAGTCGATCAGATGTGTGACTGGCTGGATGGACAGATGCGGTCGCTTCGTACCCGGAACAACAATGCAGCAACCAAATGATCAGGGATAATAACGATGTTCACCATTTTATTGACGTTTTCGGAGAATCGAGCGAAGGCATCGCAGTTTATGGAGGGCCATAAACGATGGATCAGCCAGGGGTTTGATGAGGGCGTGTTTCTGGTGGTCGGCAATCTCCAACCCAGTCGGGGAGGGGGAATTCTTGCGCACAATACGACCATGGAAGAGTTAACGGAACGTCTGAATGCCGACCCGTTTGTTATCGAAAAAATCGTCGAGGCCGAAATCATTGAAATCACCCCGGCCAGAATGGATGAACGTTTGGAATTCCTGAAGGCGTGATATCTCCGGGAATAAGAAAAGAGGGGGCAGTATGGGAACCACAACGATCAGTGCAGACGGCAAAACACGCTGTAAATGGTGTGATGCAGCACCAGAATTTGATGTCTATCACGATACGGAATGGGGCTTTCCTGTTGGTGATGATCGCCGGTTATTTGAAAAGATCTGTCTGGAAGGTTTTCAGTCCGGCCTGAGTTGGCGCACCATTCTGGCCAAACGCGAGAATTTCCGCACCGTATTCCATAACTTCGATTTTGATCTTGTTGCTGAGTTTACAGGTCGTGATGTTGAGCGGCTGCTTCGGGATGCGGGCATTATTCGCCACCGTGGCAAGATCGAAGCCGTCATCAACAATGCCAAACGTGCGCGCGAAATGGTGGCACTAGAAGGATCGCTTGCCGCTTACTTCTGGCGGTTCGAGCCAAGGGAGGATTCTGTTGCAAAGCCGCAGACTGCATCCATGTCTGAAATTTCGGTCGCACTTTCAAAGGATCTGAAAAAACGGGGTTGGAAGTTTGTTGGCCCAACGACCGTCTATGCCTTTATGCAGGCAATGGGCTTGATTAACGATCACGCAGAAGGATGCTTTATGCGACCGGTAATCAATGCTGTGCGCCGGGAATTTGAACGGCCGTGATTTTAGAGAAGGTGGCGATGCCAGACCTAGGGTCAGGAGCGGATCGGGGATCGGGATATTGGTCCAGCATCGCCTTGACCCAACAATGCCAAATGAAATTCATTTGGTGAAATCGAATGTAAATTTAAATTCGATAGAAAAAATCTATTATTATGGATTCTTTAGCGGAAGTCGACAACTTCACACTATGACCCGGAGCTGCACGCAAAACGTGGCGCCATCCGGTCCTGTTGCGCTCAGGCGAAGGTCCCCTTCATGGGCCAGAATCAGTTCCCTTGCGATGGCAAGGCCAAGACCGGTTCCGCCTTTCCTGCCGGTTCCGGCGAACGGGACAAACAGATTTTTGATTGCCTTTTCAGGTAAGCCGGGCCCGTTATCCATGATCAGGATTTCAGCAAACGCGTCCTCTTTATTCTGATCATTTGCGGGTGCCAGTTTGACGGTCACCTCCGTTGCCCCGGCATCTAACGGATTGCGGATCAGGTTGCTGAAGGCACGAAAAAGCTGATCATAATCGGCTTCAATCATCAGTTCCGGCGGCAACTCGATATGGATTTTGGCCTTGCAGGGTTCCTTGGCCGTATCGAGGCTTTCCGGCGCCAGAAGACTTTCACCACCATTCTGCAACAGCACCTGATCGCGCACTTCCTCGATCAATTCGATCAGGGTAAATCGTGCGATATCAAGTGTTGGTGGTGCTTCACGGGCAAAAGACAGCGTTTGTTCGCTGATATAAACCGCACGCTCCATCGATGATAACAGGCGGGGGACGACGGCACGGACTTCCTGATCCTCGCTTTGGGCGAGCTTCTCGGTCATCAGCATTGAGGTTGCCAATGCATTGCGCAGGTCGTGGCTGATTTTTGTTGCCGCGGTTCCAAGAGCCGCAAGACGACGACGTTGGTTTAACATTGCCTGCAAATCGTGCTGCATATTGGCCAGTTCGTGCCGGGCGATGCCAATTTCATCGTCACGATCATCTGGCACGATGACTGATCCCTGATCCTGCGGATTTTCGCGAAAACGGATCATGTCGCTGGTTAATGTTTGCATCGGCCGGACCAGAAGCCGGTTCAACGCAAAATAAACCAGCCCGGCGGTAAAGAAAGAGATCACCAGCGATAGTCCCATCACCCGCCAGCCGAAATTGCGCATGTCTTCTGCCAGACCGTGTTCATGAACCAGTATTTCGATTTCGAAGTCCGGTGCCATGGATGGCATGCCAACCACACGCAGCATGCGATCATGCGGCTGGGTCAGGGTCGAAAGACCTTCATACAATGCCATCAGGATGGAAAAGGTCGTCAGATCGACGTCATGATCGACCTTTGCGGGCATATCATCGCGCTGAAGCAGCAATTTGCGATCATCACGGCGTAAAATAACCGCTTCTATCCCGGCATTGGACAACAGTTCCTTTTCCAGATCATCGGGAATCATCTGATCGGGTGTGGCTTCCAGTGCCAGTGCCGCCAGGTAACCGGAATCAAGGTGCGCCTTAAGCCAGTCGACCCGATAGCGGGCAACAGACGGTGCAAAGACGAAAATTTCGGCAAGCATCACAAACCCCACAGTCAGCACGAGCAAACGTGCCGACAGCGATTTGGCCCATGGGGGCAGTTTGAGATGCGGGCGTTCCATGACAAATGTTAGCCAGAGACGGGGAAAAATGTACAGTGTTTCAGAAGCTTGCCCCCACTCTGACCGTCCTAGCCGAATTTCAGCAGGAAGCGGACGATCTTGCGAGTCTTTTCGCTAAACAGGCTGGGTGTGTACCACGCCCCGGCAACGCGTTTGGACAATTCGCCCAGAGTCGGATAAGGCGCAATCGTTCCGGCAATCGCCCCGATTTTCATTTTCTGGGATATGGCCAGCGACCAGAGGCCGATAAGTTCCCCGGCTTGGTGACCAACAATACCGGCACCAAGGATTTTACCGCGTGTTGTGGTCACGATTTTGATAAAGCCTTTGGTTCGGGCTTCGGCCCGTGCGCGATCATTTTCCGCGTATTGCCAGGTAACGACCCTGATTGCATCGCCAAATTTTTCGCGTGCTGCGGTTTCGCTCAAGCCAACCTGTGCCAATTCAGGATTGGTATAAGTCACCCATGGAACGGCTTTGTGATCGACTTTGGCTGGCAGGCGGAACAAGGCGTTACGAATCACAATGCCAGCATCGTAACCCGCCATATGGGTAAATTGCAGACCACCTGTGACATCGCCAATGGCAAAGATTTTGGAATTGCTGGTGCGTAATCTTTTGTCGACGTTGATCCCGCGCGCACTGTATGTCACCCCGGCCGCGTCGAGGCCAAGATCATCGATAGTCGGTTTCCGTCCTGTTGCAATCAGAAGGTGGCTGCCTTCGATGGTGATATCTGCACCGTTATGCTCGATGATAACGCGTATCTGATCGTCATGTGTCTCCACCCGCTTGGTTTTGATCTTTTCATACAGGCTTATGCCAGAAGACTCGATCATATCGCGAACCACAGCCACAAGATCGGGATCGTCCTTTGGCAGGATCGTTGCCATTTCGATTACGGTGACTTTTGCGCCAAGCTGCTGGTTTGCCTGTGCCATTTCAAGGCCGATGGGGCCACCGCCAATGATGATCAGGTGATCAGGGCAAATCCGGTTTTCAAAGATGGTTTCGTTGGTAAAATACGGGACGGCGTCAATCCCGTCGATTGGTGGAACGGCTGCACGTGACCCGGTCGCAATCACAAACCGTTTGGCGTGAATGCGTTTGCCGTCGGCGATGACCTCGTTCGGGCCGGTAAAATGTGCTTTGGCCTCGATAACCCGACAGCCGAGTTTTTCAAATCTTTCAACCGAGTCATGCGGTGCAATACCGGCGATGACAGAATGGACATGATCCATGGCGCGCGCAAAGTCGATTGCCAACGGGTCGGTGCCGACACCAAATTGAAATGCTGTCCGGGCATTCTCGGCCGCGTGTGCCGCAGCCAGCAATGCCTTGGACGGAACGCAACCGGTATTCAGGCAGTCGCCGCCCATCTTGCCCTTTTCTATCAGGACAACATCGGCACCCATCTGGACCGCGCCGGCAGCAACCGAAAGCCCGCCTGATCCGGCGCCAATGATACAGATGTCTGTTTTGATTATATCGCTCATCGGGTGTTTGCCCCGCTATTGCGGTTACGGAATTTTTTATAGGCCACCGGGATCATTGCCAGCACAGCTAGGCCGATGATCGGGGTTAGAATGCGGGGTTCAAAAATAATGCCAAGATCGGGCGTCTTGCCCTGATCAAACAGTGCACCCAAACCATCCCCGATTGAAACATACACAAAGGTGCCCGGGATAATGCCAACCGCCGTACCCACAACAAATGACCGAAATTTTACCCCCAGCAGAGCCGGGACCAGATTAACCAGCCAGAACGGAAATAACGGTACAAGCCGCAGGACCATAAGGTAGCTGAATGCGTTTTCGGCAAAGCCAGCTTCCATTTTACGGATTGCACTTCCGGCCTTGGCACGCATGAGGTCATAAAAGGCATAGCGTGCGGCAAGATAAACGACTGTTGCGCCAATAGTTGCGGCAATCACGACATAACCCGTGCCCAGCCACGCCCCGAACAGAAACCCGCCAACAATGGTCAGTATCGACCCCACCGGAAGCGACAGGGCAACGGCAATGGCGTAGCCCGCCATAAAGGTAGCAACGCTCAGAACCGGATTATCCGCGACGAAATTCTGCAAAATATCGCGATTCTCGCGCAGGGTTTCGAACGATAAATAATCCACCGCACCAAATAGCCACGCGAGCACCAATCCGGCAAACAGGATCGAGACCGGCAGAAATTTGCGCCAAAGTGGCGTTCTGACGCTGGTGGCTTGCCCGGACTTGAAATGATCTTTGGTCGTGTGCTCTGACGTCATTGAATGTGTCTTGGTCATTGATTTTACTGTCTTAACCGCCTCTCTGAGGGAAGCGGCTTTTAAAGGATTGCATGTCTTGGCCGAACAATAGAGCGAAAAAGCACGAGATGCTTATGAACTGCTTTCACCATTGCGTGAGGCCACCAGGAAACTCCCATATGGATTCAAAGACGGACAGGTATGATTGTCGGGTGCGTGATGCTTGACGTCGGGGAAACCAAGTCGTATCGTCGGGTTTCTTCGTGGGATTTGTCGACCGGCTTGCGACCACGTAAAAAATCGCTAAAGAGGGTAATCGTGGCTTCGGCCCTGACCCATCGTGCCGGTCAGGGTTTTTTTGTGTCCGGGTCATCCCAATATGACCGGGCATATAGGAGCAAGACGATGACAACCGAAAAAAAGGCTTCTGATAAATGGCGTGCGGCTACCCGTGCAGTTCGCGGCGGCACGGCGCGTAGCGGGTTTAATGAAACCTCCGAAGCCATTTTTATGAATTCCGGCTATGTCTATGACAGTGCTGCCGAGGCTGAAGCATCTTTTGATGGTACCGGCCCGGAACGCTTTGTGTATTCGCGTTTTGCCAACCCGACGGTGGGGATGTTCGAAGAACGTCTGGCGCTGCTCGAAGGTGCCGCATATTGCCGTGCAACCGCATCTGGCATGTCTGCTGTTTGGAATGCCCTGATCGCGTGCACAAAGGCAGGCGGCCGTGTTGTTGGTTCGCGGGCACTTTTCGGTTCGTGCGAGTTTATCCTGACGACCCTTTTGCCCCGGTTCGGGGTTGAAACCGAACTGGTGGACGGCACAGACCATGCTGCGTGGGAAAAGGCATTGTCGAAATCGGCTGATGCCGTTTTCCTTGAAACGCCGTCCAACCCGACATTGGAAGTCATCGATATCGCATTTGTTGCCGATCTGGCGCATAAGGCCGGTGCCAAGGTTGTTGTTGATAACGTTTTTGCGACACCGATCCTGCAAAAGCCGATGGAATTGGGCGCTGACATTGTTGTCTATTCCGCGACCAAGCATATCGATGGTCAGGGACGCTGTCTTGGTGGCGCGATCCTTTTCAATGACAAGGAATGGCACGATAACCACCTGACAACGTTCCTGCGCCACACCGGTCCCAGTATGAGCCCGTTCAACGCATGGGTTCTGCTTAAAGGTCTCGAAACGCTTGGTCTGCGTGTTGATCAGCATATTCGCAATGCAACAGCACTTGCCGGGTTCCTTTCGGAACAGCCGCAGGTATCGCGCGTTATCTATCCAGGGCTCGAAAGCCATCCGCAATATGAACTGGCGATGAAACAGATGTCGGGGCGTGGTGGGGGATTGATCGCGATCGAGCTTGCCGGTGGAAAGTCGGCTGCTTTTTCGTTGCTCGATAATCTTCAGCTTATTGATATTTCGAACAATCTTGGTGATGCCAAAAGCCTTGCGACCCATCCGTGGACCACGACCCACCAACGTGTTCCGGCTGAAGACAAGATCACTATGGGCATTACCGAGGGCATGCTGCGATTGTCTGTCGGTCTCGAAGATATTGATGATCTGAAAGAAGATCTGTCTGCCGCGTTGCGCGTATAACAGTAAGCAGGTTCGGCGATATGCCTATGTCAGGCGGTCCGTATCTGCACGGGCCGCCTTTTGCTTAGCCGAGAAAATACGTGATCGGGATGGCAAATTGGTGGCAGACATCTGGTACTTGGGGCATTGACTGTCTAAATATGACCTAGGTAAAGCAAAAAAGCGCAACGCCCTTGGCAGAAGGAACGCAATAAGAATTGGCCTGGAGTTTTGCATGTATTCATCCGTGACCCGAGACATAAAAGTATCCGTGCAACCTGTGTTCCTTGACGAACAGTCAGACCCGGACACCCATCGTTATGTCTGGGCCTATCGGGTTGTCATCGAAAATCATGGCCCGAAAACAGTACAACTTTTGAACCGTTACTGGCGTATTACCGATTCCCGGGGATCAACCCAGGAAGTCCGGGGATCAGGTGTGGTCGGCGAGCAGCCGGTTCTGGCAAGTGGCGAAAGTTTCAATTACACAAGCGGCGCGCCATTGGCGACGCCAAGCGGTTTCATGGTTGGGACATATGAAATGACTGACATGGATGGAAACCGGTTTGATATTGAAATCCCGGCATTTTCGCTCGACAGTCCGCATAGCAAGCGCACACTTAATTAAACGAACCAAGATCAGGGTCGGGAGCACATGACCCACAGGACAGAATTATAAAGAGGAAGCCAAATGTGCAGCGAAACCAGCGCCGTTAAACGCCCATCGCAAGAAGAAGCAGAAGAAGCCGTTCGTACCCTGCTTCGTTGGGCAGGAGATGATCCTGATCGTGAAGGACTGCGCGGAACGCCAGACCGTGTTGTGAGGTCTTACGGTGAATTTTTCGCAGGTTACCAGCAGGATCCGGCAGAAATTTTACGTCGCACCTTCGAGGAAACCGACGGCTATGACGAGATGGTCGTGCTGCGTGATATCCGTGTTGAGTCTTATTGTGAACATCACATGGTGCCGATTATCGGTGTTGCGCATGTCGCCTATCTGCCGCGCCGCCGGGTCGTTGGTATTTCCAAGCTGGCCCGTGTCGTCGAAGTTTACGCAAAGCGCCTGCAGATTCAGGAAAAAATGACCGCACAGGTCGCCAATACCATTCAGGAAGAACTTGATCCGCTGGGTGTTGCCGTCGTGATTGACGCCAACCATCAATGCATGAGCACACGCGGCATTCACAAGACCGAGGTGTCGATGGTGACCAGCCGGATGCTTGGGGCCTTTCGCGATGATCCGATCACCCGGCGCGAGTTTTTCGCGATGATCGGTCGATAGGGTTTATTTCGAATATAATGAATAGAGGCCGCCTTTCGGGGTGGCCTTTGTCATATGCACGGTTATGTTCAGTCGGCACGAAACTGCTGATGGCAGGATTTGCAGGTTTGCAGCACGTTGCGGAATGCATCAGTTAAACTGACCAGCATCGGCGCTAGCACTTGGTAACAGTTCGGTAAAAGCCGATCCTGCATGGCTGCTGATTTTGCCCGTCATACCCCAAAACGGGCGAGAATGCGATCCACGGAACCGACATAAGACCCACCGAAAAGACGAACATGCACCAGAAGCGGGTAAAGGTTGTAAAGTTCACGGCGTTCTTCAAAGAAGCCCGGCAGGATCGGGAAAATTTCCGAATACCGATCAAAGAATGCAGGTGTAAGGTCACCAAACAATGTGCCGAAGGAAAGCTCGATCTCCCGATCACCAAAATAAACTGCCGGATCAACCAATCCGGCGATCTTTCCCTGTTGGCACAGAATGTTGCCACCCCACAGATCGCCATGCAGCAAGGATGGTTTGCAGTCTGATGGCAAAAGACCACCAAGTTTGGCCGACAGGGTTTCGATCCGTGATAAAAAATGCCCTGGCAGTCGTCCGCAACTTTCTGCCTGCTGGGCCATGTAAAGCAGACGGTGATCGCGAAAGAAGGTGATCCAGTCGACCGTAAGGGGATTGGGCTGATCAAGGCCGCCAATAAGCGTGTCAAAGGACAACCCAAACCGGCCTTGTGTAACCTGATGTTGACTGGCCAATAGAACGGCAAGGTCACTTTGAACCTGACCGTTCATGTGACCATCATTTTCTATGAAATGCATGATCAGCAATCCGGGCTCGGCATGTAACACGGCCGGAAATGGAATGGGGGAATGAGTGCCCAGATAGTCAAGCATCCGGCCTTCAATTTCCAGATTTGCCTCACCGCCCTGCTTGATGACGAGTTTGCGACCATCGCGAAGATCGGCGCGCTTCACATCGGAAACGCACCCTCCCGAAAGCTGGTGATAGGCCGCAACCTCGCTTCCGGTAATGTCTTTAATCCGTTGTGTAATCATCGGCGATGCCATCGCTCAAATTCCATGCTTTTCCCTGATGTGGATTAGCAAGGCACCTGACGTTTCCTCAATCATATCAAAAACCGATTTGAAGCCGTTTGCCCCACCATAATAGGGATCAGGAACGCTTTGTCCTTTGCGGTTCGGGTGGTAATCCAAAAACAGTTCCAGCTTATCGCGATACTGGGCGGGACATTGGTTTTGCATATCGGCCAGATGTCCGTCATCCATGGCAAGGATGTAATCAAACTCGCTGTAATCACTTGAAGTGATTTTACGAGATCGGATCAGGGACAGGTCATAACCGCGACTGGCGGCCATTTCGCGTGATCGCGGATCAGCCTGTTCACCGGCGTGATATCCCGAAAGGCAGCAGCTATCGACTTTGATGGCATCATCCATCCCTGCTTTGCTGACCATGGTCTTGAAAATGCCATCGGCGGTGGGAGAACGGCATATATTGCCGGTACAGACAAACAGAACTTTAATCACGATATGGCTTTCCGTTGGGTCGGGACCTTGCCAGACTGGCACATTCGGTGCCTTCGGCGCAATGATATCTACGTTAACTGCGCGAAACACCAAATGATCAATGTAACAGCTTCGTGACATTTTCTACGATAAGCTGACAGCCATCTCATATGTTTGTATGATCGCGCCAAGTGGTGGTTCAAAAATGTGATTGGTAATGCAGGAATTCGTTTCGTTTGGTTTGCATATCGCCCTGATCCGGCAACTGGCGTGGTTGCCAAAGGGATATGATCTTGTGCCGGAAGGCACGGTCATCACCAGTGCTCGCCTGCGCAGCATTCTGCTTGCTCTTGAAGAAGCTAACGGGCCTTCGGTATTGGTGCGGCTAGGGCGTCATCTGGCGCTTAAGGAACAGCAACCGGTTTTGACCATGTTGCGCCAGGGGGCAACGCCCGAATTGATCGCGGATCGCTGGCATCGGCTTGAAGGTTATTCCCATGCCCGCAGTCGCACCGATTATCAGGCCGCCGGAAAATCATTGACCCTGCATCGTGGTGCTGTCCGTGGCCAGCCGCCCGCACGGGTCGAAAACCTTTTAATGCATGGTTTCATGGTTGGTCTGCTCGAAGCGGTCGGTGTCGAAAATGTCAGCAGCGCAATCCTGCCCAGCCATGGTCCTTCCATTCCGGTAATCCGAAATGGAAAACTGATCAAGAAACTCGATTTTGCCGGGCGTGCTTTACGTTTTCGCATCAGTTGGCAAAGCTATGTCGCGATTTCATCGGGCTATCCGTTTATGGCGAATATGCCCGGAACGGCGCCGACCGTCGGGAACAGTCGGCCGGTCGTGCAAAAGCTTTGCGCTGTGCTTGAACATGATATCGGGCGCAGCTGGACGATTGAAGATGTTGCCAATGCGCTTGATACATCCGGCCGGACTTTGCAGCGTCGTTTGCAACAGGCCAACAGCCGCTTTTCCGATCTCCTGCGTCTGATGCGGGTACGCGAGGCGTGCCGCCTTCTGGCTGGCACCAGCCTGATGGTTGGTGAAATCGGATTTTGGTGCGGTTTTACCGACAATGCGCATTTCAGCCGTGATTTCCGTCGTCTGGTGGGGATGCCTCCTTCGGTATATCGCGAAGCCAGTCTTGGTCATGCCGGTCTGACGCGCGCCTGATTAAATTGCGGCGGCAATTGACCGCTCCGATTTCCTTGGGTATCAGCACGACACCAACCATTGCGCCACTATCGCCGCCCAGACTGCGAGGCTATCCATGACTGATACATCCGCAACCGATCAGTATGCAGGTTTCCTGCCACCATTCTTCCGGGATCGCCCGGATGCAGAGGATGTGATGATCCGGACCTGGCAGGTCGGGGATCCGCTTGGCGATCATGATGTGCCTGAATTACCAGCACCGATTGCCATGTTCTTTGATCTGGTTGCAGCTGCCGCTGAGCGGGCCGGGTCAAACGGGTTTGCCCATTTGTGGCTGGATCGCCATCCGCATGAACAACCGGGTTGGCGGCTTTCTGTTGGCCATGTCGGTTCTGCCGATGAACTTGATGCCGCTATTGCCAAACCCCTTGTCCGGCTGGGTGGTTCCATGGCGATGGCTCTGATCGAAACCGAAAGCTGGCATGTAACCCGTCCGCTTTGGCGCAAGCGCGCCGAACCGGTGCGTCTGACCTTCTGGGGGGCATTTGGCAAACACGCGCGCAGCTTGATCGGCCATCGGGATGCCACCGGTTATTATCAGCCGGTAGGGGCGGGCCTGCGGTCCGATCATGTGTTTGCCGCATTGCCATTGCTCGAAGATATGCTGGGCGATCCGTTTTTGCGCGATGGTATGGGATTTGAAGACGCGCTTCGTATCGGCATGTCGCTTGGACGGGCGCACCTGCTTGAAAGCTGGATCGAAGCTGGCGGCGCGGAAAAGGAACCCTATTTCAGACCGATGCAAATCTGGCATCAGGCATGGCTTGCCAATGCTCTGATCGATCCGGCGTTGGCCACTCTTGCAATGTCGGCTCAGCCCCCGATGCCCGCCCTTGATTTTGATCGCAAAGCAGATCCGGAAACGCGGCGTGCCGCGCTTGACGATCTTTCTGGCTGGCTAACAACGGTGTTTTT
The DNA here is from genome assembly GCF_040549275.1 of Thalassospira sp. MBR-102. Lineage (NCBI taxonomy): Bacteria > Pseudomonadati > Pseudomonadota > Alphaproteobacteria > Rhodospirillales > Thalassospiraceae > Thalassospira > Thalassospira sp. MBR-102. The sequence continues at coordinate 182,438 of NZ_JBEPTC010000012.1, forward strand.
CAATGATGCCAATCCGGCTCTTCGCAATGCGTTCATTGCCGGGGTGCAAAATGCCGTCTGGCTTGATCCCGATTTGCAGCAATATGTTCAGCCCCAACAACGTGCCGAAATTCTGCAAGGCTTGATGCCCTATTGCCGCTGGTTCCTTGCGATGGCGCTTTATAACCATCTTGGAAATCTTGCGGCGGGAACAGCACGCGAGGATCAGGTCGCATTTTACACAACCCTTGTCGAAGCCCTGCCGGAACTTTCACCCTTGGGCGAATTTGCAACCCAGCGTGATATCGAGCAGCACATCATCCGCATTGATGCCGCACGGGCGGCTTCGGCTCTGGATACGCTGGTTCTGCCATTTTGTGATCTGCTGATGCCGCGCCTTAAACTCGATGCGGTGCGCGCATAGCTTTGCATGTAGGCAAATGCGCAAAATAAAAGGTCCGCTGAGGGTATTCGGCGGACCTTGCTTTTAGTGACAAGGCGCTTGTCTATTGCTGATAAGCTCTGATCGGACGGCTCGATACAATTGCAAACCGGATGGCAAGGCCGCTAACCGCGACAAGGCTTGCAATCACAATCCCCCAGAACAGCCCAGCAACACCAAGCCCGACCACAAAGGTCAGATAGTACCCGGTAGGTATCATCACACATATATATGACACCAGATGCAGGATCGTCGGAACCCATTTATCCCCGGCACCGCGCAATGCGCTGATGGCGGCATTCTGTCCGCCGTCGGTCGGGAAAATGATCGGCATCAGAACCAGAACACCGGCTGTCGTGGCAATCACGGTGGCGTCCTGCGTAAACAGGTGTGCCACCATCCCCGGAAGCAAATAAAGCGGCGTGCTGAGCAACAGCATCACGGCCATGGTTGTCAAAAGCCCGATCCACCCGGCCAATGCCATATCGGGGCGGTCACGTCTGCCATAGGCAATGCCGACCCGAACGGATGTCGCCGATGCCAGTCCAAGGGCGACCATGAACATCAATGCCAGCATCGTCATGGTGATACCGTAACTTGCCGCGGCCACGACCCCAAGGCGTCCTGCGAAAAGCTGCATGGCGGCAAAGGCGCTGGTTTCCATGCCTTGGCTGGCGCCAGCGGCATATCCCATGTGGCGGGCATTACGCGAATGGTGCCACCAACCGGCAAAACCATCGCGAATGCCGTAATCGACATGACTGCGCATCAGCAGGATATAACCAAGCAGACTGATCGCCATAAGCCAGCGAATTACGGTTGATGTCCATGCTGCGCCCTCTGCTCCCATTTCCGGAAAGCCAAACGCGCCATAAACCAGTCCATAATCCAGTACCAGATTAATAAAATTAGCCCCGATCATCAGCATCATGCCGGGTAATGGACGTTGAAGTCCTTCGAGGAAAAAGCTGCACACAATATAGATCATTGCGGCGGGCATTCCGATCGACAGGATGACCGAAAGGTTGCTGGCATGCTCGGTGATATCTTCTGGTTGGCCGGTGGCGATAAACAGCCATTCGGATTTCCAGGTCACAAGCATGAAGGCAATGCCAATCAGCATGCCATAGGGCAGACAGGCCCGCCATGTCTGTCCCGCTTCAAGAAGATTGTTTCGTCCCACCGAATGTGACGTCAGGATCATCACCCCGGTCAGAAGCCCGATGCCGGTAACCATCAATGATGTAAAGGGTGCATGCGCAATATTGAGATAGGCCAGACTAGCACTGTCATAATTTCCAACAACGATCGTATCGACAACCGACATGATCAGCATGCCAAGCCGCGCAATCACAACCGGCAGCGCCAAACGGAACAGTTCGCTTAAATGACGCCGAACGCGATTATGCGGGTAAAGCGGCACCGGAGGAACATTCGGTGGCAACCCTTCCGGATGATTGGCGGGCATACCCGGTGGGGCGCCGGGTGGTGTGATCGTCATAGTCTTCGTTTCCTCGTTATCATTGACGCGCGGCAGTCATTGCGGTGGCGGTGCAATGCCGGGTGGGTGGTGCGTAGCGCGTGTTTGTTATCTTGCCTGTCGGCTTATTTGCCCCGGCCCTGCGGGTTGGGATGACGCGGGATTGCGGCAATCATCTTTGCGGGATCATCGGTAATGACCGATGTTACCCCCCAGCCAAATAACTCTTTGGCACGGGCCGGATCATTGACGGTATAACAGACCAGCGGCACGTTGGCCGCAACGATTTCAGCGGCCTTTTCGGGATCAAGTGCCTTGTGATCGATATGAAGCGCACTTGCGCCAAGCTGGGTATATCCGTCATGCCAATTGTCGGGTAGTGTCTCCAGAAGCCAGCCACACGGCATGTCGGGCAAAAGCCGCCTGATTTCGGCAACGGCACCGTCATCAAAACTTGAAAGCAGGATCGGAAGCTTCTTTGCCCGGTCAAGTTCTTTTGCAACTTCCTGGCACAGCCGCACAGGATCACAGCCCGATGGCTTGATTTCAAGATTGGCCCCCATATCCATAAAGAACAGGGTTTCAAGCGTGTCGTTCAGTGTCGGGATACGTTCGCCTTTATATATATCTGAAAACCATGAACCGGCATCAAGCTCGCGCAGCACGCTTAACGGCTGTTTGTGGATCGGGCCTGTACCGTTGGTGGTCCGTTCAAGTGTGTCGTCATGAATAAGCACACACTGGTTATCGGCACTCAGCGTTACGTCGCATTCAATCCACTTGGCCTGACGCGCCCCAGCGACCCGAAAGGCAGCAATGGTGTTTTCCGGGGCTTCGATGGACGCGCCGCGATGGGCGACAATATGGGGAATCTCGATCACGGTTCGGACCTTCTGTATTTCGGGTGGCAAATGTGTTTCAGAACCGGGTGATCGTGTTTCACGCGAAACCGTTTTGCCCGGATCGGCTGATTAGATTGGCGTTGCGATTCTCATACGCCTGATGCTTTCTGTAAAAAAGCGAAAATCTTGTGTCGATTTGAACGTAACTCTTTTCATATTCGCACTGAAGTCATTGGACTCCATACCGGATTCTCGCATTGATCCGATTGTTTTTTCCGGATTTCCTGTGTTTCACGACTGCTTCACATGGGCAGTGTCATGTTCTTCGATTAAGCGATTTCAATGCAAAACCCCGGAAAGACCAGTGTTTGTGCGGACCGTTTCGGGGGTGAAAAAAACAATCTGCAAAAATCTCAGAAAAACTTCAAAAAAGGTGTTTACAGGTCTGGCGAGGGGCCCTATAACCCGCCTCCACCGACGGGGTGCGGCGCCAAGGAGACGGCGACGCGGACTGGAAGGTAGAGGGCTTCGGCTCTAGAGTTCTTTGACATT
>NZ_JBEPTC010000013.1:0-177318 GCF_040549275.1 Thalassospira sp. MBR-102
CGAGGCATAATCCCCTCGGCACACTCAAGCCAGCTTTCAAACACCTCTAAAAGAAAAACCCCGCCAAAATATGACGGGGTTTGTCAGCGGTCTGAAGCAGCACCTTCGCGGGTGCTGCTTTTTTTATGATGCTGATTGAAAAGCCGATGGCAAAACCGAAATCAGGCCCGGTTCTGTTCTTCCATCTGACGCAGGAATTCACGACATTTCATACCCGGCGCAAGAACACGCCAGTACGACACCACCGCTTCTTCGGTTGCCACACTGAAATCGATAATCAGATTATCAAGCGCGTTCTGGCGCATCAGTTCGGCAACACGTTCCGGAATCTGTGACATCTGCCACATGCCAATCACCAATGCATAGGATGTCCGCATCAGCTTGTTGGCATTCTCTGGCGTGATGGCATACAGCTCGGACAGGGCATCTGCCGTCCGTTTCACCATGGAAGAAATAAATCTTCGATGGCTTAGAACCGCTTCATCGTCCGTCCCCTGCTCAAGAACCCCTTGTGACAGGGACGCCAGATGCAGGAATTGCTTCCGTTTGACAAGATACTGCACGAATTGTTGTGCAACGCGTGCTGAATCCCGTTCTTCGGGACGGCGCAACGCTTCCTGTTCAATCACTTCAAGGTTGTTTTCAAACCACCCCTTCAGGAACCCGCGCAGGACTTCCAGAAAAAGGGCTTCCTTGCTTGAAAAATAAAGATACAGCGTGCCTTTGGCGAGACTGGCCTTTTTGGCGACTTCGGCTGCCGATGGCAGTTGTCCGTCCCCCTCAAGATAAAGCGCCTCAGCTGCGACAAGTATATCGTTTCTACGTTTCAGTTTTTGCTCGTGGCTACGCGCACGAACAAGACATTCGTTTTCCATAGAGAATTATTCCCCCAACATTCTCCCTGAACTTATATTAATGCCTATTAATTCATTCAAAAGTCAAATCGCGCGGTGACTTTCGATAGATAAAATCAAAGAAACGTCGATGTAACAAACAGTTCGCCTGCATTTTTTGAGCGCGCGTTAGATGAACAATAGTCACCACACAGCAATCACGAAACGTATTTGCGAACAAAAATCGCGAATCTGTACAGATTTGATTCGCTGCAGCTGCGAAGCCCCGATTGCGGCATGCGCGAAATACCTGATGGGTAGCCTTCATACCAAAACCATTCAACCACCCGTTCCTTCGGGTAACAAAAATGGCCCTGATTGGGCGTCCCTAACCTTTTGAGTGGGTGATCTTGTTGATAAACCACGTTAAATCAAACGTGGGGAAGATTAAAATCCGCGAAAACAAGCGGTGTCATTTTTCACCACTGATCCTGAAACTGGTCTTAGAACCGAGGGGACTATGAGCATACACGACGAAAATGAACTTCCTGAAGCCGATAATGGCTCTCAGGCGGCGGCAGATATTGCTGAAAACAGCGAAAACGCCGAATACCATAACGGCCAGATTCAATATTACGGTCGCTGGCAGGACGTTCTGAAACTTTGCTGCTGGAACACGCTTTGGACCATCCTGACATTGGGCATATTCCGTTTCTGGGCCAAAACCCGGATGCGCCGCTATATCTGGAGCAACATCGTCATTGATGGTGATGCGTTGGAATATACCGGCCGCGGGTTGGAACTTTTCCTTGGCTTCCTGATTATCTCGGTCATCTTTATCCCCGCGTCCCTGCTACTGGGCTTTATCTCGGCCCAACTGCCCCCGGCCATGCAGGGATTGCAGATTATCGTGATGTATGCCGTCATTCTGTTTCTGATTTTTGTCGCGATCTATCGCGCCACGCGCTATCGCATGAGCCGCACCTTCTGGCGCGGCATTCGCGGAAAACTGGGCGGTTCGTCCTTCAAATATGCCCTGATCGGCTTTGGCAGCTTTTTGGCAGCCATCCTGTCGCTGGGCATTCTGATGCCGCTCAGCTTTATCACGCTAACGCGCTATGAAACCAACAACACCTGGATCGGCGACCATCAGGCACGCTTTACCGGCACATTCGGCCCCGCATTCAAAAAGTGGATCCTGACCTGGCTCCTGTGTCTGGTCGCGATTGCCATGTCGGGCGGCATTATTGCGGCGGCGGTTAACCTTACACACTCCCCGTTTTATATCGTGCCGCTGGCCTTTATTCCGTATCTCGTGATCGTCTTCGGGATGGCCTGGTACCATGTATGGTGCTTCCGGTATCAAAGCGAAAACACCACCCTTGCAGGCCTGCAATTTGGCAGCACGCTCGCGACCGGGCAATATATCAAACTGTTGCTGCGCTTCCTGCTGTTGATGGTTTTGGCGGGGATTGTTTTTGTTGCCCTGCTGTCGGTCACCGGTGGTTTTGCCGCATTCTCGATCCTTGCAAATAACGCGGCATCCTATATGCCCCCGGAACAGGTTCTGGCGATCCTGGCACCGTTCTTTATCCTGATGCTGCTTGCAACGCCGGTCTTCGGCATCCTGACATTTGTCGGGCTGACCCATCCGATGCTGGCACTGCATGTTTCATCGCTGGTATATGACGGTGACATCGCAGAACTGCATCAGAACACGGATGCACAGAACGTCCCGCGCACCGGCGAAGGTCTTGCAGAAGCCTTTGATCTGGGCGGGATTTAACAAGGCATTTTGATGAACAGCTTGCCCAATGCCCGTCTTTTTGACGGTAAAACATCGTTGGCAACGAATGTAACGGTCGGCATATCCGACCGTTACATTACCCTGTATCTGCCAGAGGGCGGGGAACAGGTGCTGTCAAAAGACAGTGTTTATCTGTGTGAAAAGACCGAAAAGGGAAAACCGCTTCGTTTGCGAAAGCGCAAGGATGATGGATTTCGCCTGATTTTTGACGATCCGCACTCCAAGGCCTTCATTCTTGAAACCCTGCTCGGACTTGCCGTGGACGAAGGGGCCACACGGGCAAAAGTCCGGCTTGCGGCTGGTATCATCGGTTTCTCCGCGGCAATTGCCCTGCTGATCTGGCAGGGCATGCCGTTGGTGATCGATCTGGTCATCGCGGTGTATCCACGTTCCATGGAAATGGATATGGGACGCAATGCGCGCGAACAGATCGTGGCGATCATGGGCGAAGACCGCGACGGGACAAGTGCGTGTGCGATCAACGATCCCGCACAAAAGGTCATCACCACCATTCTGGGCCGCTTTGAACAAACCGGCGCACTGACATATGACTACCAAACCACCGTACTGCGCAGCGATATCGAAAACGCCCTTGCCCTGCCCGGCGGGCAGATCATTGTATTTTCCGAACTGATAAAAAAAGCGGAAAATCCCGAAGCTCTGGCTGGCGTTCTGGCCCATGAAATCGGCCATACGGAAATGCAGCATGGCCTTAAAAAACTGTTTTCAGGTATCGCGCTTGGCCAGCTTGTCCGATTGATGACCGGCGGGGCCGACCTTCCGGTCGGCTTTGTCATGGAACAAAGCTATTCCCGGGACATGGAAACCGATGCCGATCACTTTGCCCTTGAACTGATGGGTGACGCCAGCATCGAAACCCAAAGCACGGCAAAGCTGTTTCGCACAATCTCCACCGAAAGCAGATATGCCGAAATTGCCAGTTTCCTGCCTGAAATCCTAAGCTCGCACCCGGAAATGACCGGGCGGATCGACCTGTTTGAACAAAGCGACATCACAGGTACGCTTGATATCAATCCGCAGGACTGGAAAGCCTTGCAAACGGTCTGCGACTAACCACGTTGGAACCGGACAGGCCATAAACCTGCCCGCCTCGCTTGAGTGGATCAGACCGGCAATTCGGTCGTGCGTTTGACTTCGCGCAGGGTGATGATCGTCTGGACCCGTTCCACCCCCGGAAGCTGGGTCAGGACTTCGCTGTGGATGCGTTCATAGTCGGCGGTATTGCTGTAAACCACATGCACCAGATAGTCGCTCTGCCCCGCGAGAAGGTAACATTCCACGACTTCGGGAACCGACTGGATTTCCTTTTCAAAGGTTTCAAGCGCCTCACGGGTCTGGCGCGCGATCGAGATATTGACGAATGCATTGCCCGGTTTGCCGATGCGGGCCGGATTAAGCAGCATCGTGTAACGGTCAATCAGACCGGCTTCTTCCAGAAGCCTGACACGGCGCAAGCAGGCCGACGCCGATAAATTGACCTTTTCGGCCAGTTCGGCGTTGCTGATACGACCGTCGCGCTGAAGCAGCCGCAGGATCATCCGGTCACGTTCGTCCATCTGCATTTCGAATATTCTCCCTGCCTGAAGCGGATTTTTTAAAATTATATAGCATTAATACCATCAAACTCACCGATGATTGAAGGGAAATTGCCACAATTTTCGGGTATCCTGCATAGATAACTAAAAACGGGAAAACCGTTATCATCGCCACGTTTGTCCGGGAGAGAAACAATGCTGATTGGCATTCCGAAAGAAATCAAAAACCATGAATATCGCGTCGGCCTGACCCCGAGTTCCGTGCGTGAAGCCACGGCCCACGGGCATGACGTCATCATCGAAACCAATGCTGGTGCCGGTATCGGTTGCAGCAACGATGATTACGTCGCCGCCGGTGCAAAAATCGTCGATACCGCGGCCGAAATCTTTGCCAAATCCGAAATGATCGTAAAGGTCAAGGAACCGCAGAAAGTCGAATACGAGCAGCTCCGCGAAGGGCAGCTTCTGTTTACCTACCTTCATCTGGCGCCCGATCCGGAACAGACCGCCGGTCTGATCAAATCCGGGGTGACGGCGATTGCCTATGAAACCGTTACCGATAAAAATGGTGGCCTGCCATTACTGGCCCCGATGTCCGAAGTTGCCGGGCGCATGGCACCGCAGGTGGGGGCTGCTGCCCTGCAAAAGGCCAATGGCGGGCGTGGCATGTTGCTAGGCGGTGTGCCCGGTGTTGCCCCCGCCAAGGTCGTTGTAATCGGCGGTGGTGTTGTCGGCACCAATGCCGCCCGCATTGCCGCGGGCATGGGCGCGGATGTCATCATTCTCGACAAGAATGTCAAACGCCTGACCTATATTGACGATGTGTTTGGCCCGCGCATCAAAACGCAATATGCCACCATCGATGATACCGAGGCACTGGTCTATGATGCCGACATGGTTGTCGGTGCAGTTCTGATCCCTGGTGCCGCGGCACCGAAACTGATCCATAAGAACCAGCTTTCAAAAATGAAGCCGGGTTCGGTGATTGTCGATGTCGCGATTGATCAGGGCGGCTGCTTTGAAACATCCAAAGCCACCACCCATGCCGATCCGACCTATATCGTCGATGACGTGGTGCATTACTGTGTTGCCAACATGCCCGGTGCGGTGGCCCGCACATCGACCTTTGCGCTCAACAACGCAACCCTGCCCTTCACCCTTGCCCTTGCTGACAAGGGCTGGAAAAAAGCCTGCCAGGAAGATCCCCATCTGGCAGCAGGGCTAAACGTTCACGAAGGTCGCATCACCTATGAGGCCGTCGCACGTGATCTTGGCTACGATTACATTCCGCTGCAAAAAGTCCTCAACTGACCAAGCGGCGTTGCATCAGACCCAAATGGCCGCCTCGTTTGCCGGGGCGGCCATTTTACAAGCCGTTCAGATCACGAACAAAGGCACGTGCGCATTTCACAAATTCATCAATGACCCGCGACATTGTGTCTTCGGGCCATGCCAATGCAAGATTGACCGCATCGGCTGGTAATTCCGGCATTGGAATATAGGCAACGCCGACATGGGGTGTATGGGTAACCCAGCTGGGGGCCACGCCAACCCCCATTCCCGCGGCAACAAGTGCCACGATTCCAAATGTGTGACCAACTTCTTCAACGATGTCCAAAGATACCCCGACATCACGCGCATGCTGGATGACCACGTTCTGGTAACTGACCCCCAAAATCGGCGCATAGGCAATGTATGGCAGTCCCGTAAAATCGCTTAGCGACAGCGTTTTATTTCCGGAAAGCGCATGATCCACCGGAACAAGCCCAACAAAGGCCTCGCTGAACAAATTCATGATATTGAGGTTGGCCTTGGCCCTTGGCGGGCGAATAAAGGCAACATCCACCTGCCCCTCTATCATCGCATCAAGCAGCTCGTTGGTCGTCAGTATTTTGATATCAATCCGCGTATCCGGGCATTTGGCATGAAACATCCGCAGGATTTCCGGCAGGCATGTAAAAATCGCAGGTGAAACACAACCAATCGTCAGCTTGCGATTTGCCTGCCCCATCACGAAACGGGCGGCCTCGACTCCCTCCTCGACACTTGATAACGCCAGCAACGCCTTTTCACGGAAAACTTCTCCCGCTGGCGTCAGGCGAACACTTCGGGTCGTGCGTTCAAAAAGTTGCCCGCCAACCCGTTCCTCAAGCTGCTTGATTTGCTGGCTAAGCGGAGCCTGCGCGATGCCAAGACGTTCGGCAGCCCGCCCGAAATGCATTTCGTCAGCCACACAAATAAAATAACGCAGATGGCGTAATTCAACGCGATTATTGATACTCATCAGATATAAATATACTCCATTTATATATTTGACAAGATTAATGTCCGGCTGATTTTATAGTCTCAGGAGGCGCCCTGCCAAAAAGCCGAACAAGAAGCTCGCAGGGCCATGATGGAGAGGCTAGAGATGCAATCAACTGAACCGGCATTGCCGAAGCGAAGGCTCGACCTTGCGCTTCCGCTAAAAATCCTGACCGGCGCCACGCTGGCAATCATTGTGACACTGACCCTTGCACAGGTTGTCTTTCGATACTTCTTTGACAGTCCGCTTTTATGGAGCGACGAACTAAGCCGATTACTCGTGGTTTGGATGACATTTATCGGTGCTGCCGTTGTGTGCTGGCAAGGACGTCATCTTTCCGTCGATGTTTTCGTAAATCTGATGCCGGAAAAAGTCAGAAAGATCATCCGCATTTCCAATCAGATTCTAGCACTGGCCTTCCTTGGCGTGATGACCTGGAAAAGCTTTCGTATTGTCAAACTCGAAAACTTTCAGGAAATGAGCATCCTTCCCTTGCCTGCCGGTACGGTGCGCCTTGCCGCGACCGTTGGCGGAATACTGATGCTTGTTGTCATCCTTGCCCGTCTTTTCCTGTCTGATCGGCTTCGCAATGTGCGAACCGAAAATGACGAAAACTCGATGCTGTAAGGGCCAGAAATGACAATCGCAATTATTCTCGCCCTTCTCGTTGTTTTGCTGTTGGCCGGTATGCCACTGGCTTTTGCAATGGGCGTCACCACCACTGCCTATCTTTACTTGACCGGCATCGATGCCGGGATGCTGACACAGCGCATGACGGCGTCAATCGACAGTTTCCTTATTCTGGCGATCCCGTTTTTCTATCTTGCGGGCGAGTTGATGAATGCCTGCCGCCTGACGGACAGGATCATCAATATGTCACGCGCGCTGGTCGGACACATTCACGGTGGCCTGGCACAGGTCAATATTTTTGCCAGCATGATTTTCTCGGGCATGTCCGGCTCGGCAACCGCTGACACCACCGCCCTTGGTTCGGTTCTTATCCCGGCGATGAAAAAGGAAGGCTACCCCGCACCTTTTTCGGCCGCTGTAACCGTTGCATCGGCGCTTGTCGGCCCAATGATTCCCCCAAGCGTCGCACTGGTGATTTACGGCACCCTTGCAAATGTTTCCATCGGGCGCCTGCTGGTGGCCGGTATCATTCCCGGTGTGGTGATCATCCTCAGCCAGATGGTATTCACCTATTTCATTGCCCGCAAACGCGGCTATCCCCGCTATGAACGCGCCAGCATATGTGAAATCGGAAACTCGATTGTCGAGGGCGGCCCTGCCCTGCTGTTTCCGGTCATTATTGTCGGCGGCATCCTGCTGGGTATGTTCTCTCCGACCGAGGCCGCGGCAGTTGCCGTGCTTTACGGTCTGGTACTTGGCCTTCTGTACCGTCACATGAATTTGCGCCAGCTTGGCAAGGTTCTTGTAGATGTTGGTCTGGGCAGTTGCCGCATCTTGCTGATTGTTGCTGCATCGGCAGCTTTCAGCTGGGTCATGGTACGCGAAAACGTTCCCCAAAGCATCGGCATCGGCATTTCGACCATTTCCAGCGAACCGATCATTGTTCTTGCAATCGTTCTGCTGGTTCTGGTGCTTGTCGGGCTGTTCATGGTGGCCTCTTCGGCTGAAATCGTGCTGACCCCGATCCTTGTTCCCGTTGTCATGCAATTTGGAATCGATCCGGTTCATTTCGGTGTTCTGATGGTCTTCACCCTCATCATCGGGGGGGCCACGCCACCGGTTGGCATCCTGATGTTCATCGCTCAGGACATTGCCAAAATCTCGCATGCGCAAATGGTTCGCGCGATGATCCCGTTTTACATCCCTCTCTTTTTCGCGGTGATTTTGCTTGCGGCATTCCCGCAGATCACCCTGTTCCTGCCGAACATCGTGTTCGGTTCCTGATAGCCATCAATCGATACCGGAGCCCCAAATGACGGCCATTAAAGCTGTGCGCAAGCACTTGCTCAAAGACATGACGTTCATCGAATTTCGCGAACGCCTCAGCGAAGATCCCGTAATTCTGATTTCACTGGGATCCCAGGAAGAACAGGGGCCGGTCGCCCCGATGGGTGACTACATGCTCACCGATGTTCTGGCCGGTAAAATTGCCGAAAAATCAGGTGCGATTGCCGCCCCGATCATGCCGTTTGGCTATGCCGACTATTTCCGTACGGTGCCCGGTGGCATCCAGCTCCGCCCGGAAACCTTCAGCGCCATACTGACCGACATGATCGAAAACTTCACCGATCACGGCATCAATAAAATCGTGATCCTGAACGGTCACAGCGGCAACTATCCGCTGATCGATCAGGTCATTCGCAAAATCAAACGCGAAAAAGGCCTGCTGATCCCCTGCCTCAATATGTGGCGCCTGATCCCAGCCGAAATGTGGAAAGAACTGCATCCGGAAATGGGGGCTAAGGCACTCGGTCATGGTGGCGATCCGCTGACCTCTGTTTATCTGCATCTGTTCCCGGAACTGATGCGCATGGACCTTTTGTCCAAAGAGGACAGCAAGGGTGAAATGCTTGGTTTGCCAACCGCCGGCCTGGCGGGTGTCCGTTTCCGCGATGTTGAAATCGCTCTTGCCGTGGATGTTACCGATCGTTGCGGCAACGGTATTGCCGGCGGCGACCCGGCGCAGTCGAGTGCCGAAAAAGGCGAAAAAATCGTCAGTTACCTCGTCGAATATTGCACGGACTTCATCCGTCACTTCTCCGATCAGAACCCAAAAGTCAGCGCTTAACCTTCATCAGGGAGTTTTGAATATGCGTAAAACACTCACAACAACGCTGTTTGCAGCAGGTCTGGCAACTCTTGGCCTTGGCCATGCAAATGCGGCCGAAGAAATCCGTTATTCCATCTGGGCCAATCCCGGCGAAGCCCAGTATGAAGGCGCGCTTGAATTCAAACGTGTCGTAGAGGAAGAATCCAACGGTCGCTACAACGTCACGATTTACGGCGGTGAACAACTTGGCACCCCGCGTGAACTTTTCACCCAGCTTGCGCTCGGTATTACCCAGATTTCAGCCAGCGGCGATCCCGGCATCAAGGACATCGAATATCTGGCGATCCCCTTCCTGATGAAGGATCTGAAAAACTACAACGCCGTGCTTGAAACCGACTTTGGCGCGGAATGGAACAAGAAGCTGATCGATGAACGCGAAATCCGCCTTCTTGGTTTCATGCCGCGTAACCCGCGCCAGATTAGCGCGAATGTCGAAATCAACAGCATTGACGACCTCAAAGGTCTGAAACTGCGTGCGCCAGAGCGTGATTACTATGTCGAATCCCTAAGCGCCCTTGGTGCCAACCCGACCCCGATGGCCTTTGCCGAGGTTTACACCGGCCTGCAGGCTGGCGTTGTCGATGGTCAGGAAAACCCGATCGAAACCATCTATGCCGCCAAATTCTATGAAGTCCAGAAATCCATCGCGATGGTCGATTACATCAAAAAACCGGCTTACGTGATGATCGGAAACGGCTTCTGGGAAGGTCTGAATGCAGAAGATCAGGCACTGCTGAAACGGGCCAATGATGCATCCAATGCTGTCATTGAAAAAATGCTGCCCGAGCAGACAAAAAAAATGATCGCCGATATGGAAGCTGCCGGCATCGTTTTCACCCACCCGGATATCGCACCTTTCATCGAAGCAACCCAGTCGGTTCGTGACGAACTCGGCACCAAAATGTGGGGCGAGGAAGTCTACAAGAAAGTTGCCGAAATCGGTCAGAAGGACCTCGACTAACCCCGAGATCCCTTAAAACCACGGCCCGCCACCAAAAGGATTGATTGAAGAATGTCCCCAAGCGCCACCAGCGAAATCGCAAGAAAGATCGATGCCATTGTCGATGATATCAACGATCAGTTGATCGATATTCGTCGGGATTTGCATCGCCACCCGGAACTGGGTTTTCAGGAACAGAGAACTTCTGCGAAAATTCAGAGCCACCTTGACGATCTTGGCATCAGCTATAGCAGCGGCTTTGGAAAAACCGGTGTCGCTGCCATTATCAATCCTGCGGCGGCGGGCCGCCTTATCGGTATTCGCGGCGATATCGACGCGCTACCGATCACCGAAGAATCCGGGCTTCCCTTTGCCTCGGAAAATAAGGGGGTCATGCATGCTTGCGGACATGATGCCCACACTGCCATCGCCCTTGGCGTTGCCACGGTTCTGGCAAGACTTGGTGAAGATTTCAAAGGCCGCGCCATGGTCCTGTTCCAGCCGGCAGAAGAAGGCCTTGGCGGTGCACGGGCGATGCTTGCCGATGGTGTCTTTGACAAACACAAGCCAGATATCATGCTGGGCTATCACAATTGGCCGCTGCTTCCCGGCGGTTCGGTCGGCTGGCACCACGAAGTCTCCTTTGCGTCCTCTGATCCTTTTGATGTAACGGTTTCCGGTCTTTCCGGGCACGGGGCACATCCGCATCTTTCCGTTGATCCCATTGTTGCCGCGGCCCAGTTCATTTCCCAGGTCCAGAATATCGTTTCCCGGGAAATCGCCCCCCTTAACGCGGCGGTGGTCACGATCGGAAAAATCGAAGGCGGTACCGCACGCAACCAGATCCCCGATACGGTGACCCTTCAGGGCGCGATCCGCACCCATTCCGAAGACGTCCGCACCGCATCCAAGGATGCCATCACTCGCATCGCCGAAGGCGTCGGCACCGCCACCCGGACAAAGATCGATGTCGAATTCCTGCAAGGTGTTGGTGTGGTCAAAAGCGATCCGGCGATCCTTGAACAGGTTGTCGCAACCGCACGCGACATCCTTGGCGATGAACAGGTCATCTGCCTGCCGCAGGGCTCTATGGGTAGCGAGGATTTTGCCGAATTTTCGTCGCGTATTCCAAGCGCACATCTGCGCATCGGCTCCAAAGCAACGGATCGCGCCACCATGCTTCATCGCAGCAATTTCGATCTTGATGAAACCTGTATCGCAACCGCCGTTCGCGTGATCGCCAACGCCGCCCTGCGTCTTTCATCATCGGATTGAACCAAACTCCACCTGTCTGGCTAATCTCCCTTAGGCCAGACAAAAAAGACAGCCTCCAGAGCATATTGCTGTCTTTCACTTGGCCGGGTCTCGCTACCCGGCCTTTTTTAGTCGGGATACCGGAAATCACTTTGCCGAAACAAATTCATCTACGCTAATCTTGTCCTGAGCATTGGGGAGAAGATCATGGAAATATCGATGCTGATCGGGGCGATGGTCGCGGCCGCCATCTATACCCTGACACCCGGCCCGGCCTTTTTGGCGATGCTGGGCATTGGTGCCGCACAGGGCCGCCGGGCAAGTGCCGGTTTCCTGTTCGGGCATTTTGCCGGGGATATCATGTGGGCCAGTCTGGCGCTGGTGGCGATCATCGGGTCGCGCGTCCTTGATCCGATGGTGTTTGATATTCTGGCGATGATTTGCGGGGTCTACCTGTTCTGGCTTGGTATCCGGGCTGTCACCGCCAAGCGCAAGGTCGATGGCGCGGTTACCATCACGGTTCGCAACCCTTGGCGACGCGGCATTATTTTCGGGATCACCAATCCCAAGGGATATCCGGTCGCGGTCGCGATGTTCACAGCCCTCCTGGCACAGGATGCAGCGTCGCTTGGCTGGGACAGTATGACGGGGCTTTTACTGGCCTCTGCCGTCGGGTTTCTGATCGCCGATCTGATCCTGATCTGGATTGTCGGACTTGGCGTGTTGCGCCGGATGTATCAGCGCCACGAAATCTGGATCGTGCGCGCCACCGGAATTCTGTTTATCGGTTTTGCCGTGCAGGCGATTGCCAATGCCCTGCCCAACCTCGGCCACAGCCTTGCACACGGGTTCAGCACGCTTCGCAAACCCTGATCATTCTTGATACCCCAAACAAAAAGCCGCCCGGCGAACCGGACGGCTTTTTGGCTGTTATGGTTTGGACGACTTAAAATTCGACCTGCGTCACATCGCGAACCGCACCCTGATCGGCACTGGTTGCAAGCGCGGCATAGGCACGAAGGGCCGTTGTCACCTTGCGTTTGCGCGGCTTGGCCGGTTTCCAGGCATCCTTGCCCTTGGCTTCCATTTCCTGACGGCGCGCCGCCAGAACCGCATCATCAACCGCAATCCTGATCGACCGGTTCGGAATATCGATTTCGATGATATCGCCCGGCTCGATCAATGCGATATCCCCGCCTGCCGCGGCTTCCGGCGATACGTGGCCAATCGAAAGACCCGACGTCCCGCCCGAAAAACGCCCATCGGTGACAAGCGCACAGGCCTTGCCCAGCCCCATCGATTTCAGATAGCTGGTCGGATACAGCATTTCCTGCATGCCCGGACCACCTTTGGGGCCTTCATAACGGATGACGACAACATCGCCTTCCTTGACCTCGCCCCCCAGAACCTTGGCAACCGCCTCGTCCTGGCTTTCGCAGATCACGGCCGGACCAGTAAATTTCAGGATGCTGGCATCGACACCGGCGGTTTTAACGATACAGCCATTGACCGCCATATTGCCAAACAGAACCGCCAGACCGCCATCCTTGCTGTAGGCATGTTCGATATCGCGGATACAGCCTTCTTTTTCGTCAAGGTCAAGATCATCCCAATACCGTTCCTGACTGAACGCGGTTTGGGTCGGGATGCCACCCGGCATGGCGCGGAAGAATTTATGCACCGCGTCGTTCTTGGTGCGCCGGATGTCCCATTTTTCAAGGGCATCGGCCATGGTTTTGCTATGAACCGTCGGCACATCGGTATGCAGCAACCCACCGCGTTCCAACTCGCCCAGAATACGCATGATGCCGCCGGCACGATGGACGTCTTCCATGTGATATAGCGGATGCGAGGGCGCAACCTTCGACAGATGCGGGATTTGGCGCGACAGACGATCCATGTCGGCCATGGTAAAGTTAACCTCGGCCTCGCGCGCAATCGCCAGCAGATGCAGAACCGTATTGGTCGAACCGCCCATCGCGATATCAAGCGCCATGGCGTTTTCAAAGGCTTCAAACGTCGCGATGCCCCGCGGGGTCGCGGTAACGTCTTCTTCCTCGTAATAACGACGCGCCAGCTTGACGGATGTGCGCGCTGCTTCAAGGAAGAGTTCCTGACGCGCGGCATGCGTCGCCAGCACCGAACCATTCCCCGGCAGTGCAAGGCCAAGCGCCTCGGCCAGGCAATTCATTGAATTGGCGGTAAACATGCCGGAGCACGAACCGCAGGTCGGGCATGCCGACCGTTCGACAACCGCAACCTGTTCGTCCGAGATTTTCGGATCGGCGGCTTCGACCATCGCATCAACAAGGTCAAGATGACGTTCCTTGCCATCAATGGTGACCTTCCCGGCCTCCATCGGGCCACCGGAAACGAACACCGCCGGAACGTTAAGGCGCATCGCGGCCATCAACATGCCCGGCGTGATCTTGTCACAATTGGAAATGCAGACCATCGCATCCGCGCAATGGGCATTGACCATATATTCGACGGAATCCGCAATGATTTCACGCGACGGCAGGCTGTAAAGCATGCCGTCATGGCCCATCGCGATACCGTCATCGACCGCAATGGTATTGAATTCCTTGGCAACACCACCGGCGGCTTCGATTTCGCGGGCCACCATCTGACCAAGGTCTTTCAGGTGAACGTGACCAGGCACGAACTGGGTAAAGCTGTTGACGACCGCAATGATCGGCTTGTCAAAGTCTTCATCCTTCATGCCCGTGGCGCGCCAAAGGCCGCGCGCACCGGCCATATTGCGGCCATGGGTGGTTGTACGGGACCGATATTCCGGCATGGTCGAACCTCTCTATCTTCGCGGGGTGTTTATCATTGTTACATATTTAGGGGTTCTAGCACAGTCTTCGCGCCCAATGACAGTTTTTTGCCCGAAAATTTCGTGTTTTTGCGCCATATGGAACGAATGCTACCTGAAAGATAACCACCATTTCCAAGGCAGCACTTTCACTCATCGGGTTAAGTTTCGGGAATTCCATCACCTCTCGGGGGCGAACCTACACCAAAGACCCGCAATCCTATCCCATTAGATAGGCGACGACCTCGACCATAATCCATATCTTAACAGGTGATTATCGCCGCCAGGCGATTCTCCCACTCCCATTCTCGCCCCGGCCTGCGTCGCAGGCCCGGGGTTTTTTTTATGCTTTTTCCGGCCCGATCATTTCTTTTGATCAAAGAACGAAATGCTTTAAAGCAATGACAGAACGTTCCTTTTTCTGCATGCTGATGGATATGACAGCAATCAGGACTGTCCAGCTTACGAGGTAAAGCATATCGATGTCGGCCGATCTCAAGACCCTGCTCAGGCGTGGACTAAGCGCGCACGAAGGCAACCGTCCTGACGAGGCCGAAAAAATTTACCGTCGTGCGCTGTCGCTGTCGCCCGGCAACCCCGAAGTCGAACATCTTCTGGCGACTCTTCTGACCAGCCTTGATCGCCACCGCGAAGCCCTTGAACTGTTTGATAGCTGCCTGCCGCGACTTGGTGCCAACCCGGCAGTGCGGTGCAATTTCGCGATTGCGCTGGAACGGGCCGGGCAGATCGAAAAGGCGATTGACGAATTCCGTCAGGCCATCAGCTATCATGGCGATTTCCCGACCGCCCTTTATCATCTGGCACGCCTTGAAATGCCGCGCGGCCATATCGGGCAGACGGTGGACCTTCTGGGGCGGTTGCTGGGTCTGAAACCCGATCACTTTGACGGACTTTTGCTGTTTGGCGAGGCATTGCACGCACTGGGGCAGGAAGAAGCAGCACTCGCATCCCTTGACCGCGCTGCCGAGGCAGCCGGGATCACCCCAGATATGATTTGCCGTGTTGGTGATGTGTCGCTGCGCCTTGGATATCCCGGCATGGCGCAAAACCTTTATCAACGCGCGCTCAGCATCGATCCCCGTCATGTCCCCGCCTTGCACGGGCTGGGGCGGGCGCTATCGGCACAAGGCGAATATGCCAAGGCGATTGCGATCCTTAAAACCGCCAAGCGCCTTGCCAAAGGCAGGATCGAAATCGATCTTGAAATTGCTGATATCGAATTGCGGTGCGGCGATATCGCAAGTGCGATTGCCGAACTGACCGTGCTTGTGGAAAAACACCCGGCAAATGCGGATGCCCACACAGCCCTTCTGGCAGCGGTTGCCAGGCTGCCCGATATCGGCGGGGTCGAATATCTCAAACAGGCCCGCCAATGGGCACGAAGCCACATGCCGACAATGCCCGAACCGAAATTTATCAACAGCAAACAGGTCGATAAACGGCTTCGCATCGGCTGGCTGTCACCGCATTTTTGCGAACATGCCTCCTTTGCCCTGCTGGCGGGGGTTGCCCGGCACCTGAACCGCAACGAGGTCGAACTGTTTCTGTATTCGGCCACCCCGCGCCCGGATCAGACCACCCGTTCATGGCAGGTCATGGCCGATGGCTGGCGCGAGGTTTACGGCCAAAGCCCGCTTCAGATTGCTGAGCGCATCCGGAAGGACCGGGTCGATATCCTGTTTGACCTGACAGGCCCGGTGACGGATCAACCGATCACGGTATTCGCCCATCGCGCCGCCCCGGTTCAGGCCAGCATCGCACCAATGACGACGGGCATCAGTCAGATGGATTACATCCTTGTCCATCATCGCGCGATCCCGGCTAAACCGGCCGAAAACAAGCTGTTTTGTGAAAATGTGCAGCATCTGGGATCGGGGCCTTTTGCCTATGTCGGCGCGAATGATGCCGCCATGCTCAGCCTGCTTCCAGCCGCAATTGACGAAGCCGTGACTTTTGGCTGCTTTGACCGGTTATCAAACATCAGTGACGCCAGCCTGAACTGCTTTGCCCGCATATTAAACAAGGTCAGGAACAGTCGCCTTGTCATTCAGGATGATGTTCTGGGCGATGCCTTTGCCAGAAAGACGATGCTGGATCGTCTGCGCCAGGCCGGGCTTCATACGGATCGTGTCAATCTGATTGGTGCGGTCAGCCCCGAAGATAAACCCGATCTTTACGCCCGGATCGATATCGGACTGGCCCCGTTCCCGATGATCGATATCGCACGCTATTTCGATATGCTTTGGCACGGTATTCCGTTTGTCACGATGGCGGGTGAAACACCGGCATCACGCGCAGGGCTTTGCCTGTTATCAGATATCGGGCTCGATGCGCTGACGGCGGAAACGCAAAAGGGTTACGTCGAAAAGGCCGTCCTTCTGACACAGGACATCAACGCCCTTACCACCATTCGGGCCGGCATGCGTGACCGGATGAAAAACAGCAAGGCCATGAACGGTGCGGCCACCGCGCGCGAACTTGAAGAATCCTGCCGGGATATGTGGAAAACCTGGTGTGCGTTATGATCATCACCAAGCAGCCCTAGCGCGCCAGAACACCGCGCGCGAAAAGTTCGGTCACTGCGGCCTGCAAATCATCGGCGATAAAGTCCGCCTCTGCCGCCTCGGGCCAGATTGTTTCCTTTGCCCCGTGCCCGGTCTTAACGATCACCGCATGGGTGCCCGCCGCACGTCCGGCACGAATATCGTTGATCCGATCCCCGATCAGAACACTATCGCCCAGCGAAATCACAAAATCCTCGGCCGCGGCAAGGATCATGGCCGGGCCCGGTTTGCGGCATTCGCTTTCGCGGCGATATCCCTCAACCCCGTCGGGATGATAGGGCGAATAATAAATCCCCTGCACCGATGCCCCCGCGCGCGCCAGCATCGCAAGCATCGCCTCATGCAGGTCACGAAGGCCCGCCTCGGTCAGATAGCCCCGCGCCACCGCCGACTGGTTGGTCACGATCACCACCGGAATACCGGCATCATTAAGCTGTTTGATGGCTGTGGCGGTTCCGGGAATCAGGGCAAGATCGTCAATCTTTGACAGATAATGGACTTCTTCATTCACCACCCCATCACGATCAAGAAAAACCGCAGGCACAGGATGGCGCTGATCGCGCCAGCGCGGAGCCGGATCAATGAAATGGCGGTGAACGAAATCGTATTTTCTGGGGCTCATGCCTGACCCTGTCTTTTTGTCTCTGGGGCTGATGGACGGGCTAACATGCACCATCAACATCCGGAATGACAAGTTTTCACGACGCAGGTTTGCGTCGACTTATCGCGATGCGGAAAACCAACTGGTATTACCATTATTCGCTTGCCCCGCGACTATCGGTCATGACAATTTCACCCGGGGGCCATTGGGGCCAAGCCATCTGGGGATACTGAATTTCATGTTTGCCGATATCTTTGCCATTCTTGCGCCGGTTTTCATAACCACGGGTCTTGGTTATATCTGGGCACGGTCCGGCAGACATTTCGATACGGGACTGGTGACATCCATCGTCACCTATTTTGCCACCCCCTGCCTGACCTTTGCCGCCCTTGCCACGGTTGATCTTGGTGCGGATGCGCTGGTATCGATGGGTACTGCCGCCCTTGCCGCGAACATCATTTTCGTTCTGATCGGCTGGCCGATCCTGAAAGTTTTCAAACTGGCCCCGCGGACCTATCTGCAATCGCTGACCTGGCCGAATGTCGGCAATGTCGGTCTGCCGCTTTGCATGCTGGCATACGGGCAGGATGGTCTGGCACTGTCGGTCGCGTTCTTTGCGGTTTACGTAGTTTTACAGCTCACCATCGGGGTGGCGTTCGTTTCGGGCAGTTTCTCGCTTAAATCGATCATCAAGATGCCGATCATCCCGGCAACCCTGATTGCAACCGGCTTCCTTGCGACCAATACCGAAGTCCCGGCATGGCTTTACAACACGACCAACCTGATCGGGCAGCTCACCATTCCGTTAATGCTGTTTACATTGGGTGTGTCACTGGCCCGCCTCCGCCCGGTCAGCCTCGCACGCAGCACCGCACTTAGCATGCTGCGCCTTGTGATGGGCTTTGCGGTTGGCGTCGGCCTTTCCGAAGCCATGGGGCTTACCGGGATCGAACGCGGGGTCGTCATCCTGCAATGTTCGATGCCGGTTGCGGTGTTCTGCTATCTGTTTGCCCAGCTTTACAACCGCGAACCCGAAGAAGTCGCCGGTGTGGTCATCAGTTCAAGCTTCCTTGCCGCCATCGCCCTGCCCGGCCTATTGTGGTACGTGCTTTAGGTCCGGCGTCCTATTCGATGATCAGGCGATAGCTGCCCTCGCCCGTGCCATCGCGGTAAAACCCGACGGCACATTCTGACCGTCCCTTTTGCAGGTCCGCATCCCCGTTTTCAGTTGCCAGCTTGGCAATATGTTCGCGGCATTGCGCAACGTCATCAAACCTTGCATCCGAAATACGGATATCGGTTTGTTTCTGCGTATCGGGATAATAAACCGCTGTCACCTTTTCCCAGAGTGCGGCATCATCCGTCCAGATCTGATCGGCAATGAAACGCCGTGATTCTTCTGCCACGGTTGCGGCAACCAATGCGATGATCGCAATCAGGAACAACCGGCGCTTCGTACGGTGTGAAATGTTAAAAGCCATTAGAAATCCCGACGGAGGTTGTATTCTGACTATTCACCAGTAACAGGATGCGCGTGGTTCAACGGGCCATTGCCCTTGCCAAAATCAGGGGCCGTGCGGATCGCTTCACGCACAAACGCCCGCGCGCGCGCCACCGCATCGCTAAGCCCCATGCCCTGCGAAAGCCCCGTCGCAATCGCACTGGCAAGCGAACAACCCGTCCCATGGTTGTTTTCCGACGGAATACGATCCGCCTCAAACCCTTCGATATCACCATCATGCCGCCAAAGAATATCAACAATCCGCTCGCCGTCGGCATGGCCGCCCTTGACCAGCACCGCCTTGGCCCCCAGCTCACCGATCTTGCGGGCGGCTTCGATCATGTCACCCTCGGTCAAAATCTTCATCCCCGAAAGCACTTCGGCCTCGGGAATATTCGGGGTCAGGACGGTCGCCAGCGGCACCATGTTTTTGATCAGCGCATCAACCGCGTCTTCGTTCAAAAGACGCGATCCGCTTTGCGATATCATCACCGGATCAACAACAATCGGAATATCGGCGGCTTTGTCCCGGATGAATTTTGCAACCGCTTCGATCACCGGCACACTATGCAGCATACCGGTCTTGATCGCATCGGCCCCGATATCATCAATCGTGACTTCGGCCTGATGGACGATCAGTTTCGGATCAATGCCCAGAACATCAAAAACACCGGTGGTATTTTGCACCGTCAGCGCCGTGATCGCGGTTGCGGCATATCCACCCAGAACAGTCACGGTTTTGATGTCGGCCTGAATTCCGGCCCCGCCGGAACAATCAGAGCCGGCAATGATCAATACGCGACCTTTCATGATCGACCTCCAAGCACTTCTGATATTCGCCTCAAGATAGTCCTGCTGCCTTAACCCGCAACAGCCATGATTTCGGCAACAATGCCATCAACGATCTGTTCGACCTTGATCGCGTCATCGCCTTCGGCCATCACACGGATCAGCGGTTCGGTTCCCGATTTGCGGATCAGAACGCGACCATCGCCGTTAAAGGCCCGTTCGGCACTGGAAATCGCATCAACCACACTGCTGTGTGACAGCGGATCGGAACCCGCCACATAACGCACGTTTTTAAGGATTTGCGGCAGCGGATCGAAAACGCGGCTTACTTCCGAAACCGGACCATCGCGATCCGCCAGAACCGCCAGAACCTGAAGGGACGCCAGCAAGCCATCACCGGTCGATGCAAAATCCGACAGCACGATATGCCCGGACTGTTCCCCGCCGACATTGCAATCAAGGGCGCGCATCTGTTCCACAACGTAACGATCCCCGACCTTAGTACGGATCAGACGCAACCCATTGCTTTCAAGGTAACGTTCAAGACCAAGGTTTGACATCACCGTCGCAACCAGGGCATTGCCGCGCAACTGCCCGGTGCGTTTCCAATGGGTGGTCACAAGGCCCATCAACTGATCCCCATCGATCAACTGGCCTTTTTCATCACACATCTGAACCCGGTCGGCATCACCATCCAGGGCAATCCCGACATCCGCCTTTTCGGCCAACACCCGGTCGCACATGGTTTGGGTATGCGTCGAACCACATTCGGCATTGATGTTAAGACCGTTCGGTTTGGTCCCGATTTCAATGACATCCGCGCCAAGTTCACGCAGGACCTTGGGCGCCACGGAATAAGCCGCCCCATTGGCGCAATCCAGAACGATCTTGAGCCCCTCAAGCGTCACGGAAGACGGCAGCGATGATTTGACCGCCTCGATATAGCGGCCCGGCGCATCATCAATGCGCTGCGCACGGCCAAGTTTGTCGGCAGCCACCAGCAACGCCGACATGTCGCTGTCCATCATGGCTTCGATTTCAAGTTCGACCTCGTCAGACAGTTTGAAACCATCCGGGCCAAAAAGCTTGATGCCGTTATCCTGAAACGGGTTGTGTGAGGCCGAAATCATCACGCCGATATCAGCCCGCATCGATTTGGTCAGCATGGCAACGGCCGGGGTCGGCATCGGCCCGACCAGCATCACATCCATCCCCATCGACGTAAAACCGGCCACCAAAGCCGGTTCAAGCATATAGCCCGACAGACGGGTATCCTTGCCAATCACCACACGATGACGATGATCGCCACGGGTGAAATAATGGCCAGCGGCCATCCCGACCTTAAGCGCGACTTCGGCTGTCATGGGGGCGGTGTTGGCGGTTCCGCGAATACCGTCGGTCCCGAAATATTTACGGCTCATGCTCGTCTTCTCTGCTTCCATCCCGGCACATCGGCGTGCGGGTTATTTTTCCTGACTGCCGGTTATATCAAAGTGTCCGCGCAATGCTACCGGCAAGTGATCGATTATACCTCTCACAAGCAACCGATCCGTTAATCGCATCCTTTACTCTTCGCTTATAAAAGCCATGACCTTGCTTTTAAAACCCGGTATCTAGGATACGAAGCGTTTGAATATTCCGAAATCGGGGGCATTTTGCGGAAAACCGGTTGCCGCAAGGGTTATATCACAGGGATCATAGTGCAGGTCATCATCGCGATGATTTTCATGACCCGCCCTGCCCTTGCTTATATGGGCCCTCATGAACTTGTCATCGGATCCTATTCCGCCGATCAGGATGATATTGACCTCGCACCGCTGATCGAACGTCTGTCAACCAAACGGCAGGTTCGAACAGCCGCCGATGTCGCCATGCTCCCGGCAGACGATTTCACACCGCTTATGGGATCAACCGGCCCCGGTTACACGCTTGAAGCCGTCTGGTACCGGATGCAGATCCTTGTCACAAAGGACGGCGAAAAACCGCTTGAACTCAAACGCTATCTTGAAATTTCACCGCCTTATCTGAACCGGATAAGGCTTGCGATCCTTGATGCCGAGACACGGATAACCGTCTGGAACGATGTCGTTGGGGATCATATCCCCCCGAACCCATCCGAAGCCCGGGGCCGCCAGCATCTAAGCGCATGGCCCAACCTTCCGGCAGGAAAATACTGGCTGGTGATCGGCGTTTCAAGCAACAGCGCCCAGCTTTTGAATGCGTCTATAAAATCCGATACAACCCTGATCACCGAAAACGTGCAGGATACGTTTCTGTACGGGCTTTATCTTGGCATCCTTTTAATCGGCTTCATGGTCTATTTCACGCTGGGTCTGCTGATCCGCGACCGGGCGATTGTCTGGTACGGGCTTTATGTTCTGGCCCTGTTTGCCGGAACGGCGGGCATTTCTGGCTATGCCCAGCTTCTTCTGTCCGGCACATGGCAATTTGCCAGTGATGCCATCACCGGTGCCGGCACGGCCTTCTCGCTTGCGACCAGTGTGATGATGTGGGCCTACATCATTGAACTGGACAAATACAAGCGCACCGTATTCACCGCTCTTGCGGTTTACGCGGCACTTGCAAGCCTGTGTTCCCTGACATCGGTCAGCGACCTGTACATCCATTTTGCGCGCAGCTTTTTCCTGTTCCATATCGGTGTGCTGCTGATCCTCTATGGCTATCTGTTCTATTTTGGCGCGACCAAGCCCGATGCGCGAAAGCTTCGGATCTATTTCGTCGCATTGGGATTGCCCGCCGCTGCGGCAATCGTGCATCTGCTGATGCTGATGGGCCTTGTTCCCGCCAACAGATTTACCAGCAACTGCTATCAGGTGGCATCACTTGTGCACCTGCTATTGCTCGGCATTGCCATGGCAGGCCGGACATACGCACTTGCCAGCCAGCGCGTCACAGCCGTTCAAAACAGTACGCGCGCCAATCAGCTCGCCGACGAGCAGCGCGAATTCATCACCATGCTATCCCATGAATTCCGAACACCACTGGCCATTATCCAGCGCGCCGCCGAAATGGTTTCGCTTCATGTTCGCGACGCCCCGGAAGCCATAACCAGCCGGATCGCAACCATTCGCAGAAATGCGACCCAACTGTCTGAGCTGGTGAATGTGTTCCTGACAAAGGAAACACTCGATAGCACCAATTTCCGTATTTCCCCCAGACCAACCGTTCTGGCACCGTTCCTGCACGACCTTGTCCTCCGACGTCAGCGCGAGACGCCCGATCATGACATTGAGCTGGAAGAGGTGGATTTTACCGTCGCAAGCATCGACAGAACCCTGATCGAACGCGCGATATGCAATCTGATTGAAAACGCCCGGAAATATGCCCCGGATGCCAGTGTTCGCATCGGATTCACCCACCGCAGCGATGGAAATGTCTATATCCGCGTCACCGACAATGGGCCGGGAATTTCGCCCGATGATCTGTCGCTTGTTGCCGACGCATTTTACCGTGGCAACAGATCGGGCAGCACCCATGGCGTCGGTCTGGGTCTGCATATCACCAACCGGATCATCATCGGGCATATGGGTCGCATGACAGTCAGCGTCGGCGAAAACGGTGGCACCACCATCCTGATCCGCCTGCCCTATGACCGCGAACTGACCAAAAACAACATTGAAGCGGCGCGCACCACCAATCTTGATCCCCCGACGGCACCTGCCTGCGACCCAGAAAATGCGTCATGAGTCATCCGAAAAACAGACCGATGCTTTTCTGTTTCCGGCTCCTGCTGGCGCTACTGACCATGCTGTCGGTCACGGCCCCGCTGTCCCCGGCCACAGCAACGGCAACGGCAACGGAAGTCGGCAAACTGACCCTTCTGCCGGACATCGCGGCCCCTGTGAATTTGCATGATCACGTTCTGTGGCTTGAAGACCGGACAAACGATCTGACACTCAATGACGTTTTGAACCTGCCAATCGATGATTTCACCCCAAGTACCGGCGTGCCAAGTTTTGGCTATACGGGCGATAGCGTCTGGTACCGGCTGCAACTGTCTGTTCCGCAGGGCCTGACACAATCCCTGCAACTTGAAATTCAGCCAAACTACATGAATTTCATCGATGCCTATCTGATCAGGCAGGGAACATCGCGCCATCTGTGGCAAAGCCATATGGGCGATCATGTCCCGGCAGGCCTGCGCCCCACCCGCGGCAGTCAGCATGTCGACCGCTTCCCGCCACTCGAACCAGGTGATTATACTCTTTTCATCCGCACCAAATCGAACAGCACCCAGTTATTGATCGCCAAACTTTGGCCAACCGATCAGCTTTTTTCCAGTCTGACGCTCCGCGACGGGGCAATGAGCATCTATTTCGGTGTCATCCTGATGCTCGGCGTGGTTTACACCGTTCTGGGCTCTCTCGTCCGGGATCGTGCGATTGCGACATATGGTGTCTGCGTTATTTTGATTGGCACACTGGCATCCGCGGTCAACGGGCTTGTGCTCGCGATCATTCAACCCGAATGGCCCTATGCCAATGATCTGATTGTCGGGGTGACCAATGTCGTCGGCTCGGCTGCCTCCATTTTTCTCTGGTTCTATATTCTTGATCTTGGCAAACAGAATGTTGTGATCGCGCGGATCGCTAAAGTCTATTGCGGGCTTTCGGTTGCCTGCGCTCTGACCGTGACCACCGATTTTTATGCGCTTTACGGCACATATGTCGTGCCGCTGCATGCCGCGTTACTCACGACACTGTCCCTGATTGTTGCCTACCGGATCATCCGGGCGCCAAGGCAGTGGCTTTTGTGGATCTATCTGGTTGTCATTGTGATCCCGATCGGCGGGGCCGTGCTGTTGCAACTGACCCATGCCGGATTGATTGCCGCCACGCCGTTCCGGCTTGGCCTGCATCAGTTCACGCTGTTTTTCCATATGTGCGCGATGGGCATCCTCATGGGTTTCCGCCTTTCGCAGATCGAAAAGGAACGCATGAACATGCTCAGGGTCACCGCGGCAACAACATCGCTTGTCGGGGAACAGCGAAAACTGATTTCCATGCTCTCGCACGAATTCCGCACACCGCTTGCGGTTATTCAACGGTCTTCCGAAATGCTGCTGCTTCGGCTGCGCGATGCCCGCAGCGACGTCACCGACCGCCTGCAGCGCATTCAGGATCAGGCACGCAAACTATCGCGTCTGGTGGATATTTTCCTCAACAAGGATGGCATCGATGACGGTGACTTTGCGCTGGCCCGCGAACTGGTGCCGGTCAATCGTCTGCTGACGGACTTTGTCGCAGATACATCGCGCGCCGATGCCGAAATCACTCTGGAATGCGTCGGGACCGAACAGCTTGAAACCTATGTCGATGCCACACTGGTCGGGCTTGCGATCACCAACCTGATTGAAACCGCACGGCGCTACGCCCAAGGATCTCCGATCCATATCACTGTTCGTCGCAATGGCGAATGGCTGGTGGAAATCGATATTCCCTGCCACGGCAAAGATTTGAACAACCAGGAAATCCTGCGCATCAGTGACGCCCTCTTCCGCCAGGATATCGGGCCAACCGCAATGCAGAATGCGCTGGGGCTTCATATCTCGCAGCGCATCGTTGATGCACATGGCGGATCAATCAAATTGCGTGACAAGGGCACCGACGGGATCGAGCTATGCCTGTTGCTGCCATGCGAAGACAGCACCGGGTCGTTCGACATCTGAACGGATAACAGTCAATCAGGCGGTTTCGCCAGCACCCACAATGATACCGGGCGAAGTAAAGGCATAGCCCCGCCCATATGCGGTCCGAACCGGCAATTCATCGCCCGTTTCGCGCAGGACTTTCTGACGAACGCGCCGGATCGCCGTATCAAGGTTACGGCAATTTTCGGCCGTATCGGCCTTGCCCAGCGCCATGACGATTTCCGGGCGTGTCAGCCACGCCCCGTTTGCCTCGACCAGCAATTGCACGATGGTGCGTTCCGTCGCGGTCAAAGTCGAAGAACCGCCGCCCGAATTGCTCAGCGTCCAGTTCAGCATATCAAGGGTCCAGGCCCCGTCTTTTTCCGGGTCTTCAACCACATCGTCATCTTTTTTGCCAACCCGGCGCAACAACGGGCGCAGGGCCGCCTCGATCACCGAAAGCGGGCTGTCTTTCGTCAGGTAAACATCCGCACCGGATTTATACCCCGTAAGATGATGATCCATCCCCGCAAGGGATGTCAGCATCATGATTCCGCAATCAAGGTTGGCGCGCGCATATTTGGCCAATTCATAGCCATCGGCATCCGGCAGCATGATATCGAAAATGACCGCCGCAGGTGTTTTGGATTGCAGCGCACGATGAAACGCTGCGCCGGTTTCACAACCGACAACATCAAAACCGCACATCTCGAGGTATTCGCACAAATCCCGATTAAGATCGGCATTGTCCTCGACCACGAAAACACAAGTCGCCATCGTTTCCTGACCCGCAGCCTTTTCCGGCTGTTCAACGCGCGCGTGCGCGCTGTATCCATTCATTCAACTTCGCCTTCGCTGTTTGCACGAAACCAACCATTTGCGCGATCTTCCTGATCGCAATTCTCTTTATCTTTAATGGTATGTGGCGATTGGGTAAAATCCGCAAGCCCCAAGCACGATCTGTCAGAAATTGCCAGATTCACCGGACCAAAAAAAGACCCGCAATTCTGGCACTCGAAAATGCACCAGAACGGCGGGCCTTTTATAATTCGTTGTTCAAACCGGTCAACCTATACATCCATAGATTGCAGGCCAAAAACAGCTATACCATCGATGTCGCAGTCGCGACCGAAATCGACTGAACCGTGTCATGAACATCATGCACCCGGATCATCTGAACACCGTGCCGCCATCCATTGACCGCCGATGCAATCGATCCGCCCAGCCGCTCCTTGGGGGATGCTGCCGGATCAATCTTGCCGATAAATGATTTGCGCGACGTGCCCAGCAACACCGGGCAACCCAACCCATGAAAAATCGCCAGACGCGATAACAGTTCCAGATTGTGCGACAGCGACTTGCCAAAACCGATGCCCGGATCAACACAGATACGATCGCGCGCAATCCCGGCCCGTTCGCAACTTTCGATCCGGTCCAGCAGATAGTCATACACATCCAGAACCGCACAATCGTATTGCGGGTTTTCCTGCATCGTGCCCGGTTCGCCCTGCATATGCATCAGCATCACGGGCCTGCCCGATGCCACGGCGACTTCCATCGACCGTTCATCGCCTTCAAGCCCGGTCACGTCATTGATGATCGCCGCACCGGCCTCAATCGCGGCTTCCATCACGCTTGCATGGCGGGTATCGATGGAAACGCAATGGCCGTCTTCGGCCAGGGCCCGGATCACCGGAACAACGCGGGCGATCTCGTCGGCTTCGGACACGGCTTCCGCCCCCGGCCGGGTCGACTCCCCGCCGATATCAAGGATGGATGCCCCCTGTGCCGCCAGGGCGCGCGCGCGCGCAATCGCCTGATCGGTGCTGTTGTAATCGCCGCCATCCGAAAAACTGTCCGGCGTGACATTGATAATGCCCATCACATGGCAGGACGCCATATCAAGCCCGGCAAAATCGGCGCGTTTGGTTGTCAGACGGTTCAGGACATCATTGATTTCATCCACCCGGCCGGAATTCTGGACCCAGCCTTCAAGGGCCAGCAACGGCAGGATCATGCTTTCGGCACCGCCGCCGTCGCGACGGCGGATGATTTCAAGGGCGGAAAAGCCGCGGCGCGATCCGGCAAGTGGTAACGTATTGGGATCATCGGCATGGTCGATGAAACCGGTAGGTGCGTAATATAACGGTCCGTCAAAATCAGCGAAGCCCCGCACATCGGCGGGGCTTCGCAGGACCGATCCTTCGATCTTGTCCATCAGTCTCTTTCAGTTAGCTGCCCGGCTGTGGCTCCGGGGACAAATCCCCGCCACCTTCACCCGGGTTTTCCTTGCGCGCACCACCGGTGGTCGGAACCGTCGAACGGCGTCCGCCGCCCGCGTCCTTGCCACCACCATTGGAATGGCCCGCACGGTTGATTTCCTCGCCGCGCAGAAGCGCATCGATTTCCTTGCCCGACAGGGTTTCGTATTCCAGAAGCCCCTTGGCAAGAACATGCAGATCGTCAAGATGCTCGGTCAGAACCCGCTTGGCGAAAACATAAGCCTCGTCAGAATAACGACGGACTTCCTCATCGATCAGCTGGGCTGTTTTTTCCGAAACATTCTTGTGCTGGGCAACGCTGTGACCCAGGAACACTTCTTCCTGATTATCCACATATTTGACATTGCCAAGCTTGTCCGAAAAGCCCCATTCGGTGACCATCTTGCGCGCATACTGCGTCACCATATTGATGTCCGAAGATGCACCCGTGGTGACCTTGTCCTTGCCAAAGATGATTTCCTCGGCAACGCGGCCACCCATGGCAACCGCCAGGTCGGAAATCAGCTGTTCGTAGGATTTGGAAACCTGATCGCGTTCCGGCAGGCGCATCACCATACCCAGCGCACGACCGCGCGGAATGATGGTTGCCTTGTGGATCGGATCGGATGCCGGGGTATGCAGCGCGACAAGCGCATGGCCACCTTCGTGATAAGCCGTCAGCTTCTTCTCGTCGTCGGTCATGATCATGGAACGGCGTTCCGCCCCCATCATCACCTTGTCCTTGGCGTTTTCAAAATCGGCCATAGTGACGACACGCTTGCCAAGACGGGCGGCAAGAAGCGCTGCCTCGTTGACAAGGTTTGCCAGATCCGCACCCGAGAAGCCCGGCGTGCCACGCGCAACCGTGCGCAGGTCAACATCCGGCCCCAGCGGAACCTTGCGGGCGTGAACACCAAGAATACGTTCACGACCTTCAAGATCGGGGTTCGGCACAACAACCTGACGGTCAAAACGACCGGGGCGCAGCAATGCCGGGTCCAGAACATCCGGACGGTTGGTTGCGGCCACAAGGATAACGCCCTCGTTGGCCTCAAAACCGTCCATCTCGACCAGAAGCTGGTTCAGGGTCTGTTCGCGTTCATCGTTTCCGCCGCCAAGACCAGCACCACGATGGCGGCCAACGGCGTCGATTTCATCGATGAAGATGATGCACGGGGCGTTCTTTTTGCCCTGTTCGAACATGTCACGCACACGCGATGCGCCGACACCAACAAACATTTCCACGAAATCGGAACCCGAAATCGTAAAGAACGGCACATTGGCTTCACCGGCAATCGCACGTGCCAGAAGCGTCTTACCCGTACCCGGAGGTCCGACAAGAAGCATGCCTTTGGGGATTTTACCGCCAAGGCGCTGGAATTTCTGCGGATCGCGCAGGAAGTCGACGACTTCTTCAAGCTCGCCCTTGGCTTCCTCTATCCCGGCCACGTCTTCAAAGGTCACCCGACCGGATTTCTCGGTCAGCATCTTGGCCTTTGATTTGCCAAAGCCCATGGCCTTGCCGCCGCCGCCCTGCATCTGACGCATGAAGAAAATCCACACACCAATAATCAGCAGCATCGGGAACCAGCTGATCAGCGCGCTCATAAGCGGCGACAGGCTTTCTTCCGGCTGGGCAATAATACGAACGCCCTTGTCGTTCAGACGTTCGACAAGGCTCGGATAATCAGGGGTATAAACACTAACGGTCCGGTTATCGCGGGTTTGCGCTGTAAGAGTGTTGCCCTGGATCGTAACTTCTGAAATCTGGCCGCTGTCAACTTCGGCCAGGAAGTCCGAAAACGCCAGCGTTGACTGGCCGCTCCGTCCTGATGGCGACTGAAACAGGTTAAACAAAGCCACCAAAAGGATGGCTATGATAACCCACAGTGCGAGATTTTTTCCCATATTCATTCCAAGCTACTGATCGCAATTTGTGTTCGCCATGACGCGCAATCGCCCTGCGCACGGCCTGACCATCAGATAATGATAAGGTACCTTTACGCAAGTAGGACGTCGGGTTTCGGCGACGATTTAAACCCACTTTCCCACAAAGGTGTCGGGGGTGCAAACCGCCATCGCATGCCGATTGCGTTTTCTACCCCCATCGGGGCCGTGCGGCAACCGGCGGCGGATAATACGTCGGAAATGCCTGAAACCTCAAGCCCGCCAACGGAAAGCAGAACTTCTTTATCATAAAGTGCGGGTATGGATGCAAGGGCCGCGCGCGGTAAATGATCCACAAATGGCGCGATTTTGCCAATGGCGGTCCGAAAGGCACGCGTGTGAAACGCATCACAAGCCGACAGCGGCGCAATCACAAACCGCCCCAAATCACTGTAATCCGCGGTTACCCCCGCGCCATGATCTGCGAAAAACAGCTCGAACCGATTGTCCCAACGCTGCCCGAAACCATCGCGCATCCAATCGGCGTTGATGCGAACCGGATGGGCATCCACGCGCCCGATCTCTCTATAAACCAGCAAAATGCCTCCCCGGCGATGCAACACGCATCCGCCCAGACTGACCCGCGCATCTTCCTTCTCGTTGATTTGCAGCAGGGCCGCCGTCAACGCGCCCAGTGCCGGCATATAATTTTCCCCGCCAACCACCCGGACAATATGCCCAAGGGCATAGCGTGCGGTTACTTCATCACCGCCAACATCCCGCCATTTCGAATAATCGATACGTGCAATACCGCAATTTGTAATCTGCACTGCCGATGCCAGAAGATCGGCAATCCGGTATTCCGCGGTCTGGCGTGCATCGGCACCGCTTTGAACCATCTCTTTTTTCGGGCCGTCCATCATCGGGTTGTGTCTGATGCGCACGCGCTCAAAACGGACATTGCGGTTGGACGGGTCTTCGATCCAGTCCTGCTGGCGGGTCCGAAGCGTTGCAATCAGATCAACCTTGGCCACGGGCAGCAAAGGCCGCAACACTCTTGCATTGCGCAGATAACGCCGCGCCGCCATCCCGGCCCGGCCGATCACGCCACTCTCGCGCTGTTGCCGCATCACAAGCGTTTCATGCTGATCATCGCGATGATGGGCGACCAAAAGGTGCAGGATGCCCATTTCCCCCAACGCGCGGTCCAGCAGGTCATAGCGGGCCTTGCGCGCCGCTTCCTGAATACCACTTTGCGGTTTGGCCCCGTCCCAGCGCAAAATACGATGATCAATGCCATGTTTTCGAAGCTGCTCCCCAACCCGGATCGCTTCTTCTGCCGCCTCCGCACGCAGGCCGTGATCAACCGTGATGGCGGTCAATTCGCCGCCCTTTGACCCGCACCATTCATGCGCCAGTAACGCCAACGCCATGCTGTCCGCGCCACCCGAAACCGCCACGGCAATTTTCGGCCGATCTTCAAACGGGCCAAAAACATTCATCAGGCGCGAAAAGACAACGGCGTCCAATGGGGTTCCATCGGACGCCGGATCGGGATTGATCATATTTTCCGGTTGGTCTGCCATCAGACTGCGATCAGGAACAGCCGCGGTTCTTGCGTTCCTGACGGGCACGGTCAAGCACGACCGCCGACGCATTCGGGAAGTTTGAAATCAGATGGCCAAACGTCGTGCAGGCATCGTCCTTCTTGCCCAGATTGCCAAGCGACATGCCAAGTTTAAGCAGGTTATCGGCTGCCTTGCTGCTATCGGGATAGGTCTGGAAACCTTCGGTAAACGCGACAGCCGCCTGATCATACTGTTCGCGAACATAAAACGTTTCGCCAAGCCAGTATTGCGCATTCCCGGCCAATGCATTGTCCGGATGGCTTTTGACAAACGCGGCAAGGGCGGTTTCCGCCGCCGCAAAGTTCTGTTTGCGCAAAAGATCAAAAGCATAACGATACTGTTCTTCCGGTGTCCCGGCCGGAAGGGCACCACCGCCACCAGATGCGGCCGCGGCAGGTGCCTGCCTACCTGCCCCTGTATTGGATGGGCCGGACGGAACAGAGGGCGGCGAACCTTCATTCTCGATCACACCGAACAATTGGGTACCACGGTCATCAACCCGTTGCCCCGTACCGGCGGTATTTGGCTGGGCATTCGATGCGCTCGCACCGTTTGCCGCCGCTCCGGCCGCCGCCGACGGGGCAACAGCACCGGTCTGCGTGCCACCGGCATTGGCGCCGCCTTCAAGTTGACCAAGGCGGAAATCAACATCGGAAACCAGACGATCAAGGCGATCTTCAATCTTGCGAATGCGGAAGTCGAATTCTTCGATCTGGCCGGTAAGCTGGGTCACCGCGCGTTCGATCTCGTTGATCTGAACCTGCTGGCGCGCCGCAGCCGGACTTCCATCACTTGAACCACCATCGGCAACACCACCCGAAGGAACACCCTCGCGGTAGACATAACGCTGCAACAGATCAAGATCCTTGCGCAACTGTTCGACCTGACGGGTCATGTTGGATTCTTGCGCCCGTACCGGTGCACCGCCAGGAACAGTCATCCCCAGCAGGGCCGCGACGGCAAACACCGACAGATAGCCGACCGGGCGACGGCGCAGCGCCCCCTGTTTTCCCCCAACGGTTGGTGAATGCGCCGCTGCGGAAATCTGGTACGGCAGGGCGTCATTGCGATAACCGGTTTTCGGGCCAACTCGGATCATTTTCGGGTCCTTCGTCGTAATTTCGAACATCACATTCCTGATATCATCAAGGAATGTCTAATGTTGCAACATTTTCAGGCGGCAAAAATAAGGCGCCTGTCCCTTTCGGAACAGGCGCCTTGAAATTCAGGCTTTCACCTGCACGCGCTTAACGGATAACCGAAACAGAGCGGCGGTTTTTAGCCCAGCTTTCTTCGTCGTGGCCAAGCGCGACCGGACGTTCTTTACCATAAGAAATGGTTTCGACACGTGACGGATCGATGCCAAGCGCAACGAGGTAATCTTTCACGGAGTTCGCGCGACGCTCACCCAGTGCAAGGTTGTATTCACGGGTACCGCGTTCGTCGGCATGGCCTTCGACAACCACTTTGTACTGCGGGTATTTTTTCAGCCAGGCAGACTGAAGTTCCAGCGTACGGCGTGCTTCGCCCGACAGGTCATATTTGTCGAAGCCAAAGAATACGCGATCACCAACATTAACCGCGAACCATTCCGGGCTGCTTTCCGAAAGCGTGCTCGAAGTGGAAGACGGCTGATTGGTGGTCGAAACACCTTCGCCAGCAGAAGTTGCCGAGCTGTCAGGTGCGGTTTCACAGGCAGCCAGAAGTGCGGCAGCAGCAAAAACACTCAGAATCCGAAGTTTCATTTAAGTTTTCCCCTTAACACCGGACGCATTCGCCCGATTGTGGTGTTTTCCATGTCTCGCGACACCGAAAATGCCCGCGATTAATGCGAATCGCATTCAGTGCTTCGCGATGACTATACTCTTGAGATATCAGGGAATCAAGGGTGACCATGCCGGATCCGATCCATCCGCCGGTGTCACGATCTCGCGCTCGTTAAAACCGGTCAAATCGATCGAATACAGACGATAGCGATCCTTGGTCCCGTCCCTGGACGGGTGCTGGCGGTGATACATCAACACTCTTCCGTTCGGTGCCCATGTCGGGCCTTCGACAAGGAAGCCCTCGGCCAAAAGCCGCTCTCCACTGCCATCTGGACGCATGACACCGATATAGAACCGACCTCCTTGTGACTTGGTGAATGCGATCAGGTCACCGCGTGGCGACCAGACCGGTGTGGCATAAAGACCACCACCGAAACTGATGCGCTGGACACCGCTTCCATCCGCATTCATCACGTAAAGTTGCTGTGATCCGCTACGGTCCGAGTTGAACGTAATGCGCGAACCATCAGGAGAATATGACGGCGATGTATCAACTGCAGGATGCCGCGTCAACTGGCGTTTTTCGCGCGTACGCAGATCCAGCTGGTAGATTTCACTATTGCCGTCCAAAGCCTGGGACATCACCACGGAATTGCCGTCTGGGGCAAAACGCGGGGCAAAGGTCATGCCCGGGAAATCGCCAAGCAATTCAAGCTCGCCGGTATCGATATCCAGAACATAGACACGTGGTTTATCGTTGAAGTACGACATATAAACCACTTCCTGGGCCGTCGGAGAAAAACGCGGGTTCAGAACAAGAAACTTGCCGTCCGACAGGAAACGGTGGTTCGCACCGTCCTGATCCATGATGGCCAGCCGCTTGACGCGTTTATCGCCCGGGCCCGATTCGGAGACATAAACGATACGGGTATCGAAATAACCCGATTCCCCGGTAATGCGTTTATAGATCTCGTCGGCAATCTTGTGTGCGATACGCCGCCAGTTGTTCGGCTGGGTGCGATAGGCCACCCCTGCCATCTGGTTTTCAGCCAGAACATCCCAAAGGCGGAATTCGACACGCAGAAGCCCGTTCGGTTCGGTAACAACCCGGCCATTGACGAGTGCCTGCGCATTGATCGCGCGCCACTCGGCAAAGTTCGGATTGACCGCCAGCGAACTGGCACTCTGGATAAAGGCTTTTTCGTCAATTGGCGCAAACAGACCCGATCGCGCCAGATCGGCACTGATCACCGACGTGATGTTCTGACCGACTTCGGTTTCCGAAACACCTTCACCCGGGAAACGGGTAACGGCAATCGGCATCGGTTTGACTTCACCCCGGGTGATGTCGATACGGAGTTCGGCATGCGCCGGTGCCGAGGGTACAACGGCCAGGCCAGCGACAACGGCAAGGGCACACAGTCCGGCCAGACTGCGTGTAACCCAATCTCGTTTTGATGCGTTGGTCTTGATGGTCATCCTGCCTCGCTATTTTCCACGCGTTTTGAGGGACTTATGATTTTATTCATTACAGGCCCAGCATTTCACGCATGTCAAAATTGAACGTGAATGTGCGCCACATTTCGTATTTATCCAGCGGCAGTTTTAGAGGACTGCATTGCGGATTTAGCACAGCTCGAAGAGCACTTTCTGCAATCGTACGGCGTGAAGGATCACCACCAATCTCGCCAGAGTTGCTAATTCGTGCCTGCCGGACGGTGCCGTCCGGATTGGCACTGACATGTATTTCGACCGCAAAGTTCCCGGCTTCCTTGGCTCCGGCCGGTGGGCTCCAGCAGCGTTCGATCTGTCTTTTGACGGCGTCAAGCTCGCTCATAGTCAAACGCGCGTCCAGACGGGTCGCAACCACCTCGCTTGCATTGTCTTCGGGCGTATCTTCCGGTGTATCCTGTGGTGTCGGCTGTGCGCTCGGTTCGGTTTTGCGCACATCCTTCAGAATATCGGCAAGTGTCCGCTTCGGCTCCGGGTCGGGCTGCTTCTTCGGCTCGGGCTTCGGTTCCGGCTTTGGCTCTGGCTTTTTGGCCTCAACCGGCTTTGGTTTCGGCTTTTCCGGGGTCGGGGTCGGTTCCTTCTTCACTTCCGGCTTCGGAACGGGTTTGGGTTCCGGTTTCGGCTGTGGTTTGGGCTCGACCTTCGGTTCCGGTTTCGGCTGTGGTTTGGGCTCGACCTTCGGCTCCGGTTTCGGCTCAGGCTTCGGTTCCGGTTTGGGCTCTGGCTTTGGCGCAGGCTTGGGTTCCGGTTTCGGGGTCGGTTTGGGTTCCGGCTTCGGAACCGGCTTTGGCTCTGGCTTTGCAACCGGTTTCGGTTTCGGCTTTTCTTCGGCTTTCGGCTTTGGCAGCGCCTTGGTCGGAGCAGCCGAGAATTCATCGACTGTCACCACCTCGACCGAAATCGATTGCAGTTCCAGCGGCGTTTCCTCGAACAGTTCCGGCAAGCCTAACCAGGCAATCAGAAAGATCACCAGGTGGGCTGCCAGAGAAATCAGAACACTGCGAAACATGTCGGTTTACTTGCCCTTTGCGGGCAGCTCCGCGATCAGCGCAACCTTGCTAAACCCGGCCTCGCTGATCAGGCCCATGACTTCCATCACACGGCCGTAATCAATTGTCCGGTCACCGCGCACGAAAATACGGGTATCGCGTTTATTCTCGGTAATGGCCGAAAGCTTTTCGACCAGCGTGTCCTGGGCGACTTCACTGTCCATGATATAAAGGGTGCCATCCCCCGTGACCGACACGACAAGCGGTTCGTCCTGACCGGTCATCGGCGCGGCCGATGTTTCCGGCAGGTCCACTTCGACACCGACCGTCATCAAAGGTGCCGCCACCATGAAAATCACCAGCAGAACAAGCATCACGTCAACCATCGGGGTGACGTTGATGTCGCTCATGGCGCGGCGGCGGTTGCTGCGGCGACCGCGGCGGCGTCCTCCGCCGGATCCGGATGCGAGTTGAGCGCCCATATCAGTCTCTCGCGTCGTCAAGCTGGCGTGACAGGATCGACGTGAACTCGTCAACAAACGCTTCAAGGCGGTTGCCATAACGGTTCAGGTCACTGGAAATCTTGTTATAGGCCACCACCGCCGGAATTGCCGCGACAAGGCCCATCGCCGTTGCAAGCAGTGCCTCGGCAATCCCCGGTGCGACAACCGCAAGCGACGTGTTTTTCGACGCCGCAATCGCCTGGAAGGAAACCATGATCCCCCAGACCGTCCCGAACAGGCCGACAAACGGTGCGGTCGAGCCAACAGACGCAAGGAAGGTCATATAACGTTCAACCCGGTCCATTTCACGGCCCAGCGTGATTTCCATCGACCGTTCCAGGCGCTGCTGAAGGCGGGCGCGCATTGTTTCGCCCTTGACCCCGCGCGCGTTCGAACGACGCCATTCGCGCATGGCCGAAACGAAAATCGCCGACATCGGATCGCGCGGCTGATCAGCAATTCGGTCATACAGGTCTTCAAGCGATCCGCCCGACCAGAAGGCTTCTTCAAATGTGTTTGCCTGGGCGCGCAATTTGCGCAACCGGATCAGCTTTTCAATGACAATTGCCCAGACCCAAACCGATGCCAGCATCAGCCCGATCATCACCGTTTTGACGACAATCCCGGCCTGCATGAACAGCCCCCACATGGACATGTCATGGGCCATGACCGACTGCCCCAGCGTTACCGCGTCGACCACCTGATTTTCCATATTCTCTTCAGTCCTCGTTCACATCCAGATAGGTTGCGTAAGCCGTTCTCAATTCATCGGGCATCCGTTGCGCCCGTAACTCTTGCAGCGACACGCAGGCGAGATATATCTCGATAACCACGAGCACCTCGCCGTCCCGCATGATCTTCTGTTCGAATCCCAGCGACGCGCCCCCCAGTTTGATCAGGCGAGTATCCACAATCAGCCTGTCTTCCAACCGGGCCGCCCGACGAAAATCGAGCGTACAGTGTCGAACGGCTATGGCAACTTTGTGGCGCTCTGCAAGGCTACTATTGCTAACGCCCAACAGGTTAAGCATCGCTGAACGCGCCCGCTCGGCAAAGGCGAGATAGTTGGCGTGATATACAATTCCACCTGCGTCGGTATCCTCGTAAAACACCATTAACGGGAAAATATGCCGCTTGCCCTCGATATGACCGAGCAGGCTGTTTTCGCGCTTATCCGTCATTCCTCTGTCCCGTCTGCGGCCTTGGTCGCGCGCTGATCAAACAGGTCCGCCAACGGCACACCATTGCCTTCGCGCGGTGGCACCAGCCCAAGATGTTTGTATCCCTTGATGCCCAGCATACGGCCCCGCGGGGTGCGCTGTATCAATCCCTGCTGCAACAGATACGGCTCGATCACGTCTTCAATCGTGTCACGTTCTTCCGACAAGGCGGCTGCCAGCGTATCGACACCAACCGGCCCGCCGCCGTAATTCCCGGCAATACAGTTCAGATAACGCCGGTCCTGGCTATCAAGGCCAAGGTTATCGACCTCAAGCCGTGTTAGCGCCGCATCGGCGATGAATTTATCAACGGGCGATTTTCCGGCAACCACCGCAAAATCACGCACCCGGCGCAACAATCGCCCGGCAATACGTGGTGTTCCCCGTGACCGGCGGGCAATTTCCATCGCCCCTTCACGCGTCATATCGAAACTCAGCAACCGCGCACCGCGCGCCACGATCTCGACCAGCTCTTCGGGCTCATAGAATCGCAACCGCAACGGAATACCAAACCGGTCACGAAGCGGCGTCGTCAGAAGCCCCGACCGTGTCGTTGCCCCGACAAGCGTAAAGGGCGGCAGATCAATCCGCACCGAACGTGCAGCCGGTCCCTCGCCGATGATCAGATCAAGCTGGAAATCTTCCATCGCCGGATACAGAATTTCCTCGACCGCCGGGTTCAGGCGATGGATTTCATCAATAAACAGAACGTCGCGCGGCTGAAGATTGGTCAGAAGGGCAGCAAGATCACCGGCCTTGGCAATCACCGGGCCGGACGTCGCCCGAAAACCGACGCCAAGCTCGCTGGCAACAATCTGCGACAGTGTCGTTTTCCCCAAGCCCGGAGGCCCGAAAAACAGCACATGATCCATGGCCTCTTCGCGGCCTCGCGCGGCCTGAATGAACACATCAAGATTTTCGCGCACTTCCTTCTGGCCGGTAAAATCGTCCAGCCGACGCGGACGCAAA
This sequence comes from Thalassospira sp. MBR-102, assembly GCF_040549275.1. Taxonomy (NCBI): domain Bacteria; kingdom Pseudomonadati; phylum Pseudomonadota; class Alphaproteobacteria; order Rhodospirillales; family Thalassospiraceae; genus Thalassospira; species Thalassospira sp. MBR-102. Next base: position 38,175 of record NZ_JBEPTC010000013.1, read on the forward strand.
GAGCCGTCCTGATAATCCTCTTCGCGGCGTTCCCCGCTAAGCAAACGGTCTTCTTCCTCGCTCACGCGCTAAGCTCCTTCAATCCCAGACGGATCAGGGTATCAAGTGTCTTGTCCTCACCGGCCTGCTGGGCGGCCTTGCCAACCGCGCCAAATGCCTCGGACCGGCCATAGCCCAGATTGACCAGCGCTGAAACCGCATCGGCCAGAACCGCGCCATCATCGACAACCGGCGCGGCATCGCCTGTGTCTATACTCACATCAGCAAGCGGTTTGGCCGATTTTGCAGATTTTTTTGACGAAGTTGCGGCGGGCGGTGCCACAGGTGCCGCCGGGGCCGCAACCGGACCAAGGTTAAGGCGCGACGCCTTGTCTTTAAGCTCACCCACAACACGCGTCGCCACCTTCGGGCCAATCCCCGGCGCCCGGCAAAGGGCCGTGGTATCCTGCGCGGCAATCGCACGCAAAAGATCGGTCGGGCTTAAAACCGACAAAAGGGCCAGCGCAACCTTGGCCCCAACCCCCTGAACCGTCGTCAAAAGGGCAAACCACTGCTTTTCGGCGTTATCGGCAAAACCATAAAGATGAATGTGATCTTCGCGGACATGGGTTTCGATCATCAAGCCCGCCTCGCCGCCTTTTGGCGGCAGCATGGTCAATGTTCTGCGCGATGCAAAAACAAGGTATCCGACCCCGTTCACATCGATGATGACACTGTCCTCGCCAATGAAATCGACAATTCCGCGAAGTTTTGCGATCACCTGTATTTTCTCCCCGGTCCGGCTGTTATCCCCGCAAGCGCGCGGGTTCCGGCATGTTGTGCATGACAAATCGCAACCGCCAGTGCATCGGCCGCATCTGCGCCATGGATCTGACATCCCGGCAGCAGGGTGGATACCATCATTTCAACCTGCTGCTTGGCCGCATGACCCGCACCCACCACCGTCTTTTTGACGGCATTGGGTGTATATTCCGTTACCGGAATGCCACAACGTGCCGGCGCAAGCAGCGCAACACCGCGCGCCTGCCCCAGTTTAAGCGTCGAAACAGGGTTTTTGTTAACGAAGGTTTCCTCGACCGCGGCCTCATCGGGCGTCCAGGCCGCAATCACGTCCATAAGCCCGCTATGAAGCTGATCAAGCCGTTCCGCCAGCGATAGCGACTGTGTCGAGGTCACGACACCATTGGCAACATGACGCATCCGGTTGTCTGTAAGGTCGATCACCCCCCAGCCCGTGCGTTGAAGACCGGGATCGATACCTAGAACCCTGACCACGTCGCCTCACCTTATTATCATAAGCAAAATAAAATACGCCCGTCATTCAAAAGGGAATGACGGGCGTAAGCAAGCGTAATCAGTTATCAAGCGCAGCAGCGATCTCGTCGGTCCAGTTAACGTTGGTCCAGACATTCTGGACATCATCGTTATCTTCAAGCGCATCAACAAGCTTCATGATGCTCTGTGCCTGATCGATGCTGATGTCGGCTTCGGTCACCGCGCGGAAGACAAGCTTCGCACTTTCCGGGTCCCCGAACTTCTCGGTCAGCGCTTCACGCACATTGTTAAGCTCTTCGATCTCGGTTTCGATGACGTGGCTCTCATCATCCGATTCCACGTTTGCAGCCCCCGCTTCAAGGGCGGCCTCAAACATTTCATCCGCACCGGCCTTGTCGGCCGGATAAACGATTTCGCCAAGACGGTTGAACATGAAGCCGACCGAACCGGTTTCACCAAGGTTGCCACCGCTTTTGGCGAATGCGGCACGCACTTCGGATGCGGTACGGTTGCGGTTATCCGTAAGCGCCTCGACGATCACGGCAACACCGGCCGTCCCGTAACCCTCGTAACGGACCTCTTCATAATTGTCGCCCTCGCCTGCACCGGTCGCCTTTTTAATCGCGCGATCAATGTTGTCTTTGGGCATGTTCTGAACACGCGCGGCGGCAATCGCTGCACGCAGACGCGGGTTGCTGTTGATATCATCACTGATTTTCGCCGAAACCGTGATTTCACGGGCGAGTTTGGTGAAGATTTTGGCGCGCTTTTTATCCTGCGCGCCTTTGCGGTGCATGATGTTCTTAAATTGGGAATGGCCGGCCATAACCTGAAACCTGTATTCTTTTCGTGTTGTCGATCAGTGCAAATCGGGCACCGGCCGGTAACTGCGGGATCTTCCCGGGCAGACCGGTCTCGCGATGATTGCGCGCCAGTCCGGCGGACCGAACCGGACCGGACAAACTGACAGGCAGAAATTTCGACCGCTCCTATATCCTGTTTGCGCTTCAAGGTCCAGCTATCCGTCATCTGCCCGCATTCATCAACCGGCGCGCACCGAAACCGCGGGCGCATCACCTCTGATTTATACAACTTATGGATTTAACCGTGATTTTTTGTCGCAGAACTGCTTACGCCTTGCAGTTCTGTGAATAATATTTCAATAATGTCCCTTAATAAGAAAAAATAACTCTAAAGTATAACTCTTCGGGGGTTACGAACTGGGCGACGAAAAGAACAAAACACCCGTTGCCTGATCCAAGAAACCCGGACGGACACAGAAGCCGCTCGGGGAAAACAGCACAAGAAGGTAGGACAGAATGGGAATTAAGTTCGGGGTCCAAAGCAAACTTCTGATATCGTTTGCATTGGTCGGATTGATGCGGTGGTTTCTGCCGTTGTGGGTGCCGTGTCTTTCAACAAGTTCGGCGAAGCTCTGACCACCATTACAGAAGAAAAACTGCCGCCGATCGCTGCGGCACAGCAACTGGCGACCGAAAGCGCGGAAATCGTCGCGATTGCGCCGCGCATCGTCGCATCCAATTCCACAGATGAAGAACTGGCCATCAAGGAAGAACTTGATTTCCGCCTGCTGGAACTGGTCAACAAGATCAACGAAATCGAAGCCACCGGCTTCATGCCTGACGTGATTGCCACGATCAATGACAACCGCATTCAGTTGCAGGACACCCTTGGTCAGTTGCATACCGTCACCCAGGAACGTTTTGCCATTTCGACCGAAAAGGCCGAAAAACTAAGCGAGTTCCAGGACCTTGCAAAACGCTATGGCGATACGCTGAAACCGGTTCTGTCCTATACCCAGAATGACATCGCGCAGGGCAACGCCTATGCGCAGTCATTAAAAGACGATCCGTCCGCCAAATACACGGCAAGCACCGAAGAAGTCATTGAAAACTTCATCAAGATGAACGAGGCCATCAGCGCACGTTCACCGGTTCTGGAAATCGAACGTCTTGGTTCGTCTGCTGCCAACATGATCATCGCGTCAACCACCGAAACACAGGCCGTGCGTCTGTCGATCATTCCGGTGCGTATTCGCGGTACATATTCCGATGCGCTGGCCGCCCTTGATTCCATCGGGAACGAGCGCCTGAAGAACTTCTATGTCGAACTGATCGACAAGATGCAGAAGCTATCGGTCGGGGATGACAGCCTGCCGGAGCTTCGCAAGCGCGAACTTGCCGCCGCCGAGGAAAGCCAGCGTCTGGTCATCCAGAGCGGTGAATACGCCAACGCAATGCGCAGCGGCGTTTCCGAACTGGTCGCCGCCCTGAACTCCGAAGTCAATGACGCCGCCACACAGGCAAAAGTCGTCGAAAAACAGAGCCTGACGGCACTGGCCGTTGTCGCCATCGCCGCCATCCTGATCTCGCTGATCATTTATGTGGTCTATGTCCGTGGCAACCTTCTGCGTCGTCTGGCTGGTCTGCAAACCACCATGGTCACACTGGCCGATGGCAATCTTGATATCGACGTCCCGGTCAAGGGCAATGACGAAATCACCGCCATGGGCCGCGCGGTCGAGGTGTTCAAGGACAACGCCCTTAAGGTGCGCGAACTTCAGGCCGAAGAAGAACGCCTGAACCGTGAACGCAACGAAGCACTCCGCGATGAACTGCTTGGCCTTGCCGATACCCTGCAAAACGAAGTCGAAAGTGCGGTCGGTGAAATCGCCGCCCTCGCCGAACAGCTTCAGGGTGTGTCGGGCCAGATGAGCCAGAGTGCCGAACTGGTTTCCGGCCAGACCGAAGATGTCGCATCTTCGGCCCAGGAAGCCACCGGCAACGTCGAAACCGTTGCTGCCGCCACCGAACAGCTTTCGGCCTCAAACGCGGAAATCAACCGCCAGATGGCGGAATCGACCCGCATTTCCAACAATGCCGCCGACCGCGCACAGGAAACCAACCAGCTGGTGGTCAGCCTGTCGCAATCGGCAAACCGCATCGGCGAGGTCATTGCACTGATCACCGATATTGCCGAACAGACCAACCTGCTGGCCCTTAACGCCACCATCGAAGCGGCCCGTGCCGGCGATGCGGGCAAGGGCTTTGCGGTTGTCGCCGCCGAGGTCAAAAACCTCGCCAACCAGACCGAAAAGGCGACGGAGGAAATTGCCGGTCAGATTTCCGGCATCCAGAAGGCGACCGGGGAATCCGTTACCGCCATCGAGGATATCGGTCGCATCATCGAAAACATCAACGAAATTGCCACAACCATTTCGGCCGCGGTCGAAGAACAGGGTGCGGCAACCGACGAGATCACGCGTAATGTGCGCAGTGCGGCTGATCGCACCCGCACCGTTTCGTCCTCGATCAATGATGTGGCAAGTGAAACCGGCAAAACCGGCGAACTTTCCGGTCAGGTTCTGGCAACGGCACAGACCGCATCCGAAAAGGTCGAAAATCTGCGTTCGCGGATCAACGGCATCCTCGAGGATCTCCGTCAGCAGGCACGTGATCGCGCCTCCTGATCTGCCGAAATCTGCCAAACCTTCTTCTGTGCAAGGCCCGCCACCCGGCGGGCCTTTTCTATTGGTCAGAATGGCCACAAGCTTTTGTACAAAGGACTTATCCAGATGGACAGGACTGCCACATTAGAGAAACATTTGGGTTATTCTGCACCGGCGCGTGTGCTATAGAAATTTTCAACATAAGAAAAACAAGAACTTCCGCCTTCAATTGTCGCGCATCCTTATCGTTCCTAACCGATATCGCGGGACTCCCCGAATGCGGAAACCACAGGAAGGTTTCATCCAGGAAAATCAAACAGACGCGTGTTACCGGCATGACAGATGCCGGTGCGCTGCTTATGCGTAATCGGGGTTAGGTGAGTAATGGGAAAGACTATCAAATCTGATGATCGCCAGAAGCCGGTCAACAAGACCGCAAAAGGCTTCGGCGTTCAGGGGAAACTGGCGGCATCATTTGCACTTGTCGGCCTGATGGCCGTCGTGGCGGCCACCGTCGCCGTCATATCCTTCGACAAGTTCGGCTCCGAACTTGCGGACATCACGCATTCGAAACTGCCGCCGATGTTTTCGGCACAACAACTCGCGACCGACAGCGCAAAGATCGTGGCCATCGCGCCGCGGATCATCGCATCGAAAACCCCCGACGAAGAACAGGCTGTCAAAGCAGAACTTGATACGCTGCTGGCCGGGCTTGACGAAAATGTCGCGCAATTGCGCGAAACAAATCTTCAAGCCGAAATCCTCGATGGTATTGATACCAACAGTGCCAATCTGCGCGACGCGCTGGAAAATCTGCATGCAATGACCCTGAACCGGTTTGCCATCGCCGATGACATTGCCGGAAAACTGAACAAGTTTCAGCAGCTAAGCGGGCGTTACAGCAGCATGATCACCCCGCTCCTGTCTTTCACCCAGACAACCATTGCCGGGATCAATGCCTCCGTCGAAGATCTGCGCAAATCAGGCGATCCCCTGCCCTACGAAGATCAGGTCCGCACAACCAAACTGCTTTACGACCTCGACGATGCCGTTGCATCGCGCGGACCGGTTCTTGAACTCAGCCGGATGGGCAGCGACATCGTCAACACGATCCTGACATCAAGCTCGCTCGACGACCCGACCCGGCTTTCGGTCATCAGCGTGCAGGTCCGCGGCAGCTTCACATCGCTGCAAAAATTGATCGAAGGTCTCGACAACGAAAAACTCAAAAAGTTCTACTCCAACATCGTCAGTGACATGCTTGAACTCTCTATTGGCGATGGCAGTCTTCCTGACTTGCGGATCAAGTATCTTGAAGCCGCCGCAACCCAGCAGCAGATCGTCGATCAAAGCACCCAATACGCCGCCGACATGGAAAACAGCGTCAAGGCACTGGTCGAAAGCCTGCAATCGGATGTCGACGCGGCCGCCGGATCGGCCCAGACCCTGAATGCGCAAAGCTCGCAGATCATGTATGGCGTTGCCGGTGCGGCCATCCTGATCTCGCTGATCATTTATGTGGTCTATGTGCGTGGCAACCTTCTGCGTCGTCTGGCTGGTCTGCAAACCACCATGGTCACACTGGCCGATGGCAATCTTGATATCGACGTCCCGGTCAAGGGCAATGACGAAATCACCGCCATGGGCCGCGCGGTCGAGGTGTTCAAGGACAACGCCCTTAAGGTGCGCGAACTTCAGGCCGAAGAAGAACGCCTGAACCGTGAACGCAACGAAGCACTCCGCGATGAACTGCTTGGCCTTGCCGATACCCTGCAAAACGAAGTCGAAAGTGCGGTCGGTGAAATCGCCGCCCTCGCCGAACAGCTTCAGGGTGTGTCGGGTCAAATGAGCCAGAGCGCCGAACTGGTTTCCGGCCAGACCGAAGATGTCGCATCTTCGGCCCAGGAAGCCACCGGCAACGTCGAAACCGTTGCCGCCGCCACCGAACAGCTTTCGGCCTCGAACGCGGAAATCAACCGCCAGATGGCGGAATCGACCCGCATTTCCAACAATGCCGCCGACCGCGCACAGGAAACCAACCAGCTGGTGGTCAGCCTGTCGCAATCGGCAAACCGCATCGGTGAGGTCATCGCACTGATCACCGACATCGCCGAACAGACCAACCTGCTGGCCCTTAACGCCACCATCGAAGCGGCCCGTGCTGGCGATGCGGGCAAGGGCTTTGCGGTTGTCGCCGCCGAGGTCAAAAACCTCGCCAACCAGACCGAAAAGGCGACCGAGGAAATTGCCGGTCAGATTTCCGGCATCCAGAAGGCGACCGGGGAATCCGTTACCGCCATCGAGGATATCGGTCGCATCATCGAAAACATCAACGAGATTGCCACCACCATTTCGGCCGCGGTTGAAGAACAGGGTGCGGCAACCGACGAGATCACGCGTAACGTCCGCAGTGCAGCCGACCGCACCCGAACCGTTTCGTCCTCGATCAATGATGTGGCAAGTGAAACCGGCAAAACCGGCCAGCTGTCGGGCGAAGTTCTGAGCACCGCACAGGATGCCTCGCACAAGGTCGAAGCCTTGCGTGCGCGCATCAACGGCATCCTCGAAGACCTTCGCGAGCAGGCCCGCAGTCGCGCAGCCTGATCACAACCCACTGTCTTTATTGTGCTGAAAGGCCCGTCATTCGGCGGGCCTTTTAATTTGCGGACAAAAGAAAACCCGATACAGTCTCAATTCAATATTTCTTTTAATACTGATAAGAAATAAGCGAGGTGATCTTGGCTAAGATTGGCAATTTTTTTATCGCAGGTGATGATGGCTTTGACGGTATTTACAAATCTGGAGTCTCTTATTCTCTAACCTCGGCCTCACCGGTATCAACTATTTTTCACATTCCGGATTCTGAGTGGATTGTTGAAGTTCAATCATCCAGCAAATACATCGTAGCAAGGACAACGTCGCGTTTATCTCACTCAGAAGTTCAATCGTTCGGGCTAAAGCATATCCAGCAATTTCTCGATATTTTATCAGTTCAAGGCATCATGTCTACGACCGTAAATGCCCCAGCGACTAGCAACATCTGCGTGCACACTAAAGACGAACAAACAATTCTAACAACCTACAACCAGTTCCCTATGCCTATGGGGATAAATGTCGAGATACAACATACTGACTCCGAGGGTAATTTAGTGCCTCCGACACCTGAACCTGTCCCCGTTTGGAATGAATCCTTCAGATACTACCGCCTTTCGCAATGCTCTGATGACTCGTTTGAAGCCTATAGAAATCTATTTCTAGCTTTTGAGGCGCAACTAAATAATTTGCACCCAAAGAAAAATAATGAAGGGGAAAGAAAGTGGTTAGAAAGAGCACTCACCATGATACACAAAAATATATCTTTGACTGAATTCGTCCCAAAAGGAGAATCACCTGTTAAATATATTGTGAAAACTCAATACCAAGATGTTCGCTGTAAGTTACAGCATGCAAAATTTCCAAAATCACACCTGCCTCACTCCTCCTTATCACCCACTTTAGTCAAAAATGCATATGGGCAGTTGCTACGTATCTGGAGAAAGATTTCAGGTTCATTTTTCAACATTAAAACTTCTGGAGGTGTTATCACCTACCAAGGCTTTGCGATTATGATGAAAAATGCTCTAACCGCAGGAGTCTCCACCCACTATACATCGGACCCGACACCAATTGACAAAACAGACACATTGGTCTCACCTCGCGGTAAGGTTACTGCTCAGTTTAACACTAGCTCCTATTTAGGAGAGGTCGACCTTGGTGTAGTTAGGATCAAGAGCTCAGAAGAAACTGAAATTGTCATCAACTCACTAGCCTCCCCTATATTCAGAGTATGCATAGTCCTACAATCCACGCTCCTCGCAGTTTCTTATCTGAAAGATGGATTAGAAATCTCAGGTGTGGACTGTTGGGAAAACGTAGCTGATTTAATACTTGTGAACTCACAACAGCCAAAAGATTACTTCGCCACGTGACGTATACGTTAGCGATATCGACAATATTCAGGCGCTGGGCCAGCTACCCTTAAGCCGCCCGCCGATCCGGACCGGCTCGATCCGTTTGGCAAGGCCGGTGGCATCGTCGGTTTCGACATAAACACCACACACCGTTGCCGGGCCGTCTGCCGGTTCGAACCGGCCGGTCGGCATTTTGGTGATGAATTTGCGGACCGAATTTTCCTTTTTCATCCCGATCACGGAATCAAAATCGCCGCACATGCCGACATCGGTCTGATAGGCCGTTCCACCCGGCAATATCTGGGCATCCGCCGTCGGCACATGGGTGTGCGTCCCCAGAACAAGCGATGCCCGCCCGTCGCAATGATGGCCAAACGCCATTTTTTCCGACGTGGTTTCGGCATGGAAATCGATGATGATCGCATCAACATTCTTGCCAAGCCTGTGTTTGGCAAAAAGTTTGTTCGCGCCCTGGAACGGGCACGAAAGCGGGTCCATGAACAACCGCCCCATCATGTTGACAACGCAAACTTTTTTGCCCGAACGGCTTTTGAAAACGTAATCGCCCTTGCCCGGTGTCCCGTCGGGGAAGTTCCACGGGCGCAGCAGTTTTTCATCTTCATCGATATAGGCAATGATTTCGCGCTGGTCCCAGACATGGTTGCCCGTCGTCAGGACATCCGCACCGGCATCATAGAATTCCTTGCAGATTTTCGCCGTCACACCAAAACCATGCGCCGAATTTTCCACGTTTACCACCGCGATATCGACCGAAAGACGGTCCCGCAGCATCGGTAACGCTTCAAGTGCTGCAGTACGACCGGATTGGCCAAGAACGTCGCCAAGATGGAGTAAACGCATTGTATTTCCCGTTTCGTCGCACGCCCGAAATCCGGACATGCCTGTAACCGATGCCCCTGTCAGACGCACCGATTGATGCACAACATAGATAAATTGGGGATATGAATTAAGTGGGAGCCACCGCTGCCGTTGGCCATGTGGTAATTCCTCGTGACCTGCGTGTGCAGGTGGGCGCCGTATAACGAGACCACGGCCTCGACAGGGACAGCTCCCTAGAGAAATGAGCATCGGCCCCGGGAATTAGCGAACCTGACGAACAGGGCAGCCCCCGATTTGCCGCTGCACCCGATCACCGCGAACGGCGCATCGAAAACAGTCAGCGTCCGGAACTTAGTCCTGCGAAAGCTTTTGCGCAATAGCTTCGATGCGAACAGCCATGCTTTCCATGTTTTCCGCAATCGCGTCACCTTCGGCCGCACTTACGCTGCCGGGTTCCGGTTCGACACTTGTCTGGCCCTTGCGCAATTTTTCATGCATGTCGCCCAGCTCGTCGGCAATCAGAAGACTGGTCATCACCAAAAGGCGCTGTTCGCCAATCTGACCAACCGCTCCGGCAATCTCTCGAACCCGCTCATCGACATATTGCGCAAGGTTCATCAGGCGTTCTTCCTGACCATCGTCGCAGGCAACATCATAGCTGCGCCCGTTAATTCGTACTGAAACCTGTGCCATGAATTTTATGCCTGCCTTTGTTCGCGATCATCATCAAGGACCAGACGCAACTGCCCCACGGCACCGTCAAGACGGGCCGAGACGGTCTGGGTTGCTGTTGCGAGCTTGTCATAATCCTGACGCACGGCTGCCAGCTGGCTTTTCAGGGTTTCGACTTCACCGGCAGCATCGGATTGATTTCCGATATCCTTGGCCATACGCGACTCCACGGCAGCATCAAGACTGTCGATGGCCGCTTTAAGTCGGATACTCGCTTCTAGCAAACGCGACATATTCAATATCCAGCTTTGTTAAACTACCCGGTCGGCACAGGCAAAACCCGTACCCAATCGCAAGATTGGCCACCCTGCCAACCGACTTTGTCATGAAAAAGGCTGATTTGTTGCCGAACAAACCCGTGGCATCAAATATCTGCCCCACGGAATAATGCCCGGAAACCGTATGGAAAAGCCCGTCATGACATGCGCAACGTTACCCGCACCGTTCACCGAACCGAAAGGATACAGGGAACGCCGGGCCAAACGGCAACATAGGGGGCAGGATCAGGACGCGTCAACATGCACCTTGGCAACCCGGCATGTTTGTCATTTTCGTTAACCACAATTAGGACAATTGGCGCAGTTTTTCGACAGAAGCGGTTGACGGATGCCCCCCGTACGGGCATGTTCCGCGCGAATTCCGTTAACATGGAATACATGTATCAAAAGTGTTTTCATCGCCCGACCGCGAAACCCCCAGGAACCGCATCCAATGACGACGCAAACAGAACACAACCGCATGGCCAATGCCATCCGCTTTCTTTCGGCCGACGCAGTCGAAAAAGCCAATTCCGGACATCCCGGCATGCCGATGGGCATGGCAGACGTCGCGACTGTTCTTTATACCAAATTCCTGAAATTTGATCCAAAGCACCCGCACTGGCCCGACCGCGACCGTTTCATCCTGTCCGCTGGTCACGGCTCAATGCTGCTTTATTCGCTTCTGCACCTTACGGGTTACGAAGATTTCGATCTGGATCAGATCAAGAATTTCCGTCAGATGGGTTCGCGTACTGCCGGTCACCCGGAATTCGGCCATGGTGCCGGTATCGAAACCACCACCGGCCCGCTGGGTCAGGGCATTGCAACCTCGGTTGGTTTCGCGCTTGGCGAACGCATCATGAATGCGCGCTTTGGCAATGATGTTGTCGATCACTTCACCTATGTGATTGCCGGTGACGGTTGCCTCATGGAAGGCATTTCCCAGGAAGCCATTTCGATGGCCGGTCACCTGAAACTGTCGAAACTGATCGTCCTGTTTGACGATAACGGCATTTCGATTGATGGCCCGACCTCGCTTTCGACGTCCGAAGATCACAAAAAACGTTTCGAAGCCGCAGGCTGGGACGTGCAGCAGATTGACGGCCACGATCCGGTCGCCATCGAAGCCGCGATTGCCAAGGCAAAAACCACCAATACCCCCTCGATGATCGCCTGCAAAACCGTTATCGGTTTTGGCGCCCCGACCAAGGGTGGCACCTCGGCAACGCATGGTTCGCCGCTTGGCGCGACCGAACTTGCCGGTGCGCGTGAAAAACTCGGCTGGACGTCTGAGCCGTTCGACATTCCCGCCGACATTCTCGGCGCATGGCGCAATGCCGGTGCGCGTGGCAAGGCCGATTTCGATGCATGGGGTGCGCGTTTCGAAAATCTCGAAGCCTCCCTCAAAGACGAATTCGAACGCCGCGTCGAAGGCAAACTGCCGGAAAACTGGATCGATGCGTTCAACGACTACAAAAAGCAGATCACCGCTGAACTGCCGAAAGTCGCAACCCGCAAATCGTCCCAGAACGTTCTTGAAGTTCTGACCAAGGCAATCCCGGAAATGATCGGCGGTTCTGCCGACCTGACCGGTTCGAACAACACCAAAACCGGCGTTCAGGCCCCGATCACCGCTGATGGCGGCTATCATGGCGGCTATATCTATTACGGTATCCGTGAACACGGCATGGCGGCGGCCATGAATGGTCTCGCACTCCATGGTGGTGTTCTGCCTTATGGCGGCACCTTCCTGGTCTTCACCGACTATTGCCGCCCGGCAATCCGTCTGTCGGCCCTGATGAACCAGCGCGTTGTCTATGTCATGACCCATGATTCCATCGGTCTTGGCGAAGACGGCCCGACCCACCAGCCGGTCGAACATGTCGCGTCCCTGCGCGCAATGCCGAACGTGACCGTCATCCGTCCGGCCGATGCGGTTGAAACCGCCGAAGCATGGGCAATGGCGATCACCAACGAAACCGGCCCGACCGTCATGGCGCTGACCCGTCAGAACCTGCCGACCTTGCGCACCGAATACCGCGAAGACAACCTTGTCGCGCGCGGCGGTTACGTGATTTCCGATTGCGACGGTGATCGTCAGGTCACCCTGATCGCGACCGGCTCCGAAGTCGAAATTGCCGTAAACGCCCAGGCGAAACTCAAGGCCGACGGCATCAATGCCGCCGTCGTCTCCCTGCCAAGCTGGGAACTGTTCGACGCACAGTCACCGGAATACCGCAAGGAAGTCCTTGGCGACAAACCGCGTATCGCCATCGAAGCCCTGTCGGTCTTCGGCTGGGAAAGATACGTTGGCGACAACGGCAAAGTCATTGGCATGCACGGCTTTGGTGCCTCGGCACCGGCCGAAGTCCTTTACGAGCATTTCGGCATCACCGCCGAGGCGCTGGTCAAGGCGGCCAAAGAACTCGTTTAATTCAAGGGGCCGGATCGGTAATATGCCGATCCGGCCTTTTTTCTATGGGGTTAAACCCCAAGCCGTGATTGATACTCCCCAGGTACCAATCATCATAATTTTGGAGGGATGAATGGCTATTCGCGTAGCGATTAATGGTTTTGGTCGTATTGGCCGTCTGGTTCTGCGTGCCATCGTTGAAAGCGGCCGTACCGATGTTGAAGTCGTGGCCATCAACGACCTGGGTGACGTCGTCGCCAACGCACATCTTCTGAAATACGATTCCGTTCATGGCGTTCTTGCCAATGACGTCAAAGCCGAAGGCAACGACCTTGTCATCGACGGCAAGGCGATCAAGGTCTGCTCGGAACGCGACCCGGCGAACCTGCCGTGGGGCGCTCTGAATGTCGATATCGCATTCGAATGCACCGGCATCTTCCTTGACGAAGCGGGTGCCGGCAAACACCTGACCGCCGGTGCCAAACGCGTTCTGATTTCCGCCCCGGCAAAGGGCGACATCAAAACCGTCGTTTACGGTGTCAACAGCGACAGCCTGACCGCATCCGACATCATCGTTTCGAACGCGTCCTGCACCACCAACTGCCTGGCACCGGTTGCAGACGTTCTGAACAAGACCGTTGGCATCACCAAGGGCTTCATGACCACCGTTCACGCCTTCACCGGCGACCAGAACACCGTCGACAGCCTGCACAAGGATCTGCGCCGCGCCCGTGCAGCATCGCTTTCGATGATCCCGACCTCGACCGGTGCGGCCAAGGCCGTCGGTCTGGTTCTGCCGGAACTCAAAGGCAAGCTTGACGGCACCGCCATCCGTGTCCCGACCCCGAACGTTTCGATGGTTGACCTGACCTTCGTTGCCGGTCGCGACACCACGGCTGATGAAATCAATGCCGCGATCAAGGACGCCGCAAACGGCCCGCTCAAAGGCGTTCTGGGCGTTTGCGAAGCTCCGCTGGTCTCGATTGACTTCAACCACAACCCGAACAGCTCGACCTTTGATGTCACCCAGACCCAGGTTATCGGCGGCAACTTCGTCCGTATCCTGTCCTGGTACGACAACGAATGGGGCTTCTCGAACCGTATGTCTGATACCGCCGTTGCAATGGCAAAGTTCCTTTAATCGGAACTTGAAGGTATCTATCCGGATCAGGGCGGCCTTCGGGTCGCCCTTTCTGTTTGGCAAATCCCGACCCGGTGATATTTTGCCCCGATGAAAGACACCACAAACCTTTTCATTCGCATTCATGGCATGGCAGGCGGGCAATCGGCCTGCCGCGTTGCAGGGCGTGCGCGGATCAATCTGCTGTCGCCGGAAAATGCCGGGGCGTCGCTTGGTGCACAATGGTTTGCCACCCTGATCGCCAGATTACGAACCGACTTTCCCGATGCCCTCATCCACGGCATCCTTGATTGTCGCGGACGTCGCGCATCGGCCTTGGCCGCGATGGAGGCCGGAATTGATGCGGTCCTGCTCGATGACGATCTGCCCGATGATCTGAAAGCCCGGCTTGAAAATCTCGGCTCAAAATCGGGATGCCAGATACGCACCGCCCTGCCCGACCCGGACCGGATTTACGAAACCGGTGACGATCATCTGCCCGATGCGGAACTTGACCGTCGCCTTGCGGCGTTTTTGGCTGGGTGATTGCCAAAAGGGTGATGAAACGTTACATGATACGCAGTTTTTGATCAGGAATGACCATTGTGAACGCAGACGACCAAACCGGCCTTTATCTTCTGACACCGCCCAAAATCGATCTGGCCGTATTTCCGGACCGCCTGAAATCCGTGCTTGATACCGGTGCGATTGATTGTTTGCAGCTGCGTCTCAAAGACGTTTCCGATGATGAAATCCGCAAGGCGATTGATGCGATCCTGCCGCTGTGCTCGGACCGCGACATTCCCCTGATCCTTAATGACCGCCCTGACATTGCCAAAAAATCGGGCGTTGACGGTGTGCATGTCGGCGAAGAAGACGCCAGCTACGACGAAGCGCGCGCCATCATGGGCGAAGAACACATTGTCGGCGTGTCCTGTTATGACAGCCGCCACCGCGCCATGGAGCTTGGCGAAAAAGGGGCCGATTACGTCGCGTTTGGCGCGTTCTATCCGACCCAGACCAAAGAAGCCAAAACCAGCGTCACCCCCGAAATCATCGAAATCTGGACGACCTTTACCACGGTGCCCTGTGTCGCGATTGGCGGCATCACGGCCGATAACCTTGGCCCGATTGTCGAAGCCGGTGCCGATTTCATTGCCGTCACGGGCGGAGTCTGGAACCATCCGGACGGTCCCGAGGCCGGGGCGAAGGCAATCAAGGCCGCGATTGCTGCTGCTTCGGACTGAAATCCAGCCCGGTTTATCCCCTTTTTACCGCAGGGATTTGGCGACAGCCATGCGCGAATGACGGTTTGCCATGCACGCAAACCCTGATCAATCTGCTTGCAGCAAATTCGCCAAACTGGTAGTTAAGCCCGACTTTAATGGGACGGGTGTCCCGCTTACATCGTGAATCTGTGATCTGAAAGAACGGTTGGTGCCATGAAAATCAACGGCAACGAAATCCGTCCGGGTAACCTTATCGAACATAAAGGTGCCCTGTGGCGTGCGGTAAAATGCCAGGCTGTGAAGCCGGGTAAAGGCGGTGCGTTTAACCAGGTTGAACTCAAAGACATTCGTACCGGCACCAAGCTGAACGAACGTTTCCGGGCTTCGGAAACCGTCGAACGTGTTCGTCTGGAACAGAATGAATATACCTATCTGTTTGCCGATGGTGACATGATCACCTTCATGGACAGCGAAACTTTCGAACAGATCACAGTCAATTCCGACCTGATCGGCGAGCCTGCTGTTTTCCTTAAGGACGGGATGGTTGTTACCATCGAATCCTTCGAAGGCGAACCGCTTGCCGTGACCCTGCCCGAACATGTTGTCTGCCAGATCGTCGAAGCCGACGCGGTTGTCAAAGGGCAGACCCAGTCTTCTTCCTTCAAGCCGGCCGTTCTTGATAATGGCGTTCGCATTCTCGTTCCGCCGCATATTGAATCGGGTACGCGCGTTGTCGTGAACACGACCGAATGCACCTATCTCGAACGTGCAAAAGACTAAGGACATTCGTCCTTGGGCCTTCCTTTTTTACTTTCAAACACCGGGAGATGAGCCGTGCGTGGCGCCGCCCGTCGTTCAGCTAATATCAATGTCATGTTCAAGGCCGTCGAAAAGGCGGCCTATGGACTTAAACGCGACTTCGGTGAAGTCGAAAACCTTCAGGTATCGATGAAGGGCCCGGCAGATTTCGTCTCTGCGGCCGATCACCGTGCCGAAAAACGTCTGCGCGAAGAACTTGAACGTTCCCGTCCGGGCTATGGTTTCCTTATGGAAGAAGGCGGCGAAATCAAGGGCTCCGATCCGGAGCACCGCTGGATCATCGATCCGCTTGATGGCACCACCAACTTCCTGCACGGCATTCCGCATTTTGCGATTTCCGTGGCCCTGCAAAAGGGTGACGAAATCATCGCTGGCATCATTTACGATGTCGCCAAGGATGAATTCTTCTGGGCCGAAAAAGGCGTTGGCGCCTATCTTGATAACCGTCGCCTGCGTGTTTCGGGCCGCCGTCGTCTGAACGAATGCGTTCTGGCATGTGGCGTTCCCCATATCGGGCATGGCGATCACGCCGCGTTTGAAAAGCAGCTGCATTCGGTCATGGATCGTTGTGCCGGTGTGCGCCGCATGGGTGCCGCATCGCTTGATCTGGCCTATGTCGCCGCCGGTCGCTTTGACGGTTACTGGGAATCTCATCTTAACGCGTGGGATATCGCCGCAGGCCTTCTGATGATCACCGAAGCAGGCGGCTATGTCCGCGATGCCAAAGGTGGCACCAACATGCTTGGCACCGGCAGCGTCGTTGCCGCCAACGACTATATCCAGCCCGTGCTGGCCAAGACGCTTAAAAAAGCCGTTACCGAGTAAGTATCAGCTTTTATTACCGTTTTTTGAAAGGGCATCCCTGCTTTCGCACGGATGCCCTTTTTGCATTCACGTGCATGTGCCGGTCAAAGCGGTTGTTCATCATCAAGCTCTAAGCTATGGTACTTGCCGTCTGATCATGGATTTATCCGCGTGAGCAGACCGGGGTGGCACGCCAAACAAAACGATGTGCCAAAAGATCGACACAAAACTGTGCGTTATAAAAAAACGTGTTCAAACACAGGGTAACAAGGGGCCTGCGATTTGATGATGGGGTATTCCAAGATTTCGGTGCTGGCATTCATGGCCGCACTGGGCGGTAACGTGGTTGTCAGTGGCGGAGCATCCGCACAGCAATACACCCCCGTATCCGTTGACAGCAACGTACAGGTAAACTGGGATGTTGCCGACGGGTTTGGCGGACAACCGACCGTACCGAACTATCTTTCACCCTCGGTTCCGCGTGACCATATTTCGATTGCCGGCAGCGACCTGATCTATCCTGAAACCCGCCCGCATTCAGAATTCCTTGCCGCCGACCGCTTTGCGCAGGATACCGGTGGCGCAACCTATGGCGACGGATTTGAAACCGTTGTCATCGACGGTTCGGGCAGCAACGACGTTCCGACACAATCGCAGTTTTATGGTGTCCCCGGTGTCACCACCAGCCCATCCTACGATGATGGCGCAAATCAGGTGATCGCCCTTAACCGGCCCGAACCCACCGCCGCACCGCGCGCCAAACCGGCCAGCCCGGCCGCCGCACAGGCAACCAGCGGCAGCGCACCGGTCCCGCTAGGCAAACCGACCCCGGCCCCAAAACCGGCCCCTGCGCCAGTTGCGGAAATGGCCGAGGCCCCCAAGGCCGAACCGGCCCCGAAAGTCGAAACAAAACCGGCCGAGGTCGAGCCACCCAAAGCCCCGCCGCTTCCGGCCGAGGAAACCAAACAGGCACCACCGCCGCCCGCACCTGAGCCGGTTGTACCGAACAAATCAAACGTGCCAGACGCCCCAAGCCCGGCACCTGACACTACGACCTCGCCGCAGGAAATGCTGGAACAGCGTTCCGACAGCCAACCGTCGGCACCAGCTGCACCGGCACCGGTTGCAACTGCGCCGAGCACACCTGCACCTGCACCCACACCCGCACCGAAACCGGCTGCGGAAACCGCCGCTGTTCCGCCTGCGGCCAAGGACCCGGTTGCATCCGCACCATCTGGTGCCGGTGAATACAGCCTTGCCTTCGGTTCCGGCAGTTTCGAGCTGAACAACGCCGCCCGCACCCAGCTTGACAGCATCGTCAAGAACATGGGCAGCGATGAAAACATGCGTATCCAGCTTCAGGCCTATGCCGAAGGTGATTCCAACAACGCCAGCAAGGCACGCCGTCTGTCGCTTTCGCGTGCCCTGCAGGTCCGTTCCTACCTGATCGACAAAGGTGTGCGGTCCACGCGCATCGATGTCCGTGCGCTGGGCGCCAATGTGCCGTCCGGTCCGGCTGATCGTGTCGATATCAAAACCGTTCAACGCTAGGATTGACCCGTCATGAGCAATAATTCGGCCAACGGCATGGCAACCCTTCCTGTCGTGACCAAACCGGGAAGCTACCTGACGCGGATGGGGATTTTCATCGCCATCATCGCCGCCGTCGGTGCCTTGCTGTTTCCGGCACTTTCCGATGCGTTCATGGCCAACGCCGTTCTGAACGGACTGATCCTTGGCGTGTTTGTTGTCGGTGTGATCTATACCTTCCGCATGGTTGCTGGCCTGTCGGCCGAAGTCACCTGGATCGAAGATTTCCGTCGCAACCGTCCGGGTCTGACGTCTCAGGTCCCGCCGAAACTGTTGCTGCCCATGGCTCGCATGATGGCCGAACAGCGCCGCGACCGTCCGCAACTTTCGACCATGGCGACCCGCACCATTCTGGACTCGATCCGTTCGCGTCTGGATGAAAGCCGCGAACTGTCGCGCTATGTTGTCGGCCTTCTGGTCTTCCTTGGCCTGCTTGGCACCTTCTGGGGCCTGCTTCAGACCGTCAACTCGGTTGCCAATGTCATCGGTGATGTCAATGTTGGTTCGGGCCAGAATATCGATCTGTGGTTCAACGAACTGAAACAGGGCCTTGCCGAGCCGCTTGGCGGCATGGGAACGGCGTTCTCGTCCTCGCTCTTCGGTCTGGCCGGTTCGCTCGCCCTTGGTCTGATCGACATGCAGGCCGGTCAGGCCCAGAACCGCTTCTTTAACGAACTTGAAGAATGGCTTTCGGGCTTTACCCGCCTGTCTTCGGGCGGTCCGGTTTCGGACGGGGAACAGTCGGTTCCGGCCTATCTTTCGGCCCTGATCGAACAGATGGCCGATAATATGGAAGGGTTGCAAAACTCGATCCAGCGGTCCGAAAGCTCGCAGATCAAATCGCATAACACCCTGATCGACCTGGCCGACAAACTTTCGACCCTGACCGATCAGATGAAGGCCGAACAGCAGCTTATGGTCAAGCTGGCGGAAAACCAGATGCATCTGAAACCCGTGCTTGATCAGCTTTCCGATTCGATGAAAATCGGCAGCTTCGGCATTGATGACAATACCCGCGCCCATATCCGCTCGCTCGATAACACCCTTGCCCGCGTTGGCGAGGAACTGACCATGGGCCGTCAGCAATCGACCCAGGAAATCAGAAGCGAGATCAAGCTTCTGGCCCGCACCATCGCCGCGATCGCCGAGGAGGGCTGATCGCATGACCGGGTTGTCACGCCGCCGAAATCGCGACGTCAACACCTGGCCTGGCTTTGTTGATGCCCTGGCCACGCTGTTGATGGTGATCATTTTCCTGCTGATGATTTTCGTCGTCGCACAGGTCTATCTGGGTGCTGCCCTTTCGGGACGTGATCAGGCATTGAATGACCTGACCGCACAGGTGAACGAGCTGACCAATCTTTTGTCGCTCGAACGCACCAACAATCAGCGCATGGAACTCGAACTGACACAGCTCACGACCGAACTTTCCAACACCAGTGACCAGCGCGACGATTTGCGCGACCGTGCCGCCGCCCTCGCAAGCCAGCTTTCCGCCGCCGAACTGTCTGCGGACGAGATGGAAAAGAAACTTCTGGCAGCGCTTGCCAATCTTGAGGAAAAAGAGGCCGAGCTCAGCACCGCACGCGAAAAAGCCGACGAACAGCTTGCCGATCAGGAAACCCGCATCGACGAACTTTCCGCCCTGCTGGCCTCGCGCGCCGCCGAACTCGAAGACGAGAAAAAGCTCAGCACCGAGGCACAGGCACAGGTCGCCGCCCTGAACCAGCAGATGCTGGCCCTGCGTCAGCAGCTTGCCCGCATCGAAGCCGCCCTCGAAGCGTCCGAGCGCGAGAACGAAGACGCCCAGGCCCAGATCGTCAATCTCGGGCAGCGCCTGAATGCCGCCCTTGCCACCAAGGTCGCCGAATTGCAGCGTTATCGTTCGGAATTCTTTGGCCGCCTGCGCGAAGTTCTGGGCGACCGTCAGGATATCCGCGTGGTGGGTGACCGCTTTGTCTTCCAGTCCGAAGTCCTGTTCACATCCGGCTCCGCCGATCTTGGCGAAGACGGTCAGGAACAGCTGGCAAAGCTTGGCGATACCCTGAAAACCATTTCGGCCGAAATCCCCGATGACATTGACTGGGTCATGCGCGTTGATGGTCACACGGATAAAGTTCCGATCCGTAACCTGAAATTCGCGTCAAACTGGGAACTGTCGGCGGCACGCGCCATTTCGGTGGTCAAATTCCTGATCGAACGCGGTGTGCCGCCAAACAGGCTGGTTGCTGCGGGCTTTGGCGAATATCAGCCGCTTGATAACCGCGACGACGAAATCGCCTATCGCCGCAACCGCCGTATCGAATTCAAGATCACCGAACGGTAAGACCGGCACCATAAAGATCACCAACGGCACCCCATGCGGGTGCCGTTTTTGTTCTGGCATCATTCCAACATATTGAAAAATTTGCGGAACCAATCGGCGCATCGGCACGTTGGTTAGACAGGGAGCCTTTCAATAAAAGGAGGCCACAATGTCCATCCTCAGGACCCGAAACGAAACCGTTGGCGTTTTTCATGACCTTCCTGCCCTGCAAAAAACCGCAGAGGATCTGGAAGAAGCCGGCTTCAAACATTCCGATCTAAGCCTGCTTGCAACCGAACGCACCATCGAAGACAAACTGGGCCATGTCTATCGCAAGGTCGAAGATATCGATAACGATCCCGACATGCCCCCGCTTGCCTATACCGCCCCCACCCCGATTGGCAATGCGGAGGGCGTCTTGGTCGGTGCCCCCATGTATGCCGCCGCCTTTGGTGCCGCAGGCGTCATGATTGCCGCGGGTGGCCCGATTGCACCAACCATTGCCGCCATCGTCGGTGCCGGTGGCATCGGTGCTGCGGCCGGCGGTGTGGTCGCCGCCATGATCGGCAAAAAATATTCCGGCGAATTGCAGGACGAGCTTGATGACAACGGGTTGTTGCTATGGGTTCAGACACCCGACGACACAACGGAAAACCGCGCCAAAGATATCCTTGCCCGCCATCAGGCCAAACTGATCGGCACCCACGAGGTGGCAACCCCGCACACCAAGCGCGACATGCTTTGATCACCTGCTCTGAATAACCGTCTACAAAAGAAGCCCCCGGCAAAGGCCTGCGGGGCTTTCTTTTTTTCTGGTCTGTATCGCACGATCCCACTAAATTCACCCGCTCTGCCACCGCATTTCCCATCCATCCGTTTTACCTGTTTGACGGAGCCACCATGCTGCGCGATATCTCGCCCCAAAATCTGTTCATGGGCATTCTTGCCGCCTTTGTCGGATCGGCCAGTTCCTTTGCCGTCGTCCTTCAGGGGCTTGGTGCCGTTGGCGCAACGCCCGATCAGGCAGCATCGGGCCTGATGGCGCTATCGGTCGCCATGGGTCTGTGTTCGATCTATCTGTCGCTACGTACCCGCATGCCGATCAGCATCGCATGGTCCACCCCCGGCGCGGCATTGCTGGCAACGTCCGGTGCAATTGACGGCGGTTTTGCCGTGGCCGTCGGGGCGTTTATCATTTGCGCGATCCTGATCATCATCTGCGGCATCTGGAAGCCGTTGGGCCGTGCGGTTGCCGCCATCCCCGCCCCGCTTGCCAATGCCATGCTGGCCGGTGTGTTGCTAGGCCTGTGTCTGGCACCGATCAAGGCGGTTGCGTTCAATCCGCTTCTGGGCCTGCCGATTGTCATTGCCTGGCTGGTGGTCGGGCGGATCAATCGCCTGTTTGCCGTGCCTGCGGCCTTGCTGGCCTTCATCATTGTCATGGTGGTCGGTGTCGAATTCCCCGAAAACACGCTTGGCAGTCTTGGTGGTGCCATCGTGCCGCCGGTCGAATTCGTCATACCGGAATTCACATTGGCCGGTCTGGTCGGCATTGCCCTGCCTTTGTTTATCGTCACCATGGCATCACAAAACATTCCCGGCACGGCAGTTTTGCGCGCCAATAACTACGATACCCCGCCCGGTCCGCTTTTTGCCACCACCGGCTTTTTCTCGTTACTTGCGGCCCCCTTTGGCGGGCACGCCGTCAACCTTGCCGCGATCATTGCCGCCCTGTGTGCGGGCGAAGATGCCCATCCCGATCCGAAAAAACGGTATTGGGCGGCGGCCTTTGGCGGGGTGTTTTACATCCTGTTCGGCTTGCTGGCCGGGCTTGTCACCGCATTTGTCAGTCTCGCCCCCTCGATCCTGATCGAAGCGGTCGCAGGCCTTGCCCTGATCGGGGCGTTTTCCGGATCGGTGGTTGCCGCCTTCAAGGATGATGACGCCCGCGAAGCCGCCGCCGTAACCTTCCTTGTCACCGCCGCCGGTCTATCCTTTTTCGGGGTTGCCGGGGCGTTCTGGGGATTGCTGGCCGGGGGGCTGATCTATTTCCTGACCCATCTGCGCAAACACAAAGCCAGTTAAATACAAAAGGCCCTGCTGATAACCGGCAGGGCCTTTTTTAGTGCCGCAGTTAAAATCATTCCGGCTGCGGGATCGTCAGATTACCCTTGGCATCCAGTTTCCAGAACGGGTTATACGCCACTTCCCAGGCATGCCCGTCCGGATCGCGGAAATATCCGGAATACCCGCCCCAGAACACCTTTTCCGCCGGTTTCTGAATGACGGCACCGGCTTTTTTCGCCTCTGCCATCACCGCATCAACTTCGGCCTCGTCCCGTGCGTTATAGGCAATCGTCAGACCGGCAAAACGGGCACCGGTATCATCCTCAAACTGCCCGTCCTTGATCAAATCTTCACGGCCAAACAGGCCAAGCGCCAGCCCGTTGGACAGCTGATAGAAAACCACCTGCCCCTCGACCATCTCGCTGACTTTCCAACCAAGTCCGTCCTCGTAAAAACGCCGCGACCGGTCAAGGTCGGCCACGCCAAGTGTAATCAGCGATACACGTTGATCCATTTCATGCTCCAACTCTCAGGGTCAAGGCCCATTAATTTGTTTGAAATGGTCAATCAGATTTGTGCGGATACGCGAAGCAAAACCACAGGAAGATGTGCATCTTTCAAGGTTTTGCGACAAAGTAGCCCGTGCAAATCCGATTGATCCGAAGGACAGGTGTTATATTTGCGAACTCCCGCGTCAAAGCCCTTGTCCGGGATGCCGCCCGCACGTCAGGCTTTTCCTTGGATTTCGCAAATATAACACCTGCCATTCCAATCAAATTAATGGGTCTTGACCCTAAAGCACCCAAAACCCGCGCCGACCTTAACACCCGACTTTGATGTTGCCGAGGATAGACTCGATCACATCGGTAATTTTGCACCGCAGCACGACCGCAATAAAATTGCGCGCAAATCGGTACCGGAATAAGTAAATATCAAGTTGACCCAACGTCAACCAGTGCAATCAGGCGTTTTGCACATTGCAATGCGAGTTGATTTGAAAAAAGGTCAGCATTCATTACCATTATCCTGTCAGACAGCGATCCGTCCCGACCAAACGCCAAAGCCGGAACGCCAATGACAGCAAAGAGAATTTTACGGGCCATACCAAAACCCTGCGCGTAAACTTATATCAATAAAAGCAGCGCAACTGGCCCACGCGACCCCGCAATCAGAGAGAGATCCCGAGGGAGACTGGTCATGGCACAATTGGCGGCAATTAGCCTTGATGACAAATATACGCTTGAAGAAGGCCGGGTCTATTTGACCGGTATCCAGGCGTTGGTTCGATTGCCCCTGATGCAGCGCCAGCTTGACGCGCGCGCAGGCCTGAACACTGCCGGATGCATTTCCGGTTATCGCGGATCACCGCTGGGCGGCCTTGATCAGCAGCTTTGGCGCGCCAAGAAATTCCTGACCAGACAGCAGATCGAATTTCAGGCTGGCGTAAACGAAGACCTCGCCGCCACCGTCGTTTGGGGCAGCCAGCAGGTCAATATGTACAAGGACGCCAAATATGATGGCGTCTTTGGCATGTGGTACGGCAAGGGGCCGGGTGTTGACCGCTCAGGCGATGTTTTCAAACACGCCAACTATGCCGGTACGTCAAAACATGGCGGTGTTCTGGTTCTGGCCGGTGATGACCATTCCTGCAAATCATCCACCCTGCCCCATCAGACCGAATATGCTTTTATCGATGCGCAAATCCCGGTTCTGAACCCGTCGGGGGTGCAGGATATCCTTGATTTCGGGATCCACGGCTGGGCCATGAGCCGCTATTCCGGTTGCTGGGTCGCGATGAAAACCATCGCCGAAACGGTTGAAAGTTCGGCTGCGGTCGATGTCGCGCCTAATCGCATCACGCCGATCATCCCCGATAATTTCGACATGCCCGAAGGCGGGCTCCATATCCGTTGGCCCGACACGCCAAAGGATCAGGAACACCGCCTGATGAAATACAAACTCTATGCCGCCCTTGCCTATGCGCGCGCCAACAAGCTGAACAAAACCGTCATCGACAGCCCGAATGCACGGCTTGGCATCATCACGACCGGCAAGGCCTATCTTGATGTCATGCAGGCATTCGATGACCTTGGCATATCCGAGGCCGATGCCGCCAAGATCGGTATTCGCGTGCTGAAGGTCGGCATGAGCTGGCCGCTCAACCGCGACGATGTGCGCGAATTTGCCATGGGGCTTGAGGAAATCATCGTCGTCGAGGAAAAACGCGCGGTGATGGAAAACCAGGTCAAGGAACAGCTTTATAACTGGCGCGAAGATGTCCGCCCGACCGTGATCGGCAAATTCGATGAAAAGGGCGAATGGATTCTGCCCTCGATGGATGAACTGACCCCGGCGCGCATCGCGGTTGTCCTCGCCCAGCGCATCAACCGTTTCTATGACAGCCCGAAAATCCACGAACGCATCGACTGGCTGGAACAGAAAGAACGCGAAATCGCCGAACCACGCCCGGATGTCGCGCGCATTCCGTGGTTCTGCCCGGGCTGCCCGCATAACAGCTCGACCAAGGTCCCCGAAGGCAGCCGTGCCATGGCCGGGATCGGGTGCCATTACATGGTCAACTGGATGGACCGTTCGACCGAAACCTTTACCCATATGGGCGGCGAAGGTGTCACCTGGATCGGGCAGGCCCCGTTTACCAACACCAAGCACGTCTTCCAGAATCTGGGCGATGGCACCTATTACCATTCCGGGTCGCTTGCGGTGCGTGCCGCCGTCGCGGCCGGTGTCAACATCACCTATAAAATCCTGTTTAACGATGCGGTCGCCATGACCGGCGGCCAGCCGGTTGACGGTCCGCTGACCGTGCCGCAAATCACCCGCCAGATGGCCGATGAAGGGGTGAAACGCATCATCGTTCTGTCCGATGAACCCGATAAATATCCGGTCGCATCGCATTTTGCCGATGGTGTTGATATCCGTCATCGCGACGAACTGGAAAACACCCAGAAAGAACTGCGTGAAATCGAAGGTGTCACCATCCTGATCTTTGATCAGACCTGTGCGGCTGAAAAACGCCGCCGTCGCAAACGCAAACTGATGGTCGATCCGCCCAAACGGGTCTTCATCAACGATCTGGTCTGCGAGGGTTGTGGCGATTGCGGTGAAAAATCCAACTGTCTGGCCGTCGTGCCGGTCGAAACCGAATTTGGCCGCAAGCGCGCCATTGACCAGTCCGCCTGTAACAAGGATTTCTCCTGCCTGAATGGCTTCTGCCCAAGCTTTGTCACCATCGAAGGCGGATCGCTGCGCAAACCCGAAGCCGCTGCCAAAAGCGGTAATGCAGGCGATGCCATCTTCGCCAGCCTGCCGCGCCCGACCCTGCCCGATATCACCGATCCATGGTCGGTTCTGATCACGGGCGTTGGCGGCACGGGTGTCGTGACCATCGGGGCCCTGCTTGGCATGGCCGCCCATATCGAGGGCAAGGGCATTGTCGGTCTTGATATGGCGGGCTTGGCGCAAAAAGGCGGTGCGGTCGTAAGCCACATCCGCTTTGCCGATACGCAGGAAAAACTCCATGCCGCCCGCATTCCGGCGGGCGAGGCCAATGTGGTGCTGGGCTGCGATCTTCTGGTCGCGGCAAGCTTCGAAGGCCTTGCCAAGATGCGCCGCAACTTTACCCAGGCCGTGATCAATACCCATGAAACCGTCACCGGTGCCTTTACCCGCAACCCCGATTTCCAGTTGAAATCAAACGAGCATATGAAGGTCATCTCGGACGCCTGTGGTGCGGATGCCGTGAACTTTGTCGAAGGCAGCGATATCGCCACCCGCCTGATGGGCAATTCGATTGCCACCAACCTGTTCATGCTGGGTGTTGCGTGGCAGCGCGGCCTGATCCCGATCACCGAAGAAGCCCTGATGCAGGCGATTGATCTGAACGGTGTCGCGATTGATATGAACAAGCAGTCCTTCTATTGGGGCCGCCTGTTTGCCCATGATCCGAAACGCGTCCTTGATGTCATCGGCCCGAACGAGGCAGAGGCACATCCGATTGCCACCACGCTTTCGGAAATTGTCGCCAAACGCAAAGCCTTCCTGACCGATTATCAGAACGCAGCCTATGCCAACCGGTTCGTCGCACTGGTCGACAGGGTTGCGGCGGCTGAAAAACGCCTTGATGATGGCGATGATCTGGCCCGGACGGTGGCGAAATATTACTTCAAGCTGCTCGCCTACAAGGACGAATATGAAGTGGCCCGCCTTTATACCGATCCGGCTTTCAGGGCCAAACTCGCCAAAAACTTCACCGGCGATTACAAAATCCGTTTCCATCTCGCCCCACCGGCCTTCGCCGACAAGGACCCGGAAACCGGCCATCTGAAAAAGCAGGCCTTTGGCCCCTGGATGATGAGCGCCTTTGGCATTCTTGCCAAATTCAAATTCCTGCGCGGCACGGCAATCGACCCGTTCGGTCGTACCCATGAACGCAAAATGGAACGTCAATTGATTGCCGATTACGAGGCACTGGTGGACGAGGTCATCAACGGTCTTAATCACGACAATGCCCGCATTGCCAACGCCCTTCTGGCCCTGCCCGAACAGATCCGTGGTTACGGCCATATCAAGGATCGCAATATCGACAAGGTCAAAACCCGCAAGGCCGAACTGCTTGAACAGTTCCGCAACCCGCCGGAACATCTGAAAGCCGCCGAGTAACGAGGCCTTCCAAAATCAAAGGGGCCGCATGATCAGATCAGCGGCCCCTTTGTTTGATGATGTTACTTACGCCAGTCTTGGCCGTGGCCCGCCAAACGGGAAATGCAGATCGGGCAGAACCCGTGCCGCACGACGGCGCAGATCACGCACCGGATGTTCGCGAAGCTGTCGGCTGCGGTAACTGGCGATCATGTCATCGGTCGCCTGATAACCGTCATCAATCCCGCGATCAAGGTTCTCCCACGTCCAGTCGTAATTGATATGGGGTGAAACCGGGATTTCGATGATGTCGATCTTTCGCCCGCTTTCGGCGACTTCACGCTTGAAGGCCTTGACGGCATCCTCGCTTGCCGATGCGGCAAACAGCATGATCAGGTTATTCAGCGCGTCATAAAGATTTTCCGGCTGACGCACCTGCTTAAGGTCCAGAATACGGCTGACCCAGACTTCCTCGACATCGGGATGATGATGCAGGAAATCAAAGAAATTGACCGTATCAACCGTCGCCCCCTCGCAATAGGTATCGCCGTTTATTTCAACCGGTTCCTCGATAAACGGCAGGGCCGAACAGGCACAAAGCGTTTGCGCATTCATTTGCGGCAGATTGTAATGATCGGGCTTGTTGGTAAACAGCTCCAGCCGCTGCTGTGTCAGGTTATAGGCATTATGGAAAAGTGCTGGTTTATCGGGCTGATACAACCGGTCAAAATCAAGCCGATCCAGGAACATGCTGTCTGGCGAATAGATTTTCGCCAATCCCTTGGTCTTGGTCTGATACATCGCGCCCACCATAAAGCGCGACAGCGGATTGACCGCCAGAATACCATTCAACAGCACATCGTTAAGGTTATGGGGCGTCCAGTATTTCGGATTGCCCATGAAATGGCGGACATGCTCGGCGGCTTCGGCCATCGCTTCTGGCACGATCAGCCCCTGATAACTGTCCGGGTTAAAGAAATAGGAAAGCCGGTTGGCGAAATCGGAAAAGAAATCCGGCGCAAAGGCCGATGCAATCGGAAAGCGGTCATAAACGCTTGCCGGGCGGAATATCTTGCGGAAAAACCCGATGGTCTGATCAAGTTCCTGTCCCTCGTCCGCCTGATGCCAGGCCACAGATAACCACGCACCGATGCAGGCAGAAGACCAGATATCGAACGTGATATCGGGTTCCTGCTGAAGTCGTTTCAGAACCCCGATACTGAGCCCGACGGCAGGTCCCCCGCCGGACAAAAAGATTGCCCGTTTGACTTTTCTCACAGCTATCTCCCACTCATTTGCCGTTAAACGGCTGAACACCCGAACGCTGCGTTGGAATAACGCCGCAGTTGCCAGCGCTTCCACCCAGGAGATATCGGCCCGTCTTGCGCGGGCCTACGAAGCTAGGGTCAGGTCCCATTAATTTGATTGGAATGGCAGGTGTTAGATTTGCGAAATCCAAGGAAAAGCCCGCAGTGCGGGTCGGCATCCCGGACAAGGGATTTGACGTCGGAGTTCGCAAATATAACACCTGTCCTTCGGATCAATCAGATTTGCACGGGCTACTTTGTCGCAAAGCCTTAAAAGATATATATCTTCCTGCGGCTTTGCTTCGCGTATCCGCACAAATCTGATTGACCATTTCAACCAAATTAATGGGTCCTTACCCTACAAGCATTATAACCTATTCAATATTTAAGATAATTTACCATTCGACATCAAACTTATGAAAGTTTGGAACAAATATAGACCATCGAATAGTGTGAAATCGCAAATGACTATACCAGTAAAATTCTTCGTAACTTTTATTTCACTATTGATGTGACGGTCGTCACAGGCAGAAATATACTTCCATGATCGCCAATATCATAAATAAAGAAGGCCGCCACTTGGGCGACCTTCTGTAATTCCACGATTCGGCAACCCGTTATTCGTAATAACCGACCATAAAGATTTTGCCGTCATGCGGCTTTACCCAGGTTTTCTTTTCGGCAAGTTTCTTGGTTTCCGGGTGGGTCCAGGTATAGTTGGACCAGCCACCATCCGGGTTCGTCTTGCCGGTTTCCACCATGTCGCGAATGATGAAATTGCTGTTCACATCCTGAAGATCCCAGATTTTCGGATTATTGATCAGCTTCGGATTGATCGCATGCGTCAGGAACGTGCCCTTTTCACCATCGGCGACAATCACATAATATTCGTCAAAAACATATTCGCCGTCCTTGTCGTTGAAGGTGGCAAAGGACTGATCCTGGCCAACTTCGTCATAAAGTGCGATGGCCTTATCGACCAGTTCCTGTGCGGTTGCCGCCTTGTCCTGGGCCTGTGCAAGGCCGGTGGTCAGGCAAAGTGCGGTCACGGCAGAAACAAAAAGACGCATAAATGTTGTCATCAGGTAATCCCCTTTGATGAACCTGTTGGAAGAAAAATGGAAAATGGATCAGACCGCCCGCAAACGGGCGACAAGCCCGTCCACAGATGAACTCAAACCGGTCATCTGGCGGCCAAGCTCGCCGGTTGCCTGCCCGACGGAATCCGCGGACTCGCGGGTGGCACGGGCAATTTCACGTACATCGCCAATCCCGCCTGATACGGTTTCGGCATACCCGGCGGCCTCCGAAATGCTGTTGCTGATCTGGCCGGTGGCCGTCCCCTGCTCCAGCACCGCATCGGCGATGGCTTTAAGGATACCGTTGACGTCATTGACACTGGCAACAATCGTCTGGATCGCCTCGACCGCAAGAACGGTTTCCGTGCGGACATTGGCGATTTCGGTCGCAATCTCCTCGGTCGAACGTGCCGTCTGACTGGCAAGGTTCTTGACCTCGTTGGCCACAACCGCAAAGCCCTTTCCGGCATCCCCGGCACGGGCCGATTCAATCGTCGCGTTAAGGGCCAGAAGGTTGGTCTGTTCGGCAATATTGCCGATCAGTGCCGCCACATCCTCGATCCGGACACTGGCTTCTTCAAGCTTGCGGATTTTGGCATCCGCATCCAGTGCCTGCTCGCTTGCGGCCTGTGCGCGGCGGCTGCTTTCCTGGATTTCATTACTGATCTGGGAAATCGCGGCCGCAAGGCTGTTGGCGGCCTCTGAAATCTCGCCCATATTGCGGCTGGATTTGCCCGACGCATCATAGGCATTCTCGCTTTGCTGATCGGTGCGTTCGGCATTGGTCAGCATCGCACTGGCCGATGCGCCGATTTCCTCGATTGCGGCACTGACCGCAGTTGCCGTTCCCTTGACCGATGTTTCGATCTCGGCGGCAAGTTCCTGCATGATCCGGCGTTTTTCCTCGGCCGCCTTGGCTTCGTCCTCTATGCGTTTGCGCTCGGCTTCCTGCAAACTTTCGGCATTCTGGCGGAACACTTCAACCGCCCCTGCCATGCTGCCCATTTCATCGGTCCGCCCGGTAAAGGGCACATCGATATCGGCCCTTCCATCGGCAAGTTCGCGCATCACCGCCGTCAACCGTTTGACCGGTACGCCGATCACGCGCGTGATGGCAAAACTGATCAACACCATCGCAAGGACGGCAACAACCGATGCAATGATTGTCTGATTCTGGGCTGCCATGCCGGCTGCCATCGCATCCGAACTGGCAACATCCATGCGGTTTTCCGCCGTTTCACGAAGCTCGGCCAATGTCGCCATCAGGCTTTCGTAATCCGACTGTGCTGACCACGAAAAACTCAGCGCCCCGGTATACTCGATATCAAGCATCCCCAGAACCTGGTCGATCTTGGCAAGGTAACCTTCGTAAAGCTTGGCCGCGCCTTCCGCGATTTCGCGTTCCGGCCCCTGCATGTTCCGATCACCCAGCATCTGGGTAAACGCATCGCGGGCCGCCGTAATCTGCGACTGCAATTCCGCATTCACGCTGCTCATGCGGTCTTCGTCAACGCCTGCGGCCGACCATGACAGCAGACGATAGACCGTCTGATGAACCTTTGTGACATTGCGGTCGATATTGCTGATGTCGCGGACCTCCGGATAGGCCTCCGAAACGGCAAATTCCAGACCGTTGCTAAGTGATACAATCGCGCGTCCCCCGATGACGCCCACAATGGCAATGGCGATAACCCCGATCAGCGGCAGAACCGCCAACTTGGTACCGATATTCAGATTGACGAAAGTTTTCATTCTGTAACGTTCTAACCAATTGTAACTACAAGGATATCAGGCTGCTGCCCCAACAGCTTCCCGGAAGGTGGTGACTATGGCGTCACCCTTGTTTTTGCGATGTCCCTTAACCACGTCATTGGCGACACAGCGATCATCCGCCCGCACCATTTCGCAGGCTGCGAAATACGTGCGCGGCAAATGCCGACCGTTTGTTTTTATTGAAAATGTGGTGATGTGCCGGGCATGGCCGGGCACGGATATATGTGCAGCCCCGCGCCGGATAAGCTTCGGACCGGCATACCGGATATGACGCCCCCGCGTCCCGATGCCGTCCCCCGATACAAGCCCGTGGCCTGCTAACGCTTTCGCAGCCCGTCCCATCCCCGCCATCGTACCCCCACGATCCGACAGGCGCGCAAAAATGCACCCCGTCATACAGGTTTCCGCGGCATGAACCGATCTTGATCGTTTCCAGGGATATTTTCTTCTATCACCTGACCGCGCGGCAGAGTGTAGTCAGCGACCACTAGCACAACCAAGTGACATGTTTGTTAGGATATTAGTTCAAAAATGAGACAAGAAATACTACCCTAAGGTATCCGTTTCCTATCGGGGTATCGTATAAGTATTACATAACAAAGACTTATACATTCACAGATTTATACTGTTTTCTAATTTAGCCATTTATAATTTAAAGCACGAAGATTTCACTGTCCGCCCCCGGAGTCATCCGGCCTGCTGCCGTCCTTCCGAATGAAATCAGTAATTTCTTTCTTCGCGCTGCCGACAGTTTCCGGTCCGGCTCAGGTGCCGCGCGCACAATGGCCGCTTCAAACCGGTCGGCAACGATCAACCCGACATCAACCGGGATCAGGTCGCGCGGGAATTCCATCGTCACGGCAAAGAAAAACCTGTCGCAATAATCAAGATAGCTTTCCCACTTCTGATCAACGCGAAAATCCTCGACCGACGATTTGACCTCAATCGCCCAAAGATCCCCCTTTTCGCCAAGGGCCAGCACATCAAGCCTCCGCCCGTTACCAAGCCTAAGTTCGGTCAGGCATGCCATGCGGTGATGATACAAAAGACGGCAAACGCCTTCTGTGACTTCGCTTGTGATTTGGGGGCGGGTCCGGTCATTCATTGCCACAGGATACAAAAACCAAAGCCCGCTCGAAAGCGGGCTTTGCATCTTGGCGCGACACTCCTGACACAGCAGATCAGCTCATGCCAAGCGCACGTTTGTAAACCTCAAGGATTTCTTCCTGTTCGGTGCGTTCGTGGTCTTCCATTTTGCGCAGACGGATAATCTGGCGCAGGATTTTCACGTCATAACCAAGCGCCTTGGCTTCACCGTAAACTTCCTTGATATCGGCCATCAGGTTGGCCTTTTCTTCTTCAAGGCGTTCGATACGTTCGACATAGCTCGCAAGCTGATCGGCTGCGATTCCACCGACTTCGGTCATTCCTGATATTCTCCGATCATGATTGCGCAGCGGAAACCGGTGCGCTGAATTTTAATGCGGCGCGACGATACTCAATGCGCTTTGCCATGACAAGACCCGTTCGCCCGGCAACTTCCAAACGGCTTCCAAACGGCTGTCAGACCGCCGATTTTTCGCCTGGCACCGTATGCGCAATCAGGTGATCGGCCACCGCAAGCAACGCATCGCGCGGGCTTGCCCCCTTTTTCACCGCATCGGTGTAAATCTCGCGCTGGCGGCGTGCGCTTGTGCCGCGTGCAATAATGGTGCGCGCATGTTCGACTTCCGCGACACAGCCGAAATGTTCGGCATCCGGGCGGATCAGTTCGATGATTTCCTCAAGCAGATCGGCATAGGGCACGATCTCCGCCCGGCCAAAATCGATCAGCCCGGTCTTGTCCCCGGCGTCGCTTCCATACCGGCACGCCCGCCAACGGTTTTCACGCACCAGCATGTTGGAATAAATCCGCCAACGCTGGTTATTGCGCCGCAAACGATACAGCATCCGCATCAGGCATCGCGTGATCGACGCCACACAGATCGCGTCTTCCAGATCGGTACAGACATCGGCAATCCGCATCTCAAGCGTCGGCCAACGGTCACTGGGGCGCAAATCCCACCAAAGCTTGGTGCCATCCTCGATCACCCCGGCCTGGATCAACATATCGACATGGCGGCGATATTCCGCCCATGATCCGAACACTTCGGGCAATCCGGTACGCGGCAAATTATCAAACACCGAAAGACGGAAGGTCTGAAGCCCGGTATCACGCCCCCGCCAGAATGGCGAACTGGTGGTCAGTGCCAGAAGATGCGGCAGAAAATAACTCGCCTGCGCCATCAGCTCGATCCGCAGGTCATCATCCTCGATCCCGACATGCACATGCATGCCACAAATCAGAAGCCGGTCAACAACCGTGCGAAGGTCACGCGCAATCGTGCTGTAACGCTCGCCCTCGGTGTGTTTCTGGCTGTCCCATTGCGCAAACGGATGGGTCGATGCCGCCAGCAACGCCATGTCATAACGTGCGGCAATATCGGCAACCGTGCTGCGCATATGCGTCAGTTGGTCGCGGGCCTCGGCTGCACTATTGCAAACCTTGGTGCCGGTTTCGACCTGGCAGCGCATGAATTCGCTTGATACCTGATCGCCCAGCGCATCCTTGCAGTCTTTCAGAAAATCCGCTGCCGGGTCCGTCGCCAGATCGCGACTTTCGCGGTCCACCAGCCAGAATTCTTCCTCGATCCCGATGGAAAAGCCCGGTTCGCGCGAATGGGACACCGCCAAATCAGTCTCTCCTGATTTTATAAAGGTTCGGGTCGGCCAGGATGTCGACAAACGCATCGCCAAGGATTTTGGCCCATTTTTCACATCCCGCATCAGTATCAATCAGATCCTGCCGGATTTCAATCGACACACAGGGCAATCCACCGGCTTCGCCGTGATGATCGATGGTGTAATCGGCCATATGCTGCCCGGAATAGGGTTCGTTATCACCAATCGTCAAATCGGGATTCTGTTCGCGAAGCTTTGCCAGCAACGGTACGGGAATACGATCATCGCGATCCCAAAGAATGCCGATTTCCCACGGCCGCTCAAACCCTTGGAAAACCGGGGTAAAACTGTGAATGGCGATCAGGGCCGGAACGATTTTATGGGCATGGAAATTGGCAATCCGTTCTTCGATGGCACCGTGATAGGGCAGGAAAATCTCGCGGATGCGTTTCATATGCTCCGTCGGTGAAACGTTTTTATTGCCCGGCACGACGGTCTGATCGGCGATTTCGGGCATTCCGGTCGGGTCCCAAAGCTGCCGGTTGCAATCGATCACCAGCCGCGAAAACCCGCCCAGAACCGCCGGGCAATCAAACCGCTCCACCAGAATTTCGGTCACCTTGCGCGCGCCGATATCCCAACCGATATGGCGTTTGCGTTCTTCTTCCGGCAGGCCCAGCGTACCAAGGCTTTTGGGGATTTCGCGCGACGCATGGTCACAGACAAAAAGCGAATGCCCCTTGCCGTTCTCGTTCAAAACCTCAAACGGTGCTGGATCATCATGGCCCAGCAGCGACCCGGTATGGTGGCTCACGCGAATTCTCCTGAAATTGGGGCAGCTTGAAATTTTCGGGTCCAAAACCGGCACAGACCGGCAATCGGACCCCGTTGAACTATCAATTTATTGCAGGACTGACAAGCTCGCCCGCACGCCCCCTTTACAACAGTTCAACGGACACTTTGCAGCAACGCAAAACATCCCGTAAAGTGGTATGACCAATAAAACGAAACGCATTGTCGGCTGGTCTCGGTCGCTGCTGGAGTGTTCAAAACATGCCGCCTGTCAAACCTGCACAATCTTCCGACACGGTTGATGCCAACCGGCCCAAAAGGATTGCCGATCAGGTTGCCGACAAGCTTCTCGACATGATCACTGCGGGCATGTTCCTGCCCGGGGACCGTCTGCCGGGCGAACGACAGCTTGCCGAAGACATGAAAGTCAGCCGCGTTTCGGTCCGTGCCGCCCTGCAAAAGCTTAAAACCCGTGGTTACCTTCGCGCGGTTCAGGGCGGCGGCACCGAAGTCCTGTCATCCACCGGGGTCGAAATGGACACCGCGATGACCGATCTTGTCCGGGATTCGCTTAACAACCTCCGTGACCTGCAGGAAATCCGCTGCACGCTGGAAACATGGGCCGCACGGCGGGCTGCCATCAATGCCAGTGACGAGGATATCGAACTGCTGCGCATCGCCTACCGGCAGGCCCACGATCCACGTCGCGCGCCGAAATACCGTGCCGATGATGACCATCGCCTGCATATGATGATCGGCCGCGCCAGCGGATCAATCATCTATTACCACGTCATGAAAATGCTTCACGATGTACTGCAGGCCGCCCTGACCGAAATCCGCTTTAACAATCTGTCCGGCCCATCCTTTGACCGGATGGTGCAGGAACATCATTATGCGATTGTCGAAGCCATCGCCGCCCGTGACCCGGACGCCTCGGAAAAAGCCATGTCCGAACATTTACAGGCGGTCATCGAATATTTCAAACTGGCCGCAGTGAACAAACCGAACTGAGCCGCAAATACAAAGACAATTACAAGAACGATAAAAATACGACCAATCAGGGAAACCAGACATGACGACATCGCGCGACACGCTTTTGCAGTTGATGGATGCCGCCCTAAAGGCCGCCGATCCTGCGGTCCAGATTCCGCGCAACCTGCCGTCAAAGCCCAAGGGCAAAACCATCGTCATCGGTGCGGGCAAGGCATCGGCCAATATGGCGCGCGCCTTTGAACAGGCATGGGATGGCGATATTTCCGGTCTGGTCGTCACCCGCTACGGTCATGCCGTCCCGTGCGACAAAATCGAAATTGTCGAAGCCTCCCACCCGGTCCCCGATGCCGCTGGGCAAAAGGCCGCCCAGCGCATTCTTGATATCGTCAAATCCGTTGGTCCCGATGATCTGGTGGTCTGCATGATTTCGGGCGGCGGATCGGCCCTGCTGGCCCTGCCCGGTCCGGGTCTGACACTCGAAGACAAACAGGCGATCAGCAAATCCCTGCTTCATAGCGGCGCAACCATTTCCGAAATGAACTGTGTGCGCAAACACCTGTCCGCGATCAAGGGCGGCAGGCTTGCCGCCGCCTGTGCGCCTGCGCGCATGGTCACCTATCTGGTCTCCGATGTACCGGGCGACGATCCGGCAATCATCGCATCCGGTCCCACGGTTGCCGATCCGACAACCGGGCAGGATGCGCTTGATATCATCCGCCGTTACCGGATCGAAATCCCGCTTGCCGCGACCGAACTTTTGAATAACGACATCCATGAAACCGTCAAACCGGGCGACAGATGCTTTGACGGGCATGAAGTGATCATGCTGTCACGCCCGCAGGATAGTCTGGAGGCCGCGGCCAAAGTCGCCCGTGACCTTGGCATCAATCCGGTCATTCTGGGCGACGCCATCGAAGGCGAAGCACGCGAGGTCGCCATCGTCCATGCCGGGATCGCCCATCAGGTCGCCAATCACGGCCAACCCGCCGCCAGACCCTGTGTGCTGTTATCAGGTGGTGAAACAACCGTCACGGTCCGCGCCAAGGGCGGCCGTGGTGGCCGCAACAGCGAATTTCTGCTCTCCCTCCTGATCCAGTTCCGCGATCATGCCGGGTTCAGCGCGCTTGCGATTGATACCGACGGCATCGATGGCAGCGAAGATAACGCCGGTGCCATCATCGACCCGACAAGCTGGCAAAAGGCGATTTCGGCAGGCGTCGATCTGCGGGAATATCTGGCCAATAACGACGCCTATAGCGCATTTGCCAAAATCGACGATCTCCTGATCACCGGCCCGACCCTGACCAACGTAAACGACTTCCGCGCCATCCTGATTGAATAACCCTGATCAGGGTTTCGGCATCCACGGGCGTATCCACTCCAGCCCCGCC
Source organism: Thalassospira sp. MBR-102 (assembly GCF_040549275.1). Classification (NCBI taxonomy): domain Bacteria; kingdom Pseudomonadati; phylum Pseudomonadota; class Alphaproteobacteria; order Rhodospirillales; family Thalassospiraceae; genus Thalassospira; species Thalassospira sp. MBR-102. The sequence continues at coordinate 75,763 of NZ_JBEPTC010000013.1, forward strand.
ACAGTATCGCCATGCGGCTTGTATTCGCAGCCGATCCAGCCGTCATACCCGACCCGATCCAGCATATAAAACAGGAACGGATAATTAAGCTCGCCGCTATCGGGTTCACGGCGGCCCGGCACACCGGCAATCTGGATATGGGCGGTTTTGTCCAGATGCCTGTCCAGACGCGCGGCGATATTCCCGCCGACAATCTGCGCATGATAAATATCGAATTGCAGCGCCAGATGGGGATGATCAAGCTGATCAAGGATCACGGCGGCCTGTTCGACCGAATTTAACAAATATCCCGGCATATCAAGCGGATTGATCGGCTCGATCAGGATTTTGACCCCGGCCTGTTCGGCCAGATCGGCGGCATAAAGCAGATTGTCGCAATAAAGCCGCGCCAGTTCCCCGGCATCTTCGCCCTTGCCCATCACACCCGCCATGCAATGCACCATCCTGCATCCGGTCGCGGCTGCGTAATCAAGCGCCTTGACCACGGAATCGCGAAACGCATCCTCGCGCCCCGGCCGGCAGGCAAGCCCGCGTTCGCCCTTTTCCCAATCGCCGGTCGGCATGTTGAACAAAACCTGTTCAAGGCCATTATCGCTCAGCAGCGATTTGACGCTGGCCATCGGCATGTCATAGGCGCCGACATATTCGACCCCGCCAAACCCGGCCGCCGCCGCCGCGGCAAACCGTTTTTCAAACGGCAGATCGGCAAACAGGAATGAAAGATTGGCACTAAAACGGGGCATCGGGCACCTGCTTGGGGGATGATTTCGGAATATCATGGTTTCGCATCGCCGCCGCCGCGTCAATGCCAAAGCAGGACGGCACCCCGGACACCTTCATCACACGGCACCATCTTTGGCAATTTCGTCCGCCAGCCACGCACCGAATGCCTCGATTTCCTTGATGTTCGCACTCCTGCCGGTATGGATCAGGTGATAATGATGCCCTTCCATCACCGGGCCGAATGGCTGCACCAGAAGCCCTGCGGCGATTTCCGAGCGCACCATTTCCGAACTGGCCAGAACAACACCCTGCCCCGCAATCGCGGCCTGAATGGCATGGGTATCGTCACTGAAACTAAGCCCGCTTGATAAATCGACATCATCCAACCCGGCCCGCTTGCACCACCGCGCCCAGGTCGGCGTTGCCTCGTCCGGGCGCAACCATTCCAGATGCAAAAAGGTCTGCCCGCGCAGGTCGTTGGGCTGTCGGATGTTTAACATCGGGCTGCAAACCGGCGCGAACCGGTCGGCAAACAGGGTTTGCACCACCATCCCCGGAAATGGCCCCCTGCCATATCGCACCGCCGCATCGGCCATCCCCGAATGAAGGTCAACCGTCTCAGCCGATGTATGCAGCCGCAAATGAATATCGGGATGTGCTGTCTGAAAACCGCCAAGGCGCGGCAACAGCCATTTGGCGGCAAACGATGCCAGCACCGATACCGTCAGCCCGCGTTGGGGTTTGCGCGCCTTGACCCGGTCAATCGCCACGGCAAAACCGGCAAAGCCGTCGCGCAACGTCGGATAAAGTTCCTGCCCGGCGGCGGTCAGTGTCACCTGCCTTGGCTTGCGATCGAACAACCGCACACCAAGCGTTTCTTCAAGCAATCGCACCTGATGGCTGATCGCGGTTGGCGTCACGGCAAGTTCGGACGCCGCCCGCTTGAAACTAAGGTGTCGGGCGGCGGCCTCAAAAGCACGCAGCGTCGCAAGCGGGGGCAAGGACATATGGATGAACTCAATTCATCTATTGGCTGAGATATTCGATTTTGATCAAAACCTGTATCCAAGTCAAATATGGGGCAACGCAAATCGAAACAGATGAACACAGATTATCACAGATCATCATTAACGATCAAAGGTGCCCCATGACAACCATCCTTCATATCGACAGCAGCGCCCGCCCCGGCCGATCCGACACCCGCGCCCACGGCTCCCACTCGCGCCGCCTTACCGCCAAATTCATCGAACAATGGCGCGCCACCCGCCCGGATGACGAAATCATCTATCGCGATGTCGGCGCCAATCCGCCCAGCCCGGTAACCGGTGACTGGGTTCACGCCGCCTTCACCAAACCCGATCAGCGCGAAGACTGGATGCATCAGGTTCTGGCCGAAAGCGACGAACTGCTTGCCGAATTGCTGCGTGCCGATGTGATTGTTGCCGGGGTGCCGATGTATAATTTCGGCATGCCTGCCCAGATGAAGGCATGGATCGAAAATATCGTCCGCGTCGGCGTCACCTTCGGCTTTGACCGGTCGCGTGATGGCGTCCCCTACTGGCCGATGCTGACCGGTGGCAAATCACTGGTGGTTTTATCCTCGCGCGGCGATTTCGGATATGATCCGGGCGGACGTGTCGCCCATCTTAACCATGTCGAAGGCGGCGTCTTTGCCCCGCTGGAATATATCGGCATCACCGATCAACATAGTGCCGCCATCGAATATGACGAATTCGGCGATGAACGCACCCAAAAATCCATCGCCGGTGCCGAGGCAAAGGTTACCGATATCGTCGTGGAATTGCAGGCACGTCATACGCAGGTTTCCGATATCGCCATGACGGCCTGAACAACATGACGGCACCATCACCGGGGGACGAACGCCCCTCATTCTCCCGGTGGTGTTTTTGCCGTTTTTTGTGCCGGTTTTTGCGCTGGACTTATTTGTTCCGATACCTCTCCCGCCATCAATCCGGTGATCAGGCGCGCACCCTTTTTACGAAACAGATAACTCCACACCCACTGCACCATCACAAGGGCGGGCGCGCGCAAACCAATCAGGAAATAGATATGCGCAAGCCCCCAGAACCACCACGCCAGCCAGCCGCGCAGCTTGAACCCGTTCAGGTCAATCACCGCCCGGTGACGGCCAATCGTCGCAAGATTTCCGGCATGACGATAGGCGAATGGCGGTGTTTCACGGCTTGCCATATGATCAAGAATACGCCCGCCAACATACTTGCCCTGCTGCTTGGCTGCTGGCGCAATCCCCGGCACCGTCATGCCATCGCGCCACGGCACATGCGCAGCATCACCAATGACAAAAACATCCTCATATCCCGGCACCGACAGATCGGTATTGACCATCACCCGGCCACCCCGATCACATTCCCGCCCGGTCCAGTCGGCCAGATGATCAACCCGGACACCCGCACCCCAGATCACATTGGCGCTCGGAATGAATTCATCGCCGATCTGCGCACCCATCGCGGTAATGTCTGAAACCTGCTGATTGACCCGGACCTCGACCCCGATTTTTTCAAGGGATTTTCGGGTATATTCCGATAGATCTTCCGGGAATGCGCCCAGCAATCTGGGGCCACCTTCGGCAAGGATGATGCGTGCATCACGCGGGTCAATCCGGCGAAAATCATGGGATAATGCCTGCTTGGCAAGTTCGGCAATCGCCCCGGCCATCTCAACCCCGGTCGGCCCGCCGCCAACCACAACAAAGTTCAGCAACCGACGCCGTTCTTCCGCATCCTCGCTGTTTTCCGCGCGCTCAAACGCCAGAAGCAGGCTTTTGCGGATATCGGTCGCCTCGGTAATGTTTTTAAGGCCCGGTGCTACCATCGCCCAGTGATCATTCCCGAAATAGGATGTCACCGCCCCGGTCGCAATCACCAGATAATCATACGAAAGGTCGCGATCCCCGGCGATGATCCGCTTGCCTGGCAAATCAAGCCCGGTGACCTCGCCCATGAAGACGGAAACATTGGGATAGCGGCTGAAAATACTGCGGATCGGCCAGGCGATTTCGGCCGGTGACAGGTCGGCCGTCGCCACCTGATAAAGCAGCGGCTGAAACAGATGATGATTGCGTTTGTCGATCAGGACAACGTCAACATCATCCTTGCCCGCAAGTTTCCTGGCGGCACTCATGCCGCCGAAACCTGCGCCAACGATTACCACCCGCTTTCTGTCCGCCATGCCGGTCATGCTCCTGTATCGCATTTGTCCGACCCCGGCTCTAGCTACGCACAAACCACGATTATTGCAAGTTATTCAAAAACAACAATTGGATGGACATTTTTGTCCTCTTACCGGAACGCACGACAAGCTGATGCGTTCCGATTATAAGATTTTACATTCATCCGCCCCAAGCCCCCCAAGCCCCAAAAGAGGCCCCCATGATCAACGACTTCGCCCTTCATCCACAACTTGCCGCCGACACCGATCTCGTCACCGATGGCCCGCTGTCCCATGTCCTGTTGATGAATGACGCCCGCTATCCGTGGCTGATCCTTGTGCCAAAACGCGCCAATCTGGTCGATTATGATGATCTGAGCGCGGATGAACGCAAATTGCTGGGTGATGAATGCGCGATTGTTTCTGCAACGCTGAAACGCCGTTTCAACGCCGATAAAACCAATGTCGCGATGCTGGGCAACATGGTCCCGCAACTCCATTGTCATGTCGTGGCCCGGTTCAAAAATGATGCCGCATGGCCCGGCCCGATCTGGGGTGTCGGCAAGGCCGAACCATATGACGAGGAAACCGGCAATGAACGGCTGGCGATCCTGCGGGCTGATCTGATTTCGGCTTTCAAGCATCTGTAATTTCCCGCTTTGCCGCTCCTTGACGCATATCAAGGAAGATGAATTTGGAATAATGCAAAAGACGGACAGAACGAATTTTCGGGATGTCCGTCATGCAACTCGCCCTTTACGAAAAATACGACCTGCGTCTGCCACGCTATACCAGCTATCCGACCGCACCGCATTTCAGTGCGTCGGTAAATGGCAGGGTTTTCGAAAGCTGGCTGGGTGACCTCGATCCCGCACAACCCTTATCGCTTTATCTGCATATTCCGTGGTGCCGGGAAATGTGCTGGTTCTGCGGCTGCAATACCAAAATCACCAAGCAATATGACCCGGTCGGCAATTTTGTTGTCGCCCTTCGGGCTGAAATCGCAAGCCTGCTGTCAAAGCTTGATCCCGCCCATCGTTTCAAGGTGTCGCACATTCATTTTGGCGGCGGCAGCCCGACGGCACTGAAACCCGAAGACCTCCGCGCGATCATGGCCGATCTGACGGACCGCATCGATATCCTTGACGATGCCGAAGTCGCCCTTGAAATGGATCCGCGCACGGCCACACCGGAATTTATCGATGTGATGGCCGATTGCGGTTTTACCCGCGCCAGCATCGGCATTCAGGATTTCAACCCGTTTGTGCAACGTGCGGTCAACCGCGTGCAATCGTTTGAGCTGGTCGAAGATGTCATTGCCCGTCTGCGTGCGCACAAAATTTCGGGCATCAATGTCGATCTGATGTATGGCCTGCCGTTCCAGACCGTGGAAAGCATCATCGAAACCGTTGATCAGACGGTTACGCTCAACCCCGACCGCCTGTCGGTATTCGGTTATGCCCATGTGCCATGGATGAAAAAGCATCAGAACCTGATCCCGACCGAAGCCCTGCCTGACACCGCAGCCCGCTGGGCCCAGTACGAAGCCATCCAGACCCAACTGACCTCGCATGGTTACAGCGCCATCGGCCTTGACCATTTCGCCCGCGATGACGACGCCATGGCCATCGCGCAGAAAAGCGGCCTGTTACATCGTAATTTTCAGGGCTACACCACCGACCGCGCCGAAGCATTGATCGGTTTTGGCCCCTCTGCGATTTCGTCCCTGCCGCACGGCTATGCCCAGAACGACCCGGCCCTTGCTCGCTGGCAACGCGCGGTAGAGGCCGGAAAATGTGCGATTGAAAAGGGTATCGCGATTAGCAACGAAGATCGCATCCGGCGCGACATCATCAACGAACTGATGTGCAACCTGACGGTTGATGTCGCCGCCATCTGCGCCGATCACGGCACATCCGTCGACCGCTTCACATGCGAAATCGACCGGGTCCGCGCCATGACACAGGATGGCATCGTCGAAGTTAACGGCACACACATCCACCTGACCGAAAACGGCCGCCCGCTTGTCCGTGCGGTTTGTGCGGCGTTTGACACCTATCTTGATCACGCCCACGGGCGGCATTCGCAGGCGGTCTAGATGTGGCTGTCAACAGGGCCGGATAACCCGGCCCTCAGACCGCTGACACAGCACTCCCAATCCGATTGTCATTCCCAACCTGATCGGCATTCCCAACCTGACCGTCATTCCCGCGAAGGCGGGAATCCAGCTCTTTCAATGGGGCGCAGATTCCGGGTCTGCGCTCCGCTGCGCCCGGAATGACGATTTGATCAATCGCCAGGCCATTCCTGCCAGCCAACCAGCCCTGCTGCCCTCGACATCACCAAACGCCACCGACCAGGTGGGCTGGACGGACAGGACTGAACCGGATTGCACCAGACCGACCTAGCCCCAGTCCCTGCTGCCCCGAACAAACACCTCGGGCTTTCGATGGACACCACAAACGCACCTCGCCCCGCTGGCAAGCAATCCTGCCCGCCGCTCCGGGCAAACCGATCCAATCCCGCCAAGCCCGTTGCCCCCGGCATTGCCAACCGCCACCAACCGCACCCCGGACGGACCCCGCTGCCCTGAACAAGCACCTACCGCCCTCGGTTGACGCCGCAAACGCACCTCACCCCAAGGGCCACATGTTGCCGCATGGCAGACACACAACTCCCGCCATCGATGACCAGCCTTTCGGCATCGCCAAACGGTCCACCAGCCCGCTGACGATCCTGCCAGCCAATCCCGGTCAGACGATCCAGTGCCGATCCAATCCGGGCGCAATTCGGGCCCGCTGATTCTCGGCATTGTCACGCTTCACCGACCGGGCTGAACTGGACCGAACCAAATTGGCCCCGGCTCTCGCTGCCCCGTTCAAACGCCCTTGCCCCAAGGGCACAACTCTCCCGTCATGATAAACCACAGTTTTTCGCAAATATCCGACGGCCTTACGGCCTGATCGCACCACCCCCGTAATGACTTTTCCATGCGCCATGAACGTCCCTTTGGCGATACCGCCCTCGCCATTGCGGCCTTTCAGATCGCTGCCCTGTCATCGTCTCATTCCTGTTTTTGCCGCCCGAAACGCAAAAAACCCGCAAAAGCGAATCACGCTTTGCGGGTTTTGTCTCCGGACCCATTTGTCCTGTTGACTTTATCTTTATGCCACAACGAAAAGAACAAATCAAGAACTTTTTTCCAGAAAACCGGAAAAAGTTCCTAATCAAAACTCATTAAGACATAAAAGATATATTTCTCAATATCTTAGCCGGGAAAATCTGTTTCCCCGGCCCTGTCGCTTCCTGAAAGCAGCATCAGTCCCAATCGGGTGCCAACCCGTCGGGGCTGACGATCCGGCCGTTTTCATCGGCCAGACCATGAATGGCCTGCATTTCCTCGCCGCTCAGTTCGAAATCAAAGATGTCGAAATTTTCCGCGACCCGGCTTTCGGTTGCGGTTTTCGACAGGGCAATCACATCATTCTGCTGCAACAACCAGCGCAGAACAACCTGTGCGACCGACCTGTCATGCGATTTGGCGATCTCGCCAAGCTGCTCATTCTCCAGCACCTTGCCATCGGCCATCGCATAATAGGCGGTCAGGGCCATGCCATGTTTGCGCGCAACGTCCATGACCTTGGTCTGATCAATGAACGGATGATATTCGACCTGATTGGTCACAAGCGGCGCATCCGATAGCGCGGCGGCCTCGTCCATCAGGGCAATGTTGAAATTGCTGACCCCGATATGGCGCACCTTGCCGGCCTGCTTGACCTCGTTTAACGCCCCGATCTGATCGGCAAGCGACACATCATTGTTCGGCCAATGCAACAGCAGCAGATCGACATAATCGGTTTTAAGCTTTTCAAGGCTTTCATCGACCGATTTGATAAAGGCATCATGCCTGTAATTGCTGACCCAGACCTTGGTGGTCAGGAAGATGTCCTTGCGCGGGACGCCGCTATCAAGGATCGCCTGCCCGACCGCGGCTTCGTTGTCGTAAATCTGGGCCGTATCGATATGGCGAAAGCCGGTTTTGATCGCCTGTGGCACGATACGCAGAACGTCGGCTTCGGGCATGCGAAAAGTGCCAAAGCCAAGGGCGGGAATCACCGCACCATTTGCAGATACATCAAACATCTGAATTCCTCATTGAAAATGTCGCGACTGTCTTCGCAACGGCTGCCAAACCCGAAGGTTCCGATAATTCCGGCACTCAGGCCGATTTGCGCAGCGTCAGGATGACAATCCCGGTAATCACGACCAACCCGCCCAGCATCTGGGCCGGGCTGATCATCTGTTCCAGCACCACCCAGCCAAACAGCAGGGTGGCAATCGGTTCCATATTCATCACCGGCGCATTGCGCGCCATATTCAGCCGCGGCACCGAAATAAACAGGACGGAAAAGGCACCACCATAAAGCAATACCAATGCACCAAGACCAAGCCAGCCAGGCGTTGCCGCGGGCAAATTCATCCCGCCCGGCACCAGTTCGGCGAAACCGGCCACGATCATCGATGCAAACACAATCAGCATGGTGAACATGCTGCGCACCGATCCGCGCAAAGCCGACAATTTGTGATCGGTCACCCAAAGGGCCACGGCAAAGGACGTTGCCGCACCAAGCGCAAAGACAATCCCCTGCCACCAGTTCGCACCGACATCACCCTCCATCGCCAGAACGCCGGGCACATCAAGTGCCAGGACAAGCCCCGACAGGATGAACAGCATCAGGGCCGCCGATTTCAATGTCGGTCGCGCCCCACCCAACGCCCAGGTCAGCAACGCCAGAATGATCGGGAAGCTGTTGGCCGTCAGAAGGGCCAGTGCGACCGGAATGCGGGCCACCGCCGAATACAGGCACAGGCTTTGAATGGTGACCAGAAGCCCCAGCAAAATCTGCCATTTCCGACTTCCGGCCGGAAGCCGGACCGTCTGGCGTTGCCAGATCACAAGCGTGATGAGGATGGCCAACGCCACCCCCGACCGGCACAGGATCGCCAGAAGCAACCCGGTGCCGTTTTCAAATGCCAGCCTTGCCGCCACATGGTTCCCGGCAAAGGAACAGGCAACAACAACAAGGATCAGAACCGCAATCTGGCGCGGAAAATGTTCAGGAACGGCAGCAGGCAGGGCAGTCGAAATGGACATATCAAAACCGGTTTTGTGGGGCGAACAATCAGAAAACGCCAGAAAGCCCCTTAAAACAAGTCTTTCCGGCAAAGGGGTGCCACATCCGGTGCACGGGACGTAGCACCCCCGATATCGGTTATGCGGTCTGAAGGGCGTTATCGGACCGGCGGTCCAGCGCGCCGCTGATCATGGTCAGGCCGACAGCAAACGCGACCAGAAGGGCCGCAACCCAAGGCGTTGCCGACAGGCCAAGCGACGAGGACACGACAATCCCGCCAACCCACGCCCCAATCGCAATGCCAAGGTTAAAGGCCGCAATGTTCAGCGCCGATGCAACATCCACCCCGCCCGGCCGGTGCAGCTTTGCCAGTTGCACGACATAAAGCTGAAGCCCCGGCACATTGGCAAATTGCAGGAAACCAAGGGCCGCCAGCGTAATAACCGCAAGGATCGGCGACACGGCAGTAAAGGTAAAGATCACAAGTGTGACGGCCTGCAAGGCAAACAGGATGGTCAGCGCCCGGACCGGGTTCCGATCCGCAATGCGTCCCCCGGCAAGGTTGCCAACCGCAATCGCAAGCCCATAAGCAACGAGGATAAGGCTGACACTGGATTCACTGAAACCCGTAATATCCTGAAGCACGGCAGACAGATAGGTAAAGGTGACAAACGTGCCGCCATAACCAAAAGCGGTCATGCCAAACACCAGAAGCAACCGGCCACTGCCAAGCACGCGCACCTGATCAAGCAGGCGTGCGGGCTCTGCCCGGCTGAGGTTCGAGGGCAGCAAAGCCGCAATCCCGACAAAGGCAATCACGCCAAGAAGCGAAACACCCCAAAAAGTCGCCCGCCAGCCAAACATCTGACCGATATAGGTGCCAAGCGGCACACCGGTCACAATCGCAACCGTCAACCCCATGAACATCATCGCAATCGCCGATGCCCGGCGGTTTTCCGGCACCAGATCGGCGGCAATCGTCGCCCCGATGGAGAAAAACACACCATGCGCAAAGGCCGAAATCACCCGCGCAACCAGAAGCATTTCATAACTCGGGCTAAGGGCGGCGGCACTGTTGCCAACCACAAACACCCCCATCAGCCCCAGCATCAGGGTCTTGCGGTGCATGCGCCCGGTCAGGGCGGTTAAAACCGGCGCACCGAATGTGACGCCAAGGGCATAGACACTGACAATCAACCCGGCCATCGGCAGGGTCACCGAAAGATCGTTTGCCACGGTCGGCAAAAGGCCGACGACAACAAACTCCGTCGTGCCGATCGCATAGGCCGCGATCGTCAACGCAAATAAAGCAAGCGGCATTTCAATTCTCCGGCCCGCGCGCCATGCGTCTGCGGGCACAAATGGTTGGTGGGGCATCCCGCCCCGTTCATTGCCGCCCACTATGCCGATGGAATGCTTGCACGATAATCCGGATTGCGCGACAAATGCTTTTGAATTCAATTCAAAGCCGGAGGATCAGTTGGATAATCGCGCAGGGGAAATGGAAGTCTTCATCCGGGTCGCGGAACTCAGAAGCTTTTCCGAAGCCGGGCGGAAACTGCATCTGTCGCCATCTGCTGTCAGCAAGCTTGTCACACGGATCGAAGACCGGCTGGCGACCCGGCTTCTGGTAAGGTCCACGCGCGGATTGCAACTGACGCCCGAAGGCGAAATGTATCTGGTCCGCGCCCAGCGCGTTCTTGATGAAATCGACGATGCCGAACGTGCGGTCGCAAGCGGCGGCAAGGCCGCCCCGCGTGGCCGGTTGCGCGTCAATGCCTCCATCGCGTTTGGCGTGATGTATGTTCAGCCGCTGATCCCGGCATTTCTCGAACGCTATCCCGAGGTCGAGCTGGACTTTTCCCTGACCGACGGGATCATTGATCTGCTTGAGGAACGGGCCGATATCGCCATCCGATCCGGATCATTGCCCGACTCATCGTTAAAGGCCCGCAAACTGATCGAAAGCAGCCGCACCATCGTCGCATCACCGGAATATATTGCCAAACGCGGCCTGCCCGGCCATCCGGACGAACTGGACAGTCACAATTGCCTGCGGTTCAACTTCCCGATCCCGATGAATGAATGGCCTTTCACCAATCCCGACACCGGCGAACGGTTTGGCCGGACGGTATCGGGCAATTTCCTCTGCGACAGCGGCCCGGCCATGCGCCGCCTTTGCCTTTCAGGGCTCGGCATGGCGCGGTTGGGGCGGTTCCATGTTCAGGGCGATCTGAAGGCCGGAACACTGGTTGAAATCCTGCCCGACTGGAACCCGAATGACGAACAGCTGATCCATGCGATCTTTGCCGGGCATGAACATCTTGCCGCGCGCATCCGGGCCTTCATCGATTTTCTGGTCAATCATATTGATCCGCACGGAAACGGTATCCGACTTCCGTAACGATCACTATCACGATAAAAATAAAATCGCGGATTCTGGCAGATCAGGAAACAGGTGCACTTAGCAGTTCAAGGCACCGCTGCGCTACCGTTCGGGCCGGTTGCAGGGATGGATGCCTGAACGGCACGATTTCCGTGTTGGGAAGCAAGGGCCGCGCATATCCACCGTCATAAAGTGACTGATGCAAACGTTGATGGCGGGGGCCTGCGATGCCATCGGGGGCATAGATATAAACCCCGCCCGGTGCGGCAGCCGCTTCGCAACACATCGAAACCGAATCTCCGGTAACAAGGATGATATCGGCCAGCGCCAGATACCCGAAATACGGATTTTCCGCCTTCGAGCTCCAATCATGCAGATGATAGGCAAGCCCCGAATTGCCGAGCATTTCGGCAATGATCTCCTCGTTCTCCGGGCCTGTGCGACGGCTGGTCGTGACCAGCAGGCTACCATCAATGGCCCCGGTCGCCTCAATCGCCCGACCAACCAGTTCCCGGGCCATATCCGCGGTGAATACCGTACTTTTGGTGCTGCCGCCGATGATCAGTGCCACGCGCGGGCTTGGCAGCCCCTTGAAATGCGGCCGCCATAGATCGGCCTCGATCAGAAGCCGCGTCTCGGTTACCCGATGCGGGGCACCGGGGATTTCAACAACATTGTCACGCGCTGGCATCCGGTCATGGGCCGGGACCGCAATCAGGTCAAACGCCCCCTCGCCCCCATCCGGACGCATGATCTGACATATGCGTGTATGGCCGTTGCTTTGCTTTTTGATCCAGCGGGCAATCGGTGCGGTACGACGTCCTGCGGCAATCACCAGATCGGGCCAGGGTGCGACAAGGCGCGCCCGTGATCCGGTATCCACCCCCAAAAGGCTGGCCCGGCGGATAACATTGGGCAACCGTGCCAGATTGGTATAACCGATATCGACCCGCTTGAAGGGCTGTGCCAGTGCTTCTGCGACACCGATGGCCTGATTGACGTTTCCTGCACGGTCATCGGCCAGAACCCAGATCAGGCGTGCATCATCATCGGTCATTCAGGGTCACATCCTTGTCGGAATATGGATTTCCCGTCCAGGCAGGAAACGTGGGGCCACGATCAGGCCAGATCGTTTCCTGATTGGTACAGACAGTGCGCACTTTTATCAAGCGCCTGACACGCGAAGCCTTTTTCGGCTATGCATTGTTACCAATATGTCATCATAATACCCCGGCATAATTCTTGAAACGGTCTGGCGGGAAATGCTCAAGACATCAATATCCGCAAAGCGAAGTGCACGGCTGGTTTTGGCCGGAATGCTGATATTGCTGCCGGTTACCGTCTGGCTGACCACGGAACTGTGGCGCGAAACCCGTCTTGTCGAAATCACCGAGGACGGCCGCAACAAGCTGGAACTTTATCGTTCCAACCTTCAGGGAGCGATCAAGGAACACGAATACCTTCCGATCACGCTTGCCAGTGACAAACGTATCCTTGACCTTGCCCTGCATTCCAGCCCGTCGGACGCGGCCGAGGTCAATCTCTATCTGGAAAAACTCGCCGCTGACAGTGGCGCATCCGACATCTATTTCATGGATCGCAACGGGACAACAATTGCGGCCAGCAACTGGAACAGCGATGCATCCTTTGTCGGGCGAAATTTTGCGTTCCGGCCCTATTTCAAACAGGCCGAAGCCGGACTGACCGGGCATTACTTTGCCTTTGGCATCACGTCGAATGTCCCAGGTTATTATATCTCGCATCCGGTCCGCCCGAACGGGGCGGCATTCGAAGGCGTGATGGTGGTCAAGACCCACCTTGAAACCCTTGTCCAACGCTGGGCACGCGGGAACGAGAATGTTCTGGTAACCGATGAAAACGGCATCGTCATCATTACATCACGGCCCGAATGGCGGTTTCGCGCCCTGACCGGTATTCCGCCCGAAGACCGGCCTGAACTGATGCTTTCGCGCAAATATGGTGAATACCCGCTCGATCCGATGCCCGTTCATCAGGGCGAATGGCCCGGCGATGACGGGATCAGTATTCTGTCACTTGCACCAGCACAGGTCATCACTCCGGAAACCCTTCAATCAGGGCAAGCTGCAACGGCAAAACCAGACGCCGAAGCCAGCGGAAAAGCCAAAAATGATGCCAAACCATATCTTGTGATCCGAAGCCCCCTGCCCAAACAGGGCTGGAATATTTATCTGCTGACCGACAAGGCGGTTCTTGATCAGTCGATCCTGACCGCGGGCTTCATCGGCGGGGCCATGCATATCATCATCATGGGGACGATTTTTGTGCTGCTGCAACGCCGTCGCGCGATGCTCGAACAAATAGAAATCCGCGACTGGTCGCAACGTGAACTGGAACGTCAGGTGCGGCTTCGCACCGCCGACCTCATGAGCACAAACCTCCGCCTTGCCGAGGAAATCAGCGAACGCCGCCGCACCGAAGACGCCCTGCGCACGGCACAGGCCGAACTGGTGCAGGCTGGCAAACTTGCCGCCCTTGGCCAGATGTCAGCTGGCATTGCACACGAAATCAATCAACCACTGACCGCCATTCGAAGTTACGCCGAAAACGCGCTTAAATTCATTGCGCGCGGCAATGACGAAACCGCCAGCCGTAATCTGGGCCGGATTTCTGAACTGACCGAACGCATGGGTCGGATCACCAACCATCTGAAAACCTTTGCCCGCCGCCCAAAACATGACACCCATCCGGTGCAATTGGCCGAACCGCTGGAAAAGGCGATTGATCTGCTGCGCGAAACCGGCCGGGCCGGATTGGCCGACATACGTTATCAGCCGTTGGAAAACCTGCCAAAAGTCACCGCCGAGGAAAACCAGCTTGAACAGGTATTCCTCAATATCCTGAGCAACGCCGCCGATGCCTGCCGGGATGAGGAATTCCCCGAAATCGGTATCATGCTTGAGGAAAAGGATGGTCGCGTTCTGGTCGCGATTACCGATAACGGCCCCGGTATCCTGCCCGAAAATTTGCCCAAACTGTTCGACCCGTTCTTCACCACCAAACCGTTTGGTGACGGGCTGGGGCTGGGGCTTTCGATCTGTTATGGCATCATGCGCAGCTTTGGCGGCACGATACGTGCGGAAAACCGCCCGATGGGCGGGGCCTGTTTCACGATTGAATTGCGATGCATAGAACAGGTGTCCGGGCATGACGGCACATCAACCTCGACGGCATCGCCGATGCCTGATACAACATCCGGCCAAACCGCCGAAACAGAAGGCGCGGAAACGGATCTGCTGGTACATCGTATGATCGCCCCGTGATCCGGAACGGATTAAAAGGGGAAGGCATTTGAATAACTCGGCCCATTGCGTTCTGTTTGTCGATGACGACGAAGATGTGCGGGAAGCCGCACAGCAAACGCTGGAGCTTGCCGACATCCTTGTCGAATGCCACAGTGACGCCGGTTCGGCGCTGGAACGTGTTCGCCGCGGCTGGCCTGGAATCCTGATTACTGATATCCGCATGCCGCGCATGGACGGCATGGAATTGCTGTCTCAGGTGCGCAAGGTTGAGCCGGAAATGCCGGTGATCCTTGTCACCGGACATGGTGACGTTGCCACCGCGGTGCGTGCGATGCGCGAAGGCGCGTTTGATTTCATCGAAAAACCGTTCGACCCGGATCATTTCATCGATATCGCGCGCCGGGCCATGGCCCATCGGCAGCTGGTTCTTGAAAACAGGACGCTCAAGGCCGAACTGGCCCGCCACAGCAAGGAAGTATCGGGCCTGATCGGTCGCACGCCTGCCATGGAAAAGCTACGCACGCTGATTGGCAATATCGCCGCGACCGATGCCCATGTCCTGATCAATGGCGAAACAGGTGCGGGCAAGGAAGTGGTTGCGCGCACCCTGCACGAGGCATCAGGCCGCCCCGGCCAGTTTGTGGCAGTCAATTGCGGCGCAATGCCTGAAAACCTTATTGAATCCGAACTGTTCGGCCACGAAGCGGGCGCATTCACCGGGGCGGAGAACAAGCGTATCGGCAAATTCGAATTTGCCGACAAGGGCACCATGTTCCTTGATGAAATCGAAAGCATGCCGTTATCGCTTCAGGTCAAACTGCTGCGGGTTTTGCAGGAACGCGCGCTGGAACGGCTGGGCTCGAACAAGTTGCAACCTATTGATTTGCGCGTGGTGGCCGCAACCAAGATTGATCTGCGCGAGGCATCATCACGCGGGGCATTCCGCGAGGATTTGTATTACCGGCTGAATGTCGTGCAACTGCACATCCCGCCATTGCGTGATCGAAAGGATGACATCCCCCTTCTTTTCCAGCATTTCATGAAAGAGGCGCAAGGAAGGTTTGGCCGGGAATTTGCCCCGTTGAACGGCACGGAAATCGCCCGCCTGACTGCCCATGACTGGCCGGGGAATGTCCGCGAATTGCGCAACGCTGCCGAACGCCGGGTTCTGGGCCTTGATCCGTTTGCCGGTGACAGCGCACAGGCAACCGAAAATGTCCTGTCCCTGCCCCAGCAAGTCGAAGCATTTGAAAAAGGCGTGATCTGCGAGGCACTCCGTCAGCATGGCGGCCATGTAACGGCAACGGTCAATGCACTGGGCGTTCCGCGCAAAACCTTCTATGACAAACTTGCCAAATACGGCATCGTCCCGGCAGAGTTTCGCAATAAATCAGACGGTTAGGAACGATCAGGGCAAATCGCCCCGCAATACTGCCCGTAATCTGACAAAGCGACTGGCGGGATAAGCCTTTGCCGCACGTTTTGCAATTGGTCCTACCAACCACCCGCCCCGCCTGCGTCAAAAATCCTGCAATCGATAAAAATTTTGCATTTTCAACTTGAGATATTGTGCGGAAGACCGCACATTGCGAAGAAGGGATGTGCGGGAAAGACAACAAAAAGAAGAACTTACGCTGCACCGCACCATTGCGAAACACACTGCAAACCGCTGATATTACTTATCGTAATGACAGATATGCAGAACTGGCCCGGCAATTGCAGTGTTGCACCCCAGCGCCAAACGGCGACCTGAACGACGCCGATAATTGGCGCGCTACTGGGAAAACGCACAAAGCTTATAGGGAGACTATTGATGCGTCCGATTACCAAAAAACTTCTCGCAACCAGCGTTGCAATGGCAGCCGTTCTTGGCATGACCAGCGCGGCGTCCGCACAGGTTGTTGTCAAATACGCCCATGTGGTTGCCCCGAACACCCCGAAGGGCCAGGGCGCTGAATTCTTCAAAAAGCGCGCCGAAGAAATCCTTGGTGACAAGGTTAAAGTCGAAATTTACCCGAACTCGCAGCTGTTCGATGACGACAAGGTTCTGCCGGCAATGCTGCGTGGTGACGTCCAGCTTGCAGCACCGTCGCTTGCGAAATTCGGCAAATGGACCTCGAAGCTCGGCCTGTTCGATCTTCCGTTCCTGTTCAACGACATGGAAGCTGTTGAATGCTTC
Organism: Thalassospira sp. MBR-102; assembly: GCF_040549275.1. Taxonomy (NCBI): domain Bacteria; kingdom Pseudomonadati; phylum Pseudomonadota; class Alphaproteobacteria; order Rhodospirillales; family Thalassospiraceae; genus Thalassospira; species Thalassospira sp. MBR-102. The sequence goes on from NZ_JBEPTC010000013.1 coordinate 92,659, forward strand.
CAGAAAGGCGAAAAAGGCCAGGAATTGCTGCTGTCGATGGCAGACAAGGGTCTTACCGGTCTTGGTTACTGGCACAACGGCCTGAAACAGCTCTCGGCCAACAAGCCGCTGCTGACCCCGGCTGACGCTGCTGGCCTGAAATTCCGTATTCAGAGCTCGGACGTACTTGCTGCACAGTTCGAAGCTGTTGATGCCGTTCCTCAGAAAATGGCATTCGCCGAGACCTATTCGGCACTTCAGACCGGCGTTGTTGACGGTCAGGAAAATACCTGGTCGAACATCTATTCCCAGAAGTTCTTTGAAGTTCAGGATTACATCACTGAATCCAACCACGGTCTTCTCGACTATCTCGTCGTGACCTCGACCAAATGGTGGGACGGTCTTGATCCGGAAATCCAGGCTGGCCTGAAACAGGCCATGGACGAGGCAACCGAATATGCCAACGGCCTGTCGGGCAAACTGGCCGACGAACAGCGCCAGCTGATCGTTGATTCGGGTGAAACCGAACTCGTCAAACCGTCTGCTGACGATGTCAAAGCATGGCGCGAAGCCATGAAGCCTGTCTGGGCGCAGTTCGAAGGCGATATCGGTGCCGATCTGATCGAAGCCGCTGCCGCCTGCAACAAGTAATTCCTCGAACCTAGAGGACCGTTACCGCTATGATTAAAACGGTCGTTGACCGGCTGGAGGAGGGCATTATTGCCCTCCTTCTCGCCGCCATGACGATGCTGACCTTCGTCAATGTCGTCCTTCGTTACGGCTTCAATTCCGGCATGACCTGGTCGATGGAAATCACCGAATTTCTGTTTGCTTGGCTTGTGCTTTTCGGCATGTCTTATGGTGTCAAGGTCGGATCCCATATCGGGGTTGATGCCCTTGTTCAACTGTTTGCAAAACCCGCCCAGCGCATCACCGGTATCTTTGTTGCTTTGGTCTGCATGTCCTATGCCGCGCTTATTCTTTATGGCGGCTGGGAAAGCATGACCTTCTATCACATGATCGGTATCGAGGCCGAAGATTCCCCGATCCCGATGTGGGTCGTCTATCTGATCCTGCCACTTGGCGGTGCGTTGCTGCTGTTCCGTCTCGGACAGGTCCTGTGGCGTATTCTTTCGGGTCAGCAAAACGGATTCTCGCTTGCCGATGAAGCACGCGAGGCGATCGAAACCATTGGCGAAGGCGACAAAGCCGACGTCATGGCCGACGGCATCGTCCGTCGCGACAACGATAAATGATCGCGGGGGAACGCCTTAAATGACAATCGCATATCTGTTCATCACGCTGTTTGCGTTGATGGCGCTTGGCACCCCGATCGGCGTGGCGCTGGGCCTGTCATCCATCACCACCATCCTGTTTTTCGGATCAGACTCGCTTGCGACCCTGATCGAAAAGCTTTTCAACGGGATGGAACATTACACCCTTCTGGCCATTCCGTTCTTTATCCTTGCCTCGACCTTCCTGTCGACTGGCGGGGTGGCACGCCGCCTGATCCGATTTGCCGTCGATACGGTGGGCTGGTTCCATGGCGGTCTTGCCATGGCGTCGGTTCTGGCCTGTATGCTGTTTGCCGCCGTTTCGGGTTCAAGCCCGGCCACGGTTGTTGCCATCGGTTCCGTCGTGATTGCCGGTATGATCAAATCGGGTTATCCGCGCAATTTCGCCGCCGGTGTGATTTGTAACGCCGGGACGCTGGGCATTCTGATCCCGCCGTCGATCGTGATGGTGGTTTATGCCGCGGCAACCCAGGTTTCCGTTGGTCGCATGTTCCTGGCTGGTGTTATTCCCGGTCTGATTGCCGGCATCATGCTGATGACCGTGATCTATATCGTGGCCCGGATCAAGAAACTGCCAAAACAGGATCGTCCGAGCGTTACCGAATGGCTTGAAGGCCTGTTTTCAGCATCGGGTGGCCTGCTTCTGGTTGTTGTGATCATGGGCGGCATTTATGGCGGGATATTTACCCCGACCGAGGCCGCGGCCGTTGCATCCGTCTATGCCATGCTGGTCGCCATCGTGTTCTATCGCGATATGGGGCCGATAAAAGGCGTTGCATGGGTTCCGGAAAAAGGCATGAGCTTTGCTGCCATTATTGGCCATAACCTTCCGAAAATCGGCAAGGCCATTGCCATGATCCCGTTCGACAAGGATATCCGCCACGTGCTGCTTGAGGCAGGCAAAGTGACCATCATGCTGATGTTCATCATTGCCAACGCCATGCTGTTTGCTCATGTGCTGACATCCGAACGCATTCCGCACACCATTGCTGAAACCATCATCAACTGGGGTCTGGAGCCCTGGGCCTTCCTGATTGTGGTCAACATCATCCTGCTGATTGCCGGGAACTTCATGGAGCCGTCGGCGATCCTTCTGATCATGGCGCCTATCCTCTTCCCGATCGCGATAAAGCTCGGTATCGATCCGATCCATCTGGGTATCATCATGGTCGTGAACATGGAAATCGGCCTGATCACGCCTCCGGTCGGACTTAACCTGTTCGTGACGTCGGGCATTACCGGAATGTCGCTGGTTCAAGTGGTTCGCGCCGCTTTGCCGTGGTTGATGATCCTTCTGGTCTTCCTGATCATCGTGACATACATCCCGGCAATTTCGACATGGCTTCCGACCATGTTGATGGGCCCGGAAAAGGTCATGAATTATTAGGGCCGGTGAAAACCGAAAACCTTGCAAACGGCACCCCATCGCGGGTGCCGTTTTCTTTTGCCGCCTATATTCTTCCAACGCCTCAAACGGTTATATGCATAGCTGATATTCAGCCCGCAAAAATCGCCGAGCTGGAAAAAACAGAATTTACGTGGATAATAGCATGACTTGAATCGTTTCAGGTTGCGATCCACCCGGCCCCGTCACTCGTAACGGCGCAGCCTTCCTAACGCCACGGCCCTATCTGACCGGAATTTTCGCACCTCCCGTTATCCGGGGGTCGGCGAATTTGCCCCATTACCTGTCATTGTGGCCAGCATTAAGGAAGTCCGTTAAATATCTACACCAGAAACCGGACGGATCGCACCCCACCTGCCACCATAAGAAACGGATACGGAAGTCATGGCGAATAAAGATGCCAGCGCCCCGATCAATACCAAGCGCCTTGCGATCCTGCTTGCCGCCCTGATCGCGACTGCGCCCTTTGCGATTGATACCTACCTGCCGGCCATCCCGGCTATGGCGGTCGATTTTGGTGCGCCGACCCACAATGTCGAAGTATCGATCAGCATGTTCCTGATCGGCTTTGCACTGGGGCAACTGATTGGCGGGCCACTTTCGGATCGCGTAGGTCGCCGTCCGGTCGCCCTTGTCGGACTGGTGATTTACATCATCACCAGTGCGATGATCATCTTTGTCGACAGTTCTTTCTCGCTCAACGTCATGCGCTTTATCCAGGCGATTGGCGGCGGTTTTGCCCTTGTCATCGTCGGTGCGTCGGTCCGCGACCTGTTTGACGGCAAAGATGCGGCCCGTATGTTTGCCCTGATCGCGGTAATCATGATGATTGCACCGCTGGTCGCGCCCACGGTCGGCTCGGCCCTGTTGGTTTATTTCCAGTGGCAGGCAATTTTCGTTCTGCTGGTGATCTATGGCAGCATCATGCTGGTGGTTGTCTGGTTCAAGCTGCCTGAAACCACCAAGCTGCGCCCACGCTATGCGGGGCCTGCGCGACGGGTTTTGTGGACCTATCTGGAAGTTCTGCGTACCCGCAAGGCGGTTGGTTTCATGCTGGCCCATACCGGCGCCAGTGCGGTGATGTTCAGTTTCCTGACCGACAGCCCGTTCATGTATATTGATTATTTTGGCGTATCACCCAGCCAGTTCCCTTATCTGTTCGGAGCCAATGTCATTGTCATCGTGATCTGCAACCGGCTGAACAATCCGTTGCTGAAACGGCTTGAATGTCATCAGATACTGGCGATCGGCACCGGCCTTCAACTGGCGGCGGTAATCGGATTGTTCATTGCGGTGAATGTGTTCGAACCATCCCTTTATGCGGTTGTGCCACTTGTGATGGTCGCCGTTGGCATGATCGGGCTGACAGCGCCAAACGCAACTGCGGCCTTCATGCAGTATTTCCCGCATATCGGCGGGACGGCAACCGCCTTGATGGGCACCATCCAGTTTGCCACTGGCGCCTTGGCAGGCACCATCATCGGACAGGTTCATGACGGCAGCCTCCTGCCTGCGACCGCATCAATGCTGGCCTTTGGCATTTTCGCCAATGTCATGGTGCATTTCGTGGCCGAGGCAAAACAGATCGAACAACCCGCCCCGGCGCAAAGCGGCGATACCGTTGTCGTTGCCGCCGACTAAACACAGTCAATTAAAGCCAGACAGGAGCCCCACCAAAATGGCAAAGATGAATTTCAACGATTATGGCCGCGCCATGGCCAAATACAACATCTGGCAGAATGGCGTTCTGTACGAACTTTGCGAACAGATCGGCGACGCGGAACGCCGTCGTGACCGCGGCATGTTTTTTGGCTCCATCCATGCAACGCTGAACCATCTGCTGTATATTGATCACCGCATCCTCGGTATCCTGAAAACCGGACAGGCCGAACCGTTTGATGCCCGTACCATAATGGCCGATGATTTCGAAATGCTCGGCAAAATGCGGATCGAAACCGACGCCGAGATTGCCGCATTCGTCGATTCCAATGATCACAGCTGGCAGGATGACATTCGCGAATTGATGGGGCTGGATGGTGTAACCCGCAAATTGCCGCGCCAGCTTTTCCTGATGCAGCTTTTCAACCACCAAACCCATCACAGATCGCAAATCACAAGCGAGCTGCACAAGATGGGCCTTGATTACGGCATTACCGATGTGCCGCTGACACCGGATTTGCCATTGTGATCTGACCGTTACCTGCCTTCGAACACCGCTTTTCTTTTTTCCAGAAAGGCGGTGTAACCTTCCTTAAAATCCGCACTGTCAAAGGCGCGGTATCCTTCGTCAAATTCCTTGGCACCGATGGCACCACCTTCTTTGAGGCGATTGATCATTTTCTTGTGCAGGCGTTGGGTGATGGGTGCGCCGCTTGCAATACGGGCGGCGGTTGATGCGATTTCCGCATCGAACGCCTCAATCGCCACATGGCGGACGACAAAGCCGATTTCACGTGCGCGTTCGGCATCAAACACCTGCCCTTCAAGCAGGATTTCAAACAACGCCGCCTCGCCCAGCAGATCGAGCATGATCTGCAATTCCGGATAGCCCAGCGTCGCGCCAAGCTTCATCGGCGGCACGGCGAATTTGGCGTTATCGGCCGCAATCCGCAAATCGCACGCCGCAGCCAACACAAATGATGCCCCGATGCACGGCCCGTCAATCGCGGCAATGACCGGATGCTGACAGACCCGAAGCGCCTGCAAGGCCTCGGCATGAAGCATTCCATAATCACGTGCCTTTTCGAACCCGTCGCGTTCGCGGACAAATTCATGGATATCCGCTCCGGCCCCAAACCCGGCCCCGCTGCCGCCGCGAATAACGATACAGCGCAGGTTATTATCCCCGCCAAGATCATCGGCAATCCGGGCAAGCTCCCCCCACATCGGTTTGGTCAGCGCGTTTTTGCGCTCCGGCTGCGAAATGGTGATGGTTGCAATGCCGCCGTCATTGATATCGACGGCAAGTCCGGTTTCCTGCGACATGGCAGTGCCTTTCAGCTTAATTCGGTAAAGCTATACCAAATAAACCCAAAACCGGATTTTGCCAATGCCTGACAAGGGCTTGGGTCATTATCACTGTCTTTGCGGTCGCAACTCAGGATGCCGTGACGTTACGCAATCCATGCGCGCGAAGGCGCCCGACCGCCTTCTCGATATCGGTTTCATAATGAACCAGCGGCGGCTTGATACCATGTGCAAACAGTTCCCGTCGAAGGTCATGCGATGTGCCGGTCAGGATCACCTCGATCCCGCACCCGCGTGTTTTGCGGGCAAGTCCCGCAATCGTATTGGCCGCAGTTGAGTCGAGAAACGGTACAGCGGCAAAATCAATGATCAATGCCCGGTGCGTATCACCAATCCGGTCCAGAACCGATCCAATGGATGCCGCCGCCCCGAAAAAGAACACGCCGGTAATCCGGTAAATCATGATGTCGGGGTCGGTTGTCGATGAAATATCCGATGCCCCGCCGCCGGTCGTACCGTCGGCCCGATCTTCGGATACGAACGGGCTGTGAGTGGCAATTGCGGTTGTTTTCGACATGCGTTGAATGAACAGAACCGAGCCAAGGGCAAATCCAACAACGATTGCTTCGAGAAGATCGCGGAAAATCGTCAGTAAAAATGTTACCAGCAACACCGCCGCATCGCCACGCGATGCGCGCAGCAAGGTCGCTATCGCGTGCTTTTCGATCATGTTCCATGCCACAATCGCCAGCACCCCGGCCAAGCTTGCCAACGGAATGAAACTGGCTAGCGGCGCAGCAACCAATATGAACAACAACAAAAACAGCGCGTGCAAAACGCCCGAAACCGGCCCATGCGCACCGGCCCGGATATTGGTGGCCGTTCTTGCAATCGTGCCGGTCACGCAAATGCCCCCAAACAGACCCGACGCCATATTTGCCACCCCTTGGGCCACCAGCTCACAGTTCGATCTGTGATGTCGGCCGGTCATGCCATCGGCCACCACGGCTGATAAAAGCGACTCAATCGCCCCCAAAAGCGCAAAGGCAATCGCATTGGGCAAAACCGCTTGGACCTTGGCAAGGGTGAATTCCGGCAAGATGGGCATGGGGAAGTCACCGGGAATACCGCCAAAGACGCTGCCGATGGTCGATACCGGCAGATTGAACAACGCGGTTGCCAATGCGGCCCCGGCCACCGCAATCAGCATGCCCGGCCAATGCGGGCGCAGCCGTTTGCTGCCGATGATCACAAGGATCGTCGCGCCGGACAACGCAACCGTCACCGGATCGATCCCCGGCAATGCCGCCCAGATCACCGGGAGCTTTTCCAAAAGCGGCCCCGGTTCTTTGCCTGACAAAGTCAGCCCCAGCAAATCCTTGATCTGGCTTGCGAAAATGATCACCGCAATCCCGGCAGTAAAGCCAACCGTCACCGGATAGGGAATGAATTTGATATAGGTACCAAGCTTCAGCGCCCCGATGGCGAGCAACATCAATCCCGACAGGATAGTGGCAATGATCAAGCCATCAAGGCCATGCGTCTGAACCGTACCTGCGACCAGAACGATGAAAGCCCCCGCTGGTCCGCCAATCTGAAAGCGACTGCCCCCCAGGAGCGATACCAGAATCCCCCCGACAATCGCGGTATAAAGCCCCTGTGCGGGGGAAACGCCCGATGCAATCGCAATCGCCATTGATAACGGCAAGGCGACAATCGCCACCGTCAAACCGGCAATCGCATCGGCCCGCAACTGCGCAAACCCGTAACCTTCGCGAAGGACGGTTACAAGTTTTGGGGTAAACAGGTCGGCATATCCGGGGTCGGATGCCTGATTGGTTTTCGAGGTTCTGGTTTCCATAGTCTCCGGCAGCCTTGCAAAAGGCGGCGGGATCGTCGGCATAAGTCGGCGGTCGCCGTCGCAAAATTGTTGCGGTCGTTATTGTTCGCCCTGCTCGTCTGGCAGTGTCGGTTTTATTTCCGGTTCTTTCAGACGCACACCGCGCCCGGTTGCCATGCTGGGCACGTTATCCCCGATCAATTCGATCCCGGCACGGTCAAGTGCTTCGACGACCTTGGTCAGCGTATCAACCACACCACGCACATTACCCTTGCTGGACTCCATCCGCTGGATGGTTGGCACCGAAATCCCGGCCATTTCGGCCAGCGTTTTCTGATCAATGCCCAGCAACGCACGCGCCGCACGCATTTGTCCCGCGGTAATCATAGGGCGCATCCTTCATTCACACATGATCGAAGCCTAACAAAACGCATTTAAAACTGCAATTATGATATTTCAGATATCAATAATGCCATTTCAAATCGGCATTGTCTTATTCGCATCCGGTCCTGCTGCCCGCAAATTTGCCCCCGACATCGCCGGGCACCTGATCCTGACCAGCCGGACAGCGGCTTTTCTTTGCGCTTTGCGTCCAAAAACGCTAAGACGTGCGCAAATATTCGATCCGGAAAAGGGTATAGCCGCCATGACCAACGAAACTTCGACCGCGCATTGCTCGTATGCTGCCAAAACCGTCGCAAAGATTTTGCTTGATATCGGGGCTGTGAATTTCCGCCCGGAAGAGGCCTATATCCTGACATCGGGCTGGGCGAGCCCGGTCTATATTGATTGCCGCAAACTGATTTCCTTCCCGCGCGCACGCCGCAAGGTCATGGAACTTGCCGCCCGTCAGGTTTCCGACAAGGCCGGTTACGAGGCATTTGATGCGGTCGCCGGTGGTGAAACCGCGGGCATCCCCTATTCCGCTTGGCTGGCCGATGTTCTGGACCTGCCGATGCAGTATGTCCGCAAGAAGCCAAAGGGATTTGGCCGCAAGGCACGGATCGAGGGCGACATCCACGAAGGCCAGCGCGTCCTTCTGGTCGAAGACCTTGCCACCGATGGCGCATCGAAAGTCAACTTCGTCAATGCCATCCGCGAAGCCGGTGCCGAATGCAGACATGCATTTGTCGTGTTCTTCTATGGTGTGTTCCCCAATGCGCTTGAAGAACTGAAAAAAGACGATATCGAACTGCATTACCTGGCAACCTGGGCCGATATTCTGGCGGTTGCCGAAGAAGGCAAATACTTCCCCAAAGAAGCCATCGAAGGCGTTCGCGCCTTCCTTGCCGACCCGATCGGCTGGTCCAAGGCCCATGGCGGCAAGCACGACTAAGCCAGCAGCACATTGCCAAACTCAAACGCCCGCAGATTTTCCCTGCGGGCGTTTTGCTTTTGATGGCCGGTCTAACGGGATTTATCCCGCCATATCCAATTCCGGCTTTGTTACCTTTGCCGGGATCGCCGCCCCAACCTCGCGTGCTTTTTTCAAGAGCTCCGCAGGGTCATTGCCGTCGGCGAGCAACATCAATTCCGAAGTTGCGACTTCCACTCCGCAATAATCAAAAATGCCCTGATGGATTTGCAATTTCATTGCCCCGAAATATCCATGCCGGGCAAATGTGCCAAGCCCTGCACCGCCAATTGCAACAAGATGAACCTTCAGATGGTTCAGCTTTTTGATCACCTTTTCACCGTCAATATCCTCATAAGCCCAGCCATTTGAAAACACCCGATCAATCCAGCCTTTCAGGATCGCGGGCATTGACCACCAATAAATCGGAAAAACCAGAACGAGCGTATCGGCGGCATCAATCCGTTTCTGTTCGGCAAGCACATCGTCGGGGAACGGGGCCCTCATCTCGAAGGCCGCGATATCATCCTGGCTGAAACGCGGATCAAACCCTTCGGCCGACAGATCAGCAAACTCGAAACTGTGTTCAGGTCCGGCATCCTCAATGCCCTTACCAATATAATTGGCAACCGCATGACTGAACGAACCGGAATTTGGATGGGCGACAACAACAAGCGCGCGCATGACATACCTCCTTGCTAGGCAATTGCCACTCAACGGCAATCACTATATACTATAAGTAAGTTACTATCTGCAAGTTACTTTTGGTATATAAAAATGTCAAGCAGCGACGCAAAAAAGTCCCCGTCACATACCCCACGCAAACGGATGGCGCGCGAAGATCGCAATCGGCAACTTCTCGACGTTGCATGGAAGATGATCCATGACGACGGGACCGAGGCACTCAGCCTTGGCAGTCTTGCCGAACAAGCCGGAGTCACCAAGCCGGTGGTCTATGATCATTTCGGAACACGATCGGGTTTGCTGATCGCGCTGTATCAGGATTACGATCGACGTCAGACAGCATTGATGGACTCTACCCTTGCGCAAAGCAGCCATACCCTGCGCGACAAGGCATCGGTGATCGCATCGGCCTATATTGATTGCGTGCTGTCACAGGGGCGCGAAATTTCGGGTGTCATTGCATCACTTGCCGGATCGCCGGAGCTGGAACAGGTCAAACGCGACTATCACATTCTGTTCATTGATAAATGCCGCGATATCCTGTCCCCTTTCAGCCCGACCGGTAAAATACCAATACCCCGCCTTTGGGGCTTTCTGGGCGCAGCCGAATCCCTTTCTTACGCAGCGGCAACCGGCGAAATCACCGCCGATCAGGCAAAGCAGGAACTTTTTGAAACCATCATCGCCATGGTGTCGCGAGACAAAACATAAAGAAAAAAGCCATCAACAGTCTACATACACTATTGATGGCTTTTCAGTCCGTTAATTGTAATCTGACAAAGTTATTGGGAGGCAGATAAGGCGGGCTTTTGTGGCACCGGAAGCATCGATAGCCTTTTGGCCAGGTAGCTTTGTCTTGATGCGATAAAATGATGAAGTTCCCCATGATACGTTTGGGGGACTACCGTCCGCACGATATCGTTTTTTAACAATCGTTCGCTCCAGCCACGAACATGTTCAAACCCCGCAAACAAATCCCGGTTAAGCCCGTATACCAATACCGGAAATGCCCGAAACGCGGTCGCATAGGCCATATCGACCATGCATAGCCCAACCTCGCGAAAGGGTCCGGCGGCTTCAAACTTCTTGTTGAGTATGGCCAAGATCAGGCCGATCCTGTGCAATGTCAGATCGCAGTCGTGCTCATTATGAGCCCGATACACAAGATCTGCAGTTAGCGACAATATCCGCTCTGCTCGTAAAATCCAGATACTGTGTTCGGCACTCTCAATCAGATCGACCGGATAAAGCGCACGACCATTAATCCTGTCGAGATAATCGCAAATAACCGCAGCCTCGGTTAGCGGTCGCGTTTGGTCAAGAAGCAAGACCGGCACTTGCCTTTCCGAACTGAACTTTTCAAGCCAGGCTGGCTTGTCTTCCAGACGAATATCTTCCCTTTCATGATCAATCGCGTAGTGCCCCATAACCATTGCAACCCGTTGCACATACGGGCACAGCCGGTGGCCTATCAGCTTAAAATGCGGATGTTCCACCCCCACCTCCTTTTAGCCGTTTTCTCCCAAAAACCGCCAAGTTTCAGGCAAATCACGACATGTAATGAATGTTGATTTTATTGCCATCCGGATCGCGAAAATAGGCTGCGTAAAAACCGCTATCATCACCGCCGCGCGCGCCCGGTTCCCCTTCCGATACTGCCCCGACGCTGATCGCCTTGCTGTATACGGCGTCGACCTCGTCCTTTGATTTTCCCTGCAAGGCGATCATTACACCATTCCCAACGGTTGCCCGCCTGCCGTCAAAAGGCAAATGAACCGAAAAATTGGCCTCTCCTTCCGCGCGTGCCCAGACAATGAAATCCTCCATCTCCATCACCCGCTTGGCCCCCATCATGCCAAGAATGGCGTCGTAAAATGCCCCGGACGTAGCAAGGTTGTTCGTCCCAATCGATGTATAACCAATCATTTTGCTCTCTCTTGGTTGTCTGGCTTTATCGGCTCCATCGTATGAATTTGCAAATTTACAATAAATAGGCAATTTTGAATAAATACATTGCAAATTTGAAAGGCCAAAATGGACTGGAATTATGTAAAATCGTTTCTTGCCGTTGTCGACGCCGGGTCACTTGAAAAAGCGGCCGAACGTCTAAATGTCAGCAATACAACGGTATTTCGCCATATCCATGCATTGGAAAAAGAAACCGGAACACGCCTATTCGAACGGATCAAAGGCCGTTACAGCCTGACCGAAGCAGGTGAAGAGATGCTTGGTCCCGCCCGGCAAATCCTGAACAATTTCGAAGCTATCAATCTAAGTGTTTCCGGGCGCGATATTGCCGCTGCTGGGACGGTCCGAATTACCGCACCGACAAGCTTTGCCTATTTCATTCTGCCTGATTATTTTGCCCGCTTACAGACGGCCTACCCAGATATCAGCCTTGAACTTCTGGCAAGTAATCAGGAATTCAACATGGCAGAACGCCATGCTGATATCGCGATACGGGTCGCGGAACTCCCGCCCGAATATCTTGTCGGCCGCGAAGTTCGCAAGATAGATTGGGGACTTTACGCAAATCATGATATGGCGGAAAAAACCGAGCAGAATTTCAATGCCATGAAATTTCCGGATCGCTTGCCCGGTGGGTTTATCGGCGCCAGCGGAGCCCTAAGAAATCATCCGGTATTTAAATGGCTCGACGAAAACCACGCTGACCGGATCATCCATCGTAGCGATGATTTTGTTGCAATGGCAGGCCTTGCTCGCGCCGGAATTGGATATGCTTGCCTGCCTGCTGATCTGGCGATCCCAGATCTTGAACGCGTTACGTCTCTGCATCAATTCGTACCAAACAGGCTTTGGGTGCTTACACATCCAGAACTCAAACGCATTGAACGCATCAAGCTGGTTCTGCAATGGCTCGGAAATGCGCTTAAGAACGAACCCCGCTTGATATCGCCAGCTCGGTAATAAAGCCGGGGTCAATAAGCTGTCACGCGCCCTTTTCTGGACATCACGCGTAACTGGGTCCAATATATTCACAAGCAAAAGCAAGGCCGTACAATAAATGGCACTGTAAGGTAAAGGGAACGGCCCGGCGCACATCGCCTTGCGGCCAAAGGAGCAAGTCATGAAGATCAGAAGCGCTGGCCTCCTGTCCGGTCTTGTTGTTTCTGCGGCACTGCTGTCGGGCTGCGTGCAGCCCACCGCACAAAGCAATTCCCCCACCAATACCACGGCGGAAATCGTAACCCCGTGGGGTGGCCCGACCACGTCAACATTCGCAAATGCGCCAGCAAATACTGCAAATGACAAATTTGTCATGGCGCCAGATCCGAAAAAGGCCGCAATCACCGATATGCAGCGCCAGCAAATAGACGAGGCGCGTATCGCCCTTGGTATACTTGATCGCATGGCGCAACGCTGTGTTCAGCAAAACGACCCGGCAGCCTGCAACACGCTGCAGACCAACTGGTCAACCCTGTCACAGCAATTGCGCAAAAGCCTTGCGATCATTTCGGGCGACAGCATGGGAACAATGCCGTCTGCCGGCGCACCAATGATGACCGATCCAACCGCAGGAACGTCATCATCTGGTCCGGCCACGATGCCCGATGACAGTACCCCGACCATGGAAAAGGCCATTCCGATGATGTCACGTCCTGCCGACGGCTGAGCCAATTCACGGACAGTCATTTTCTCGCCACAGGGTTACGCGACACTCTATACACGCGGTAAGTGTAATTTGAGATAGAACAAAGAACGCCAGCACTGATCGCATTAGACTGCTTCTCATAACCACGCTAGCCGCCTTGATCGAAGGCGGGGCTGCCCGGAAAAGGAGACTGGCAGATGTATCGGGATATCCTTGTTCATATCGACAATTCGGCCCCTTGCGCCCAACGGCTTTCGGTTGCCCTGAAAGTTGCCAAAGCGCACAAAGCCCACCTGACCGGGCTGTTTCTTCTGCCCTATGCGGAAATTCCGCGTTTCATGGAAGTTCAGATTTCCCAGGAAATCATCAATCAGCAACGTGCTGCAATGGCCGAAACCGCCAAGGAAGCCAAGCGCGACTTCGCCAAAGCCTGCGAAGATGCCGGTGTAACCTTCAGTTGGCAGGAAACACCATGTTCTGCAGCCGAGATTGCCGACACGGTTGCCATGTATGCGCGCCATCACGACCTGACGGTTCTGGGCCAGTATGATCCGGACAGTGCCGACCCGTCCTCGACCTCGGAAATGCCCGACAAGGCCATTCTCACTGCTGGCACCCCGGTTCTGGTCGTACCTTATGCCGGTCGGTTCGAAACGATTGGCGAACGCGTCATGGTTGCATGGAAACCCTATCGCGAAGCTGTCCGTGCGGTGAATGACGGCATGGCGTTTCTTGAAAATGCCAAATCGGCCCTCGTTCTCTGTGCCGATCCGAACAAGGGGGCACGTGATTCCATTCCGGTGCCTGGTGTCGATATCGGATCGCGGCTTGAACGCCACGGTGTCAATGTCCGCAAGGAAAGCATGAATGCCAGTGGCATCAGTGTTGGCGATCTTCTGTTGTCGCGTGCGGCGGATGAAAGCATCGATTTGATCCTTTGCGGCGCCTATGGCCGTCCGCGCCTTCGCGAACTGATGTTGGGGGGGGTGACCCAACATCTTCTGCGGCATATGACGGTTCCGGTTCTGATGTCGCACTAGGTTACGACTGACAACATCTTTACCAATCCGGCCGGTGCCCCTTGCCCGGCCGGTTTTGCTTTGGGGCTTCTGTTTTGGTGATTTCTGTTTTGACGAACCGCCAAAGGATCTTCGCCAGAACAGGGCCCAACTAATGATTTCCAACCCGCAGAATGCTGACTAAAGTGCCTGAAAGCATCAGGAACTTTCCTGCACGAAACAGAGGTTATCATGACCACAGACGCCACCATCGCCCCAACTGCCCCATCGGCCAAAGGCAATTCCGCGGCCAGCCGCGATATCGCAAGCTATCTGCATCCCTATACCAACCTGGCCGCGCACGAAAAAACCGGGCCGCATATCATTTCAAAGGGCCACGGGATTTACGTGACCGATGACAATGGCCGCGATTTTATCGAGGGCATGGCCGGTCTTTGGTGTGCATCGCTTGGTTTTGGCGAAAGGCGCCTTGTTGAAGCAGCAACAAAGCAGCTTGAAACCCTGCCCTACTATCACACATTCGCATCGCGCAGCACCAACCCGGCGATTGATCTGGCCGAGAAGCTTCTTGAACTTGTACCCGTCCCGATGTCCAAGGTGTTCTTTGCCAATAGCGGTTCAGAAGCAACTGATTCTGCGGTGAAGATGGTCTGGTATTATCACAATGCCATCGGCCAGCCGGAAAAGAAAAAGATCATCTCGCGCAAGAAGGGTTATCACGGGGTGACGGTGGCTGCGGCCTCGATGACAGGGCTTCCGGGCAATCACAAAATGTTTGATCTGCCGATTGACCGCATCATCCATACCGAAACCCCGCATTACTGGCGCGAAGCCCAGCCCGGCGAGGAAGAAGAAGATTTCGCGACCCGTCTGGCCGAACAGCTTGAAGACCTGATCCAGGCCGAAGGCCCGGAAACCGTCGGCGCATTTATTGCAGAACCGATCATGGGGGCCGGTGGCGTCATCGTGCCGCCGCGCACCTATTTCGAAAAGGTGCAGGAAGTTCTGGATCGTTACAATATCCTGTTCATTGCCGACGAGGTCATTTGCGGTTTTGGGCGGACCGGGCGGATGTTTGCCACCGAAACCTTCCGGCTCAAACCCGACATGATCACGGTCGCCAAGCAGCTTTCATCGGCCTATCAGCCGATTTCGGCCCTGTTCATCAACGACAAGATTTATCAGGCGGCGAAAAAGGCATCCGATGAAATTGGTACCTTTGGCCATGGCTTTACCTATTCCGGCCATCCGGTCGCGGCCGCAGTCGCCCTTGAAACGCTGCGCATCTACGAAGAGGACGGTATTGTCGAACATGTCCGCAATGTCATGTCGCCGTTCCAGAAACGCCTTAAGGACCTGAACAAATTTGAACATATCGGCGAAACCCGCGGACGCGGGCTGATTGGCGCATTTGAACTGGTCGCTGACAAATGCCTGAAAACACCAATGCAGCCTGTCGGTGCTGCCGGTAAGGCGGTTGTTGCAAAATGTATGGACCACGGTGTGATCCTGCGTGCACTTGGTGACAGCGTTGCCTTTTGCCCACCACTGATCATTACCGAAGAACAGGTTCATGACATGTTCGACAAGGTCGAAGCGGCCCTTGCGGACTGGCATGAAAGCCTCGGCTAAATCCATAACATTCCAGAAAACACATTAAAAACAAGCACCTGCCGCCGCACTCCAACGAATACGGCGGCAGGGAAATAGCCTTAAACTTCCGAAATGAAACAATCGATAGATTTTGCCGCTTGTTTAAATTGATTTAATTGTGGGTCGGAAGTCCTTTCAAAACCTTGCCAAATGCGATCAATAGCGCCAAATTGGAAAGTGAATGGGGAACCGCCCAACGCCACGAGATGGCGTGATCGACACACAATGAATGGACGCCTTCTTTGACAGCGTGGTTCGCAGTGAAGCTTTGCTGAAAAGTTTTAGCTGAAACTGGAATCGCTTTAAAATTTTTGACAAGGGTCAATGCCAAGTCGGAAGCCATGTCCGATAAGGAAGTTATCAAGACCCGGTCAGACGGGACCATGCTGAACCGGAGATGTACGCATATCCGGCCAGGACCAGAGCTTTACCAAGGGAGAGAGAACGGGATGAGACACAAGCCCGTACCCGCGGTAAAGAGACAGGCGAAAGACACAAAAGATGAATTATAACACCTTCTTTAAAGACGCGTTGTCCGGCCTCAAGGCTGAAGGCCGTTACCGCGTGTTCGCCAATCTTGAACGTATTGTCGGTGAATTTCCCAAGGCCATGTATCACCCCGATAACGGTGATACACCGCGCAAAATTACGGTCTGGTGCTCAAACGACTATCTCGGCATGGGGCAACATCCCACGGTTCTTGAAGCCATGCAAAACGCCGTCACCGGTCAGGGCGGCGGGGCGGGTGGCACACGCAATATTTCCGGCTCCAACCATCTGCATGTCGCGCTCGAGAATGAACTCGCCGATCTGCATGGCAAGGAAGCAGCCCTTCTGATGACATCGGGCTATGTCGCCAACTGGACGACGCTTTCGACCCTTGGCTCGAAGCTGCCGGATTGTGTGATCATTTCCGACTCGTTCAATCACAATTCCATGATCGAAGGCATGCGCCATTCAAAGGCGGAACGCCGGATCTGGAAACATAACGACGTCGAACATCTTGAAGAAATCCTGCGCGATCTGGGGCCGAACCGCGCCAAGATCGTTGCGTTCGAGTCCGTCTATTCAATGGATGGCGACATCGCACCGATCGCCGAAATCCTTGATCTGTGCGAAAAATACAACGCGATTTCGTATCTCGACGAAGTCCATGCGGTTGGCATGTATGGCCCGCGCGGCGGCGGCGTCGCCGAACGCGACGGCGTGATGGACCGCGTTGATATCGTCCAAGGCACGCTTGCCAAGGCCTTTGGCGTTATTGGCGGCTATATCGCCGGTAAAACCGAAATCGTCGATTTCGTGCGCAGCTTTGGCAACGGCTTTATCTTTACCAGCTCCCATCCGCCCAGCATCGCGGCTGGTGCCTTGGCATCGGTTCGCCACCTCAAAGACAGCAATGTCGAACGCGAAGCGCAGAAAGAACGTGCCGAAACGCTGCGTGAACGTATGCGTGCCGCCGGTCTTCCGGTCATGGATGCGCCAAGTCATATCGTGCCACTGATGGTGGGCGACGCCAGCATGTGCAAGGAAGCCAGCGACCGGTTGCTATTTGATCACGACATCTATGTCCAGCCGATCAACTATCCGACCGTACCGCGCGGCACAGAACGGCTGCGCTTTACCCCCGGCCCGTTTCACAATGATGAACTGATCGATCACCTGATCGATTCACTTCTGACCGTTTGGGGCCAGTTGGGCATCGCAAAAGCGGCATAAAGCGGAAAATCACGCGATCCGCGACGGAACACATAAGACCGGCACAGACATGACCATGTGCCGGTCTTGCTTTTTATGCACCAATAAGATCATTCAATTTCAAGACCGTTATGCTAGACTGATCCAGTCATGTTGAAGCAGCAATTAAACATTCGTTTTGTAATCAATGCGGGTTCCCTTCTCGCAGGAGCCTTACCCCGAGTGGGGTGAGGAACGTATTCCTATACCTGCACTCGGGGTTTTGAAGTCAAACCTTCAATGACCTTCGATGAACATCCAACCGGATCGTTTGGCAGGCAGGATTACAATGACAGCTTTGAAATGCCGTGCTTTGGGTGGCATTCCCCCAAACAGCATCACATGCACGCAAACACACGATGTGCGCACGCGTCATATCGGTCGCTCCCAGAAATTCAAACGACTTGAAACTTTGCGCCCTCTGACAGGCTGGCTCTGCCCGGGCGATTTCATCTGCTTTTCGATTAATGATCAACCGCCACAGACATCGTTCCTGAGCCTGAACCTAACCAAGCCTCAAAGCCATGATTGGCAATATCAATGATCACTCAGCCAACACTGGTGGCAACAGTCGCGATCCGAACGTCGTTGATTTGCGCAGTTTTATCGGCATGAAACCACGCACAGTCAGAAGGCTCCCCCTTCAGGGGGGTGAGCTTTTGGTCCCGTTCGACTGAATCCTGTTTGCGACCTTATGTTTCGCAACATCACATCCCATCCAAAGGACTTTTCGAAATGCAAACCACTATCAAAACCTTCACTGAAACCCAGTCCCATGATCCGGCCGTTTTCATCGATCAGACCATCGCCGATCAGCTTGAAAATCTTGCACGGGCCAATATTGGCCGGAACCCGATTGTCGCCAACCGACTGCTTGACGAAATAGACAGGGCCGTGATCGCCACACGATCCGAACTCCCCCCTGATGCCATCACCATCGGATCGGAAGTCACATTCCGCGACAATGCGACCGGTGGCATGCAAACCATAATTCTTGTCATGCCCACCGAAGCGGACATATCCACCCAGCGGATTTCGGTCATGACACCGGTTGGAGCAGCCCTGATCGGTATCAGAAAGGGTGAAACCATCTGGTGGCAAACGCCCGATGGTGAAGTCCGGGAACTGACCGTTCATGACGTCGTTGCCCCCTGAACGGGAACGATATGTCTTTGACAGTCTGTTTGCGGAATCATGATTGTGATCTATATTCACCGGTGCCGGAGTTTCTCCGGCATCGATATCTTGCAATTAAGAACCGTTCGCGTTAACATAGGTGCCTGCAACATGACAGGGACCGTTTATGTATTCGGATAGAACATTGCTGCCCAAAGAATGTCTGCGCCTCTGCGCAC
Source organism: Thalassospira sp. MBR-102 (assembly GCF_040549275.1). NCBI lineage: Bacteria > Pseudomonadati > Pseudomonadota > Alphaproteobacteria > Rhodospirillales > Thalassospiraceae > Thalassospira > Thalassospira sp. MBR-102. The sequence continues at coordinate 111,560 of NZ_JBEPTC010000013.1, forward strand.
TTGGCACCCTTGCCCTTTCGGACAAACCGATCAGCTATGCCGATCTGGCCAATTCAGTGCGTCATTTTACCGCCCATATCATGGGGCCATCGCTTGATATGATGGGAAGCTCGCTTCAGCTTCTGAAGCTTGAAGGGCTGGTGCGCGAGGATTGCAATAGCGGGTCCTATTCAGATGCACAATTGTCGCTGACCAAGGCCGGGCACGATAAATTTCAGGAATTGATGCAGGGCACGCTTCGCGATACGTCGGGCGAACTTTCGCGGCTTGTCATGGCGCTTAAAATGCGGTTCTTGCATCTGCTTGATGACGAAACCCGTCGCGACCAGATCGAAATCCTGCATGACGTTTGCGAACTGGAACTTGATCGCGTTCTGGCACTGCGTGAAGACCACGCAAACGAAGCCGCCCCGTTTACCGGATGGCTTGATATGGAAGCCCGTCGGCTGGAGCAAAAGCGCGACTGGCTTAAAAGCCTGTTGGTCTAATTGATTTTCCCGTTATAGTCGTGTGACAGACCTGCAGGTAGCAGGCGTGAAGTCACAGGATGGGACGGGACGATCATGCTTATACGCGATGAGACAAAGTCCGATATTCCGGCAATCCATGCATTGCTGGCCAGCGCATTCGCAACAGCCCCTCATAGTCAGCAAACTGAACATCTGATCGTCGATGCCTTGCGCAAAAAGGGCAAGCTCAGCATTTCGCTTGTCGCGATTGAAGATAACGAACTTGTCGGGTGCGTAGCCTTCTCACCGATTACCATCGATGGTAAAAATATCGACTGGTTCGGCCTTGGGCCGGTTGCGGTGTGTCCCGACCGACAGGGTTTTGGCATCGGATCGGAACTGATTCAGGCTGGCATTGCACGCTTGCGGGTCAATGATGCGGCGGGGTGCGTGGTTCTGGGCGAACCTGATTATTATAGCCGGTTCGGCTTTGCTCCCCTGCCCGACCTGAAACTGGACGGCGTCCCGGAACAGTATTTCATGGCACGTCCGTTGATTGATGATATTCCGGCGGGCAAGGCTGAATATGATTCGGCATTTTACATTTCCTCGAACCACCACCGATAAAAAACAGCCGTAAGTTCCTGGCTGTTTTTTTTCGATCAAAGCCCTACAGACTTGCAAAATCAGTACAGATGCTGCCCACCGGTTACGAAAATTTCCGTACCGGTAACATAGCTGCTGTCCTCCCCCACCAGATAATGAACGGCGGCGGCGACGTCTTCGGGGGTGCCCATTCGGTTCATCGGAATACGCGGCACCAGTGCCTCGTATTCCGGGGAAATCATTGCGGTTTTGATCTCGCCGGGTGCCACGGCATTGACCCGCACGCCCAGTTCGGCAAACTCCACCGCCATTTCACGTGTCAACCCCGAAAGGGCGGCCTTGGACGTGGAATAAGCCGATCCGGCAAACGGATGAACATAGTGGCCCGCGATCGAGGTGATATTACAAATCGCCCCCTTGCCGCGATGCAGGGCTGCGGCAAAGCCGCGCGACAAAGTCAACGGGGTAAAGAAGTTCAGTTCGAAGACATCACGCCATGCCTCGATATCGCCATTCAGGCAGCCGAGCCGTTCTTTATACGGCGTCTTGGGCGATACCCCGGCATTATTGACCAATGCATGCAGCGGATCATCGCCAAGAACTTCGTTGGCCTGCTTGATGAAAAGCTCGACATCTTCGGGTTTGGAAAGATCGGCGGCAATATGAATGCCCTGAGCCGGATCACGCGGGCAACTGGGCGGCGGAGCTTCACGTGAACAGCAAATCACCCGCCAGCCGCGCGCGGCAAAATAACCGACCGTAACATGGCCGATCCCCCGGCTTGCGCCAGTCAGGACAACGGTTTTCGGGGCAGTGGCATTCATTGGGTGGCTCTTTCAAATCCCGCGCGCCGACGTGGCACGTTATATCGTATCGTCATCTTCTTATAGCATTGCGATCCGTCGCAAGCACGCATCGCAACACGCGTTCCTATATAGGACGAAGGTTGTATCAAAACCAGTCAAACGGCTATGATCATTGTCAATTAAGGAACGAACAGACAATCCGATGTGCAGCCAATACCAGCTTATCAACGACATGAACGCGTTTCAGGCACAACTGGCCATCGACCTTAGCGATATCATTCGCAAGGAAGCATCGGATTTTGCAGCCGACCGCGATGTAGACGGGCGGGATGCAGATCGACGAGATACCGAAAAGCCATTGGAAGACGCGAACCAAGCCGCATTTGAAAGCCTGTCTGGCATTCGACGCCCGACCGATCCGGTGATTGTGATCCTGCCGGGTCAAAAGGCTGCCTCGCGCCGTTGGGGGTTAAGCGTTTCAACGCTGAATGCGCCACTGATCAATGCCCGTGCCGAAACCCTTGATCAGAAACCAACCTTTCGCCCCTTGCTGGATCGGCGTTGCCTGATACCAGCGACAAGCTGGTTTGAATGGCGCAAGGACGGCAGGGCAAAGCACAAGACCCGCATCACCCTGCCAGATCATCAGCCAGTGCTGTTTGCCGGGCTTGAAAACGGACGCGAGGCGGTCATCATCACCTGCGCCCCCGCACAGGCAATTTCACATATCCATGACCGGATGCCCGCCGTGATCGGGCCAAACCATATCGCCGGATGGCTTGATCCGGTCAACGGATTTGACGCCGTGCGTCACATGCTGGGCCCCGTGCCCAATCATGTTCTGGATTGGTGCGAAGAAGATGTCTTTGAAAAAAAGAATTCGCGAAAGTGAAAAGACCAGATCAACCTGTTCTGATCGGGACATCAGGGACTTTGTAAGTTATTCGCCATCCACATCGTTGGCGGCACATGGTGCTTCATTGCAATTGCTAACAGGGCCAGCAGCAACACCGGAATAGCTTGCAACCAAAGCGCCAAGATCGGGCAAGCCGACATTCTGACGGGTAAGTTCCCGGCTCAGATCCTCGGACATGGATGCGAAATCAATGACATCGCGAAGTGATAACATGGGATTTTCCCCTGCCAGACGTTTCTTCCACTGTTCTTTTATCGGGCGAAGGCCTCGTTGATCGGGCCGTCGTCTTTGTAAGATTTCAGTAACGGTGGCGGGTTTTGTTCGCAGACGCAACAAAAAAGGCGCAAAAGACTACGCCTTTTTTGTCATATACCAATGATCATACAAATAATCATCCGGATTTCAGGATGTTACGTGACCTATGGGTCAATGCATTATCCAAAGCGGCAAAGTGCATTTTGCCAGCATATCCTGTGTAACACCGCCAAGGATCATCTCCTTGAACCGCGAATGGCTGTAAGCGCCAAGTACGATGCTATCGGCACCGACCTTTTCTGCCTCGGATATCAAGGCATTAGCAACGTGCGACTGTTCGGGCAATTCGGACACCCGTGCCTCGACTCCGTGCCAAAGGAACTGTTCGGCCAATGCTTTGGCACAGGCACGCCCATGGGGGACTTCGCCGACACTGACGATGGTGACTTCCTTGGCCGTACGCAAAAGTGGCATGGCCGATGTCACGGCACGGGCGGCTTCCACTCCGCCATTCCAGGCAATCACGACTTTTTCGCCAACGGTTTCGGGTGTTTTTTCCGGCGCAACCAGCAACGGACGACCGGTTTCCATCAGGGCGGCATCAAAAGTAAGCGACGCGGCAGCTTCGCGCGGTTCGCGGCCAATGACCACAAGATCAAACAGACGGCCACGTCGGGCAACGGTTTCGTCTTCACGGCCATTGTCGCGCCGCCATGCACAGGTCGCCTGAAGATCGGCCATCGGAACGGCGGCCTCGGCAACGGCGGCGGCATCACGCGCCGCATCATAGGCAGCACGCCCGCGGGTTTCACGGCGCTGGGTTTCGTTTTCAGCTGCCCGCATCATTTCTTCGATGATCAGGCCCGACATGCCTTCCCCGACAATCGGGATCGCATCTTGTGGTTCGGCGGCAACAAACAATGCCTCAAGATGTGCATCAAATCTTTTGGCCGTCCGGAACGCCAGATCCAGTACACGCTGATCAATGTTCGAACCTGCCACCGGGGCCAGAATTGTTCTTACTGCCATCGCACTCACTCCCGAGAATTGTTGTGTCTTCCGACACGTGTGCCTTGTTGCGATCACTACAATGCGTCAAGACGTCAGAAAGGGACAGTCTGCAACCAGAAAACGCATCTTTCCTTGTTCAAGATCAAAACTTTTATAAAAGATCCCGTCCATGCATTGAAAAGGGGCTTTCCCCTACGAAATGCTTAGGCGGAGAAAGAAACCAGTGTAACATCAAACCAATGCATTGCCGAATGCCGAAGATTAATCATCCTATACGGTTTATCGGTCTTAACGTGCCAGAAAATAGCCGGACTGACTTCGAGAATGGATACTGCCTGCGATGCCCTATAAAAACTTGCATGAAAACGCTCGCGAGGCTGCCGAGTTCCTGAAAACATTGGGAAACGAGTGGCGTCTGATGGTTTTATGTTCGCTTGGAACAACAGAAAAATCAGTCAGCACGCTTGAAGGTGAACTGGGTATTAAACAATCTGCACTGTCGCAACATCTTGCCCGTTTGCGCCGCGAGGGACTGGTCAAGACACGCCGGGAATCGCAAACCATCTATTATTCACTGGCCAATCCCGAGATCATGAAAATCATCGTCGTGTTACAGGAAGTCTTCTGCCCGTCAGAAGAATACTGATCAAACCAGCCAAACAAAAACGCGCGAACCAACATTCGCGCGTTTTGCATTTTCAGAACAGCCTTCCACATCATGGGAAAAGCTTTTGCAGGTTCCAGCCCTTATCCTCGGCATCGCGGGTGTAAAGCTGGCGATCATGCAGGCGGAACTTGCCTTCGGACCAGAATTCGATGCGATCAGGTATCAGGCGGAAGCCGCCCCAATGCTCCGGGCGAGGTACTTTGCCCAGCCCAAATTTGGCGGTGAATTCGGCAACCCGTTTTTCCAGATCGAACCGGCCACTCATCGGACGGGACTGGGTTGAAGCCCACGCGCCAAGCTGGCTGCCGCGCGGTCGGGATGCGAAATACTCGTCGGACTCCACACTATCGACCTTGGTCACCGCCCCCTCGATGCGAACGCATTTTTCAAGCGACTTCCAGTGAAAGCACAATGCGGCAAAGCTGTTTTCGGCAAGTTGATCGCCCTTGCGGCTTTCATAGTTGGTGTAAAGAACAAAACCGCGCTGATCAAAGTCCTTAAGCAGTACAATACGCGCAGAAGGCCGCCCGCGCGCATCTGCTGTCGCCAGCGTCATCGCATCCGGATACGGTTTCTCCTTGTTTTTCGCCTCTTTAAACCACACGTCAAAAAGATCGAAAGGTACGGCATGATCTTCATGCCCCATTTTTGGCGTATTTTTTTCGTCCATTGGGGTCAGGATTCCTTTGATAGTTCAAAATCCGCACCAAATTCGAAAGATACGGGTTTTGGATATACGTGAAACGACGCAATCAAGATCGTTCCGTAGATACAGAACATATCGGTTGGGACAGGAAAGACAAGGTAGGCAAAAAAATATGAAATTTCGTCATATCGTAATCCCCGTCATGATGACCGCATTCATTGCCGGTTGCGCACAGGATCAAGGCCAGAAACAAACCGCAGGCACCCTTTTGGGCGCGGTTGGTGGTGCTGTTGCCGGTGCGCAGTTCGGCAAAGGATCGGGACAGCTTGTCGGTGTGGCACTTGGTACACTGGCTGGCGCCTTTATCGGCAGTGAAGTCGGCAAGTCACTGGACAATGCCGACCGCGCGATCATGGCACAAAGCACGCAGCGCACCCTTGAAAGTGCGCCGACGGGCCAGACATCGACCTGGAATAACCCCGATACCGGGGTTCGTGGCACGGTAACCCCGACCCGGACCTATCAGGAACCGAAAACCCAGGAATATTGCCGTGAATACCAGCAGACCGTCACCATCGGCGGCAAGCAGGAAGAAGCGTACGGCACCGCATGCCGCAAGCCGGATGGAAGCTGGGAAGTTGTAAACTGACCTGCGCGAAACGACATAAAAAAAGCGGCGCGTTCCTTGCGAACAGCGCCGCTTTTTCATATCTGAGCCATGTCAAGGACAGCAATAAAAACAAATGCCTTCCTTGCAACAGCCAATACAGGCCTATAATACATTTATAGCGTTTCCCATTTTCCAACCGGTCAGGCGATGCAGGATCCCTACAAGACTTTGGGCGTTGCCAAAAACGCCACCCAGGACGAAATCAAAAAAGCCTATCGCAAACTTGCGCGCGAATTGCACCCGGACGTCAATCCCGGTGACACCAAGATCGAAGAGCGGTTTAAGAAAGTTTCGGCCGCCTATCATCTTTTGGGGGATGCCGAACGTCGCAAAAAATATGACGCGGGCGAAATTGATGCCGATGGCCGTGAAACCGGGCCGTTTGGCCGTGGCGGCGGTGCGCGTTATAGCGGCCAGGCTGGCGGTGATCCGTTTGGTTTTTCCGGTGCCAATGCCGAGGATATCTTTGACGAGATTTTCGGCAAGGCTGGCCGCGGCGGCGGGGGCGGCTTCGGTGGTTTTGGTGGGCGCAGACAGGCCGAAAAGGTCAAAGGACCCAATATTTCCTATGAGCTTAGCCTTGATCTGGCCGAAGCCATTATCGGCACGACCAAGCGCATCAATCTTGCCAGCGGCAAAAGCCTTGAAGTCCGCATCCCTGCCGGAAGCGAAGATGGCCAGACCCTTCGCCTGAAAGGCCAGGGAATGACCGGCATGAATGGCGGGGAAGCGGGTGACGCGCTGATCAAGCTGCATGTCCACCCGGACAAGGTTTTCCGTCGCGAAGGCAATGACCTGCATTGCGATCTTGCGATCAGCCTGGCCGAAGCAATCCTTGGCGGGTCTATCGAAGTCCCGACGATCAATGGCAAGGTCAGCATGAAACTGCCCGCCAACGCCAATAGCGGCACGAAATTGCGGCTACGTGGCAAGGGTGCGGCATATGACCGGGGTGACAAACGCGGCGATCAATATGTACATCTGACCGTCAAGCTGCCCGAAGATCGCGACGATGAACTGATCGATTTCGTACGAGAATGGTCGGAAAAACATCCTTACAAGGCACGTTAACACGGGTAGCCCGGCCACGCCCGATTGCGGCTTGACCGGGCTCAAGACTCGCACCTGCTCGAACAGGCATTCTGCCTTTGCAGTTTTATCTGACAAAGGTAGAAGTCATGAAACCCATTGCTCTTTCTACGATTCTGGCCGGTATCGCCCTGATCGGGTTGACCGCATTTGTCGGCACATCGCGCCCGACGCTTGAACTTTCATACACGAATGATTGCCAAGACAGCATCGATTGGCAAAACCGCCTTGAGGCCGAAGGTTTTGACGTTCGCGCCGCACAGGTCAGCAACCTGTCCCTTTCAGAACAACAGGCAATGATGATCACCCCTGCCCCGATGCGCGATTGCAAGATCGGTCGGGTTGCGGGTTATAGCGTGATCGGCGAGGTCCCGTCTGGCGATATCGTTACACTTTTGCGGCGCAAACCGGCGGATGTTATCGCGCTTGCCCTTGATGGCCCGACACAGGAAACCGTAGCGATCCATTATGATGGATCAGTCGAGCGGCGCAGGTCAGAATAATGAAATATCTTTCGCGCTTGCGGCTTGCCTTTACCGGGATCGGCATGGTTGCGGTTGGCATTTTATGGGGCAGTGCTGCAATGGTCTGGTTGTCATTGCCCGGCGGCTCGCCGACATTCATGCCCGCAAACAGTTTACTGCCCGCACTTGCGATCAGCCTTGCGATCTTTGGCGGGCTCGGCTTTGGGGCCGCAGTTCTGACCGAACGATGGGAACGCGAAACCCTGCGGAACCGATCACCCGACCAAGCACTGCCTCACAGGTAGATATAAAACGGTGGAAACGGTTTTAGGTTTTCCCCCGTCCAACCATGATGATGTCCTTGTCCTGTTCACTTCCGGCAAAGGCATCGAACTGTCTGCCGATTTTTTTGAACACGGTCAGACAATGTTCAAGTTCTTCATCGGTAACATCGGCAAAAATCTGGGCGCGGACCCCTTGTATGACCGCCTGAATCTGTCGAAGCGCCGGTTCGGCCTTTTCGGTCAGGTGAACCGTTTTTGCCCGCCGGTCATCGAGGACTTCGCGCCTTTCGATCAATCCCTTTTCCTCCAGCCAGTCCAATGTCCGCACCAATGTCGGTCCCTGCACCCCGGCAATACGCGCCAGCTCCTTTTGCGTCAGGTCATGATCGGTCGTGCTGAGCCGAAACAGGATGATCCAGCGCGCCTCGGTCAGGATAAAGGGCGATAAACGCCGGTCGACTTCCGCACGCCATTGCCGGGCAAGCATGCCCAGCCAGAAACCGAACTGTTCACGCGATGCATTGCTATCTTTGGAAATTGTCATGGGGGGAGATACCTGCGGGAGGTTTTTGATCCTAAAGATTTAGATAGATAGCTATCTAACGTCAAGGAAACCAAAGCCAAAAGACGCATCTTTCGCAGAACCAACCAGAACACGAAGAATTAGCACCCTATCTCCCGCAGGCGGTTTCGCGTTACCATATGAAATATAATGCTTTCCATTCGCCAATCATAATACAGGGCAAAATCAGGGGACGTATGGAGCAATTCTGGAATCCCGACCAGCTCGTGATCTGGCTTGAACAGGCCGCTGCATGGGTGGACAACAATATCTTGCTGGTTCCAATCCTGTTACAGATCGGGGCATGTTTGCTGTCGGTGATCCCTGCCCTGTTGCTGCGCAGGCCGCTTTCGCGCCAACTGGCGCGCTTGCAAAACTGGCGGGCGCTTTTGCACTATGCCGGGTTCCGTCGGTTGCTGGCGGTTTTACCCGATCTGGCGTTTCCGATCATTCTGGTTCTGCTGATCTGGTTTATTGATGCGGTCGCGATACAGGCGGGGCTGCGGCACAATATCCTGCGCCTTGTCGCAAGCCTTCTGAATGCGTGGATTTTCATCCGTCTGGGCACGGCGGTGGTGAATGATCCCGTCTGGGCCCGCAGTATCGCTATCATTGCATGGGGGCTGGCCGCCCTTAACATTGTCGGCTGGCTTGATCCGGCAATTGATCTGCTGGACAGCCTTGCCCTTCATATCGGGCAGTTTCGGATATCGGTGTTTGGCATCCTCAAGGCAATGCTGTCTTTGGCGATCCTGCTTTGGGTCGCGTCATTTGCCTCGCGCATTTTCGAACAACGTATCCAGAAGGTTCACCGCCTGACGCCATCGGTTCAGGTGCTTATGTCCAAGCTTCTGAAACTTGTGCTGCTGTCGATTGCAGTTTTGTTTGCGCTTTCGACCATCGGTGTCGATCTGACCGCGCTTGCTGTCTTTGGTGGTGCCATCGGTGTCGGCATCGGGTTTGGTCTGCAACGGATTGTCGCCAACCTGATCAGCGGCGTGATCCTGTTGCTGGACCGGTCGATCAAGCCGGGCGACGTGATTGCGATTGGCGATACATTTGGCTGGATTCAGTCGCTTGGCGCGCGTTACACCGCCGTTCGCACCCGCGACGGTACCGAATTCCTGATCCCCAACGAAGACCTTATCACCAATCAGGTGGAAAACTGGAGCCACTCGGACGTCAAATTGCGCCTGAAGGTTCCGGTCGGCATTGCCTATCGTTGCGATCCGCATTTCGCGATCAAATTGTGTAATGAAGCCGCAGCAAAATGCGCGCGCGTTCTGGATAATCCCGGCCCGAACACACTGCTACGCGGCTTTGGCGATAATTCGGTCGATCTTGAAATCCGCTTCTGGATCACGGATCCACAAAACGGACGAGGCAATATCATCAGCGAGGTATTGCTCAATGTCTGGGATAGCTTCAAGGAAAACGAGATCGAAATTCCGTTCCCGCAGCGCGATCTTCATCTGCGCAGTTCCGATGGTACGGTAAAGATCGAAATCCCCGGCAATGCCTCAGAAAACACTGCCCGCTAAAACAACATTTCCAAGGTTTTTGCTTTAACAACCCCTCATTCAGGTTGCTGTCAGGTTCCGGGCCAAGAATGCGCTATCAACGCAGTCGAAGGCCCAATGGCATGCTTCACCTGAATTATAATGAAAACGGTTTCCCCGCCGCCAAGCTCAGCTTCCAGAAACGCGGTTTTCTGGATCATCTGCAGATGCGTGCCTGTGCCATTTCGGTGCTGACACTTCTGGCGACAGAACGACCAGAAGTCGAAACATTCATCGCCAATATCTATGCCGATGCCTATGACGCCGCGATCCGCGTGCAATATGGCAGCCTGATGAGTGTCCGCGACGATGCCGGACGGATCGTCGCCGCCCTTGGTTTCCGGTCAGCCGGGCATGGGCCACTGTTTCTTGAACAATATCTGCCCGCGCCAATCGAAGTGATCCTTGGTGTACCGCGCCATCAGATTGTCGAGATCGGCAATCTGGCGTCCTCGGGCGGTGGGGCGTCGTCCTTCCTGTTTGCGGCACTGTCGGCCTATCTGCACCATAACGGCTTTAAACAGGCGGTTGCGACCGGCACCGACGGTATCGAAAAACGCCTGCGTAAAATGGGCCTCAAGCCCGTTCGCCACGCCCATGCCGATCCATCATGCCTGACGGAAAACGAAATCGACTGGGGCCGGTATTACGACACGTGCCCGCATGTTCTGTCTGGTTCGGTCGAACATGGTTATCGCCGCCTTCAGACATTGCTGGGTGCAGAATACACCCACATTCGCCCGCGCCTTTATCCCCATCTGCAACATAACGGCGAGAAATAATCATGCTGTTCGAATGCATCCGCACCCATAACGCCGATCAAGTCGCGCTCCGCGAAGGCGATGATAGCCTAACCTATGGCGACCTCTCCGACCTGATCGACGCACGTTGTCTTGAACTTGCAGATGTCGATGTACTGGGTATAGCACTTGATAACGGGATCGACTGGCTGGTCTGGGACCTTGCCGCCCTATCGGCCGGCATTGTATGCGTTCCGATCCCGCCATTTTTCACCCGCGATCAGATCAATCACACCATTATGACCGCAGGCATCACCCACATGCTGACGGCTAATGGGATGACGGAAACAGGGCAGTCGCGTTCGCCCGACATCCCCGATGGCACGGCAAAAATCACCTTCACATCCGGCACCACCGGCACGCCAAAGGGCGTTTGCCTGCTCGCATCGGCGATGATCACTGTTGCATCTTCGATCCACGCGATGCTGGGCGATGATTTTGCTGGCACCCATGCCTGTGTGCTGCCACTTGCAGTACTTCTGGAAAATGTCGCGGGAGTTTATACCGGTCTTCTGGCCGGGTGTACCATTACCCTGACACCGCTTGGCCAGTTCGGGCCGCAATATCAGGGCCTGCACGAAATCCTTAAGGATACCCGCGCGACATCGGTCATTCTGGTGCCTGAAATCCTGCGTGCGCTGATGATGCTGGTCATCCGCAAGGGGCCCCTTCCTGACCTTAAATTCATTGCGGTTGGTGGATCGCGTGTTGATCCGGCCCTGATTGCCAAGGCCCGCCATATCGGGCTTCCGGTTTACGAAGGATATGGTCTTTCGGAATGCGCATCGGTCGTTTCAATGAATGTACCGGGCAAAGATCAGCCCGGCACCACCGGAACGCTTTTGGCCCATGTAAAGGCCGAGATTTCCAACGATGAAATCATCATCGAAAATCCCGGTTTCCTTGGCTATGTCGGCGAAGCAGCACCGGCCTTTCTTGCAACCGGCGATCTGGGGCAGATTGATGACGATGGTTTCGTCTGTGTGACAGGGCGACGCAAAAACGTCCTGATCACATCGTTTGGGCGCAATATTTCCCCCGAATGGCCCGAAGCCGCCATTTTGGCCCAGCCAGGCATCTATCAGGCCATGGTCTTTGGCGATGGGGAACCGGAACTAAGCGCTCTGATCGTTCCGACCGGTCCGACCGCCGATGTAAGTGCCGCGGTTGCCGCGGCCAATGCTGGCCTGCCCGATTACGCACACATCAAACATACCCGCATCGTTGCCCCCTTTACGGTCGAAAACGGCTGCCTGACAGGCACCGGACGCCCGCGCCGCGAGGCGATTGCCAAACTTTACACATCCCCCTTGTCCGTCCCGGAGAAAACCATGAATTTTTATGATCGCCTTGTTGCCGAAACCGCCGAAGCCCGCGCGTCCCTTTATCACGTTCCCCAGCTTGTTGATGGCCTGCAAGGTCGCATTTCACGGTCAACCTATGTCGCCTACCTGACGGAGGCATATCACCATGTCAAACACACCGTTCCCTTCCTGATGGCAATGGGATCGCGTCTGCCAGATGAAAAACGCTGGCTGCATAAGGCGATCATTGAATATCTGGAAGAAGAAGAAGGCCACGAAGAATGGATTCTCAATGATATCGAAGCCGCCGGTGGCAACCGCGAAGCCGCCCGCAACACGTTACCGAACCTCGAAACCCAGGTGATGGTTGCCTATAACTACGACTATATCAGCCGTAAGAACCCGGTCGGTTTCCTTGGTATGGTCTTCATGCTTGAAAGCACATCAACCCAAATCGCCAGTCAGGGTGCGGATGCCGTCATGACCGGCCTTGATTTGCCGAAATCAGCATTCAGCTATCTGTTTTCGCACGGCACCCTTGATCTTGAACACATGAAATTCTTCGAAAAGACCGTCAATCAGGTCACCGATCCGGCTGATCAGGCCGCCATCATCGAAGTCGCGCAAAACACCTTCCGGCTGTTTGCCAATCTGTTTGCGGCGATCCCGCATGAAGGACAACGTAAAAATGTTGCTTGATGGAAAATCCGTTTTCCTGACGGGCGCGACTGGCGGCATTGGCATGCCACTGGTCAACCTGCTGATCGAACGCGGGTCAAATGTCGTTGCCTATGACCGCACGACGCAGGGCAACCTGATGGAAAGCATCGATACGACCTGCAAGGCATTGGGTGAACACACACCCGACATCCTGATCAATCTGGCTGGGATCAATGATTTCAATCATGCCGAAGATCAGGATTACGACGCGCTTGTGACGCTGAACCTTTTGGTGCCAATGCGCCTGTGCCAGGCCGTTCTTCCGGCCATGCGCAAACGCGGTAGCGGTCAGATCGTCAATATCGGATCAATGACCGGATTGATCCCGTTGCCCCATATGACCGGCTATGTCGCAGCCAAATCCGGGCTTAAGGGATATAGCGATGCGCTGCGTCGTGAACTGTCCGGCACGGGCATCACCATAAGTCACATCGCCCCGCGTGCGGTTCGTACCACCATGAACAGCGGCAAGGCAGGGCTGCTTAACCGTCGCACAAATGTCACCGAAGACGATCCACGTGACGTTGCCCGTCAGATCGTCAATGCGATTGAACAAGACAAAACCGATGTTCGGATCGGCTGGCCGGAACGGCTTTTTGCCCTGATCAATGCCGTCATACCGAGCATCGTCGACAGGGGACTTCGTAAAAACACCACCATCGGCGAAGAAATCCTCAAGGCCGAGCAGGTAGTTGCACCAATCCCCCTGATCGCCAACAAACAGGACGCCAACCCAAGGAGCCACCCGGCATGAAAATCACCCGTTTTGCCATGATATGCGCCTTTGCGCTTGGCCTGCCTTTGTCTGCCAATGCCGACACGGCCAATAACGAGGCCATGAATGGCGTTGCCCATCTGCAGGAAGAATGGGCCCGCATCAAGTACCAGATGACGGATGAAAAACAGCAGCTTGATGCCATTCACCAACTTGAAACCGAGGGCGAAAGTCTGCTGAACCTCTATCCGGATAGTCCCGAAGTCATGATCTGGCAGGGTATTGTCCTATCGACCGATGCCGGGATCGTGCGCGGCATTTCCGCCCTTGGCAAAGTAAACGACGCGCGCGATTTGTTTGAAAAGTCGATTACCCTCAATCCAACGGCACTTGATGGATCGGCCTATACGTCACTGGGATCGCTTTATTATCAGGTGCCTCCATGGCCGCTTGCCTTTGGCAGTGACAGCAAGGCCGAAGAATTCCTGAAAAAGGCATTGGAACTTAATCCTGACGGGATTGACCCCAACTATTTCTATGGCGATTTCCTGCTTCAGAATGATCATTACGCCGAAGCCAAGGTTTATCTGGAAAAAGCATTGAACGCACCCGAGCGCCCCAGCCGCGCATCGGCGGATGCCGGACGTCGGGCGGAAATAGCCAAGGCACTAAATGAAATCGCGCAGGAAGTTTCCAAAAACTAACCTTGACGAACAGCACAATTTCCCAAACGAAACAAGGCCGGGGAACACAAACCCGGCCTTGTATTTTGATGCCTTCGGAAAGTTTCAATCGACGATTTCGGTCATGTCTTTTGGGCCGATTTCGTCTTTCTTTTCGTCTTCGGGCTTGGTTTCAACCTGCTTGGGGGCTGTATCATCGGGTTTTGGCAAATCAAGCAGGGCAGCAATTTCAACATCCAGAACGGATTTTCGCGTTTTTTCCAGTTCCACCAGACGTTCGCGCATGGCTCCTGGCCAACCGCCATCGGCATTAACCAGAAGCAACCGGTCATAATCCAGAAACAGCCCCAGCCTGGACATCAGATCCACCAGCGTGATCCGCGACAGATCGCCTGATAAAAGCCAGCGGTGGCTTTCGGACCGTTCAATCAGCTTTTCACGCCGAAGGGCCGCCAAGGCCCAGTTAAGATCCCGCCCGCCCAGCTTGGTTTCGCGCAACATGCGGCGATAGGTCGGCGGTTTGGTTGCTTCGCGGAAACCATGTTGCAAATATTCCAGAACGCGTAACACCGCGATAATGCGTTCCATATGGCCGGGCACGGCACCCCGCGGATCGGGGATCAGCCCAGCGGCACGTGCCGCACGCCATTCGGATCGGGCGGCAGCAACCTGTGCGCCCAGCAGCACAACAATCCAGGTCAGATACATCCATAACAGGAAGATCGGTACAATCGCCACGGCGCCATAGATCGTCTGGTAAGTCGGGAAATTAATAACGTAATACCCGAACCCTTTTTTAAGCGCCTCGAACAATCCAGCCGCCACCAAGCCGCCCAAAATACCGTCAATGATCACGACAGAACGGTTCGGCATGCCAATAAACAAAAGCGAGAAGGCAATCGAGGATAGCAGGAAAGGGGCCAAAAACGTCAATTGCCCGATATGTTGACCCAGCCCGTCGGCCCCGACCATATAGCGCATGGCAAAAATATAGGATGCCACCGAAAGGCTCAGCCCCAGCAACATCGGCCCGACCGTCAGCAAGGTCCAGAAAACGACGAGTTTCGCCAAAAGTTTGCGCGGAGTGGTAACGCGAAACACATCGTTCATCGCACCTTCGATCGCAGCAAGCAGCATGACCGCGGTCAAGGCCAGCACAATCGTGCCCACCGCTGTCATCTGGCCGGTATTCTGAAGGAAATTGCTGAGGTAACCTGTCACCTGTTCGCCAGTTTCGGGCAGAAAATTGTTCAGGACCACACCCATGATCTGGTCCTTCCACTGTTCAAAAACCGGGAAGGCCGACAATACCGTAAGCGCAACAGCAAGGAACGGAACCATGGCAAGAAGGGTTGTATAAGAAAGCCCCGCTGCGCGTTCGACGGATTTGTCATGCACAAATCGCATAATGGCGTAGCGCCAAAATCCAGTGCGGTCCTTAAGTAATTGGCCGATTGGAACCATTAAACACTTATCCCTGCACGATTTCTGGTTATAGTGTAACTGATCAACAGGATAACGTGACCGCACAAGATAAAACAGGCCAGATTGACCTTGGCTTCGCTTTGTGTAGGATGCGCCCAATGTCAAATGCCTCCTGTGTGGGCCACAGCTTTGTTCCGCGCTGCCCCGCACCAGAGAGAGATCGTGGGAACGAGAGGGAAAATGAGCTTTTCCGCCGAAAACATTTCTGGCCTGATGGCTGGCAAGCGTGGCCTGATCATGGGCGTCGCGAACGATAAATCGATTGCCTGGGGGATTGCGCGTACCGTGGCCGCCGCTGGCGCCGAGGTTGCTTTTACCTATCAGGGTGAAGCCCTTGAAAAGCGCGTCCGCCCATTGGCGGAGTCTGTTGGCAGCGACACCGTTCTGCCCTGCGACGTGACCGACGCGGCCAGTATGGACGCCGTCTTTGAAACATTGAAAGAAAAATGGGGCAAGCTGGACTTCGTCGTGCATGCCATCGGTTTTTCTGACAAAAACGAACTGCGCGGGCGCTATGTCGATACCTCGCCGGAAAACTTTGCGATGTCGATGAACATTTCGGTCTACTCCTTTACCGCGATTGCACAGCGCGCGGAAAAGCTGATGACCGATGGTGGTTCGCTTCTGACCCTGTCCTATTACGGGGCGGAAAAGGTGATGCCGCATTACAACGTCATGGGCGTTGCCAAGGCAGCACTGGAGGCCAGCGTGAAATACCTTGCCAATGACCTTGGCCCAGATCGTATTCGTGTCAACGCCATATCGGCCGGTCCGATGAAGACCCTTGCCGCGTCAGGGATTGGCGATTTCCGCTATATCCTGAAATGGAATGAATATAATTCGCCGATGCGCCGCAACGTCACCCTTGATGATGTTGGCGGATCGGGCCTTTACTTCCTGTCGGACCTTTCGACCGGTGTTACCGGCGAAACCCATCATGTCGATTGCGGATATCATACCGTCGGCATGAAGCAGGCAGACGCACCGGATATCAATGTTCAGAAATCCTGATCCGAACATGATATGATCTTGCGGGCTGCCTTACTGGCAGCCCGTATTGTCTTCAAACACCTGAATTCTGGATATCGGAAATGGCTGGCAACAGTTTTGGCTCCCTGTTTCGCTTCACCACCTTTGGCGAAAGCCACGGCCCGGCGATTGGCTGCGTCGTTGACGGTGTGCCGCCGCTTCTTGACCTGACCGAAGAAGACATCCAGCAGTTTCTTGAAAAACGCAAACCGGGCCAGTCACGCTTTACCACCCAGCGCCGCGAACCCGATCAGGTCAAAATCCTGTCCGGCGTTTTCGACGGCAAAACCACCGGCACCCCGATTGGCCTTCTGATCAAAAACGTTGATCAGCGCTCCAAGGATTACGGCGAGATTAAAAACCAGTTCCGCCCGGGCCATGCCGATTACACCTATTGGGAAAAATACGGTATCCGTGATTACCGCGGTGGCGGACGATCATCGGCGCGCGAAACCGCGATGCGGGTTGCCGCCGGGGCGATTGCGCGCAAAGTCCTTGGCGATGATATCAAAATCCGTGGGGCCCTGATCAAGATGGGCACCAAGGAAATCAATCGCGACAACTGGAACTGGGACGAGGTTGATAACAATCCGTTCTTCTGCCCCGATGCAGCCGCTGTTCCGGTGTTCGAGGAATATCTTGATGGTCTGCGCAAGGACGGATCATCGGTCGGTGCAGTAATAGAAGTTGTCTGTTCGGGCGTTCCGGTCGGGCTGGGTGACCCGGTCTATGACAAACTTGATGCTGATCTGGCCAAAGCGATGATGACAATCAACGCAGTCAAGGGTGTTGAAATTGGCAACGGGTTTGAGGCCGCCGAACTGACCGGCATCGAAAATGCCGATGAAATGCGCATGGGCGAAGATGGCAAGCCGGTCTTTGGCTCCAACCATGCAGGCGGCATTCTGGGCGGGATTTCATCCGGGCAGGATGTTGTTTTGCGCTTTGCCGTCAAACCGACCAGCTCGATCCTGACACCGCGCAAAAGTGTTGATATTTACGGCAAGGATGTCGATGTCGTCACCAAGGGCCGCCATGATCCGTGTGTTGGCATTCGTGCCGTTCCGGTTGGCGAGGCCATGGCAGCCATCGTTCTGGCTGATCATCTGTTGCGCCATCGCGGCCAGTGTGATGGCTGGAACAGCAACAAGTAATCAACAACTAATTCCTGCGTGAAATCGCACAAATAGTCTGTCACAAGCAGCCTGTTGCACCGTCATCGGTGTATGAACCCGACATTGTACAAAGCCCTGATTCTGCTTGCATCCGCGAACAAACCGGCCCCGGCCTCCAAGGCAGCCGGTCGGGATGCTGGCTTGGGCAATAGAACAGTTCTTTATCCTGATGAGCCGGTCGATCTGCCCGATTGGGGCATTGCGGCCCTGCCCGCCATGATCCTTGGCGCGGCGCCGCAAAGCTGCCTTTTCGTCAGCGATCTGACCATCGAGCAACCCGAAGGCGACGGCGATAGCAACGCCGGTTCCTCTGATGACGAAAAAGACGAAAGCGTGGGCAGCGTTTCCTTCTCGCTCACGGTCGACAGTGCCCCTGATCCAACCGCCAAAATCACTCAACGCCAGATCACCTGGCGATTGGCGATGCCGGTGACCGCCTTCCGACAGGTTACCACCAACGCCAACAGCACACCGGTGCGTGCGCCTGTAATCAGAACGAAACTGGTCCTGCGCGACGTCGTCTGTGATGTCGAGCTTGGCCTGCTTGAAATGGCGGGCATCACCCAGCCGCTTCTGGTCGGACGCGATATTCTGTCCAATCGCTTCCTGATCCGCCCGGATCACGATAAGACATCATCAAACCCACCCTCACCCTCGGCAACGCTTGCCCCGACGCCCGAGGACAAACCTGCCGAAACGGCGTCTTCTGCGCCATTGGCATCAGATACAGGCACCAGCAACCAACAATCCGCTGCAACCACGCCAGACATGCCGTCGAGCACGACCGATACTGGCAATGCGACACCAACCGCAGCCGATGCCCGCCCAAAAGCCCCTGCACCTTCTGCAACAGGCGACAGCACCAATACGGTAACGGATAGCGGCACCAACAGTTCGGCCACACAGCCTGCCGGTCAAACCGGTGCGGACGCAGGAAGCACGTCCGTCTCATCTGCAGCAGGTTCGATACCAACAGATGACACAACGGCATCTTCTAAGCCCGACGCCACCACTGGCACACTTGCCGATACCACGGCGGCAGAGTCTCCAACGGGCAGTAATGCGCCAGCGCCAACCGAAAACGGAACAGAAGCCGCAGCCACAGCGATAACTGCGCCCAAAAATGACGCTGCAACCGATGACAGCAAAGCCGACGATAACAGCCAGGACCCTGCCACAACTTCAACGGCAACCGTTAACGATGACGCATCCTCAATATCTGGGGCCCAGAATGAAGATGATGAATCCACATCATCGCCGCCTCCGGCAACCTAGCGTTCAGGATTTTACCGGTGCTTTAAGCCCGGCTCGACGATTCCACAATCCCCGACAGCGCCAAACTGGACCGTCACATTGACGGTCCTTTTTTGCTTGTGTCATGGCCTATCGATTGTTAAAGTTAACAAAGTTAACATAAGAAAATCGAGATACGAGTTTATGGGGAAATACCACCACGGCGACGTCCGTAATGTCCTTCTACAGCAAGCTGAAAACATCCTGACCGAAGAAGGCCCAAGTGGCCTGTCGTTGCGACGTCTGGCGCGGCTTACTGGTGTTTCGGAAGCAGCGCCCTATCGCCATTTTGACGGTAAGGATGGCATTTTGGCGGCAGTAGCGATTGATGCGTTTGAGCGCTTTGCCGAACGGCTTGAAAATGTCGCTGCAAATATCAAAAAACACGAAGAGCGCATCATGGCGCTTGGTGCGGCCTATGTGCATTTCGCGGTCGATTTCCCGCAACATTTTCGCCTGATTTTTGGCCGGGAACGCCCGCCATTGGATCAATATCCCGAACTTCGCGAAGCAGCCGATAATGCGTTTGATGTGTTGCAGCGCGCCGTTACATCGGTTGATCGCCGTGCCGACATGACCCTGAACGAGGCGGCCACCGCCTATAACCGCGCGCTGGCCGCATGGAGCCGCGCACACGGTATCGCCATGCTGGTGATTGACGGCATGATTGTCCCGCCTGCCGATCAGGAACTGGACGATTTTGTTCTGGGCCTGCTTGCCGAGGACCTGACCGCACAGGACAATACCTGATCTGAAATTCCCGATTCCGATATCCCAAAATTCGAAGGCTGTCCGCGATGGAATATACCACCGTTAAATTCATTCACCTTCTGGGTGCCGTACTGTTTCTGGGCAATATCATCGTTACGGCGGTATGGAAAAGCCTGGCCGACCGCACCAGAAACCCGGTGATCATCGCCTTTGCCTGCCGGTTGGTGAATGTCACCGATCTGGCCTTTACCGCCTTTGGCGCGGCTCTGGTCGTGATTGGTGGGGTTGGTCTTTTTCATGCCGGGGGCATTTCGCTTTCCGATAGCCCGCATCTGACGATTGGCATCAGTCTGTTTGCCATGGCGGCAACCCTTTGGCTGGTCGGGCTTTTGCCCTTGCAACTATATATGTCGCGGATTGCCGCCAAGACGGTGGCGGCGGGTGAAACCATCATGCCAGATGCCTATGATAAATGTGTAAGGCTTTGGACGATGCTCGGCATTGCAGCAACCCTGATGCCGGTTGGCACCCTTTGGTTCATGATTGCCAGATAGTCCTCAGAGCGTACGGCGGCGACGCGTCGCGATCAGAAGGGCCACAACCACCGCCGCACTGCCCATGATGTGCCACTGATTGAGCAGCTCGCCCAGGATGACAGCCCCAAGGATCGAGGCGACAAAGGGCTGCAACAGCAGGATCATTGATCCGGTCGCCTCATCCACGCGCTTCAGCCCGACCGACACCATCCCCTGCCCCAAAACATGCACCAGCATCGCAAGACCGATCAGCGCCAGCCAGCCTGTCATATGCGGCGGCAGGACGAAATTGCCTTTGATCACCATCATCACGCCCAAGGCAATCATGGTGGTCAGGGTGCTCCAAAACATGATTGATGCAGCACTGTGATTGCGGCGCAACCGGCTGATGACAATCAGATATCCGGCATAGAAAAAGGCCGCCAGAACGGCAAAGGCATCACCCTGCATCGATCCTGCGCCGGTTTCACTGGCCCGAAACAGGAAATAACCGCCGATAATCGCAAACGGCACCCCGCACCAGAACATCACGCCGGGTTTGCGCGCGATGCCAAACAGACCAAGAAACCCGATAATCACCGGTGCAAGGTTGTTAAGCAAAATCGCATTACCGACCGTCGTCATTTCGATCGCCATATGACAGGCGACCAGATCGGCGGCAAATAAAAGACCGGCAAGGATCATCAAACCCGTATCACGCTTGCGCACGGAAACACCATTTCCGACCGCTGGTTTTGATGATCCTGCCGGCATAAAGAAGACGGTCGCGCCCAGCAAAGGAGCAGCAAGCGCAACACGCCAGAAAGCCGAGGCATCGGGTGACACACCGCTGAACCGCACAAAAATCGGCCCCAGCCCCATAAGGATTGCCGCAACTACGAGGGTTAAAATGGCCCAGAGTGATGACTGGACCATCGGCGTGACCCTCTCGGTTCCCGGTGCAATTTCCGTGGTGGCGGAGGGAATAGCAGATGCGTTTCCGGTATTGCGCAGGATGTCGGGCAAGACATGGGGCATGGTCTGGTCTTTCGGAACGGGGGCGATGTGCAGGTTGTGCAAAATGCGCCTTGGCTGATAGCGCTTATCTTGCAGCGGTGCTATATCGATGTGAAATTGCTTCGCCTTATCGTCGGGATAAATTGCGCTTATGGCTCTTCTCAATGTCGATATTGATCTGCTCAGAACGTTTCTGACCGTGCTGGATACCCAAAGTTTCACACGCACGGCTGAGCGCCTTTTGCGCACGCAACCTGCCATCAGCCAGCAGATCAAAAAGCTTGAAGATACCGTTGGTGCGCCGCTGATCACGCGTGATCGCAATGCCATTACCCCGACCACGACCGGCCTTGTCGTCAAATCCTATGCCGAAGGGATCATCGGCCTGAATGACAAGATGCTGGCCGATCTTCTGGATGCTGCCCCCTCGATTTTGCGCATCGGCCTTCCGGATGATTATGCCGCGATTTACCTGCCGGAAATCTTGCGGATTGCGGCGATCCGCCTGCCGGACACGGAAATCAGCTGCCACGCCGATATCAGCCGAAATCTTGGTAAACGGGTTGCCAATGGCGATCTGGATCTGGCCATCCTGACCGCCGATCCCGACACGCCCAGCCTGCATGTCACATCCGAACCCTTGGTCTGGGTGGCCGATGCCGGTTTTGATCATCAGGCACGGCCGTTACGGCTGTCGCTGTTCCACGATGGCTGCGTCATTCGCCATTACGTGACCGATGCCCTGTCGCGCCAGGATATCGCGTTTCGGATCAGCCACAGCAGCGACTCCAATTCAATGATCATCACCGCAGTTGACGGCGGCCACGCCATCGGCGCAATGCCCAGATGCACCGCGGAATATGCCGGAATGCAGATTATCGATGATCCATCATTGCCCGACTTGCCCAGGGTCGATATCGCCCTTCTGGTCCGCGAACAGGCCAATCCGGCGGTTCGGGAACTGGCACTTGGCGCAATTGCCGCCCTTGCGCCAGCCCGAAGCACCACCAGCGAGCGGGTCTAAACCGACCCCGTGATTGCGCATGCTTCCACCATGTGAAAAGACGTTTTATCGGGTTGATCGAAGAAGACGGCAAACAATAAGATGCCCCGGCATAATGCGTGATTTTAACGATAAACCTGCCGGAGAAGCCCGATGCTGACCATCAAACGCCTGTCGATCGATGATGCCAAAATCCTGATCGAAGGTGCACGCAACCGTGCAACTGAAATCGGCGTTCCGATGTGCATTGCCATCACCGATGAATCCGGTGTTTTGATTGCCTTTGAACGCATGGATGGCGGCAAGGTCACCAGCACCACGATTGCCCAGGATAAGGCATTCACCGCCGCGGGTGCGCGCAAGGCGACCCATGAATATGCCGCTGCAGCCCAGCCGGGCATGCCAGCATTCGGTATCGATTCCGAAGTCGGCGGTCGTCTTTCGATTGTCGCCGGTGGATTGCCGGTATCGGTTGATGGCGATGTTGTCGGCGGAATCGGCGTCAGTTCAGGCACTCCGCCGCAGGATCAGGACTGCGCCCAGGCCGGGATTGATCATTTCATGAAAGTGATCGGTAAATAAGCCCATCACTATTGGCGGGAATCGGTAATGATTACGCCGATTTCCGCCCGCCGATCAGAAATTCGACATTGCCTTCGGGCCCGGTGATCGGGCTTGTCGCGATGCCAAGCACCTGCCAGCCCGGCAGATTTGCCAGCCAGTCGGAAATGGTGTCGCAGACTTCCTGATGCAGTTCCGGTTCACGGACCACACCTTTTTTCCCGACGCGTTCCTTGCCGACTTCAAATTGCGGCTTGATCAATGCAATCAGCCAACCGCCCGGTTTGACCAGATCAAGGCTTGCCGGAAGCACGGTACGAAGGCCGATAAAGCTGGCATCGCAGACGACGATATCAATGGGGTCGGGAATTTGTTCGGACGTGATGTGACGCGCATTGGTCTTTTCCATCACGACAACCCGGTCGTCATTGCGCAGTTTCCAGTCAAGCTGCCCCTGCCCGACATCAACCGCAAAGACCTTGGCCGCACCGTTTTGCAAAAGCACATCGGTAAAACCGCCGGTCGAGGATCCGACATCAATGCCGGTAAAACCGGTGACATCGACGCCAAACTCGGCCAGACCCTTTTCAAGCTTGAGCCCGCCGCGCGATACCCACGGATGGGGTTGCCCGCGCAGGGTCAGCGAAATGTCTTCCTTGCATTGCAGCCCCGGCTTATCGAGCCGTTGCTCGCCGCTAAAGACATTGCCTGCCATGATGAAAGCCTGTGCCTTGGACCGGGTTTCCACCAATCCGCGTTCAACAAGCAACTGATCCAAACGTTTCTTTGCCATGCGCGGGTTTTAGCGCAAAGTTCCGAAGAAATCTAGCTTGCCAGCGGCTCAAGGTAACCACGCGGCACAATGGCCAGAAGATCGTTTAACGCCTCGCCCTGAACCGCGACATGCTGATGCATCAGTCGGCCCGCCCGTTCGGCATCGCCGTTCGAAATCGCATCAAGGATTTCGGAATGTTCGGCATTGGATTTTTTCACCCGCCCCGGCCGGTGCAACTGCAAACGGCGATAGGGTGCGAGGCGGTTGCGCACATTCTTGGTCTGACGTTCAAGGAAACTGTTGCGGCATCCGGCGTAAATCACTTCGTGGAAATTGACGTTGGCCTCGTAATAGGCATCGGCGTCTGCATGTTCCTGAAGCGTGCCGCATTCATTGCCAAGTGCGATCAGCTTTTCAATGTCGGTGCGCGCCATCCGGCGCGCGGCAAGCCGGGCACACATTGCCTCAAGCTCCGCCATGACTTCGAACATTTCAATCAGATCGGCCACGGTGATCGAGGCAACGATGGTGCCGCGCCGAGGCATGGTCGCCACCAGCCCCGATCCCGCCAGCGTTTGTAACGCTTCGCGGACCGGGGTGCGTGAAACACCAAACCGTTCCGACAGGCTGCGCTCGTCCAGCTTGTCGCCGGGTTTAAGAACACCGGTGACAATATCGCGTTCAAGTTTCTGAACCAGATCGGTGGCGAGCTTGCCGTTCCGTGACATGAGAAGCCTCATCCTTGCGCTGCAATCGTGGTATACCAGAACATAGAAAATGGTACCGCGCAAAGCCTTTTACGTGCTGCTTTGCATCGAAACTCTGCTGCATCGCAAAAGTTATCTGGCAAAAAACGGCTAAAATGGCCGCAATCCTTGAACGCACATCTGTGGCACTGCAATACACATTTCTGGTATACAAAAATCCATAGACAGGATGCCAGAAATCTGTAACGCTTTTTGATATTGCGAAATCCGCACCAATAAAAAGACGTGTCAACACGTCACAAATGCATCCAGAAACGCATGCTTCATCCGGGAGGAAAAGATGAAGATTTTCAAACGTACTCTTACGGCGTCCGTCGCCGCTATTACCCTGTCCATCGCTGCTTTTGGCATGTCCTCGAACGCTGATGCGGAAACGCTCAAGCTGTCGCACCAGTGGTCGACCGGCGATGTCCGCCACAAGGTCGCCCAGATCATTGCCGACGAAGTCAAAGCGGCCAATGTCGATCTCGAAATCCAGATTTTCCCGTCCGGCTCGCTGTTCAAGGCGAACGAACAGTGGACGCCGATGGAACGCGGTCAGCTTGACATGATCGTCTATCCGCTGGCCTATGCCGGTGGCCGTATTCCGGCAACCAACCTGACGCTGATGCCGGCACTGGTTAAAAACCATGACCACGCCGAACGCCTGAACAACTCGCCTTTCATGGCAAAAATGGAAGAACTCCTGAATGAAAACGGGGTTGTTACCATTGCCAAGGGCTGGCTGGCCGGTGGCTTTGCCTCGACCAAGGGCTGCATCCGGGTTCCGGATGACGTCAAAGGCCTGCAGATCCGTGCCGCTGGCAAATCGTTCGAACAGATGCTTCAGGGTGCCGGTGCATCCATCGCCGCAATGCCGAGCTCGGAAATCTATCCGGCCATGCAGACCGGCGTTCTGGATGCCACCAACACCAGTTCCGCCAGCTTCGTTTCATACCGCATTTATGAACAGGTCAAATGCTACACCCCGGCGGGTGCCAACGCGCTGTGGTTCATGTATCAGCCGGTTCTGATGTCGAAGAAAACCTATGACGGTCTGAACGACGCCCAGAAAGATGCCCTTGCCGCAGCGGCCAAAAAGGCCGAGGCGTTCTATTCCGAAGAAGCCCGTAACGAAGATGCCAACAGCGTCAAGGTTTTCAAGGATGCCGGTGTTGAAATCGCCGATCTGACCGACGCCGACTTCAAGGCATGGCAGGAACTTGCCAAACAGACGTCCTATGCGAAGTTTGTTGAAGAAACCCCGGGCGGTCAGGAACTGCTCGATATGGCTCTTGCCGTAGAATAATGGTCTCGTGGCGCCGGATGCATGCCGGCGCCACTTCTTTTCCGCTTTTTTGCGACGAGCTTGATCTTCAGGAGTCCCAGCGTGGCGAACGCAGTTTTTCCCAATTCCCTTCCGGTCGACCTGCCTGACGAAGGCGATGGCGCACCGCGCGCGCGGTCGAACCATAACAGTTTCCCGCCGCCACCCGATGTCGAACCGCTGCCTGAAAAAACCGGCAGCACCGGCACAGGGACGCGCCCTGATCCGATGAAACCGCGTGGCCCGCTTGATCACGCAGTCAATGTCGTTCACTTCCTGTCAAAGACCTGTGGTGTTGTCGCGGCATCGATGTTCTTCATTGCCATGCTGCTGATCTGCCAGTTGGTCTTCATCCGCTATATCCTGAATTCCTCGACCGTCTGGCAGACAGAAGCCGTGATTTACCTGATGATCGGCGGCACCCTGATCGGTCTGCCTTATGTGCAGCTGCTGCGCGGGCATGTGAATGTCGATCTTCTGCCGATGTATCTGAAACGCGGGGCGCGCAAACTGCTTGCGGTTGCGACCCTGCTGTGCGGCCTTGCCATCAGTGCGATGTTTGCCTTTTACGGCATCGAACTGGTGATCGAAGCCTATCAGGGTGGGTGGAAATCACCGTCGATCTGGGCCCCTGCATTGTGGAAGCCCTATCTGATGCTGCCGGTCGGTTTTGGCCTGCTGTTCCTGCAATTCCTCGCCGATCTGATGTGCCTTCTGACCAACCGGTCGAAAGCCTTCCATATCGAAGACAACCCGTTTTAAGGAGCCGGTGCAATGGATCCGCTTTCTCTTGCCGCGCTCGTTGGCATTGTCACCACCCTGATCCTGTTTTCCGGTATTCCAGTCGGTATCGGTCTTTTGATGGTCGGTGTCGGGTTTATCTGGATTTTCGATGGCGCAAGCGCGCTGCCGCTGCTGCCTGAAATCCTGTTTTCCAAACTCGAAAGTTTCGAAGTTCTCGCCATCCCGATGTTCATCCTGATGGGGGCGGTTGTCGCATCATCCCGTGCGGGTGGTGATCTGTATTCCGTGCTGGATCGCTGGTTAACGCGTGTGCCGGGGGGATTGGTCATTTCCAACCTAGGGGCATGCGCGATCTTTTCCGCCCTGTCGGGATCGTCACCGGCGACCTGTGCCGCGATTGGCAAGATGGGCATTCCCGCCATGCGTGAACGCGGTTTCCCGAGTTCGGTTGCCGCCGGGTCAATCGCGGCCGGTGGTACACTTGGCATTCTGATCCCGCCCAGCGTCACCATGATTGTTTACGGCATTTCGACCGACACATCGATCGGGCGTCTGTTCCTTGCCGGTCTTCTGCCGGGTCTGATGCTGACCGCGCTATTCATGGCCTGGTCGCTTTATTCGACCTGGCGTCAGGGCAATGCATCGGTTGCACTGGCATCGGTGACCTATAGCTGGAAGGAAAAGTTTGAAATCCTTCCACGTGTTCTGCCGTTCATCGTCATTATCTGTGCGGTTCTGTTCGCGCTGTATGGCGGGGTGGCAACGCCATCCGAAACGGCGGGTGTTGGCGCGCTGTTCTGCCTGATTGTCGCGATGATCATCTATCGCATGTGGCAGCCGGGCAAGCTTTGGAACATCATGCGCGACACGACCCGTGAATCGGTGATGATCCTTCTGATCATCGGGGCTGCCGGTCTGTTCAGTTACATGCTGTCGTCGCTGTTCATCACCCAATCCATCGCACAGTGGATTTCCGCCCTTGACGTCAACCGCTGGGTTCTGATGGGATTCATCAACGTGTTCCTGTTGATCAGCGGTTTCTTCCTGCCGCCGGTTGCCGTGATCCTGATGTCGGCCCCGATCATTTTGCCGGTGATCGTCAATGCCGGTTTTGATCCCTACTGGTTTGCGGTAATCCTGACGATCAACATGGAAATCGGCCTGATCACGCCACCGGTTGGCCTGAACCTTTATGTCATCAACGGGATTGCACCTGACATCCGCCTGCAAACCATCCTGAAAGGTGCGATGCCCTATGTCCTGTGCATGGTGGTTGCCATCGTGATCCTGTGCTTCTTCCCGCAAATTGCCACATGGCTTCCCGAAACGGTCATAGGAGGAAGTTAAAATGTCCGGAATTTCCGTCAGAAGCTGGATTTCCAGTATTGCCGATCGCGGCCGGGAGCTTCTCGACCTGCCGCTTTCGACACCGCAGGATCCGTTCGCCCAGCTAAAGGCAATGTGCAAGGACCTTGTGTCGCAAAAGGGCGAAGCCCGCGGCACCGCCGTTGCGCGCGAAGTGGTGCGCCTTTGGGAAACCCTGCCCGAAGAAGATCATCTGCGCTTTTTTGAAATGATGCAGAACGATTTCAGCGCCAACCGCACCGAAGTCAGAAAGGCCGCCGAAGCCTTTGCCAAGGATCCGTCCGAAGCCAATCTGGCGGTTCTGACCCATGCGTCGGAACCCGCCCGGCAGGAGCTTCTGCGCCGGATCAACATGGCACCGGGCGGTACGCGTGCGATTGTCGACATGCGTGAAACGCTTCTGGGCCTGATCAAGGAAAACCGCCATCTTGAACCGCTTGATGCCGATATGGGGCATCTGCTGACAAGCTGGTTTAACCGGGGCTTCCTTGAACTGCGTCATATCGATTGGGATACGTCGGCCTCCATCCTTGAAAAACTGATCCGCTACGAAGCGGTTCATGAAATCCAGGGCTGGGATGATCTGCGCCGTCGTCTGGCAACGGATCGCAAGTGCTTTGCCTTTTTCCATCCAGCGATCCCCGATGATCCGCTGATTTTCGTCGAAGTTGCCCTTGTGCATGGCCTTGCTGACAGTGTTCAGGCGCTTCTGGCACCGGAAATCGATGAAACGGCCCCGCAAAAGGCCAATACCGCGATTTTCTATTCAATCAGCAACTGCCAATCGGGCCTTAAGGGCATTTCGTTTGGCAATTTCCTGATCAAACAGGTGGTCGAGGAGCTTAAACGCGAGTTCCCGAAACTCAGACAATTCGCCACCCTGTCGCCTATTCCGGGCTTCATGGGATGGCTGCGCACCCGCCAGAAAAGCAAGTCTGACGACGCCGATATCGCCGCCACCGTCCTTGCGGCGATGGAAGACGACAGCTGGATCGAGGATGCGGAAAAAACCGCCGAACTGAAAAAACCGGCGATGATGCTGTGTGCGCGCTATCTTGCGACCTGCAAGCGCGGCAAATCGCCGCTTGATCCCACCGCGCGCTTCCATCTTGGCAATGGGGCACAGCTTGAACGCCTCAACTGGCTGGGCGATACGTCGTCCAAAGGCTTGCGTCAGGCTGGCGGGATGATGGTCAATTACGCCTATCACCTTGATGATATTGAACGAAACCACGAAGCGCTGATGAATGACGGCAAAATCGCCGTTTCGAAATCGGTCATGCAGCTTACGGGAAACTAGGACAGAACCATGTCGGATAATCTTTTCAACGAATTTACCAAACGTTTCCCGGCGGATCGCGCGCGTACCTTCCTGATCGAACGTGATGGCACCGAGCGCAGCTTTGCCTGGTTGCTGGATCGCACCGCGCGTTATGCCACGGTTCTTGCCGATCATGGCGTGGTCAAGGGTGACCGTGTTGCCGCCCAGATCGACAAATCATCCGATGTGATCGCGCTTTATCTGGCCTGCCTGCAGCTTGGCGCCATTCACCTGCCGCTGAACACGGCCTATACCGGTGATGAAATCGCCTATTTCCTTGGCGATGCCGCACCGCGCGTTTTTGTCTGCCGCCCGGCCCATATTGATGCCGCAAAAACCCTTGGCGCGCAGAACAATGTCGGTGCGGTCCTGTCGCTTGGCGACAAGGGCGATGGCAGCCTCAATGACCTTGCCGCCAAGGCCAAACCGCATGGCGACGTCGCCGATGTGACCAAGGATGACATTGCCGCCATTCTGTATACGTCGGGCACAACGGGCCGGTCCAAGGGGGCGATGCTGACGCATGGAAACCTCGGCTCCAACGCGCTGACCCTACATAAGGCATGGGGCTTCAAGCCGGGTGATACGCTTTTGCATGCCCTGCCGCTGTTCCATACGCATGGCCTGTTTGTTGCGATCAATATCATGCTGGTCAATGGCGGCAAGGTGATCCTGCTTCCGAAATTCGATGCCGATGACGTGGTGGAACGCCTGCCCAATGCCACTGTTCTGATGGGGGTTCCGACCTTCTATACAAGGCTTCTGGCGCATCCGAAGTTTGACAAGGATCTGGTCGCGAATATGCGCCTGTTTGTGTCGGGGTCCGCGCCGCTTCTGGCGGAAACCCATGATGCGTTCTTTGAACGGACCGGGCACAAGATCCTTGAACGTTATGGCATGACCGAAACCTGCATGAACACGTCAAACCCGCTTGACGGGGAACGTCGTCCGGGGGCGGTCGGCCCGACCCTTCCGGGGATCGAGGCGCGGGTTTGTGACAAGGATGGCAATGTTTTGCCGGTCGGTGAAATCGGCGTGCTTGAAGTTCGCGGGCCCAACGTTTTCAAGGGTTACTGGCAGATGCCGGAAAAAACCGCATCCGAGTTTCGCAAGGACGGATTCTTTATCACCGGCGATCTGGCGACCATCGGCGAAGACGGTTATGTCACCATTGTCGGGCGCGACAAGGATTTGATCATTTCGGGCGGCTTCAACGTCTATCCCAAGGAAGTCGAGGAAATCATTGCCGAATATGACGAGGTCGAGGAAGTCGCGATCTTTGGCCTGCCGCATCCCGATTTTGGCGAGGCGGTTGCCGGGGTGATCGTCCCGGCCAGGGGCACCAAGCCCGATGCAGACGCGATCATCAAACGCACCCAGGACAAGCTTGCAAAATTCAAGGTGCCCAAACGCATCTGGATGCTTGACGAATTGCCGCGCAACACGATGGGCAAAATCCAGAAGGCCCAGTTGCGCAAGGATTATGCCGATACCTTTGCAACCCCGTCCGGCAAATCCGCCAACGGGTAACTGCGTACTCTGTTTCGTTTTCCCGTGTCTCCCTGCTGTCTTGCAGACAGCCAAACTCTCTCACCGGTCGGAAATTCTGGCCGGTGTTTTTTTTGAGCTACCTAAATAAAGTTCTTGATTTGTTCTTTTTGTTGTGGTAGAAAAGAAAAGTCAACGGGACAAAAGCGCCCGGACCAAAACCCGCAAAGCGTGATTCGCTTTGCGGGTTTTTGCGTTTGGGGCCAGATGAAAGTGATGATGATGCAGCAGCACAAAGACAGACCGATCCGGTGGCAACATCGCCCGATGATGACCGGCGGGTGGAAAAGGGTTTTGCGCCCGTGTCCTAACCCACCCCAAGGTCACCCAAAGGTCAAGACGGGAGAAGTGCGCCTTGTTGGCAAGGCAACCGGTAAAATTGTGATCGGCAGCGGCTGGGCTGCGCCGGGTAGCATCTGGCAAGCGGTGGCTGATGATGAGTCATGACGGGAGAGGTGCGCCTTGTTGACAAGGCGGCGGCGAGATTGCGATCTGGCAGCGTTCGGGCTGCGTCTGGTGGCATTTGGCAGCGTTTGGGAATGTCTGGCAAATGGCAGCGGGTGATGGGTCGGTTGGTACAACTGCCAGAGGTCATTCTGCGGTCTGGTTTTCCGTGTTCACAAAACGAGGGATATTCCCCGATGTATCGAACGCAGCAAGGGCGTGCAGAAGTCCGGGTCAGGTACCGCATGGGAGGATCGTCAAGGCGGACAGTTTGCCATCCTGCTGAGGGAAAGCCAGATGCGCGACGACCGGATGAGCGACAGCAGGATCGCAGTGCGGGATGATCGATGTCCGCCCAAACGCCCCCCTTCCCCCTGCCCGGTGAGCTAGGGCATGACGACGACGGGTCGAGACTGGCTTGGGCAGGTCTAGGGAGGTTTGGGCGCGGCACCACACGGCAGAAAACGTGTTCAGCAAAATCGAAGGATGGCGGCGCATCCCGGCAGATGGTTTTGACCGCGGCAAAAGGGTCGTGTGAAGAGGCTCCGTGATCGACACTCAACACCAACGGATCATGCAAACGATTAAATTTTGGCTGATGCGTTGCATCGGGCCGGAACAGGTCCATTTTCAATGCGTTGATAAAATTCACCAATTCCTTCCATCTTGATACGGGCAAAGCAGCACATGAACAACTTCCCTGATCCCAAGGTCGCCTTCGTCACTGGTGCTGCGCAGGGTTTGGGGCTGGGGATTACGCAGCATTTTCTGTCGACGGGATGGAAGGTCATGCTGTTTGATCTGGATGCGGATGCCGGGGATGAAGCCATCACCGCCCTTTCCGAAGAACAGCGCGAACGTGCCCTGTTTTTCAAAGGCGATGTTTCCGATGAACGCGATGTTGCCATTGCGGTTCAGCAGACCGTCGACCGGTTCGGGCGTATTGACGGACTGGTTAACAATGCCGGGATTGCCGACCCGCATTCGGGATCGTTCGAACATCTGGATTGGGAAAGCTGGCAACGGGTGATCAATGTCAATCTGGGTGGGGCGTTTCTGGCGGCTAAACATGCGACACAGCATTTGCGCAAAACCCGTGGGGCGATTGTCAATATCGCATCGACCCGTGCGTTTCAGTCCGAAGCCAATACCGAAGCCTATGCCGCATCAAAGGGCGGCATGGTTGCCTTGACCCATGCCATGGCGGTCAGCCTTTCGGGGGCGGTGCGGGTCAATGGCATTGCGCCGGGCTGGATCGAGGTTGGCGACTGGCAGAAATCATCCGCCCACGAAGAACCGCAACATCGGGATATCGACCGGCAGCAACACCCGGCGGGGCGCATCGGTACGCCGGATGATATCGCCAAAATGGTCGCCTTCCTGCTTGATCATGAACAATCAGGCTTCATGACCGGCGAAACCATCCGCATTGATGGCGGCATGACGCATAAAATGATTTATGCCGATTAAGCGGGCCATGCCCGGCTTGCCAAACAGCGCCAATCCACCCCGCGATTGAATAACTGAACAATTACATCGATATTGATAATAATAATCATTTATATTGAGATTGATTATCAATAGTGATACTCAGCACCCCATATCGATCCCGCCGGGGGCGGGGAAATTCGACCTTGGGGTTTTTTCATGCCGATCACACCGATTTTCAAACGTCATACATTCAGTACCCTATTGCTGGCGTCTGTCAGCATGTCTGCTGTTGCTGCCCTTCCCGCCCATGCGCAGGACGCGACGGAGAGCAGCACAAACAGCACACAGATCGAAACCGACGATGCCATCAAGCTGGCTCCGATCCGGGTAGAGGACAACGCCACATCACCGGCAGGCGATCCCACCCCGCCGGTCTATGCCGGTGGTCAGGTCGCGACGGGTGGCCGGGCCGGCATATTGGGCAACAAGGACAATCTGGATATCCCGGTCAGCATCACCAGCTATACCAGCGAAGTGATCAAAAACCAGCAGGCCGATACACTTGCCGATGTGGTTGATAACGATCCGGGCGTTCTGACATCCTATAGCTATGGCGGATCGGGTGACCGCTTCATGATCCGCGGCTTCGTTCTTGACGGTGATGATGTGATGCTGGATGGCCTTTATGGCACGGCACCGCGCCAGTTGATCGACATGTCGATGTATGAGCGGGTCGAAGTTGTCAAAGGCGCATCGGCATTCATCAACGGCATGTCACCGGGCGGCAGCGGCATTGGCGGCGGGATTAACCTTATCCCCAAACGCGCGACAGATGATCCAATCACCAGTGTCACGACATTCTATGAAATGAACAGCCAGACCGGCGGTCATGTCGATTTCGGACGGCGTTTTGGCAAAGATAACCAGTTCGGCATTCGTGCCAATCTGAAATATGGCGACGGTGAAACCGCCATCGATGACGAAGACCGCAACAGCCAGATCGGGTCCCTGTCATTCGATTATCGCGGCGATGATACCCGCATCACGGTCGATGCCGGGCATAATGAAAAGAATATTGATCATGGGCGGACATCGGTAAATCTGCTCGGCACGCTTACGAACATCCCCGATGCGCCGGATGCAAGCCATAACTATAATGCGGATGGGACATGGGCCGACCTTGAGGACAGCTTTGTCCAGGGACGGATCGAGCATGATGTGAACGACTATCTTATGGCCTATGCCGCCGCAGGCACCCGCCACATGGAAGAATCCGGGATTTATTCGACCCCGCGCATTACCGGTACCGATGGCACCATGACCTATGGCGGTTCGACCATCATTCGCGAAGATACGACCAATAGTGCGCTGACCGGTGCGCGCGTTAAATTTGAAACCGGCGTGGTAAAGCATGAACTGAATGCCGGGGTTTCCTATCTTCAGAACAAAAGCCATCAGGCATGGGCGTTTTCGCCCGGTGCGTCGGCGTTTACCGGCAATATTTACGGGCCGACACCCACAGGCTATCCGGCGCTGGCAGCGCCATCAGGCAATCTGAGTGATCCGGGGCTTCGTAATATCAACGAACTGACCAGCTATTTTCTGGCCGATACCGTCAGCTTCCTTGATGACCGCGTCAGCGTCACGGGTGGCATTCGCCGTCAGTCGGTCAATACCAAGCAGTTCGATCTGACCAGCGGTGCACAATCAAGCAACTATGACGCGGACGAATATACGCCGATGGTCGGTATCGTCGGCAATGTGACCGATCAGGTGTCGGTTTATGCCAACTATATGGAATCCCTGTCGCCCGGCGAAACAGCCGCCAGTGCGGCAAGTGACGCCACCCTTACCAACCCGAGCGAGCAGTTGGCCCCTTACACGTCCGAGCAATATGAAATCGGGGCAAAGGCGGATTTCGGCAGCTTTGGCGGTAGTGTCGCCCTGTTTCAGATTTCCAAGCCGTTTTCTTATAAAAATGCCAGCAACACCTTTGCCGCAGACGGCGAGCAGCAGAACCGCGGCGTTGAATTCCAGGTCTTTGGCGAGCCTGTGACCGGCACCCGCATTCTGGGCGGTATCACGGTTTATGATGCGGAACTAACCGATACCCAGAACGGCACCAATGACGGCAACACGCCGATTGGCATTCCCGATTATGTTGCCAAGCTTGGCATCGAATATGACCTGCCGTTCCTTAAAGGTGCGACGGTCAATGCGCGTGCGGTTCACACGGCATCGCAATATGTCAATGCGACCAATACCCTTTCGATCCCGTCATGGACACGCCTTGACCTTGGCGCGCGGTACACGACCGAGGTACACGAATATCCCGTCACCATCCGTGCCAATATCGAAAACGTCACGGATAGCGATTACTGGGCGTCGGCCAATGGCGGTTACCTGACGATGGGGGCACCGTTGACGGCAAAGCTGTCTCTGACGGCGGATTTCTGATCCCGGCAGATGATGGACCAAAGAAAACGCCGCCTTTTTCAGGGCGGCGTTTTTACGTTAACCGGTCTTGCCTGACCGATCAGGCGCGCACTTTGGCCTCGGAAAGACCCAGCGCGCCAAGGGCGGTTTTGACGATGCTTTGCGCATCCAATCCCGCCTTGGCATATTGAATATCAGGCTTGTCGTGATCGATCAGGGCGTCGGGCAAGGCCATGGTGCGGACTTTGAGCCCGTGATCGAGCAATCCCTGCCCTGCCATATGCTGCAACACCATTGCGCCAAAGCCGCCGATGGAGCCTTCTTCAATCGTGATCAGGACTTCGTGGTTGCGGGCCAGATCGGCGATCAGGGCATGATCAAGCGGCTTGGCAAAGCGGGCATCGGCAACCGTTGCCGGAAGGCCGCGTGCGGCAAGGTCTTCGGCGGCCAGCATCGCCTCTGCCAGACGGGTGCCATAGGACAGGATGGCGATCTTGCCGCCTTCGCGCAGGATGCGGCCCTTGCCGATTTCAAGAACCTTGCCCTCGGCCGGCATTTCAACGCCGACACCCTCGCCCCTCGGATAGCGGAAGGCACTGGGCCGGTCATCAATCGCCCATGCGGTTGTGGTCATATGGACCAGTTCGGCCTCGTCCGCCGCCGCCATCAGAACGATATTGGGCAAACAGCCAAGATAGGCAATGTCATAGGCCCCGGCATGGGTCGCGCCATCCGCCCCGACAAGCCCGGCACGGTCCATCGCGAAACGGACCGGCAGGTTCTGGATCACGACATCATGCACCACCTGATCATAGGCGCGTTGCAGGAAGGTCGAATAGAGCGTGCAAAAAGGTTTGTATCCCTCGCACGCCATCCCGGCGGCAAAGGTCACGGCATGCTGTTCGGCGATGCCGACGTCAAAGGCACGATCGGGGAACCGTTTGGCAAAGATATTAACCCCGGTGCCCGATGGCATGGCGGCCGTGATCGCAGTGATCTTGTCATCGGTTTCGGCAAGCTTGGTCAGCGTTTCGCCGTAAACCTTGGTGTAGGATGGTGCATTGGGTGTGGCCTTGGCCTGCTTGCCGGTGACGACATCGAATTTGGCGACGCCATGATATTTGTCGGCGGCATTTTCGGCCGGGCCATAGCCCTTGCCCTTCTGGGTCACGACATGAACAAGGATCGGGCCATCGACATCCGCATCGCGGACGTTTTTAAGCACCGGCAGAAGGTGATCCAGATTATGACCGTCAATCGGCCCGACATAAAAGAAACCCATTTCTTCAAACAGGGTCCCGCCGGTCACCATGCCGCGGGTATATTCTTCGATCTTGCGGGCGGCTTCTTCGATCTGGCGCGGCAGGTGTTTGGTCAGGCCCTTGGCCGCATTGCGAAGGCCCTGATAGCCCTTGCCCGAAATCAGGCGTGACAGATAGCCCGACATGGAGCCCACCGGCGGGGCAATCGACATGTCGTTATCATTCAAGATCACGATCATGCGCTGATCGGCGGCGGCGGCATTGTTCATCGCCTCGTAGGCCATGCCGGCACTCATGGAGCCATCGCCGATCACGGCAATGACGTTTTTGCGTTTATCATCGGAAAGCTGGTTGGCAACCGCCATGCCAAGCCCGGCCGAGATCGAGGTCGAGCTGTGCCCGGCACCGAACGGGTCATATTCGGACTCCGACCGTTTGGTAAAGCCCGAAAGCCCGCCGCCCTGACGAAGCGTGCGGATACGATCACGCCGCCCGGTCAGAATTTTATGCGGATAGCATTGATGCCCGACATCCCAGATCAGCCGGTCATCAGGGGTATCAAACAGGTAATGGATCGCCACGGTCAACTCGACCACGCCAAGCCCGGCCCCCAGATGCCCGCCGGTGACGGACACGGCATCAATCACCTCTGCGCGCAATTCATCTGCGACCTGCTTCATCTGCGCGGGCTGAAGGCTACGCAAGTCAGCCGGGATTTTAATCGTGTCCAGAAGCGGGGTCTTGGAGGTCGTGCTCATACCGATCTCGATTTTCAGTTTTGTGTGGCGTTTTTTATATAGTTGTCAAACCAACAGGGTGACGTTTCCTAAGCCCTATTGCAAGCAGCGTAAAATAAACAGCTTCGCTGTAATTAGCGACCCTGAAAATCACCTGATTTGATGTCACTTAGGAACTTCAGCACCACCTGTTCAACAGTGCGGTGAATATCAACACGTTCGCGCCCGAAATCCCGGCATAAATAGCCGAAATTTTCCGCGATATAGGGCGTGCAGGGTGGCAGAAATGAATAATGCCCGGCCCCCTTGACCTTAACAAACTTCGCCCGCCCGCGCAAAAGGGTGCGAAAATGCGCGGCATTGGCGGTTTCGGGCAGGATTTCATCGGTATCGGCCTCGATAAACAGCATCGGCACCGTGACATCGGCAAAGCCCGCATCGGTCGCGGCAACGCCAAAAGCCGGGGTTACGGCAATCACGCCGGCAATCCGGTCATCGCGCGCGGAAACAACCGGGCCGCCATAACGATCATGCAACTCATCGACAATGTCATCCCCCGGTACATGCTGGCAAATCACGCGGTCCTGATCGGCATTGAGCGCGCAATAGCTTTGCCAGGCAGAGGCATCAAACTGCCAGCCCGCCATTTTCAGCACCGTCGCCCCGCCCGCCGAATGGCCGAGCGCGTAAATACGATCCGTATCAATGTGAGCAGCAATGCCGTCATGATCCAGCAACAGATCAAGAGCCAAGCGCATTTCGCGCGGGCGACGTTCGATGATCGTCAATTGCCGCGCATCGGACGGATCAAGGTAATTGTCGCCAACATGCTGCGGGGCGGCGACGATATAACCGCGCCGTGCAAGATATTCCGCCAGCCAGAACTGATTGAACCGGTGCCCTTCGGAGCCGTGCGAAAACATCACCAGCGGATAGGGTCCGTCATCGGCGAAATCCGCATCGCGCGCGCCGGTTGACGTGACACCCATATGACGCACGGAGCCTTCGGCGGCATGCGACGGATACCAGATCGCCAGCGGGAACGGGTCCTTGTCAAACAATCTGTCGCGAAAGCCCGCAGTGTAAGTTAACTTAGAACTGCTATTTGGTTGCATCATTTGATCAAGCTAGTTCTGGCGTCATAAGTGAACATTTAGAGGTGCCTCTATCACTTTTTTCTCGGGCTCTTTTTTAAAACAAGAGAGAGGATGAATTGGCTACAGCAAAACGACTTAAAGTCGGGGCAAATGATTCATGCCCTTGTTTTTCCGCTAAAAAATACAAGCATTGCTGCCGAGGAAAAGTCGACTGGCCCGATATCCTAGGTCGTGACATTGATCATGTTCAGCATATGTCCGCTAGAGGGCGAAATTTTCTTTTCGCTCTGGAAATAGCAGAAGCGCTGCAACTCGACAACGAGGATCAGTTGGCGAACATCTCCGCATACAAAAAGGCTTTCACACCAACCGCTGTGCGAAAAATTCACGAGGCAATTTACTCCCTCTGGCCCCCGGAAACGAACCTAGCTGATGTTCTTGCTAAAAGCCGTGGAACTGTAGCCGGTCTATATGTCGGTGATTACGAAACAGGATACTTGGAAAGAGCGGTAGTTAGAAGCTGCCTATACGCCGACAAAATATTGCTTGTAGACCCATTCATACATCCGCACGGGATTACCCCAAAATACAACCCTGTTGAAAACCCCGACCAATATCGAACTCAAACATTCAAAAACGTAATGCGTTTTACTCGATTTTTGCCTTGGATTGATGCGGGGATCGTTGAGTTTATAAGGACATTGGAGGATTTAGATCCGGCTTTTCGCTTAGCCGCGATGCAAGAAGCTGAAAAATATAAAAAAGTCCCTGAATTGAGCGCAGCAATCGATGAATCTGTCGCTGAATTGATGGCGCGACATCGAGACAATCTTCAACAAGAACTCTTCTTCACTATGCCTGACACCTATCTTCGTCAGATTTTTCAGGAGATGTCGGCAGAGTCGCCAACCAAAATCACAGAGGAGCAAGTGCTTGAGTACGTCAAGCGAGTAAGAGCAAACAGCCCAGAGATGCTTGAAACCATCGATTCAACAGGTAGCCAACTCCGTATTACAACGTCTGGCGCAAGTATTCCGTCGGCGAAAATTGCCGCAGAAATGGCTGGAGCGTACATGTTCACGGATATAAATGCTCGCTGGGAAATATTAAAATACGAGCGAGAAAAGTTATCTCCGGCGTCAAAGGAGTGGTCGCCATTTGCCAAAGCGCTGAGCGAAGTCGAATTAAATTTTTTAAACAACGTCGATTTAGAAATTGCTCTGCGATTGCGAGATGAAGGAAAACTCAATGGCGTGCGTGGCGTGCTACGACAATCATGGAAAGCAGAGCTTGGGAACGATCCCTACGACGACACTGGCGCCATCAAGCTAAAACAGAATCTAGTAACGGCAATTGATGAGGCGAGAGGAGAATGGGAGGATATTCGCGCCTCACTTGCTAAATTCAATTTAAGCGACTTAATGCTAAGCAGCGGATTAGTGGCAGCTACAGCCATTTCCTCTGGGCACGCTGAACTAATTGCTGGCGCGACCGCTGCAATTGGTGTGACCACTTCTAAGATATATAAACATCACAAAGCGCAAGGATTTGCCCACAAATTTCCTGCGAGTTTTTTCCTGTCCCTAGATGACCAATAAATAAGCCTATCTCTGACGCTCAATCACGAAACGGGCGACCTCGCGCAGCGGTTCAGCTTCGCCGTCAAAGCAGTTCAGGTGATTGATCGCCTGATTGCACAGCATGGTTGCCTGCTCTCGCGCCTGTTCAAGGCCCAGAAGCTTCACATAGGTCGATTTATCCTGATCGATATCCTTGCCTGCCGTCTTGCCCAGTTCCGCACTGCTGGATTCCACATCGAGAAGATCGTCCTTGATCTGGAAGGCCAGACCCATGTCATGGGCGTAGGACCGCAAGGCCATGCGCATGCTTTTGGGTGCCTTGCCCAAAATCGCCCCGGCTTCGCAGGCAAAGGCAAACATCCGGCCGGTTTTCAGCAGATGCAAATGGGTGACCTGTGCCTGATCAAGGCTTTGCCCCTCGCCCGCCAGATCGATCATCTGGCCGCCAACCATGCCATACGGCCCGGCCGCACGGGCAAGGGCGCGGACAAGATCGGTGCAGACACGCGGATCAGGATGGGTGCTTTCATCGGCCAGCACTTCGAAGGCCTGCGTCAACAGCGCGTCACCGGCCAGAATGGCGGTCGCCTCGTCAAACTGCTTGTGGCAGCTTGGCTTGCCACGCCGAAGGTCATCGTCATCCATGGCCGGAAGATCATCATGGATCAGCGAATAGCTGTGCACCATTTCAACCGCAGCGGCGACTCGCAAGGCGCATTGGCGCGATACCCGGAACAATCCGGCGGAGCTTAGCACCAGAAACGGACGCAGGCGTTTGCCTTCGCCCAGGGTTGAATAACGCATCGCCTGAAACAGGCGTTGCTCGATCTGGCCATTGGGACGCGGCAGAATGCCATCAAGCGTTTCGCCAAGGTCAGCAGAAGCAGTACTCAGCTCAGCAAGCAGGTCGTAACTCACCATATTCTCCGCGAGAATTATTCGATTTCGGTCGGGGTTGCGTTCGGACGGCCATCGGCACCGAGGGTAATTTTCTCGATGCGTTCTTCGGCGGCGCGCAGTTTATCGGCACAATGACGTTTCAGCGCCGCACCGCGTTCATAGGATGCAAT
Organism: Thalassospira sp. MBR-102; assembly: GCF_040549275.1. Classification (NCBI taxonomy): domain Bacteria; kingdom Pseudomonadati; phylum Pseudomonadota; class Alphaproteobacteria; order Rhodospirillales; family Thalassospiraceae; genus Thalassospira; species Thalassospira sp. MBR-102. The sequence goes on from NZ_JBEPTC010000013.1 coordinate 152,438, forward strand.
GGCATCATCAAGCCCCACCTGCCCCTGTTCGAGCTGCCGCACGAGGCTTTCAAGCTGACCGAGCGCCTCTTCAAAGCTGAGTTGGGCGATATCATCGGGGATTGCGGTGGACGGGGTTGGCGTGGACATATCTGCTCCATTGATTTGATTGGCGCGGAGTTTACGCCGACCGTCCCGGCAGGGCAACCGGCCAGAACGGAAATCGCAGCGGAAATTACTTTGGAAATTACTTTGAAAATTACTGGGGAAATTACTGCGGAAAAGGATGCCTTATGCCGTCATCAGGGTTCGCACATGGAACATGACCGAACTTGCCAGCGATGGCAGGTCATAGCCGCCTTCAAGCACCGAGACGACCCGGTTATCGCAAACCTCGCCCGCAAGTGCGAGAAGCTGTTGTGTCATCCAGGCAAAGTCGCTTTCAATGAATGAAAGTCCCGCCAGCGGGTCATTGCGATGCGCATCGAAACCCGCCGAAATGATCAGCAATTCCGGTTTGAAGGCGGCAATGCCGGGTAAAACCGATTGTTCGAAGGCGTGTTTCATTTCAGCCGTTCCCGCCCCGGCGGTCAGGCCGACATTGAGGATATTGTTGGCACATCCGCGTTCATCGGGGGCACCGGTGCCGGGATAAAGCGGCCATTGATGGGTTGAACAGTAAAACAGGTCGGGATCGTTATAGAAAAGATCCTGTGTGCCATTGCCGTGATGAACGTCAAAATCCATCACCGCCACACGTTTGATGCCATGGGCATCGCGGGCATGACGCGCACCGACCGCCACATTGTTAAACAGGCAGAACCCCATCGCCCGGTCATATTCCGCATGATGTCCCGGCGGGCGCACGCCGACAAAGGCATTGCGTTCATGGCCGGCCAAGACCGCATCGACCGCGACGCAGACACCGCCAACCGCGCGCAATGCCGCCTCGCCCGAGGCCGGTGAAACATAGGTATCGCCATCAAGGGATTCATATCCGCTTTGCGGGATCGCGGCCATGACCCGGTCGACATAGGCAGGGTCATGCACCTTTTTGATCAGATCAAGATCGGCCTTTGGGGCTTCTTCCCGGTGCAGGAACATGAATTCTTCGGCTTCAAGCACCCGCTGGATCACGCGAAGACGATCAGGCTGTTCCGGGTGGCCCGGCCCCGTATCGTGGTCGATACAGCTTTGATGCGTGACAAATAATGTCGCCATGTTTTGCGGATACCTTCCTGAATAGATGCCAGTCAGACAAGTTTGATTTTTGCCGGTCACCTTGCCTTACGGGCGGCGACCCTGATTATTATTGTTTCATCGTGCCAGCCGACGTTATCTGCTGCTTTGTTCTAGATCATCATGAATCAGACAAATACTGCAAGTTTTCAAACTGAATGACAGATTAAGACCCTGTATGAACTGTCTATTGTATACACGGTGACTCAGAACGAAATATCGCCATAATCTCTGTCCACAAGACAAAGAGTGTCTTGACAGTTTGATGTTATACTTGAGAATAGGAAGCTTCCCATTCTTGAATTTCATTAATGGGTTTGAGGCACAAAGACCTCGTTGGTTGGAAAAAATCGGGGACATCCCATCGGAGATTATCACCACGAATGTGATACACCCGATGCCCCAGTTGGGACAAAAGCCGAATATGGCCAGGCTAAAGGGAGCCAAATGGAACTTACCCATCTCGAAAAAAAGGCCGAGCAAGCCAGCGCGCTTCTGAAGGCCATGAGCAATCAGAGCAGACTTATGATTCTTTGCCAGCTTAACGATGGCGAAAAATCGGTCGGTGAACTTGAACGCATTGTCGGACTGAGCCAGTCCGCCCTGTCACAGCATCTTGCAAGATTGCGGCGGGACAAGCTGGTTAAAACCCGGCGCGAGGCACAGACGATCTTTTATTCGCTGCAAGGCGATGAAGCCGTCACCGTCATCAAGACACTTTATGGTCTGTATTGCCGCGACGACAGCAGCGCCGTCGCCGCCTAAGACTTTATGGAACTTCCCCCACAAAAAAGCCTGTCGGACATTCGGCAGGCTTTTTTGCGTTATCGGGCCGTTATTACGGCAATAATCCGGTTTGTGTTTAACCGCATTCGGGGGCAGCAAGCCGCGTGACTTTCTGAAGGTCGCCGCGCACGCGGAAACTGCCGTAATTCATCCGCAGTTCCTGGGCGACACCGTTTTCACCGAAATCAACCGCAATCTCGGTCGACGGGCCGTTTTCGGCATCACCAAGCGGGTAATAGGCCAGGTTAAGGCTGTGATAGGGCCGATTTGCAATACCATCGGCATCTTCGGCCGTGTTCTGCGATGGTCTGGCTGCCGAAATCACCGCGGCAATCCGGTTGGTCGGTGTATCGCCACTGCCATCAAACACCAGATCATTGGCAAATTTATCCCCCTGAAGCGCGCGCTTCAGCAGGGTTAGGGAATGCTGGGTCGGGAACATGGTATCGGCCGGCAGTTCCTCGGTCACTTCGACCGGAACTTCGTAGGTCACAAGAACCTTGTCCTTGTCACGCACCGCATCGCCAACAACCTCGTCGACCTGCACACCATCAAGATAATCACGCATGCGGAAGCGGTATTTCGATCCGTCAAAGTTTTCCCACTGGGTCATCGAATAGGCGGAATTGATCGAACCGCCCTCGGCCCCTTGCAGAACCATCAGATGCTGCATCTCGGTGATCCAGCCATCACAGACCTTTTCAAACCGGTAACCCAGCGCACCGCGCACACCGACAACGGAGCTGCCGACATCCGATGACACCATCGAAAACCGGTATTCCGCCACATGCGGCACCAGTTCGGCCTGTATATCAGCCGCCTTGCGCACATGGGCCGGGTCAAAACCGCCCGGACCGGCGGCAAAGGATTGCCCTGCCTGCGCGGAACATCCCGCCAGGGCGACACAAAAGATCAGCGCCCCGAAGACGGAACGCTGTCGATTTTCAGGACAAACCGTAATAACTGGCAACTCTATTCTCCGGCAGCGTCGATCCCGACAATCCAGGGATCTTTGACACCCTTTTTGGCAGCAAGATGGCGTAAATCTTTTGCATGCTCATGCGAAAGCGGACCAACAGCGACACGAAGATATTCGCGGCCCGCAACCGTCGCACTGATCAGGCGCGGCTGATATTCACGGTAAAGCGACAGGGCATTTTGTGCGCGCAGCTGATCTGCAAAGCTTGCCAGTATTACATAGTCTCCCGGCAGCGGCACTGCAACAAGGTTATCCTGCCCTGTTTCCGGCGCGATGACGCTGACCTCGTCGGTCATGATGCCGGTATCGGTCAGGGCGGCGGTTTGGGTTTTGGCAACAGGTGCGACCGGCTTTGGCGGGGCGACATATCCGGCAACCGCGGCATCGGCTTCGCCCTGCGGATCAAGGGGGCCTTCGTTGCGAAGCGGGGTACGGTCATGATCGGGGGTGAACTGCGCCTGTGCGCTGGCGATTTCGACCGGGGCTGATGCAGGAACAGCAGCCACTTCGTCATGCGACACCGGACGCGGCGGCAGATCGGTTTGGACAATCACGGCCGATGTGCGGGCACCGGCATTAGGTTGCGACCAGTCTTCGCCGGGTGCGTTAACGGCATAAATTGCAGGTTCGGCATCGCGGATTTTCTGTTTCACCGATGGTGCGCCCGGTTCGGCCAGCGCAACCGCATCATCAAGCACGACATTATCGCGGCAGACGTCTTCTTCGAATAACGGGCGATGCAGGGCGCAATCGCGCTCGGCAACCGCTGAAACCGCATGATCGGTGGTGCTTTTGCCCGTGGTCACATAGCTGATCAGATCACCAGCCAGCTTGGCAACGGTCAGTTCGACCGGACCACCGCACGCCGCCAAAGCCAACGGTGCCACCACCACAAGTATCTTTTTCAAACCGTAATCCCCCGCAGGATATAAATTGTTCCACCCTGAATGTGGATTACGGCGGGTTAAGATTACGTAAGCATCCGCCATAAAATAACGCGCTCCTGCCCCTCCCCATTGACGATTCCCAGCATAGAGTCCTGAACTCGCCTCAACCACCCTTAAGGGTAAATTAACACAGGCCCCACTCACGCAAAGATTGATTGTGTCGCCTTCACGTTATCATTCATCATTGAGCCGAGGTTTCCCAATGTGCACGGACTTTCAAATCCACGTTGACCAGCAAGGCTACGTTTCCGGTCGCTCCATGGAGTTTGCCCTGAACCTGAATTCCAAATTCTTCTTCCGCAGCGTCGGACACAAATATACTCAAAACCTGTGGGGCAAGAATTTCGATTATAGCTGGACTGGAAAATACGGCTTCGTTGCCATGAACTGCTTTGATCCGGATATCGTCACGGATGGCATGAACACAGCGGGCCTTTCAACAAGCAACCTCTGGCTACCCGGTAGCAAGTACCAAACCATCACCGATCCGCAAAAGGCCTTTGCATTGATAATTTTGCAGCCTGAATACTGAGTTCCTTTCCAATCTGCGATGAAGTCAAACAGGCATTGAAGGACGAAACGGTCCAAGTCGGTGCATCGACACTTTTAGCGGGATTACTGCCCCTTCATTTCCCCATCCATGACAGTGACGGAAACTGTATTGTTATTGAATTCACCGACGGCAAAGCGATGGTTTACAATAATCCGGTCAGTGTGCTAACCAATCAGCCCGAATTTCCCTGGCATCTCGAGAATCTGCGCAACTACACATCGCTCTCGCCCTATGAAGCCAACGAAGCAACCTTCAACGGATATGCCGTCACTCAAACGGGGCATGGCTCTGGCCTTTCGGGCCTTCCGGGCGATCCGCCCCCACCCAGCAGGTTTGTTCGGGCGACGGTTATGACAAGTTTCGCCGCACCGGTCACAACACTCGACGCGGGCACGCATCTTGCCTTTCATATTGTGAACACTGTCGATATTCCCAAAGGTCTTGTTGCCTGCAACCAAGCCAACAAATCCATCCTGCCTGACATAGATTATACCCAGTGGGTTGCTGTGCGCGATGCAGCACGCGAAATATATTCGGTACGTTTTTACCAATCCCAGCAGGTCCGCCCGATCAATCTGACCGAACTGAAACAATCCGGCCAGCTCGATGAACTCAATGGCATGATAGTGCCCTTCGCATCAAACGGATTTGGTAATATGACCAGCGAAGAACTTGGGGCAACCGAAATCCCGAAAAGCGTCGCTGACTTGCCTCGGAACAACTGATCAATCCGACAAAAACAAACAAACGGCCAGCAGAATGGCGAGCCTTTCAGACTTCTGGCAAAGTCCTCGCATTATGAACTGACTTCGTAAAACTGGACGGCTTAAAGACAAAATGCTTTAAACTTGACCACAGTTTTTGGAGCTGACGCAGTCTAAGCCTTTTCAGAAGCCCGTGGTTGCAGCCGACGGTTTTTATCTATTTGAAAAGTCCGAAAAAATAAAACTCGGAAGTGCTGTCTCCTCTTTTTGAGGGGTACCCCCGAACTTTTTCTCTTGTTTCACAAATCCGTCGAGTCGATATCTCAAAACTCGACGGTTCGGAAAGAGTGGTTGCGGAGAGAGGATTAGCGCTCACTTTGTTCGCTCAGCTCCGCCCGACGGGCTCCGCAAAGAACCTGCAAACAGGCATTGGCCTGTTACAGGTTCAACATCCGCCATCCCCAAAGCCAAAACGATCAAACCCCACCAGATGGCGGGGTTTGATCGTTTGGTTGCGGGCGCGCGCACCGAAGTATGCTCATCTGCGCCAATCACCATTGGAGCCTATCTTATTTACTCCCAAGCCCTTTCCTCCTTAGGATAATGCGCAACCAACATAAGACAGCCTTCAAATTGCAGAGCCAAACACGTTAGGGTCTACAAAATTGAAAATGGCAGGGTAATCAAAACATCCAGCCCACCGCCATCCCGGTTGCGAATGGAAATTTCTCCACCATGTGCCTTGATCGCCCGCCGTGCAATCGACAAACCCAGTCCGAAACCGGCTCCATTTATTCCCGGCTCCCCGCGAATGAATGGTTCAAACATATTTTCAAGCTGGTCAGCAGGAATGCCCGGCCCCTGATCGGATATGGTGATGCAGAACACATTGCGGTCGGCGTCTGCTTCGGCAGAAATCCGCACCAGCTGGCCTTCGCGTGAATGGCGCAAGGCATTGCGCACTATATTTTCAAAGGCCCGCCGCAAAAGTTCAGCATTGCCCGCCACCACCGGCACTTCACCATGCCAGTTGCGTTTGATGGCAAGATTGGTCTGGACCTTGATCCCGGTTGCCTCGGCCTCAAACCGGGCATCGCTAACAACCCGGCCCAGCAGATGATCAATATCAAGCCATGTCTGGTTCTGGCTGGCACCGCTTTCGGCCCGTGACAGGGTCAGAAGTTCACCTACCAATTCATCCAGCCGAATGGTTTCCTTTTCAATCCGGTCAAGTGATCCTTCGATCCGTTCCGGTTTCTGACGCGCCAGCCCAACGGCCAATTGCATCCGCGCCAGCGGGGATCGCAATTCGTGCGATACGTCGTTCAGTAGGCGGTCACGTGCCTCGATCAACTGCTGCAACCGCACGGCCATCACATCGAAGTCACGCGCCAGATCGGCAATCTCGTCACGCCTGCGTCCAATCTTTTCGCCCAGCCGCCATGTCAGATCACCATTCGAAAGTCGTTCGAACCCCTCCTGAAGCTGCCGGATCGGGCGTGTCAGGTACCAGGCCAAAACACCGCTAAACACCAGCCCTCCCAGAACACCCGCAATCACCAACGGTGTCGGAACATTGAACCGCCTCCGTTCCGGGATAGAGGCAACGATATCGGACACATCAAATTTCAGATGTACCAGCAATCCGACCGGGCTGACCGCATCACGCGACAGAAATCCGTTTTCGCGGATTTCCTCGAACCGCTCTTCGGGAATAAAATCAGGCACCGGCCTTGCGGTGCGATTTGCATCAGGCTCGATGCTAAGACGTATGCGTTCATCTTCGGGCCAATGGGCAATCGCTTTTTCAAGCGCGCCAATACCTTCGGCCTCGACGATGCGGGCCGCGGTCTCGACATAACCGCGCGCGGTCTCCTGAAGATATCCTACATGATAGGGCTTCGGCGGATCGCCATACAGTGTGAATAAAAGCCACACCCCCTGCCAGATTGCCATAAAGGTCAACGCAAAACCGATCAGGATTTTCCAGAATAACCGGCCTCTCATATGTCCTGCCTCAAGCGATAGCCGAAGCCGCGCACGGTTTCAATCAAACCGGCATCATTGCTGACGGATTGCAATTTCTGTCGAAGGTTGCTCATATGCACATCAATCGAACGATCATAAACCTCGCGTGTGCGTCCCAATACCTTCATTGAAAGCTCGTTCTTCGATAAGGCACGTTCCCGCGCACGCATCAGAACTTCCAGAAGATTGAATTCCGATACCGTCAGGTCCAAGTCGCGACCATCAAACTGTGCCACCCGGCGCGCAGTATTCAGTCGCAATTTTCCCAGAACGACTTCATCGTCCATATTAGAGTCACTCGTATCGCGGCGCACCTCGGCAATCGGTTCGACGCGGCGCAGGACGGCACGAATGCGAGCCACCAGTTCGCGCGGATAGTATGGCTTGGGGATGTAATCATCGGCACCAAGTTCCAACCCGACAACCCGGTCGACATCGTCACCCTTGGCGGTCAGCATGATCACCGGCACCCGGCTTTTGGTGCGCAATTCGCGCAGCACTTCAATTCCGCCTATGCCCGGCATCATGATATCAAGCAACACAACGGAAAACCCGCCAGCCAGCGCCATGCGCAGGCCATCCTCGCCGTTATAGGCGTTGGCTATTTCGAACCCCTCGCCTTCAAGATATTCGCCCAGCATCGCGCCGAGTTCGACATCATCATCAACAAGCAGAATTCTGGTCACGGGCAACGGGTCTTTCAAATGCGGGTTAATTCCTGTTCATGATGACATTCTAGCGCTTAAACCGCCTAACGAAAGGCGTGGATGCCAGACTTTACACATTCCTTACAGATCATTTTCATCCCCCTCACCCCGTTCTGACAAAGGGGTTGCTATGTCTGGTATGCCCGACGGCTCAATTGCCTTTCAACGTCGGGCGCGTCTCATCCAAGGACATGAAAGCACGATGAAGAAATCATCCAGGACCGCACGCAACCTTGTCATCGCCCTGATCGTCATATTGGCGGCAGGATGGATGGCACAGGCCTATCTGTTCCCGTCCGAAGCCAAAACCAGTTATGTGACCGCCAAACCCCGTATCGGCAATCTTGCCGATACGGTACTGGCAAGTGGCACCATCACAGCCTCCAAACTGGTCAGTGTTGGCGCACAGGTATCAGGGCAGATCAAGGCACTGCATGTCGATCTCGGTGATGAAATCAAGGAAGGAGATCTGATTGCAGAAATCGATCCATCGACCCAGCAGAACGATTTACGCGATGCCGAAGCCGCCCTTGCCAACATCAAGGCACAGCTTGCCGCCAAGCAGGCCGAACTGAAACAAGCGGAACTTGATTATGCACGGCAGAAAAAGATGCGCGCCCTTGATGCCTCGCCACAGGAAGATTTCGAAAGTGCCGAGGCAACCCTAAATGTGACCAAGTCTGAAATCGCAGCGCTCAATGCGCAAATTGATCAGGCAAAAATCGCCGTTGATACCGCCGAAATCGATCTTGGATATACCAAAATCCTGGCCCCCATGGACGGTACGGTCGTTGCCCTGCCAGTCAAGGAAGGCCAGACCGTCAACGCCGCCCAATCCACCCCGACCATCATAAAACTCGCACAGCTTGATACCATGACGGTCGAGGCCGAAATATCCGAGGCAGATGTCATCCGCGTTCGTGAAGGCCAACCGGTCAGCTTTACCATTCTGGGCGATCCCGCCACGCATTATGAAAGCACGCTTCGCGCCATCGAACCGGCCCCGACCGGGATCGAGGATGATGACGACAATACCGACGACGAGGCGGTTTATTATAATGGCCTGTTTGACATCGCCAATCCGGACCACCGCCTGCGTGTCTGGATGACGGCCGAAGTCACCATCACGTTAAACGAAGTGGAAAATGCCCTGATCATACCGTCCGCCGCGCTGAGTGGCCCGAAAAAGGACGGGCAATATACCGTTCGGGTTCTTGATAACGAAGGCGACCCGGTTGAAAAGCCGGTCACAGTTGGCATGAACACCAATATCAACGCCCAGATCATCAGTGGCATTTCCGAAAATGACGACATTGTCATTGGCGCGACCAGTGGCGCAGTCGCAACCAGCCAGTCCATACGTCGCGGCCCGGGGGGGATGTTCTGATCATGAACCAGATAGCGAGAAACACGGTTAACACCCCGCTGATCGAAATCCGCGATCTGTGGCGGCACTACCCGGCGGGCGAGGATCGCATTGCCGTGTTAAAGGGTGTCAACCTGACGATTGAACGCGGCGAAATGGTTGCGATCATTGGCGCGTCCGGGTCGGGCAAATCGACGCTGATGAATATTCTGGGCTGTCTTGACCGACCAACTGGCGGGGAATACCGGGTTAATGGCCGCCTGACCGGCGATCTGGAACCAGATGAACTGGCCGCCCTTCGGCGCGAATATTTCGGATTTATCTTTCAACGCTATCATCTGCTGTCGGATCTAAGCGCACTTGGCAATGTCGAAGTGCCGTCAATTTATGCCGGTTTTGACGCCGAAACCCGGCGCGACCGTGCAATGGATATCCTGACCCGTGTCGGACTTGGGGATCGCATTCATCATCGCCCCAGCCAGCTTTCAGGCGGGCAGCAGCAACGCGTCAGTATCGCACGCGCGTTGATGAATGGCGGCGATGTCATTTTGGCCGATGAGCCGACCGGCGCACTTGATAGCCAAAGCGGCGCACAAACGCTTGAACTGTTGCGGAACCTGCATCGCGATGGCCATACCGTCATTCTGGTCACCCATGATCATGATGTTGCCGCCCATGCCCAACGCATCATTGAAATCCGCGACGGCGAAATCATCCGCGATGAACGCCAGACGCAAGCCTTTGTCGAACGCGCCGCCAGCAAAAAAGCTGAAAACTATACCCACCGCGCATCGCGTATCCGGGCCGAAATAGATCGCTTTACCGAAGCATTCAAAATGGCACTGGTGGCCATGAATGCGCATCGGTTGCGGACCTTTTTAACCATGCTCGGCATTATTATCGGGATCGCATCGGTGGTTTCGGTCGTTGCCCTTGGGCAAGGGTCGCAGGATCGCATCCTTGCCGATATCAGTTCGATTGCGACCAACACGATTGATGTCAATCGCGGCAAGGATTTCGGTGATCGCGATGCCAGCCAGATCAGGACATTAACCGCCGCCGATGCCGATATTCTGGCGACCCAGTATTATGTCGACAGCGTCACACCAAAGGTTTCAAGCACCGTCACCCTGCGATATGGCAATATCGAAGTCGATGCCGCGGTTGCCGGTGTCGGCACCGATTATTACCGGGTACGCGGCTATGAAATGGCCGACGGCATCTGGTTTAACAGCCTAGCCGTCGATAAACGCAGTCAGGACGCGGTCATTGACGACAATACACGTGAAAAACTGTTCCCGAACGGCGAAGACCCGCTGGGGCAGGTGATTTTCCTTGGCACCGTGCCGGTGCGCATCATTGGTGTAACCGCGCCAAAGGACAGCACTTTTGGCAATAATGACAGCCTGAATATCTGGGTTCCCTACACCACCGCACTGACCCGAATTCTCGGCCAGAATTACCTAAGCAGCATCACCGTCCGTATTGATGACGCAGTCCAAACCGCGTTGGCCCAACAGAACATCGAAACCCTTCTGACCCAGCGGCACGGGGTAAAGGACTTTTTCACGATCAATACCGACACCATCCGTGAAACCATCGAAAAAACCACCAGCACCATGACACTTCTGATTTCATCAATTGCGGTGATTTCCCTGATCGTTGGCGGTATTGGCGTTATGAATATCATGCTGGTGTCGGTTACAGAACGCACCGGTGAAATCGGGGTTCGGATGGCGGTCGGCGCACGTCAAAGCGACATTCTGCGCCAATTCCTGATCGAGGCGGTTCTGGTCTGCATCCTTGGCGGGGCACTTGGCGTTCTGACTGCCCTTGGCATCGGCGTTCTGTTTGACGCGATGGGAAGCTCGTTTTCGATGGTCTATTCGACGACCTCGATTGTCGCAGCCTTTGCCTGCGCCACATTGATCGGGATTGCATTCGGCTTCCTGCCTGCCCGCAATGCCGCCCGGCTTGATCCGGTCGACGCCCTGTCGCGCGACTGACGGAGAATACAAAAATGATCACACGAATTTTAAAGACCGGAACCATCCTTTCGATGATGGCACTTGCAGGGTGCAGCAGCCTGAACGAAACCCGCTATTCCCGTCCGGATATTACGTCGGAAAACGGCTGGAACGGAGCCGCCACCGCATCGGACAACAGCAACGCAGCAACCATCACCGCCTCGCAAAACTGGTGGCAGAATTTCGGCGATGACCAGCTTGATGAACTTGTCGCCCGTGCGCTTGAACGCAATAACGACCTAGCGGCGGCCACCATCAAAGTCCGCAAGGCACAATTGACCGCGGGCCTTGCCGAAGATGACCTGTATCCAGATTTTTCCGGTGGTGCGGATGCGTCGGTTTCGCGCGATCTGGACGAGGATAATGGCAGTACGCGAAGCTTTGGCACCAATGCCGGAATCAGTTACGAGCTCGACCTTTGGGGCAAGCTTGGCCATGATTACGATGCCGCCCGCTGGGAAGCACTGGCGACCCTTGAAGATCGTGAAAGCACGGCATTATCGCTGATCGGCACCACCGCCACCCTTTATTGGCAGGCTGTCTATTATCAGCAACGCCTGGATATCGCCCAGGCCAGCATCGACTATGCGCAGCAAACCCTTGATCTGGTGGATGTTCAATATGCGTCCGGTTCGACATCATCGCTGGAACTGTTCGAAGCCCGCCAGAACCTTGAAAGCCAGTTGGCCGATTATACCCAGATCGAACAAAGTCTAACGGAAACCAAAAACGCGCTATCGATCCTTTTTGACCGCGCACCGGGTGATATTGAAATTCCGCGCATGACATTGCCGTCCGGTGCCCTGCCCGATGTGGCGGCGGGCCTGCCATCGGAATTGCTGTCGCGTCGCCCGGACGTACGGGCGGCTGAATTGCGCCTTAAGGAAAGCGTTTCGGATTTGAATTCGGTCAAAACCAGTTTGCTACCGACCCTGACCCTGACGGGGGAATTGGGCACCAGCAGCGACCAGTTGCGCAATCTGTTGCAAAACCCGATTGGCACATTGGGTGCCAGCCTTGCCCTACCTTTCCTGAACTGGAACGAGGGACAGCTTAATATCAAGGTATCCGAAGCCGAATATGAACAGGCCATCGCCGAATTCCGCCAAACAGCTTACGAAGCCATGAGCGACGTTGAAAACGCGCTTTCGGCCCGCACACAATATGATCGCCGTGCAGCAAGGCTTGAAGCTGCCCTTGATGCCGCGCGCAATGCCGAACGGATTTATGAAACCCGGTTCAGGTCCGGTGCGGTCGCCATGCAGGATTGGCTGGACGCGCAGGAAACCAGACGAACTGCCGAGGAAGCCGTTCTTTCAAATCAGCTTGATCGCATTACCAACCTGATCACGCTCTATCAGGCATTGGGCGGCGATGCGACACCTGCCAATGCCCAAACCAGCCCGGCACCGGACACCACAGCCGCCTGACAGCAACTGTCACACACGAAAACATGATGATGCGTTTTCAAAACCTTTCGCACCATATCGGTCATGTCCTGATCCTTTTGGGTACAGGACTATGCGCAACCGCGATCCTGCTTGGCGCAAGCCGGGCGGCACAGCATTGCAAGGATGACACTGGATCAGATCGTCTCCTTGAAACGCGCAAGATCGAGCCGCCCCCAACAAAAACCGAATACAGGAAACGAAAATAGACCACCGAACCCGTATTCGACATTATCAGATCCGCCCCCTCGGCTTCACCCGTTTCCACGTGCGCGGCATCAGAAATGTCAAGGCTGAGTGACAGCTCATGGCGCTCGGCTACAACTGCAAGCGTTTGGCAGCGTCATGCAGGTATGAGGCCTTTATCGACCGTCACAACCAGCAACCAAACTAAGATCCGATGTGGTAAATTCAGCGCAAATATTCAAACAGCGACATATCAACGATTTGACCGGCGACCGAATAGGATGCCTCAAGCTGTACTGACAGGGTTTCAAGATTCACCATGGCCTCGGCCAAGTCGACTTCGGAAAGGTCGGTCACGATACCCTCGGCGGTCAGTTGGAAGTCGGTATGCATGTCGACAACGGCCTCGAGTTCATCCTGCGTCAGGGATATCTGCGTTTGCAGATCTGCAATGCCCGCAACTGCATCCTCGATCAGGGTCATGGCCTCGGTCAGGGCAGCTTCGTCAATCGGATCGGATGATGCATAAGCTGTCAGGTTCAGCGCCCGCAATGCCTGCTCGAACGGTTCCTGATCGGCGGTAATGCCATATTCGATGGTGGTACCATCCGCGACCTTGGCCGATGCAATATCACTATTGCCGGAATAATAGCTGGTATCGGCTGCACTGGGCGTTGTCATGGCCGGATAATCCGCCACATCGACAGAAACCGGCGCCGTATTTGTGGCCGACCCGGCAAACAGATACCGGTCTTCATATTGGGTATTAAGCAAAGATGCCATGGTGGAAAGTGCTGCCGTCGCGGACTCATTAATCCCAGCAACATCGGTGCTTCCAGTGCTAAGTGCGCCCGAAATATCGGCCAGCATATCGCTCATCAGATCGACCATATCATTCAGCGTCGAATAATACATTTCGACCCGGCTTTGAATTTGCTCTGCTAAATCGGCATAGGCAGACGATTCCGATATTTCCGCGCTTAGCGTGCTGATGACATAGGAATTATCCGAAACGCCGGAATAGGAGTCCGCTCTCATTCCCGAACTTGACTGGTTGGTTGCATCTGCAAGTTGTGATTGAACACTTCGCATCTGATTCAGCAGATTTTGCTGCATGGCGGCTGTCGAAACTCTCATGTTCTTTACCCTTTACCGGACAGCTTCAAGCAACGTGTCCATCAGAGACTGCGTGATCTCCAGGACCGCCGCGGCCGCTTCGTAGGCACTTTCAAGATTGGCCAATGTCAGAGCCTCTTCGTCAGTATTGACCCCGTATTGATTGGAAAAACTCTCAACCAGATCGCTAAACGCGGCACTGGCAACACTGGCCTTGGTTTCGGCGGTCGAAGCCTGCTGGGCAACATCAGACAGTATTTCTGATGCATAATCCGAAAGCGTCGTTTTGGTACTGCCAAGGTTCCCGGCCGCATCGAAACTGACATTGGTATCAAAAACATTGGCCAATGCCTCGGCCACATCCGAGCTTCCCGACGAAATCACGCTATCGCCAACGGCAAGAGTCGCGTCGTCCGATCCCGATCCGGTTGGCACCAGACTGGAATCGGCCAGCCACGCGCTATTAACCGAAATATCATCGGCACCGGTTCCAGTGAACATGTCGTTCAGACCGAAATAATCCGACAATCCCTGCGCATCCGCACCAATCTCGGCATCCATATTGATGATCGATACACCGTAATCATCATCCGTGCTGGCGATGGTTAAAGTGCCATCCGCATTTACCGTAGCACTCATGTTTGTTGATCCATTGATCTGATCAACCAGATCTTGAACCGTCGTCACCGTAGTCAGATCGATATCAAGAATTTCAACCGCATTGCCATCCTCATCCGTCGCCACCAACCGAACGGTGCCGGTTCCGGAAAAGGAATCTGTCAGCGCCGTTGTCTCGCTTGATGTTAGCTCGTTCGGGCCGGGATAGGACGTGCCAAGATTGGTCACGGCATTGACGCTGTCCATCAGAGCCACGGCAAGGGCATCAAGTTCATCCTGAATGGCAGGTAGGGTTTCATCACGAAGTTCAATCAGTCCTCCCAGCGCGCCACCGCTGACATCATCCGTGATCGAATTACCATTCACGGTGATTTCGCCAAACACCGTGTCGGCATTTACCGTACCAACCGCGTTATATTCAAGTTCCTGCACCTGACTACCAACCACAAGCGTCCCGCCGATATAGATCTGCGTCTGGTTGGATGAATTGGTGTAATAGGACACATCAACCAGTTCAGACAGTTCCTGGATGGCGACCGCACGCGCATCTTCAATCTCGCTGGAAGCCAGCGTTGTACCATCCGTTCCGGTGAGCTGCTCGTTGTAGGACTGAATCTCATTCAACAAAGAATTGATCTGATCAACGGTATCTTCGATCGACTGATCGGCAGACGCACGCTGATCCTGAACACTTGCCGAAAGGCTGTTAAGCTCGCTTGCAATCTGCTCTGCATCGGTCAGAACAAGCGACTTGGCCGACTGGCTGTCTGCACTGGCAGCAAGGGATGCGATTGATGTTTCAAGGTCGGTGATCAGGGTAGAAATTGCGTCATCATCTCCAACCGATCCGAAATTGCTTGAAACAATCTCAAGCGGGTCGGCAAACACGGATTCATACCCACTTTCCGACGCGGCTTCGTTGATCGCTTTGATCAGATAACTGTCAACGCTTGATCCCACCGAAGTGACCGAAACGCCCACAGCAGAACCACCGCTGACATTGCTGGCCAGACTGGTCGACTTGGTTGTGTATCCCTCGACCGACGCATTCGCGATGTTGTTCGAAGATACAGCAATCCCGGTCTGGCTTGATTGCAATGCGCTGAACGCAGCAGATTGGGCAGCACGGATCGACATTTTTCTGACCTGTCAGTTGTCAAAAGTGCAGTTACATCTTCAAATTCAGAATGGCGCGCGTTGATTTGCCATGCAAATCACCATCGCGGTCATATGACGTTGCCTGATCACCTGCCGTTGCGGCCCAACCGGCACGAATACGTTTCAGGCAGGCATCGCGCTTGGCCATAAGGCGGATATTATTGCGATCAAGCTTATTGCGAAGACTGCGGACCAAATCAAAATTGATGATCTGGCCAGCAAGCGGATTTTCCGGATCGGCCTGTTTCTGGGCACGCAGTTCGGACTTCAGCGCATCTTCCAGCAGAGTCTTTTCCGCCGTGATATCGGGCAAAAGGTCATACTGACCCTGTTCAAGGATCCGCCATTCGACATCGAGAAGTTCTTCGAGACGCGCAATGATCTGCGTGACGGCGTCGCTATCGTTTGGAAGTGCCAAAGCCATTGCTGTCATAACCCGAAATCCCCTTGCTTCACGACTTAGTTCACTGCCGAAATGAGCGTGTCATACATATCGCTGGTCGTTGAAACGACCTGGGCAGCGGCCGAATAGGCCTGCTGTGCGATGATCATTTTGGAAAACTGGCTGGTAGTATCGACGGTGGAACTTTCCAGCGAATAATCCGCCAGCGTCCCGGTTCCGCCATCACCCGGGGTTTTCAGCACATAGCTGCCCGATGTGTTGCTTTCCTTGTAGACAGTATCGCTATAGGCGGTCAGGCCATCCGCGTTGGCAAAATCGGCCAGTACGATCTGATAGACCGGTTCGCTCTCGCCGTTCTCATAGGTAACCGAAACAACCCCATCGTCCGAGATCGATATCTCGGCGATCTCGCTGTAATTCGAACCGTTCTGGTCAACCGAATACAGCGTCATGTCGCCGTCTTCTTCGTCGGACGCAAATTGCTGCAAGCCGTCGTCATCGCCGGCCGTTCCAAGATCGGAAACGATAGAGCTATCATTAGCCCCGGTGGTCCAGCCGGTGATGGTCAGAGTTGCGTTGTCGGTCACATCAGTGCCGCTGGTATCCGTAATCGCCGAAAGATTGCCATCCCCGTCAAAGGTAATCGTCAATGGACCACCCGAAGACGTACCCGTAACCGTCGTTCCGTCCGAGGTCAGAACCGGATCAGAATAAGTCAGCTCCCACTCATTCTCGGCCGTTTTCTCGTAGTTATAGGTTACCGTATGACTGGTACCGAGACTGTCAAACACTTCGACATCAACGGAAAATGTATCGCCAACTGCCGCATCTGCCGGAAGGTTTGCTACCATCGAAACTTCGGTCGAAGCTTCTGCCGTTCCGGTCAGATCTTCAAGATTGATCGTCGTCAGGGCCGATGTACTGGTCGGAACGGTGCCGCTTGCCGGGTTACCGTCATCGTCAAGCGCGTATCCCATAAGATAATAGCCAGAACTGTTAACCAGATTGCCTTCGGCATCAGTGTCAAAGTCACCGGCACGCGTGTAATAAACGTCACCATTGCCATCGGTCACGACAAAGAAACCATCACCCGATATCGCCAGACTGGTCGCAGTATCATCTGCCTGAATCAGGCCTTGCGAGCTGATATTGGTTTGGGTCGATGTCGTCACACCATTGGAATAGCCAGTCGTCGTCGAGCCGGGCGTGGTCACCAGCGACGAGAAGGATGTCGAACTATCCTTGTAACCGACAGTCTCGCTGTTACTGATATTGCCCGAAATCACACCAAGCGACGTCGATTGCGCATTCAGCCCCAAAACGGCGGAATTCAGTGCACTGCTTAAGCTCATGGCTTTGGTCCTTCGCTTCAGGAAACTGTTTGCGTGCCCTGAACGTCCGAGATCGCGATATCGACCCCATTGACATACAGCACGGCTTCGTCGCCGGTCAGGTCGATTGCCGACACCACACCGGTCATGAGAATTTCAGAATCAACAGAATTTTCGTCAGAATCGGTCGCTTCGACCGAAAGGGTATAGGTCCCCGAACTCAGCGTGCTTCCGCCGTCCGTCACCCCGTCCCATGTGAAATTATTCGCACCCTCGGCACCGGTCACCGTCGTCTCGTAGACAACGTTTCCATCTTCATCGGTGATTTCGATGCTGACATTCGAGGCATCATCATCAAGGACAAAATACCATTCGGCCTCGCCATCTTCGAGCGGGGCGGTATCCCCGACTGCGACAACATCGGTACCAAGATAGGACTGCGCGGCGCTGTTATCGATCACCCCCTGTAGGGTCAGAAGCGATTCCGAAAGATCGGACAGCAATGCATTGTTATTTTCAGCCAGTTCAAGCTGCTCGAAGGTCGCCAGTTGCGTGGTCATCTCTGACACATCTTCGGGATCGGTCGGGTCCTGATTCTGAAGCGTCGTCAGCATCAGCGTCATATAGGTTTCGTAGGTCGAGCTCTCGCTCGTACTCGACGACGTTGATGTGCTTGACGACGAGGTCGTCGAAGCCGTCAGGCTATCGTATGTCAGGCCGCTGAGGTAACTCATCACCGCCTCCATGAAGCGAACATTGAACGGGTCTTATGTTCGTTTCACGCTGGCGGACGGAAAAACTGGCGCAACAAATTCACTTTTTTAGAAAATAAATCCAAAAACAAAAAAGGAGCGCATTTGCACTCCTTTCCGTCTTAGGCTCGTTTCCGGCAAAAGTTACTGCGGCGGCGGTGGCGGCCCAGGACGATGCAATGCCAGTTCTGCGCGATCTTCGGGTGACAGCTGGACCGCGACATTGGCCATGTGCGTAAGTATACGACCAAAATCATCCCCGATACCGTTCTTCATTTTTTCAAAGACGCCACGGATTTCGGCATCCGTTGCATCGTCGCGCAGCAAAACCTCGCGCAGTTCTCTGAACTTTTTCAGGTCATCACGACGTTTCATCAAATCTTCCATCACCGGCGCAAACTCGGCGTCAAAAATGGCCTTTCCTTCCGGGCTCAGCTTCTCGCGTACTTCTGAAAGCATGCGAACCGGCGGCGGCGGGCCATTGTCCGGACCAATCATCGGCGGCGAGCCCCCCAGAAAGCTGTGGAGGATCGTACTACCCGCGGCAATACTTCCCGCAATTGTCCCAATCAGGAACAGATTCAAAGCAAGCGATGCCCACAAGAACCTTCGGGTGGCATCAGGCTTGCGACGATCATCTAAAATCATCATTCCCGCCCTGTTTGCGTGTTTGCACCATTCGAACCGATTCCCATGCCTTGCGAGGCCTCATCAAAAACATGATTTTCCAGAGCCTGCATCATCGGCATTTCGATTGCTTGGGCGTTGGTTTGGATTTCCTGTTCGGACGTAAACACAACGCCGACCACAAAACCGAACATCACACAAAGCACCATCCCGAAGGCAGAAGCAAAGGTCGCTGAATACCGCAACAATGCCCGCGATGACTTCACTCGGATACCTGATATTGCAAGAGCCGGGTCAGTTGGTCCTGTCACGCTACCAACCGGATTGGCGATCCTTTCGGACGGATAAGTCTGACGCTGTGGAACAGAATCACCCTGATGTTCGGCCGCCCGCAGCTCTGCACCACGTCCGCGGCGCGCGTCGTTAAAGGAAAAGGCATCGCTTTTCGCGTCATGACGTCGCGGCTCTGCCGCATTTTCTTCTGCCTCAATCACCGCAAAAATATCGTCAATCGCGCGATGTTTGCCCAACGGCAAGGGATCATCGGCCAGCAAATCTTCAACAGATTTCAAGGATTTCAGCAATTCTGCTGCTTCATCATTCCGGGCAACAAGAATGTTGGCCTCATGGCGAAGCTGCTCCGGCCAGGATGTAATGTCCCACCCGTACTGATCCAGCAATTCTTCAAATTTCTCGATCTTCACAGCACACCGCTTTTTCCTAGGACGAACCTACCTGTTCGAACGCAACTGAAGTTAACGATCTATCCCATTGCTTTCAACTCTTCACGCAGTCGCTTTCGTGCCCTTTTTAACAATGATTCCATCGCATTGACGGAAACCCCCATAATAGCAGCCGCTTCTTGATTGGACAGTTCGCGATCATAAAACAGATTGATGGCAATTTGTTGTTGCTCAGACAACAGCTTGATCGCAGTTCGAAGCCGCCTGAATTCCTGATGTTGTGCCAGCTGTTCAACTGGTGAAATCGCCTCATCAGGCATGTTTTCAAGATCACTGCCATCGACGAATTGCGGCTTGCGTTTCAGATCAATCACCCGGTTTACCGCAACCCGATACAACCAGGTTTTGAAGCTGGCTCCTTCCGGACGCCATTTTTCCCGATGCAACCATACCCGGACGAAAACATCCTGCGCCACATCTTCCGCGTCACTGCCTGTAAGGCCCATGCGCCGCGCAATCCCGATAATCCCGCGATAGTATCGCTCGACAAGCACGCGATAGGCGTGCTTGTCACCCCGAACCATCAGGGCCACAAGATCCTGATCAGCAAGTTCCGACAGGGTGGCATTCTGTCTTGCCGCCTCGGAGGCTTGCGATCCCGTTGTCATTTCGCGACGGATGCCTACACTCAACTGCCCCTCACAACACCTGTTCCACGATATGACGTGTTCCACGAACCTGTTGCGGTCCAGCGGCCTGCGAATTTACCGATTTGAAACTCTCCCACTGTTTTGCCAGTGTTTCGAGGTTCCGGTCCACGATTTCGTAACGTTCCTCAAGCGGTGTTTTCCGCCCGTTTCGAGCCAGAAGTTTGATCATGCGCGCATAAAACGCATACAGATCACGAGACAATTCAGGGGCCGATTTCGGCGAGACGATTGCCTGCAAAGCCCGCAATCGATTGACGACAATTGACTTTTCCTGACGTTCAAGATCGAAACGCTTTTCTTCGCGATGTTGTTTCGCCGCCCGCAAATGCTGGCGCGTACGGGTAATGGCGATCACCATCATCGCAAGGGGTGACGTCGTGCGCAATGCATTGTTGTATTGTGCGCTGGCACCGGCAAAACGATAAGCCTGTTGTGCAGTCGCCTGTGAATTCTTAGTCATCTTCACCCCACAAGGCTTCAAGTTGTTCACGCAGCAGCTGAAGCTGATACATCTTGGTCTCAAGAGCCGAATAACGTTCCGTCAGTTTCTCGGCATATTCTTCTGCGTCGGCCGTAACATCTTCGATTTCATCCTCAAGATTGGTGGTTTGTTCTTCCAACCGCTCGATACGGGCGGAAATCAGGCCGTCCGAACTGTTGGTATATTTGTCGAGCGCGGTAACCATTTCATTGGCAAGGCCGCTTGAAATCGTGACATCGACGCTTTCAGAACTATCACCGCCAAAATACAGTTCGACCCCCTCGAACGCCGAACCTGCGACCCCGATGATCTTGTTGCCACTGATCGTAAAAAGACTGGAATCGCCGCCAACACTAGCCGAGGTCATGTTGCCATCGACATCTACCTCGATATCGATCGTGAACGTGCCCGTATAGGAACCGTCGGCTTCCGACACCAACAGATTGTCGGAACCGGTATCGATGGAAAGAGAAAACAGATCGGCAATATCGTCAAAATTCGACACCAACGCGTCTTCAAGCGTCTCGGTATCAATGACCAGATAATTGCTCTCATCAAACGTGATGCCAATCGACGACAAGGTCGCATATGTGTCGCTATCTTCCTTGAAGGAAAGCGCGTCATATACCGATGAAACAACAGAACTCAGTAATGAATCACCAAACAAAACCGCATCCTCATCCGCGCCCTGACCGGCTTCATAGGATTGATTGGTGATGACAAAGCTGCGCAACTCGTTATAGGCGTCGACAAAAGCCTCAATCGCGTCATAGACCGAACTCGCGTCCTCATCAATTTCAAGCGTAATCTCGGTACCTTCTTCCTCCGCATACAGATAAAGCGTCACACCATCAATCACGTCATCAACCGTATTGCTGCTGCGGGTTACCTCTACCCCGTCGACGGAGAAAATCGCCTGATCAGCTGCCACCAGCTCGTTCGCATAACCGCCATCGTCATTGACAAACCCCAAAGACGCAGCCAGCGTCGTGTCTGCTCCATCGGTATCAAAGGTGATCTCCTGCCCGGTATCAATAGCCGATAGCACCAGCATATATTCATCATCGGAAACCTGAAGCACACTGGCACGTACCCCGGTTGCACTACTCTGGTCATTAATGGCATCGGCAATATCGTCAAGCGACATGTCATCGGATATCTCGATATCCGTTGCGGTATAATCATCCCCGGCCACAAGATTGAGGGTGCCCGACAAACCAGCAGCCGATGAAGCATCGGCATAGGTATCCCCACCCAGCTTGTGGGCGGTTGCCATCTGTTTGATTTCAATCGTGTAACTACCAACCGCGGCCTCGTCATCAACCAAAACACCCAGTACATCCGATGCGGTGGTGTTGGCATCCGACGATGACAGATAGGCCGATTTTCCAACCCAGACATCATCGCGCAAACTGTCAAGCTCGGCCGAGGCGGTCAGGGCCTCTGCCGCATCTTCCAGCGCCTCAAGCAGATCCTGCAAATCTTCAAACGCCGCAATTTCAAGTTCAAGCTCGTCAACCTCTGTCTCGATGGTGTCGGCAACTTCCATCTTGGCGTTATAGGCGTCTTCAACCAACTCTGCGGTATCAAGGTCTGTCAGACCTGAAACGTAGGACGACGATACATAGCTTGACGACGTAGATGAGTTCACTGTCGACATTCAGCCCTCCCTTGTCACACGATACCAGAAGAAACAGGACCACCCGGCGGCTCTAAGACCAGGCGGTCCTGCAACGAGTTAGCTCAGCAACCGCGAGAGCTTCTCGAGATTGTCATTGGAAACTGACAGTGCCTGAATGGCAGAGTCCATTTTGACACCCAACTCGGTTTGATCCGCGCTCAGCTGGGCGATATCGGCGTCCATGTAAACGCTCATCGCTGCTTCAAGGTTGGTCTGAGCGGTTTCGATATTGCTCGCGGCATAATCGAAGCGCGACTCAAGCGCACCGATGTTTGCACGGCCAGACGAAACCAGTTCGATGGCAGCTTCGATTTCCCCAAGTGCGGTGGTCGCGTTTGTGGAACTGGTCACATCAGCCGCAATACCAAGACCGGCCGCGTCATAATCCTGGGCCAGGGTCACGGAAATCGCAGCAACTGTTGAGTCGGCTGAAACAACAAAGCTTTCATCATACGCACCATCAAGCAATGCCGTATCGAAATACGTCGTGGACGCAACGATGGAATCGATCTGTGATGACAACTGCCCGTATTCATCATCCAGATATGCACGTTCCGTATCCGTCACAGAACCAGACGACGCCTCTGAGGCCAGCTCATACATACGTTCCAGAATATCGGCGATTTCGGCAAGGCCACCGTCGGCAGTCTCCAAAATAGCCGTGGCAACTTCGGCGTTATCACCCGCCTGTTCCCATGCCGCATAATCAACAGACATTGCAGTATAAACGGCAAGACCCGCCGCATCGTCCGATGCAGAGTTGATGGACTTGCCGCTCGACATCGCCGTCAAAACGGAAGTCATTTCATCGGTGGTCTTGTTGAGGTTCGACACCGCAAGGGTCGCCGACATATTCGTGTTAATGCTCGCCATTTTCGCGATCTCCTATATGGAATAATGGAAGTGACATACCTGCCAACCGACCCAAAATCGGGCCGGTATTCATATCCACGCGTGCAGGCGATAAAACTGGCGACGCTTCTGTTGTTTTTTTTTCGAGAACTGCCAATGCCACACGATAAATGGCTGTTTTCCCGGATTTCGCAGCAGATTTAAATTTTGTGCCTGTCATGAAAAAGGCCGCCGAAACGGCAACCTTATGCATTGAGAGGCACGAACATTTTCTATGATGTTCGTGTTTTTTCTACCATTTACACGTATTGCCTTTGCCTTGGTCCGCGGCAACAACTTGTCACCAACGGCGGATAAGGCAGAGTGGGCTAGCACGACCTTCCTGAGTGATAGCCTTAACCCATTTCAAACCGTTGAGGCGCTGACTCGCAAGTGCACCAAGGCATCTCAACAGCGCATGCCACCTTGCAAAACGGCATCAATACCCGACCACGTATATCTTGACCCCATACTTTCAGCTAAGAGACTGATTAGAAAAGACTCTGAAGCAGAATGGGTTTGACCTGAGCCCTTAAAATTCGCCCAGAAATGAGTAGGTCTGTCTTAACGAAGAAAACAGACGATATGAAACGATCACGGTTCACGGAAGAGCAAATCATCGGGATGACCCGGGAGCAGGAATCCGGGCAGAAGACAGCGGATGTTTGCCGTCGTCATGGCATCTCGGAAGCCACATTTTAAAAGAACAAAGCCAAATACGGCGGTATCGGAGGAGACAATCCCCATCTTTGAAATCTCGAGATCGATCAGATTGGCGACGCGGCATAAGCGAAGAAAACGTTATTGCTGCTGGCCCTGAACAAATCTGATCCGTTTACCCGCCCCGGCCCGGAACACAGAAAGATCACAGGCTCTCGGCCACGCTGGCCCTAGCCTGGGACTGACGCTGCGAATGACACCTCGGTCAATGATCTTTACCGCCGGAAACATGACCAAGACATCCGGGCCACCGCCAAGCGATAGCCGATGCGACAGCAGAACACACAACCCAAAACCGAAACTCCGGCCTCCCGGAAGTCCGGGCAACCCCCGTGCCTCCCCCAACCTCACCGACGGACGGTCCTCGGGCTCACCGCCCGCTCCGATCATCTCCGGCCATCGCGACATTTCCGGCAATTGATGAAGCCCCGACAAACCTCGGGCCTCCGCCAGCCTCGCCAACGGACAAGCATCGGCCTCACCGCCCGCTCCGATCACTCCCGGCCATCACGACTCTTCCGGCAACCGATGGAGCCCGGACAAACCTCAGACCTTCCCCAGCTTCACCAACAGACACCCTTCGGGCTCACGGCCCGCTCCGGTCACTCCCGGCCATGACGACATTTCCGACAACCGATGAAGCCCGGACACATTTCGGGCGTCTGCTAAAGCATTTTGCTTTTAATCTGAAGCATAGCCTGCAGCCTTAAAGAAGTTCCAGCATTCATTAGGCTCGAAGATGTCGCATATATTGCCGATGG
>NZ_JBEPTC010000014.1:0-175746 GCF_040549275.1 Thalassospira sp. MBR-102
GCGGGGCGTATTCTGGCCAATGGTTTCCCGACCGGGGTTGAGGTTTGCGACACCATGGTGCATGGCGGGCCATACCCGGCATCGACCAATTTCGGGGCGACGTCGGTTGGTACCATGTCGATCCGTCGCTTCCTGCGTCCGGTCTGCTATCAGAACATCCCCGCCGATGTCCTGCCGGTGGATATCGCATGATCTGAGCTTTCATCCCGGGCCGTGAAATGGTTTTTGTTTTCGCAGAAATCGGCTTTCATGGTTCGGGTGACCTTTTTTCCGCGCTTGGTCTTACACTTGATTTTTCTTGGGATTGTCAGTGTCGTGACTTTGCATCAGGGAGGGGCATCAGGAGGCATCATTTGGGAATTTTCCGGATTCTGCGAGATGACGCAGGATTTCCTTCCATTGATTTAGCATTCTTTTGGCAACATCCGGCTCATTGTCGAAGCTTTTATGAACCGCAAGCCCACGTAGCATGCAGAGATTGATCTGGATGAAGGTGCGCGTGCGTTCGCAATCCTGAGAAACGCCGAGTATTTCAGCAATGATATTGTCGCGCTTGGTGGTCCATCGCGCCATGGTGTTGCGCAGGTCGCGGCCTAAATCATCGTCAAGGCGAGCTGCCAGCATCAGTTCGAGTGCCGCCATGTATTTGTCGGGTTCGAACAGTTTTTCCCACAGAACGTCGATAAGTTCGTCGGTTTTCATGCTCGGGCGGTTTTGGGCGTCATCAAAAGGCCAGTCGTTTTCCCATGAACGCATCAGATAATCAAAGGCCGCAACAATCAGCTCGTTGCGGGTGGGGAACTGATGGGTTAGCGCCCCGCGAGATACCTTTGCCCGAGTGGCAATTTCCTGAGTCGAGATTCGCTCGTACCCGATCTCGATGAGAGCCTGGAGGGTCGCTTGGCATACGCGTTTTCGCGTATCACTTGATCGTTCTGCCTGTGTGCGACGTTTTCGGGGCGAACTTTTTTTTTCTGTCGCGTCAGAGAGCTCTGATGCCTGATTTTTCAATGCCATAAGGCGTAACGCTCCTGCTTTCGTTGTTGCGTCATAACTTATTTCAACCGGGTTTGATCCCACAAGTCCATTTATAAATATTGACATTTACAAGCAGACTAGTCTGTATGTTTTTATCAAGAACAAAGCCGAACGGACTTAATCCGGCAATCGGTAGCAAGACACGTCAGACCAGAGTGGCCGTCACGATCTGAACATGGAGACCTAGATGCTTGGTAAAAAATTGATCCTTCCGGCAATTGCCGCTGTTTTTGCAGCAGGTGGCGCTTTCACCGCACATGCGGAAACCAGCTTCATTGCCAACTCGTTTTATGATGCAGAACATCCACTCAGCAAATTCGGCTATGTCGAATGGGCGGAAAAGGTTCGCGAGATTTCGGGCGGCGATCTGTCACCTGAAGTTTATACCGGATCTGTTCTTTTGGCGCCGCGCGCAAGCCTTCAGGGGGCGCGCGATAATATTGCCAATGTCGCGAACATCGCGGCGGTCTATACGCCTTCAGAGCTGCCTGTGGCAAATGCCATTCAGGAACTTGGTTTTAACTATTCTGATCCGTTGACAGCGATCTTTGCCGCTGCAGATTTCAGCATGCACAACGCAGTTCAGCTTAAGGAATGGGCTGATAATGGCATTGTTTATCTTGGTGCCTATGCAACGCCCCCTTATATCCTTTTTTGCAGCAAGCCGGTTCGCACCCTTGAAGACATAAAGGGCAAGCGTATCCGCACTGCCGGATCGAGTGTCTCAAAATGGGTCGAGGAAGTTGGGGGGATTCCCGTAAACGTTCCATCAAGTGAAATGTATACCGGCCTTGAACGGGGGACACTTGATTGCGCAAGTAATGCCGCCAATGACCTGATTGACCGCTCTCTGTGGGAAGTTGCACCTTATACCACCGAACTGCCGACCGGGATGTATTGGACTGGTCCAGAATGGGGCTTTAACGCCGGTTTCTGGGCAGATCTGACCTCAGCACAACGCAAGCAGCTTATGGATGCAACGGCTTATAGCATGGCAAACATGGCCGTGAATTACATTGCGCGCTCGGAAGCGGCACTTGAAGAGGCAAAAGCGAAGGGCAATGAAGTCAGTCAGCCGTCCCCAGAGCTGATGGCGTCGGTCGAAGAATTCCGCGAGAAAGTGTTGGGCGAGATTTATACGATTGCCGAACAAAAATATGGTGTCGCTGACGGCGCGGATCTGATCGACGATTTCCGGTTCACCTATGCAAAATGGGAGGGACTGCTGGAACATGCAGATCGCAGTAATGTCGATGCCCTCGCGGCGATCGCTGCCAAGGAAATCTATGGCGATCTCGATCCAGCTTCCTACGGCATAAAATAGGCCCATTTGCCCGATCCATCAGGATGCGGCATTTGCCTTTGGCCGACGCTCTTTGCACCTGGCACTACGACAGTGTGTCCCTTGTCTCCCGGAGCGTCGGCCAAGCCTGAAATGTAATTCCGGCACGAAGCGGAGCGGTATTCATGTCCTTTAATCCTGATCAAGATATTTCAGGTTCTGGCGCAGTTCAGTCCAACTTTCTTTACCGGGCTGTATCTTGGCTTAACACCACATTTCTTGTGGTGTCTGCAGTGTTTGTCGTTCTCATGATGATTCATGTGACCGCCGACGTTTTGCTTCGGACAATTTCGGATTACGGCATAACCGGAACACTCGAAGTCGTATCCTACTATTACATGGTCTGCGCGATCTTTCTTGCGTTCGGATATGTCGAGCTTCAAAACCAGCACATCCGTGTCGACCTGTTTGTTCAGCAAATGCCAAGGTCTGCGCAGGTCTTTCTTTATGTTCTGGCTTGTTTGGCGGGGCTTGCATTTTTTGGACTTCTTGCCTGGCAGAGCACGCTTGATGCCATTCGCGCGACCAAGTCCTCGGAAACCATCATGTCCAACTTTCTCTTTTACGTCTGGCCGAGCCGATGGGCGCTGCCAATCGGTTTTGTCGGATGTGTTTTGGCGGTGCTGTGCAATCTGATGAAGTCCTTAACTCGCTGGCGCGCGTTGTAAGAGGGAAGTAATGAGTAATCTTGATATCGGTATCATTGGGACCCTTATTGCGCTCGCGATGATTGCTTTGCGTGTGCCAATCGGGATCAGTCTTGGTCTTGTCTCGATCGGCGGTATCGCGGCGATGTTTAATGTGAACGTCGCCTTGGGTATGATTTCTGCAACGCCGTTCGAATATGTCGGTCAGTGGGAACTGACGGCGGCGCCGATGTTTCTGCTTATGGGGTTTATTTGCTCCTCAACCAACATGACCAAAGGGTTGTTTGAAGCGCTGCGGCTGTATCTGGCAAAGTTGCCCGGTGGGCTTGCGATTGCAAGTGTCGGGGCATGTGCCTTCTTTGCGGCGGCCGCGGGGTCAAGTGTTGCGACGGCATCTGCGATGTCACGCATCGCAGTACCGGAAATGCTTCGGAACAATTATGACAAGGGGCTTGCAACCGGTACGATTGCAGCATCCGGAACGCTGGGGTCTCTTATCCCGCCAAGTGTCCTTTTGATCCTTTATGGCGTTTATGCAAAGGTTTCCGTCGGTCAGCTGTTCATGGCCGGGTTCATTCCGGGGGTGCTTTCGGCCCTTGTCTACATGGGCATGATCATGGCGCGGGTGAAGCTCAAGCCATCTCTTGCCGGTAGTGTTGTCATAAACCCGACGAAAGAAGAAAAACGCGCTGCCCTGAAAACGATTTGGCCGCTGCCTGTTCTTATTTTCTCGGTGCTTGGGGGAATATTTTCCGGCGTATTTTCGCCGACCGAGGCCGGTGCAATCGGGGCGTCGGTCGCGGCTGTCATTGCGGCCGTTCGCGGAACATTGACGTGGCACGCGATCAAGAATTCCCTACGCGATACCATTGTTGCCGCAACGGGCATTTTTGTCATTCTTATCGGGTCTGTGTTCTTTACGCGCTTTCTTGCATTAAGTGGACTTCCGGCCGCTTTCTCGGACTCGATCCTCAGTGTCAGTTCTGAACCGTGGTGGATATTCCTTGCCGTGACAGTCATCTATGTCGTGCTTGGGATGCTGATTGACTCTATTGGGCTTCTGCTGCTGACCCTGCCGTTGATTTTACCGCTGGTAAGCAGTGCCGGACTGGACCCGATTTGGTTTGGGATCATCCTGATCAAGCTTCTGGAGATCGGGTTGGTAACTCCGCCAGTTGGCTTGAACGTTTATATGATCAAAGGTGCTTTGGGGAACCTTGTAACGTTGCCCGAGGTATTCCGGGGTGTCGGATGGTTTATCGCCATGGATTTCCTTACCCTTTTGATCCTGATGTTGTTCCCGATTTTGTCTCTCTGGTTGCCGACTTTGGCGTATCGATGAACTGGGAGATGGAAATATTTTAGAGATTGGGACGGCTTCCATCAGGAATGTGCACATAATATAAAACAAACAGTCTATACTGTTTTTATATGTATCTGTTATCATCAACGGCCTGAGGATCAATACTGAAACAGGATGGCGAGATGACCGGTCGGACAGTCCGCACACAAGTTGAAAAAAGTGCAGAAACCCGTCGACGCATTATGGAGGCGACGGTTCGGCTTTTGCAGTGGCAGGGCTATTCGCGATTGACGACCCCGGCAATTGCAAAAGAGGCCGATGTCTCGCGTGGCGCTTTGACCCATCACTATGCCACGAAGGAAGACGTTGTTGTTGCGGCGGTCGAATATCAGCTCAAGGAAGCCATCGAAACCACGCGCCGATA
Source organism: Thalassospira sp. MBR-102 (assembly GCF_040549275.1). NCBI lineage: Bacteria > Pseudomonadati > Pseudomonadota > Alphaproteobacteria > Rhodospirillales > Thalassospiraceae > Thalassospira > Thalassospira sp. MBR-102. The sequence continues at coordinate 4,755 of NZ_JBEPTC010000014.1, forward strand.
TGTTGAACAGAACGCAGACAAGGATATTTCTGTTGATGAGATTATTGATTATCTGTGGCGTTTGATGGCAGACGGCCTGTTTTATGTAACTTTGGAATGGCTACCGGAAATGCGCCACAACGCGCTTTTCAAAACGCGCCTCATACCGGTTGTTCAAGGCTTTCATAGCTCTCTCAACGAAATTTGGGCCATTATTTCGCGCCGATACCATGCTGATCCAAGACAGGCAGAAGTCGTCCTGAACGCAACAATGTGCCTGTTTCGCGGCATGGTGGCACAGACCATTGTCCGCAAAGATACCGAATATTTCGATGAACTCCTGTCCTTCTGGCGCCAGCTGCTTCGTCAGATGTTTGCCAACGGATTGGGTATCGATATCTCCGCTTGCTCCACCAGAGAAGAAAGATCATGACCTTAAAACTGATTAAAAATGCCCGTATTGTTGATGGCTCGATTGCCGAACCGACGGAGCCGCTCAACATCCTGATTGAAAATGATCGCATTTGTGAAGTATCGGCCGATGCCACATCGCCGGATGCAGAAGTTATGGATGTGCGTGGCAAGACTGTGATGCCAGGCTTGATCGACTGCCATGTGCATGTCATCGCAACCACCACAAATCTTGGCAAAAACGCGGACCTTCCGAACTCTTTGGTCGCGCTGCGTTCGGCAAAGATCATGGAACGCATGTTGATGCGCGGTTTTACGACCGTGCGCGATCTGGGGGGGGCTGATTACGGTTTGGTCGAAGCGGTTGAGCAGGATGGTCTGCCTGCGCCGCGTCTCGTGATTTGTGGCAAGGCCCTGTCGCAGACCGGTGGTCATACCGACTATCGCGGACGCCACAGTCTGCGGTCTGTTGACTATTACAGAGATCAGATCGGTTCGCTTGGCGTGGTCGTGAACGGCGTTGATGAAGTCCGCCGTGCGGCGCGCGAACAGATCAAGGGAGGGGCCGATTTCATTAAAGTGATGGCAAATGGTGGTGTTTCTTCTCCGACCGACCCGATTGCAATTTTGGCCTTCTCAACCGAGGAGCTTAAGGCCGCGGTTGAAGAAGCCAAGAATGCACAGCTTTATGTTTCGGGGCATCTCTATACCGACGAGGCCATTCGCCGTGCGCTTGAGTGCGGTGTTGAATCCATTGAACATGCCAATCTGATGAAGCCCGAAACGGCCAAGCTGATCCGCGAAGCGGGGGCCGTCGTGATCCCGACAAATATCACTTATGACTTGCTGGCGCGTGAAGGTGCCCGGTTTGGCTTGCCAGAGGAATCGGTTGCCAAAATCGAAGACGTTCGTGGTGCTGGTCTTGAATGCCTGACCCATCTGCATAAGGCGGGTGTCGTCATGGGGTATGGTTCAGACCTTCTGGGCGAGATGCATGACCACCAGTCCGAGGAATTCCTGCTGCGCGGTCGTTACCTGCCTGCAAAGGATGTCATCCGGTCTGCTACCATTGATGCAGCAAAGGTGTTGCGCAAGGAGGGGGAAATCGGTGTGATCGCGCCGGGCGCATTTGCCGACATTATTGTCGTTGACGGAAATCCGCTCGACGACCTGTCCTTGCTGACCCGTCAGGGCGTGCATATGCCACTGATCATGAAGGGTGGCCGCATTTTTAAAAATACAGGTTCCCTGTAAGTCCGGTTCGAAGATCACCGAATTTCAAAAAAAGGAAAGTGCAATGAAGAACGTTACCCTTCCGGTCCTTGCGGTCGTGCTCGGGATCGGCGTTACCGGCGCTCATGCCGAAACCAGCCTGGATATGTCGAGCGAATATCCGGTAAGCTCCATTCACGCCCAGACGGCAGATTTTTTTGCCAAAACGCTTGGCGAAGAAACCAATGGCGACATAAGTGTCACCGTCCATCATGGTGGTGCATTGGGCTATAAATCGGTCGATCACTATGACGCTGTCGGGGATGGTGCGGTACAGCTTGCTTCATCCTTCTCGGGCGCATGGTCAGGGATCAATCCAATCTTCCTGGTTTCGTCGCTGCCATTCATTGCGACCTCGATTGAAGATACCCGCAAACTTTATGAAGCAACCCGGCCCTTTTATGAAAAGGCGCTCGAAGAGGACAATCAGGTTTTCCTCTATGCCGCACCTTGGCCGGCTTCTGGTTTTTGGGCCAACAAGCCGATTGATAAACCCGACGCACTTAAAGGTCTGAAAATTCGGACCTATGACACCCCTGGTACCAAGACCCTCCAGAATGCGGGCGCGTCACCGGTTCAGCTCAGCTGGGGCGACATCGTTCCGCAGCTGACGACCAATGGCATCGATGCTGTTCTGACCTCGGCTGACGGCGGTGCCGGGTCGCAGTTCTGGGAATATTTGTCCGATTTTACCGAAGTAAACTATGCGCTTCCGCTTCAGGTCACGCATATGAACCGCGATGCCTTTGATGATCTTGGTGAAGAAGGTCAGAAAGCTGTTCTTGATGCCGCAAAAAAGGCGGAAACATTCGGTTGGGAGGCTCTGGATTCCCGGGTTAAGGCCAACTACGCCAAGCTTGCCGAAAACGGTGTAACCGTTACAACCGGCGTTTCGGCGGATCTTTTGTCGCTGCTGAAATCTTCTGCCGCCCCGGAAGTTGAGCAGTGGAAAGAACGCGTGGGCGACGATGCCCAGACACTGTTGGACACCTATCACGAGCTGCTTGCACAGTAGGGCGCGATATCTTTGAACCGGTATCGGGCATGGTGATGCTGTGCCCGGTACGCTCAACGCGAATAGTATCATGAAATCTGTCGTCAAATTCATCGAAAGCCTGTCCAAGCTGGGGGCCGCCCTGGCCGCCATAACCTTGGTGGCAATGGTATTGTTCATTCTTTTTGAGATTGTTCTGCGAACGGTTTTCGACAGTTCGACCTTTATCATGGATGAAATGGTTGGTTATGGCGTTGCAACGGCAACCTTTCTGGCGTTGCCCTATGCGTTGGGCGAGGGAAGCATCATTCGCGTCGAATTGCTCCTTGGGCATGTGTCAGGCAGGCATCGCAAGTTTCTTGAAGCTTTGAGCTGCGTCGTCGGTCTTGGTGTGACCTGGCTTCTGATTTCTTTCATGTGGGTCCGGGTTGAGCGCGACTGGGCCCGAAATACCGTCAGCAGCAGTATTGCCGAAATGCCAATGTGGATACCTCAGGGGATCATTCTTGCCGGGCTCTGTTTGCTGTTTCTTCAGTTGATCGCGCTTCTGATCAGACAATTCATCGCAATCCCCGATCGTGCATCAGATGCCGAAACGCTTTGAAATCATGTCGTTTCGCGCGCTGAAACTGTAATTAAAAAAAACGGGTTTTATCATGGATGCACTTCTTGCTGCGGGATTGGTTCTTGCACTGATTTTCTTGTTCCTTGGGCTCGGGGTCTGGATATTTGTCGGGCTTCTGGCGGTGAGTGGTTTGTCACTTGCCCTTCTTGCCGGTATGGATATATCGCGCATCGGTACCATTGCTGCCAATATCGTCTATCGATACTCCTCGACCTGGGAATTGGCCGCCATTCCGATGTTCATCTGGATGGGGGAGATCATTTTCCGGACCGATATTTCTGATCGGATATTTCGGGGTCTGACACCATTTGTGAACTGGTTGCCGGGAAGATTGCTTCATACAAATGTCCTGGGCTGTACCATGTTTGCCGCAGTTAGCGGCTCTAGTGCTGCCACGGCGGCCACGGTGGGTAAAATCACCACAACGGAACTTTCGCGTCGTGGCTATGATCAATCTTTATCGCTGGGCTCGCTTGCCGGGGCTGGCAGCTTCGGATTGCTGATTCCTCCGTCAATCGTGATGATCGTCTATGGCATCCTGGCCGAGGTTTCGATCAGCCGTCTGTTTGCTGCCGGTGTTCTGCCAGGCATCATGATCGCTGCGCTCTTTTCTGGCTATATTGCCTTTCGTGCCGTGCTGAAACCTGGCATTGCCCCAAAGGCAGAGGCACGGTTCAAGCCTTTGGAATTGATTGGGGCGATTATCGATCTGCTGCCGATTATCACCCTGATGGTGATTGTACTGGGAGCAATCTATTCCGGGATTGCGACCCCGTCGGAAGCCGCAGCTGTTGGTGTGTTCGGTGCGATTGTGATTACCATCTGCCTGCGCCAGTTTTCGGTTGCGATGTTGGTGCGGACCCTGCTTGGGGCCGTGGTCAGCAGTGCAATGATCTGTTCGATCCTGATTGCAGCAGCCTTTCTGTCGACCGCGATGGGCTATCTGCATATTCCAAGTGAAATTGCGCGCACTATCGGTGAATGGCAGTTGTCCCCTTCGATGCTGATTGTGGTTCTGACGCTGTTCTATCTTGTGCTCGGGCTTTTTCTTGATGGTGTTTCGATCATCGTCATGAGTTTGCCGATCACATTGCCGCTGGCGATGCAGGCCGGGATTGATCCGGTATGGTTCGGCATTTTTCTGATTGTGACGGTTGAACTGGGCCAGATCACACCGCCCGTTGGCTTCAATCTGTTTATTCTGCAAAGCCTGACAGGGCAGTCTGTTGGCCGGGTGGCAAGATATGCGTTCCCGTTCTTCCTGCTGATGCTTGGCGCGATTGCCCTGCTTGTCTGGTTTCCTGAAATTGCCCTTTGGTTGCCGAGTACTCTTTATGACTGATATTGATCTTGTTCGACTGGCAGGGGCATATGCGGCGAAAGCCCAGCCCGAAGCATCACTTGATGCGATAGCCGATCTTTATGATTGCCGGTTTAAACCCCGTCTGATGACGTTCTTTGCCTGGGATAATGGCGACGATATGTGCCGTCGCGTCTGGTCAAATAATCCGGAAAAATATCCGACATCGGCAAAAAAGAAGATGGGACCGACACAGTGGGGGCAAACCGTTCTGCGTGATCAGACGCCATGGTTTGGAAAAAACGAAACGGCCATGCGCGAGGCGTTCCCAGATCATGAACTGATTAAAAGTCTGGGCTGTTCTGCCTGCCTCAGTGTTCCGGTGGTTGCGATGGGCAAGTCAATCGGGGCGATCAGTGTCCTGCATGAGGAAGGCAAATATAGTACATCCGATTTAGGTGATCTTGCGGCCTGTTCAGCGTTGCTTGTCGTGCCGCTTTTGCTGCTGCGAAACCCGATTTAACATATGTATGTGCTTTTTTTAAAAAAAAGTTCTTGATTTGTTCTTTTGTGTGTGGCATAAGAGACAGGTCAACGGGAGAAAAGCACCCGGACCGAAACCCGCGAGGCCTTGTGCCTCGCGGGTTTTTGCGTTTGGGGCCGGATGAAAGAGGATATCAGGATGCAGCGGCAAAGACGCGGACATAGGCACGGGCAGGGCGGCGGGGCATTCCGCAGGATATTGACTGGCGGATGGCGGAGCCATTACGGCGGTATTTTGCCCGAGGAGTAAGAGAACTAAGGGGGCTAACCCGATCATTTGTCATGACGGGAGAGGTGTGTCTTTTGGGGAAGGGATAAGGTGAAACTGCCGGGAGTGGCAGCAATGGCAGCAGCGGGCCAAGACCCGTCGTTGGTGGACAGGTGGGGGCCTTGCGCCCGAGGTGCGTCCGGGCTTCATCGGTTGCCGGAAATGTCGCCGTGGCCGGGAGTGACCGGAGCGGGGCGTGGACCCGAAGGCCGTCATCTGGCGAGGATGGCAGACGCCCGAGGTGCGTCCGGGCTTCATCTGTTGCCGGAAGTGCCGCCGTGGCCGGGAGTGACCGGAGCGGGGCGTGGACCCGAAGGTCGTCATCTGGCGAGGACGGCAGACGCCCGAGGTGCGTCCGGGCTTCATCGGTTGCCGGAAATGCCGCCGTGGCCGGGAGTGACCGGAGCGGGGCGTGGACCCGAAGGACGTCATCTGGCGAGGATGGCAGACGCCCGAGGTGCGTCCGGGCTTCATCGGTTGCCGGAAGTGCCGCCGTGGCCGGGAGTGACCGGAGCGGGTCGTGGACCCGAAGGCCGTCATCTGGGGAGGTCGGCAGACGCCCGAGGTGCGTCCGGGCTTCATCGGTTGCTGGAAATCCGGTTTGAGGGGAGAGCGCCGCCGTCGCATCGGTCATCGGCTGTGGTGGGCTGTCGTTGGCACGGATTGCGCTGACATGGTTCTGGCGGGGAAAGGCCTGAGCCCGAAGGTCGAGTGCCGGGTGCCGGGTGCCGGGGGCGTTGACCAACCAGACTATCGGTCCGGTGAGTAGGTCAGGTAAAAACCACCTGCTGGCGTACCGGCAGATAGGGGCCGATAACCCGGTTGTGCTGGTTATCGGCCTGTTCACCTGAGGCCTAGGAAGCTCCCGGATAAGCTTTGTCATCCGGGAGATCCGCGTCATTCAGTTTGGATTTACGGGAAAAATCCCCTGCACCACAATGCATGCCAGCAAGGGTTGTTGCGCCGGGCTCAAGGCGATTTTCACGTTATCATATCCGGTATTATTCTTCGTCCTGCTGGTCGCCGGATTGCTGGTCAGGGTTACTGAATCCGGATGCAACGTATCGTTGGCCGAGGTTGCATATACCGGCGTCCTTGACGGCTGAGGACCACCATTTATTCTTTCCGCAAACATTGCCCCAGCCGGGTTTTCGGTACTTCCCAATGCCCCCTTGGCGTGCAGGGTTCCGGTGACCTGTGCGGTGCCAAACTGCCAGCTATGGGTATGAGGGGGCAGGTTGGCGGCGGTGACGGTTGCGGCTTCTGCGCCATGCATCTGACCAAGTGCCACCGGATTGACGTTGGCATCCGGGCTGTTGCCGGTGCCTGCGATGGTCCGGCCGCGCAGATCGGGTAAATTGAATTGAACCGCCGATCCACCAAATGTCGTTCCGATCAGGGCATACAGTTGCTCGTTTCCGTTTACCGGTAATATCCGTCCATCGGCGGGCAAATGATTTTCCGGGCAATAGCGTACAGCCGTCCAGCATACCGATCCGATATATCCGTCCGGTGTGCATTCTGACGCACGAGATGATTGTATCGAGCCCAAGGTCGTCATTGTGGTCAATGCCGCAAAAATGCCTGTCCGGCATGCCAGTCTTGCAAAATTTTTCATTTCTGTTTCCTTTCCGGACAACCGGTCATGCCGATTGTCGATACAGGGCAAAGACGGTCCTAGTCCCGTGGCGGATAGTATCCCGTAACCGCGATACAGGCCGTGAGGCCAAGTCGCGGAGCCGTAACATTTATCGGGGAACCATTTCCTGCCTCTGTCGTATTGCCTGATTGGCCTTGCAGGCTGCCTGAAACAATGCCGCTTTGCATATCGACGACAGGCCCGGCATTGCCATAGACGTCAAGTGCAGACGGTGTCACCAGCGCCGGATAACGCCCTGCCGGGCTGTTGGCATCCGGTGCGGTCTTGTTTGCTTTTACCGTCCCCGAAAGGACAAAGGTGGACGGGTCAATTACGTGATCATGCGACATCAGATTGGTGGCGTTAATGGTGCTGGTTGATGCACCGCGTTTCTGACCACGTTGAACAGAACCGTTGTAATAATAGCCTTCGGCTATTACCGAGCGCCCCCGCAAATCAGGAAGCTGGAACTCGGTCGTCTGGTTGCCGCCATAGGTCGTCTGGACCAGTGAATAAAGTGCCTGATAGCTGCGGATCGGCAAGACACGCCCGTCGGCAGGCAAGTACTGCTCCGGGCAAAAATTCGTCGCCATCCAGCATATGCCGCCTATCATGGGCTCGCTGCTGCAGGATGCCTTTGCGGTTTCCGGCATCGAAAATGCCGCTATGGTGGCCATCGTGGCCGCAATTGTGACGCGTTTGTTCAAGCGGAACATCTATCCCTCCCGGGGCAGGATCATTGATATGAGATTGCAAAACCGTAACCGGTTCAGTTCGGATTGACCGGGAAATTCCCGTAATAATTCACGCAGGCGGTCATCACAAGCTGCGGCCCAAGTACCGGTATGGGCTGGGGCTGATGTGATGAGGGCGTTGTTCCGCTGACAACGGCCTGTCCGGCGATATTGGCCGAAACACTGCCATCGGCCATCGCGACATTGGTGCTGCTGGCATACATTTGCGCCGTTGGTGCCAGCGGTGCCGCAGGTACATTCCCGCCCGGCGTTCTTTCGGTTCCGCCCTGGGTCTGTACCGCAACGCTGATACCGGAATCGGCGGAAAGGGCAACGCCGTGATTGTGCGCCAGAGGTGGAATGAGGCTGGCTTCAGTCCCATTCACAGGATAACCGGCCTCTTTTGTTGTCAGCCCCGGTCCCGTGCCGGTGCCCACCGGTTCGCGCCCCATCAGATTCGGGACTGCAAAAGTACCTTGCTGCCACGACCCGCCATAGGTGTTCTGGTAAAGGACGGCAAGCGCCTGATACTCATGGACCGAATAGGTTGCCCCGTTTGCGCGGAGATAACCGTATGGACAGAAATTGTTGGCCGTCCAGCATATGCTCCCGATATAGCCTTCTGCGTTGCAGGCTTTGGCTTCGTCGGGTTGTATCGTCATTGTGGCAATGATCGCCAGCCCGGCCGCAAGGCAGGCCGAGATTTTCGGTTTCATGATCGTCTCCCCAAATGTAGCGAAATACCGGTCCCACACCGGCATTGCGAAATCTATGCACTCGTATAGGATATCCACTATTACAGGATCAGATTTCATGCTGCACATCAACTATTTATTGCAGCCGACCTTTTACTTTAAATGATGACGGGTGCAGGCTTTTTTTGTGAAAACGACTGTGCCGGTCATGTAAAGCCATGCTATGGGCAAGTATATGATTTCAGCCATTCACTGATTCACAATGATCCTCAATGATCTTGTTGGGGGGGGAGACTTCATGACACCAGAAAAGTTTCATTTTATTTCCGGTCTTCCGCGATCCGGTTCCACCTTGCTGGCGGCCCTGTTGCGGCAGAACCCGCGGTTTCATGCCGCGATGTCAAGCGCGTTGGTACCATTGATCAATGCCAATCTTGATATCATGAGCTCGGGCCATGAGGTTTCGCTTTTGATGGCACCGGAGCAGAGACCCGAAATCCTGCGCAGTGTTGCCGAAACCTTTTGCCGGATCACCAGTGACCGAGAGGTTTTTTTCGATACCAACCGGTCGTGGTCTGCGAAAATGCCGCTGATTTCCGATCTGTTTCCGGGGGGCAAAGTCATTGCCTGCGTGCGGGATGTTCCCTGGATACTTGATAGTCTGGAACGACTGTTTCGTCGCAACCCTTATGAAAACACCCGTCTTTTTGGCAATGACAGCGAGCGTGCCACGGTCTATTCGCGCATGGAAAGCTTGGCACGGCACAACCGGCTGGTCGGGTATCCTTGGACGGCGCTTAAAGAGGCGTTCTATGGCGAACAGGCCGGGGATCTTCTGGTGGTTGATTATGAAATTCTGGCCAAGTCGCCGGAAAAGACCCTGCGTCTGATATACAAATTCATCGACGAACCCTGGTATGATGACCACGATTTCGACAATGTTGATTACGATGCGCCGGAGTTTGACGAGGCGCTGGGTGTTGAGGGTCTGCATCGTGTCCGGCCCAAGGTCGAGTTCAGGGCGCGCAAAACCATCCTGCCGCCGGACCTTTTTCACAAGTTCGAAAATATGGATTTCTGGAAAGATACCAGCGGTAGTGCCGCCAGCGTGATTGTCCCGACAAAGGCCGGGGTGAACCCGGCGGATCTGGCACGGAAATTGTCCAATTCTGGCAATTTCTGACATCCGGTAATTAGAACTTTATGGAATCGGCGTCTTTCGATAGAGGTTGCAAATAAAGTAGCGCAACTATGACTTGCAATTGGTCGAGTAATGATACTATATCTTGGTATACTATGTTGCGGGCTTAATACTGCCCGAATTTGGGCATGACTGCGTATCAGGGGGGCTCTGCCATGAATGTCGCCACAGGGAACGTCACGACAGGGCGGGCGAAACAAAATCCGTCAACCGAGACTTTTTCTTCTGTTTCGCCGATGGCGCTTGAACCCCGGTTCATGTTCGATGCGGCCGGTGCCGCCACGGCGGCGGATGCGGCCAGTGACGCACAGGCCGAAGCCGAGGCACAGCAATCCCACGATGGCGCGTCCGAGAGCGGCAACGATGCGGGCGAATATGGCGGCACCGATATTCCGGCTGCAACCGGGGCGGATTCCGGCGCGCGCCGCGACATCATGGTGGTCGATACGTCTGTTGCCGGTTGGCAGGATTTGATCAGCGACCTGGCACCGGGCACGGAAACCATCCTTCTTGACGGCACGAAAGGCGGTATTGCGCAGCTTGCACAGGCGCTTGAGGGGCAAACCGGCATTGATGCCATCCATATCCTGTCGCATGGCGATACGGGGATGATCAAGCTCGGCACGGATACGCTGACGACAGATACGCTTGCCGACTATGCCGATGCGCTGTCGGTCATATCCGCCGCCCTGGGCGAGCAGGGGGATATCCTGCTTTATGGCTGCCTTGTTGGCGAAGGCGGGGAGGGGCAGGCTTTTGTTGATGCGCTTGCCACCCTGACGGGGGCGGATATTGCGGCATCCGACGATCTGACCGGTGCGGCGGACCTTGGCGGTGACTGGGACCTTGAAATCATTACTGGCGATATCGAAGCCACCACACCGCTTTCATCGGTGGCGATGAACAATTTTGCCGGGGTGCTGGCGGATGTTACGTTTGATTTCGAGAATGGAACGTCAGACGACGGTAATGGTAATATTCGTCAGGTAAATGGTTCGTACACTATTGTAATCGACGGCAAAGACACGAGCTTGACTAATTATTATGGGGCTATCATTACGCCGGTTGACAGTAATAATAATGTGCTGGCTTTAGAATCAGAGATAACGATCAGTCTGCTGGGTGGTCAAACGTTTAATATTTCTTCGCTTTATATTGGTGATGCGGATACAGGCACCGCTAATGATAGTACAACATTTACATTTACTTCTGATCAGGGTGACACCTTGTCAGGCCAAGCCTTTGGAAACGTAAATTTCAGTGGTTTTGACGGCATTACCACACTCAAGATCACGTCGAGCGCCCCGACTGGTTTTGCTGCGTTTTTGGATAATATTGTATTCAATAACGTTACCGCAGCGCCTTCAAATGCTGCCCCCACCGTCACCGGTGTTCCGGCTGACGTGACGGTGACCGAAGACACAGCCAGCAATTTCGATCTGTCTGCCGTTACTTTTGCCGATACTGACGGTGACAGTCTGACGGTGACGGTTGCGGCATCCGCCGGAACATTTGTCGCCACCACGTCAGGCAGTGTCACGGTGGGTGGATCGGGCACCAGCACGCTGACACTGACGGGAACGGCAGCCAATATCAACACATGGCTCGATACCACCAGCAATATTCAGTATACCGGCGCGTCCAACGCGGCGGGCGACAATGCCGCAACATTTACCGTCAAAGCCAATGATGGTACGACCGATTCCACCGTCAGTAATGGCAATATCGACATTACTGCGGTGAATGATGCGCCGACGGCGACCAATCTGACGCAGACAGTGCCCTTTACCGAAGATGGCGGCAGTGTTGCGCTTGGTGATATCGTTGTGACCGACGTTGACAGCGGCGAGACGGTTACCGCAACCCTGACCGTCGGCAATATTGCAGCGGGTACACTGACAACAGGGACATTCGGATCCGCGACTTCCAGTTATACTGCGGGTACCGGTGTCTGGACGGTTACCGGATCGGTGGCGGATGTTAATGCGGCCTTGGCGGCGGTGGCGTTTACGCCCGCGGCGAACTGGGATCAGGATGTTACGATCACGACCCGTATTCGTGATGCGGCAAATACCGGCCCGTCGGATGGCACCATTACGCTTGATGCAACGGCGGTGAATGACGCGCCGGTTGCAACCGCATCGGGCGGGGCCACCGCCTTTACCGAGGGTGCCGGGGCTGTTGCCATTGATGGCAGTTTTACCCTGTCGGATGTGGACAGCGCCAATATGTCGGGTGCCACCATCGCTATTACTGGCAATTTCCAGAACGGGTCGGATGTTCTGGCCTTTACCAACCAGAACGGGATTTCCGGTAGTTACAACGCTAGCACCGGCGTTTTGACCCTGAGCGGTTCGGCATCGGCGGCCAATTATCAGGCGGCGATCCGGTCCATCACCTTTGGCAATTCATCCGACGATCCTTCCACGTCCAACCGAACGATTTCGATCACGGTGGATGACGGGACGGACAATTCCAATACCGCGACCAAAACCGTTTCGGTTGCGGCGGTCAATGATGCGCCGACGGCGTCGGCCATCGGTGGCACCCCGACCTTTACCGAAGGCGGGACGGCGGTTGATCTGTTCTCTGGTGTTGCGATCAGCACGGTTGAAAGCGGCCAGACGATTTCTGGCATGACCTTTACGGTGACCAATGCCGAAGCCAGCGACAGCATCACATTTGATGGAACGGCGATCTCGCTTGTCAACGGAACCGGGTCCACTGCCACCAACGGACTGACCTATAACGTTTCGGTCACCGGGGGTGTTGCGACCATCACGATTACCGGCGGCACCCTGAGTACGGCGCAAGCGCAAACCGTGGTCGATGGCATGACCTATGCGTCAAGCAGTGATAATCCCGGTACATCGAACCGTGTCGTGACCCTTACCGGCATCACCGATAGTGGCGGCACGGCAAATGGTGGCACTGACAGTACGACCCTGAATGTTGCGGCCACCGTGACGGTGGCGGCGGTGAATGACGCACCGGAACTGGCCAATGGCGGTAATACCGTCAATTTCTCGGCCGGAAGCGGTACCGGGATTGTCATCAATAACGGTCTGACGGTCTCGGATGTGGATGATACCACGCTTGCCTCGGCGACCGTGTCGATTACGGGCGGTCTGGCCACCGATGATACACTTGGTTTTACCTCCGATGCGGCATTTGGCAATATTACCGGGTCTTATAATGCCGGAACCGGTGTTCTGACCCTGACATCGGCAGGCGAGACGGCGACAGTTGCGCAGTGGGAGGCGGCCCTGCGTTCCGTGACCTTCAGCAATGGTGAGGCATCGCCAGTTACGGGCACGCGCACGGTCAGCTTTGTTGTCAATGATGGCGATACCAACAGCACGGCTGCCACCAGCAGTGTGGATATCGTCTTTGCCCCGGTGATCGGCAATCTGAATGGGGATAGTGTCACCTATACCGAAGGCGGCGGCGCGGTTGCCATTGATGCCGGAACGGCGGCGACCGTTGCCGATAGCGACAATCCCAATTTTGATGGCGGCAATCTGACCGTTCGCATCACCGATGGCGGCGATACGGCGCAAGACATTCTGGCAATTGGTGAGATCGGCGGGGTGACGCTGGTCGGAACAACGGTCAGTGTCGATGGCACGCCCATTGGCACGGTGGATAGCAATGGTCAGGGCGGCAATGATCTGGTGATCAGTTTCAATAGCGCCGCCACCCCGACCGCGGTTGCGAGCCTTCTGGCTGCCATTCAATACAGCAACAACAGCACGGATGATCCGACGACAGGGGCCCGGACGGTCCGGGTGACGGTTACCGATGCGTCGGGTGGTTTTACCTCCGCCCCGGCTGATGTTACGGTCAATGTGGTGGGTGTGAATGATGCGCCGACGGTTTCGGCCACTGGTGGCACTCCGACCTTTACCGAAGGTGGGACGGCGGTTGATCTGTTCTCTGGCGTCACGATCAGCACGGGTGAAAGCGGTCAGACGATTTCGGGCATGACCTTTACGGTGACCAATGCCGAAGCCAGCGACAGCATCACATTTGACGGTACCGCGATCTCGCTTGTCAATGGAACCGGGTCCACTGCCACCAACGGACTGACCTATAACGTTTCGGTTACGGGCGGTGTTGCGACCATCACGATTACCGGCGGTACCCTGAGTGCGGCGGATGCGCAAACCGTGGTCGATGGCATGACCTATGCGTCAAGCAGTAACAATCCCGGCACATCGAGCCGTGTTGTGACCCTTACCGGCATTAGCGATAGCGGCGGTACGACCAATGGTGGTTCGGACACCGCAAGTGCGTCCATCGCGGCGACGGTTGCAGTCGGTGCCGTCAATGATGCGCCGGTCAATACCGTACCGGGGGCACAGACCGCCGTTGTTGGCGAGGCAAAGGCGATCACCGGCATTTCGGTTGAGGATGTCGATAGCGCGACGGTGACCACCACAATTTCGGTGCCCAGTGGACATGGAACATTTACCACGACCGGCAATGCGAGCATCACCGGGGGTGGCACCAATTCCATCGAGATTTCCGGCAGTGTCGCCGATGTCAATGCGACGCTGGCCAATCTGCGGTTTACGGCGGCAGCTTCCGGTTCGCAAACGATTACCGTCCTGACATCGGACGGCACGGATACCGACACCGATACGGTCACGGTCAATGTTTCCGCCCGCCCGGCCATCGGCGGCCTTTCAGGCGACAGCATTGCCTATACAACCGGCCAGACGGTCAAGCTTGATGGCGGCCAGAATGCGACCGTATCGGATGCGGATTTCTCGGCCGGTGCTTTTAACAATGGCGGTAACCTTACGGTCAGCATCACCGGTGGTGGTACTGCTTCGCAGGATATTCTCAAGATTGATACCGCAGGTACTGTTACGCTTGACGGTACGACGGCCGGATCGAACGTGCGTGTCAACGGAACGACGATCGGCACACTGGCAAACAATATTGCCGCGGGCAATACTCTGCGGATCAACTTTAATGGCGCGGCAGATCTGACAAATATCCAGGAACTGGTGCGCGCCCTTTCCTATGAGAACAGTTCGGGCAATCCGACTGCTGGGAACCGGACAATAAGTGTGACGTTGACCGATATCAGCGGAAACACCAGCACGGCCAGCACGGTGACGGTAAGGGTGACAGAGCCGGTGGCCGAAACGCCGCCACCGCCTCCTCCGCCGCCTGCGCCGCCACCGGCACCGGTCGTGACGATCCCGCCGATCCTGCAAACGCCGGGATCGGGTGGAGATGCGGGAACGCCGGTCAGCAATGCGCTTAGCGGCGGATCGAATGCCAGTGGTTCTGGCGGGCAGTTCAACTCCGGCGGCCCGATCCGGACCACCGTGACGGGCCAGTTGGGCAGTACCAGCCCGATCGACAATACCGGCACGCCGGTTTCGGCAGGGCTTAGCGTCAATCAGGCCGGAAGCGGGCTGGGTGTTACCACCGGACTGGGAGGTAACGGCGGTGGTGCTGCTTTGACCGGTGGCGGATTTGGCAGCGGCGGCTTGGGCGGTGGCTCTGGCGGTGGCCTTGGTGGCGGCGGACTAGGTGGTGGCCTTGGTGGTGGTTTGGGCAGCGGCGGCTTCGGCGGCGGATTTGGCGGCGGTGTCGGTGGCGAAGCGGGAACCGGAACACCTGTTGGCAATGACGGTATTCTGGGCGCGCCCTCAACCGGGGGCGAGGCTCCGGGGGGCGAAGGTGGCGAAGGTGGCGACGGTGAAACCCCGACTGGCGAGGGTGGCGGTGATCAGGCCATGATCGATGGTAACGGTGAGGCAGAGCTTGCCGCTGCACTTGACGATTTCAGCGCGCAACTGGCAGCCTTTGGCGATGCTGCCGAAATGGAAACGATGCTGCTTGACCAGGTTCTGGGCACGTATCGTATTCCGGCGTGATGATTTGCTTGATGACTTGAGTAATGATTTTCCGGCGGTCGACCCTGTCTGACCGCCGGAATGAGGGAATGTCCCGACCGGTTTCGAAGAGCCCGGGCGGGATGGAGATGGAAAGAGGGATGTTGCGGTTTTGGACAGAATCGCAACAGACCCGGATGACGCATCGGATAGCCGCGTATCTGTCGGGCAGAGATGCGGGAGTTTGAATTTACTTGGGGGAATACCGTCTTGGTTTATCGTGCTTTGAAGTTTCCCGGAACTTTCCGAAAATGGCGGAATGTGGCGGTCGCGCTGACTGCGGCGGCAGTATTATCGGCCTGTGCGGTTGCGCCGGAACCGTTGACGGTTTCGGAAAATAATGCGCGGGTTGAAAATGATCTGAAGCGCCTGTTTGAAAAGCAGGAAAAGATCACCGGGCCGCTGACGCTTGAGGAAGCGATAGCGCGTGCGCTTAAATACAACCTTGATCACCGGCTCAAGCTGATGGAAGAAGCCGTTGCGATGGGGCAGCTTGACGTTGCCAATGTCAATCTTCTGCCCGACGTGGTTGCCAGTTCCGGCTGGACACAGCGCAGCCGGTCAGACTCGACCTATAACGAGAGCAAAACCTCGACATCCACCAGTTCGGACAAGAAAATCCGCGATAGCGACCTGACGGTAAGCTGGAATGTGCTGGATTTTGCCATTGGCTATATGCGGGCCCATCAGCAGGCGGACATGGCGCTTATCGTCAAGGAACGCCGTCGCCAGGTGATCCATAACGTGATCAATGATACGCGCAGTGCCTATTGGCGCGCAGCCGCAGCCGAACGGGCGCTGGTGCAATTCAAACCGGTCCTGGAAAAGGTTCGTACGGCACTTTCGCGTTCGGAAACGCAGGTGCGTGAACGGGTTGGTGCGCCGCTTGATGCGCTGACCTATCAGGAAGATCTTCTGTTGACCCTGCGCGAACTTGAAACCCGTCAGCGTCAACTGGTGGAAGCCCGCACCGAACTTGCCGTTCTGATGAACATTCACCCCGATAGCGACTTCACGGTTGCGGCCGCGGTTGAACCGGAAACCGGTTCAATGCCGGTTCTTTCGATGAGTGCCGAGGAACTTGAGCTGGAGGCGTTGAAAAACCGTTCGGAACTGCGTTCGGAAGCCTATCAGTTGCGGATCAATCAGCAGGACGCAAAGATCGCCATCCTGCAGATGGTGCCGGGGCTTAATTTCAGCGCCGGGATCAATCACACCACGGACAGCTACAAGGTCAATTCCGACTGGTATGAGGGGTCGCTTGATCTTTCGTGGAACCTGATGCAGCTGTTCAAGGCACCGGCAAACATGCGCCTTGCCGACAGCCAGATCGAACTTTCGGAAGTGCGGCGTCTTGCGCTGAGCATGGCGGTGATCAGTCAGGTCAATATCGCGCAACTGCGGTTTGCCTTTGCCAAGCGCGATTATGAACTGACCGACCGGATCGCAT
The DNA here is from genome assembly GCF_040549275.1 of Thalassospira sp. MBR-102. NCBI lineage: Bacteria > Pseudomonadati > Pseudomonadota > Alphaproteobacteria > Rhodospirillales > Thalassospiraceae > Thalassospira > Thalassospira sp. MBR-102. The sequence goes on from NZ_JBEPTC010000014.1 coordinate 21,781, forward strand.
CGGTGCAGGACCAGATATCGGAAACCGTCAATGCCAGCCAGTCGGCCAATGCGGTCGGCGAGGGGCAGGCCATCCGGGCCGATGTCCGGGCGTTGCTGAGCAATCTGCAACGCGACATGGCCTATGCCGACATGCAGGCATCCTATGGCCGTCTGTTTGCCTCGATCGGGGCAGATCCGTTCCCGAACGATATTCCTGATGATTCTGTCGATACGCTTGCCCAGACGGTCGGCGATGTTCTGTCGCGCTGGAACCGGGGGGATTACGATGCACCGGTCACCGTTGCCGAAGACGATGGCGATCCGGCATCAGAAAATGAAATGAAGCAGGCTGCTGTTCAGTGATGCTTTTTAGCCTGACGTCGTTGCGCGGATATCGGGCTCAGTCCCCGGGCCGCACATTCAAGTCTGCCGCAAGCATGTTTTGCATGCTTGCGGTTTCGGCTTTGTTGTTTCCGGTTCTGGCAGATGCGCAGGAACCACTGCAAGCACGTGTTCTGGTGACCACACAGGATCGCGCCGTTCTTGCCGGTGAACTGGCCGCGAGAATTGATAAAATGACGGTCCGTCCGGGCCAGAAGTTCAAGCAGGGCGATTTGCTGATTTCTTTTGATTGTGCGGCCTATAAGGCACAACGCGCAACGGCGGCGGCCGACTATCGCCAGGCCGATGCGCAACTGAAATCCCAGCAGCGGCTTTTTGAATTGCGCAGTGTTGGCGAGCTTGATGTTGTCATGGCGCAAGCAGCAAAGGAGCGGACACTGGCGCAGTTGCAGCTTCATGATGTGTATCTTGATCGCTGCAAGATCACGGCACCCTATGACGGGGCTGTGGTCCAGTGGCTGAGCCAGCCCTATCAGATTGCCAATCCTGCCGATGAACTGATGGAAATCATCGGTTCGGGCAATCTTGAGCTTGAACTGATCGTGCCGTCAAGCTGGCTGTCGTGGCTTTCGACGGGGCAGAGCTTTCAGGCGCGGATCGAGGAAACGGGATCGGTCATTGCGGCAACCACCGAAAGGATCGGTGCTGATATTGACCCGGTCAGCCAGACGGTTAAAGTCTTTGCAGCCATCAATGGCGATGCCGGGAAGCTGTTGCCGGGCATGAGCGGTGTTGCTGTTTTTGAACCGGAATCCTGAGCGTTTCCGGCACAGGGTGAAGCGGCACGCGACCAGAACCGACGGGTAAAATGAGCACCATTACAGCATCCGCAATTTTGCTGGGCATCGAAAAATCTATTCGTCAGGCCCGGGATATGACGGCACTTCAGTTCGTGGCCGTTACGGAAACACGCCGACTGATTTCCTATCAGCAGGCGGTGTTGCTTTCGCACGGGCTGGATGGGAAATTGCGGGTGGTGGCTGTTTCAAACGTTCCGACGGTGGACCGCAATGCCCCCTATATCCGGTTCGTCGAAAAGCTTGCCAACCGGCAGATTGCCCCCGATCAGAAGAAGATATTTTCGCGTGCATCGGATGGTGCTGATTTCGAAGCGGACTGGCGGGAGTTTCTTCAGGACAATATCCTGTCTCAGCCTGTTCTTGCCCCGGATGGCACATCGCTTGGCCTTCTGTTACTGATCCGGGCCCCGGAATGGCAGGACGGGGAACTGCTTCTTGTCGAACAACTGGCCGATGCGCTTGGCCATGCGTGGAATGCGCTTCGCCCGCGCAAAAGGCGGGGCGGATTGTTTGAGGCCGGGAAAAAACGCCGTGCCGTTCTGGCCGGGGTTTTCGTCGGCCTTGTTCTTGTGTTGGCGATCCCGGTTCGGCAAAGCATTATTGCCCCGGCAACGGTCATGCCGCGCGATCCGGTCATGATTGCCGCCCCGATCACCGGGGTTATTCGCGAAATCAGTGTTCGTCCGAATGCACCGGTGACAAAGGGCGATCTTCTGTTTTCGTTTGAAGGTGCGGAATTCAAGGCAAATTACGAGATAGCGTTGCGCGCGGTTGATACCGCCGAGGCGGAACTGCGCCGTGCGTCGCAGCAGGCATTCGGGGATGCCAAGGGCCGGGCCGAGGTTGCGCTTTCGCAGACGCGTCTGGCATTGCGTCAGGAACAGGCCGAATTCAGCCGCTATCAGCTTTCGCAGATCGAGGTCAGGGCACCGCAATCGGGTATTGCGATTTTCAGTGATTCCAATGACTGGCGCGGGCGGCCTGTTTCGACGGGTGAGCAGGTCATGGCAATTGCCGCCCCCGATGCCGCCGAGCTTGGTATTTCCATTCCGGTTTCCGATGCCATCGCCCTGCAATCGGGGGCGGAGGTCCGGCTGTTTCTGGATGTTGATCCGCTTGGTTCGATTGACGCAACGCTTGAATATGCCGCCTATCAGCCAAAGGAAACGCCAGAAGGCATATTGGCCTATCAGGCGGTGGCGCGGTTTGACAGCCCGGATGACATTCCCCGTATCGGGTTGAAGGGATCGGCGAAAATCATGGGGGATCATGTTCCGCTGGCGCTGTTCCTTTTCCGCCGTCCGCTTTCAGCATTGCGCCAGATGATCGGGTTTTGATCTGCCATGGCAATCGCACCGCAGGGGAACGCAAAAGAGCTGGTTGTGCCGCCGCTGCGCGAGGATCTTAGACTTCTGCCCGCCGGGACCGATGAATATGGTGCGCCGTGCTGGACGATCCATGATCCGGTGCGCAACCGGTATTTCCGGATCGGTTATGCCGCGTTTGAAATGCTGCGCCGGTGGCCTTTGCGCCAGAGGCAGGCAATCATCGAGCGCATTTGCCGCGATACGGTTCTGAGCGTTGACGAGGCCGCGTTGACGGGGCTGATAAAGTTCCTGCATGGCAATGGACTTTTGCAGCGTGACAGCAACGAGACCGTGGCCGAGTTTTCGCGCATTGCCAATGCCGGCAAACCGCCCTTCTGGAAATGGGCGATCCACAATTATCTTTTTGTGCGTGTGCCGCTGGTTCATCCAGACAGTTTCCTGCGCAAAACCCAGCCGATTGCCGATATTATCGCATCGCGCGCGGTTCAGCTTGGCGTGCTGATCCTGGGGTTGATCGGCATTTTCCTGACCTTGCGTCAATGGGACCTGTTTGTGTCGACATTCATGGGGTTTGCCAACTGGCAGGGCGTGGTGTGGATGGCGGTGACACTTACGCTTGCCAAAATCCTTCATGAATTCGGGCATGCCTATAGTGCGGCGCGCTATGGCTGCCGGGTGCCGTCGATGGGGGTGGCGTTTCTGGTGATGTATCCGGTGCTTTATACCGATACGTCCGATGCCTGGCGGATCATCAGCAAGGAAAAAAGGCTGCGTATTGCGGCGGCCGGTATCCGGGTTGAGCTCGCACTTGCGTTACTGGCGACTTTTTTCTGGCATCTTGTGCCGCCCGGACCGTTGCAAAGTGCGGTGTTCCTTCTGGCGACGACAACCTGGATCACAACACTTCTGATCAATCTAAGCCCTTTCATGCGGTTTGACGGTTATTATCTGCTGTCGGATTTTCTGGGTATTGCCAATCTGCAAAACCGGTCCTTTGCCATGGCGAAATGGACGATCCGCGAGACGCTTTTCCGGTTCGGGCATCCCGCCCCCGAACCGATGCCACGCAAAAAGCGGCGGATGCTGACGGTTTTTGCGATTGCGGTCTGGATTTATCGTTTCTTTCTGTTTCTTGGCATTGCGCTGGTGGTTTACCACCTGTTCTTCAAGGTTCTTGGCATTATCCTTTTTGCGGTCGAAATCGCATGGTTCATCGTCATTCCGGTTTTAAATGAAATGAAACACTGGTGGAAAGACCGCCATAGCGCAAAAGTCACACCGTCGCTTGTCGTGACGGGATTTCTGTTGGCTGTTCTGGTCGTTCTGACATTCGTGCCGTGGCAATCGCGTGTTTCGGCAGATGCGGTGCTTCAGGCCAGCAATGATGCGGAGATCATCAGCACGGTTGCAGGCCAGGTTGCTGAACTTGCGGTGAAAAAAGGGGACCGGGTCCGGGCCGGTGATACGATTGCCATTCTGAGCGCGCCGGAACTTGATGCCGAACACCGCATTCGGGAGCTGGAGCTTGCCGAGGCGCGGATATTGCTGGCGCAGACCGAGGCGAGCCGGGATAATCTTGGCGACTATGCCGCGCGTCTTCAGGAAATGCGGCGTCTGGCGGCGCGGATCGTTGCCCTTGAAGCGCGGCAGGATCTTCTGACCCTGCGTGCGCCGATTGACGGCATGGTGCGCGAGCTGGCCGATGACATCCGGGTTGGCGACTGGATTGCACCGCGCACCCAGCTTGCGCGGATTGTCGGTGCCAGCGAACGGGCGTCATGGGAAGTTGTCGCCTATGTCTCCCAGCGCGATATTGCACGTATCGGCAACCGGCCATCGGCAAGGTTCTATCCGGAACAGTTTACCCAACCCGTTCTTGACATCGAGGTCGAGACTGTCGAGCGGTTCAACAGCACCTATATCGAGACACCGGCACTTGTATCCACCCATGGCGGCACAATTGCCGCGACTGCGGACAGGGATGGCCGATACACCCCGCATGATCCGGTTTTCAAGCTGGAGGGGATCGTTGCGACAGATAGGGAAAGTCCCCCGGCAGGCGAGGGTTTTTCGATGATGCAGCGCGGCAGGCTACAGATTGATGCCGAGCCCATGAGCTGGGCGCGCCGCCTTTATGAAGCGATAGTCGCAGGCTTTATCCGGGAAATCAGTTTCTAGAGGGATTGTCCGGATCGATCATTTGAGCAGATTTCATTTAAGTAATTAATATTGCAAAATATTTGTTTGTCGTTCCAGGTATGGAGCGCCGGACTGGATGCCTGCCGTCGCATCCAAATGACAAAACCCTGCCGATTGGCGGGGTTTTGTCATTTGGGTCCTGGATTACGGGGCCGCGGGGCGAGGAGACGCGCGCGTCCACGCGATCTCCACATAACCTGCACCCAACTTTCATTGCGGCGTGAGATGGTGCTTGAAGAAAGCAATCATGTTCACGGGGATTTTTTCAAAACTCGCAAACGACCCGCCCACGGCTAACCATCTGGCTGATATGGCGGGGCTATCGAGATCAGTCGTCTCGGGGCGAGAGTGAACCCGATTGAACGACGATCTTCTTTTCTGGTCAATAAATGTCGGTTGGTAAAAACAACAATGAAACTGTCAAATAGCATTGGTCGAACTCTGATCATCGCAGGCGTAATTGCTGTGGCGCTGGTGGCAATGGCGTCGGCCAGCGGTGTTCTTGAGGAAGAGCCGCAGGCATCCGTGCTTACCGAGTTTGTTTCGCTCGGCACAATCGAGGAAACGGTTCTTGCCAATGGTGAACTCGAACCTGCCCGGATCGTCAGTGTCGGTGCGCAGGTTTCTGGTCAGTTGAAAACCTTGCATGTTGAACTGGGTCAGAAAATCAAGGCCGGGGATCTGATCGCCGAGATTGACCCGACGGCACAGGCATATGCTCTGCGCATCGCAGAGGCGGCACTTGCCAATGTGAAGGCGCAGCGCAAGGCGCGTGGTTTTGAGCTCAGGCGGGCTGAGCAAGCCTATGACAGACAGAAGAGCATGGCCCGTCAGCGTGCGGCGTCAGTCGCCGAGCTTGAGACGGCGGAGGCGGCGTTCAAAGTCCTGACGGCTGATATCGAGGCGTTGGACGCGCAGATTGCCCAAGCCACAGTGGAGGTCGAGAACGCGAAAGCCAACCTTGGCTACACGAAGGTTACCGCGCCGATGGATGGGGTTGTGGTTGCGGTCGTTACCAAGGCTGGCCAAACACTGAACTCCAATCTGGCCGTGCCGACGATCATTGTGCTGGCCGAGCTCAACGTCATGCAGGTTAAGGTAAGAATATCAGAAGCCGATATTACCCGCGTAAAACCCGGCCAGATCGTGCGTTTCACGATCATGGGCGAAACCCATCTTCCGACGGTCGGCAGATTGGAGCAGATTGCGCCCGCCCCGACATCAATCGCGACAGAATCAACGACGGCCTCCACAACCGCAGGGCAGGCAACACAGGCTGTTTATTTCAACGGAATATTCACAACGCCCAATCCTGATGGCCGACTGCGGCCCATGATGACTACTCTGGTGACCATTGTGGTGGGGCAGGCAGAGGACGTGCCGCTGGTGCCATGGTCAGCGTTGACCGAGCGCGATCAGAACGGTCGCTATCGCCTTAGTGTCCGCTCCTCTTCTGGCGAAATTTCGGAGCGCCTTGTCACAATAGGACTGACTGACCGGATCAAGGCGCAAGTGATCGATGGCCTGCAGGTCGGTGAGGAGGTTGTCATTCCGGCTGATGGTCAGGCATCGGACTCTAACGCTATGGAGATGATGTGAGCGCTTTACTGGAAATAGAGAACGTCACACGGCTGTTTCAGACGGGCGAAGAGACCATTTCCGCGCTTGCGGGGATCAATCTTCATATCGACAGTGGTGAACTTGTCGCGATTGTGGGCGCAAGCGGATCGGGCAAGTCGACGCTCATGAATATTCTTGGCTGCCTTGATCAGCCGACTGCGGGCGATTACCGTGTCGGTGGGCGCAGTGTTGCCGGTTTGAGCGCAGACGAACTGGCAGCGTTGCGAAGGGAGCATTTCGGCTTCATCTTCCAACGCTATCATTTGCTCGGCACGCTCAACTCGACTGACAATGTCGCGATGCCAGCCGTTTATGCAGGCCTTGATACCGCCTCCCGGCGCGAGCGGGCCCGGTCACTTCTGGAGCGTCTCGGCGTTGGCGAGCGCGTCGATCACCGTCCAGGTCAGCTTTCCGGCGGTCAGCAGCAGCGGGTGTCGATTGCTCGCGCGCTTATGAATGGTGGGCGTATCATCCTTGCCGACGAGCCGACCGGAGCGCTTGACAGCAGAAGCGGTGAAACCGTGCTTGAGATTCTCAAGGAGCTTCATCGGGACGGCCATACGGTCATTATCGTCACCCACGATATGGAGGTCGCGGCCCACGCTGATCGCATCATCGAAGTCCGTGACGGTCTGGTTCTGTCTGACCAGCGATGCCGCGAACCTCTGGTTGGTGCTCTCTTACCTTCCTTTGCACGTTCCGGGTCTGTTGGCGTGCTGGCAGGTTTCCATCGACGGTTTGCAGAAGCTTTTCCCATGGCGTTGCGCTCGATGGCGGCTCATCGGGTCCGCACATTCCTGACCATGCTGGGGATCATCATTGGCATTGCTGCCGTGGTTTCAGTCGTCGGTCTGGGCGAAGGGACACGCCAGCGGGTCCTTGCCGAGATCAGCGAACTTGGTGCCAGTACACTTTCCATTTATCCTGGGCAGGGTTGGGACGACGAGCGCGCCGACAGCATCAGGACGCTGGTTGTGTCCGACGCCGAGGCTTTGTCTGCGCAAAACTATATCGACAGCGTTACGCCGCTGGTGTCGACGAGTGCGCGCATTCGGTTCGGCAGCACTTCCATGTCGGCCAACGTTGACGGTGTCGGTGAGGATTATTTTCGGGTAAACGGCCTCAAGATCGTCCAGGGCAACGGCTTCACGGCCGACAGTATCGCCGAGCGTCGTCAGGAGGCCGTGATAGACGACAGAGCCGCAACTACGCTTTTTCCGGGTAGTGAATCTCCGCTTGGCAAGATCATCATGATCGATCGCGTGCCGGTGGTCATCATCGGCACGGTGGCCCAGCGTTCCGGCATGTCGGGCAAAACCCTGCAAATATACCTTCCCTATACTGCTGTGGCCGGCAGGTTGCTTGGGGCGGCAACGAGCCTTGCCGGGCTGACCGTTCGCATATCTGACAATGTTGACACGATTGTTGCCGAACGCGCGATTGTCGGTCTGATGACACGCCGTCACGGTATACAGGACTTTTTTGTCTTCAACAGTGACCAGTTGCGCCGGATCATGGAGAAGACGTCGCGGACGATGACGCTGCTGATTTCTTCGGTCGCGGTCATTTCGCTGATCGTTGGTGGGATCGGCGTTATGAACATCATGCTGGTTTCCGTCACCGAGCGTACCCGCGAGATCGGCCTGCGCATGGCGGTCGGCGCACGGCGTATCGACATCATGCTTCAGTTCCTGATTGAAGCTGTCACGATTTGCATTGCCGGATCTCTGCTTGGCGTCGGAGTGGCGCTTGGCGCGGCTGCTGCGTTTGGGGGGCAGGGCAGTTCATTCCCGATGATCATTTCGATCGACGCCATCCTTTCCGCCTGTCTGGTCGCACTTCTCATCGGCCTCGTTTTCGGTTTTCTGCCTGCACGCAATGCCTCGCGGCTTGATCCGGTCGTTGCGCTTTCCAGAGAGTAGTCATGGTTTTTGTCAGATTGATTGTTCCTTGCCTGTTTGTTGTCCTTGCCGGTTGCACCAGCCCGTCGACAGACTATCTGCGCCCTGATCTGCCGGAGGGACCGACATGGTCTGCTTCGGTTGCCGCAGATACGGCGAATGCGAGTGCAGATCAGTGGTGGATTGCATTCGGAGATTCCGGACTTACCACCCTGATCAGCGAAGTGGTCAGTCGCAACAACGACATTTTCGCTGCGACCGTTCGTGCGCGCAGAGCGCGCCTGCAAGCCGACCTTGCGGCGAATGCCCTGTTCCCGAAGTTGAGCGGAACTCTTAACACTTCGAAGAGCAGGCCTCTTGAAGGAAGTGCGACTTCGACAGCATCTTCGTCTGCAACAATTGGCGTTTCCTATGAAGTCGACTTGTGGGGGAAACTGGCGGCACAGCGCGACAGCACAAGCTTCGAGGCGGAGGCAACTGCCGAGGATTACGAAGCGGCGCGCCTGGCAATCATCGGCATGACGATCGAAACCTATTTCCGTATCGCCCATGCCAATGAGTCGATTGCATCGGCTATAAACAGCCTTGATTATGTAGAGCAAATTCAGGATCTCGTGCGGAAGCAGGCAGAAGTCGGGGATGTTTCCGATCTGGAACTTAGAGAAAGTGAACAAGCTGTCGAGACTCAGGCTGCGCGAGTAGCGGAGTTGCAGCAGGCCCGCCTTGTTCTGCGTAATGTGCTTACGGTCCTTTTGAACGGTGCGCCAAACCCGGTTCCAGAACCGCAGAGCCTGCCGCGAAAGAAGTTTCCGGAGCTTGCAGCAGGGCTGCCCGCCGATCTGCTTGCCCGCCGTCCTGATCTTCGTGCAGCAGAAGCGCGGTTGCGGGGGACGTTGAAAAGTGTGGACGCGACGCGGACCAGCTTCTATCCGGGGATCTCGCTTACCGGTGGGTTAGGGACCAGCAGCGATCAGCTGATTTCCTTCGTCTCCAACCCTGTCGCAACCCTGGGAGCAGGTGCTGTCCTCTCATTCCTTAACCTGAAGGATATGAGTTTGACGATTGCGGTTTCAGAGACCCATTATGAAGAGGCCGTCACAGCATTTCGCAAAACTTTGCTGAACGCGTTTGCCGATGTGGCCAATGCGCTTGGTGCGCGCGCCAGCTATGGCGAGCAGTCACGCCGACTTGATAATGCCTATATGGCCGCGCTGGAAGTCGAGAAACTGACCGAGACACGTTATCGGGCTGGTGCGACCACCCTGCGCATCTGGCTTGATGCGCAGGAACGCCGTCGTTCTGCCGAAGTGGTTCTTGCCGATGTGCGGCTCGCACAGTTTGTCAATGAATCAATGCTTTACCGCGCGCTTGGCGGAAGTACTGCAATCGCTGATGAAGAGGTTGCGGCAGCACAATGATGAAGTGCGCTCTTTGATACAGATAAATTATCGGACCGCCTCTTGAGCCCGTTACACTGGAGTTCCTGTTGCCGAACATCTCCACAAAACCTCGACAAAATCTTAACCTGCTCTCGACGCGGGAGCCGTAATCGTTGAGTGTTATCCCGGAACTCCGATGCCGGCATTGCTGGCAGATGCATGATGATACTTTCAATCGGTTGTGAATAACCTGGGGTGAGATGCGCCTCAATCAAATGAGTCCTTTTGGGTGAAAAGCCAAAGATCGAAAACATGTCCATGAACAATGCCTTGATTCTCATCATTGAGGATGAGCCCGAGATTGCGGAAATCATCGGGACTTACCTGTCACGCGAAGGATTCCGGGTTGTTACGGCTGGTGATGGAACGGTCGGGCTTGCCCATCATCAGCGCTTGCGGCCCGACCTTGTGGTGCTGGATATCAAGCTGCCGGGGCAGGACGGTTATGAAGTGCTGGCGGCGATCCGTCGACGTGGTGACACGCCCGTCATCATGGTAACGGCGCTTGCCGAGGATCTCGACAAGTTGCAGGCGCTACGTATTGGTGCAGACGATTATGTCGTTAAACCGTTCAACCCGCTTGAGGTTGTGGCGCGTGTTAAGGCGGTCTTGCGGCGAACCATTGCCCGGGATGACGGGCAAATGTTGCGCGTCGGACCATTGACCATTGATCCACAGGCCTATCGGGTAGAGGTCGAAAGCGCGGCGGGACCGGTTGTGCTCGGCCTTACCAGAACCGAATTTCGTATTCTGGCTTATATGGCCTTGAGGATTGGCAGAGTGTTCGAGCGCTCGGAACTGGTCGATGCGTGCCTGCCGGAGGGTGAGGCGCTGGATCGGACAGTGGACAGCCATGTCAGCAATCTGCGGCGCAAACTGGCTGCTGCCGGGGCGGATGGCTTGCTCGTCGGTGTCCGTGGTGTCGGTTATCGACTGGACAACACGCATGGCTAGAAATCTGAATTCCCGCATCGTTCGTGCGATGATTTCGCTTACATTGCTTGCTTTCACCGTCGTTTATTTCGGGTTAACGGCGTATTTCTTCTTCATTTATGAATGGCTTTATCCGGATTTCACCGACGACGACATCCTGCGCACCGGTGATATCGTGACGCTGGGCCTTCTTCTGGGGATCGGCATATTAACCGCCTCTTTGTTGGGGTGGGTTCTGGCACGACGGATTGTGGATCCTTTGAAATCTGTTGCCGCGGCTGCGCGCAAGGTGGCGAATGGCGATTTTTCGGCGCGCGCCTCATTGAGCCGGGGCAATTTTGGCGAGGCGAGCGATCTGGTTGACGATTTCAATCAGATGGCAGGGCGACTGCAACGTGCCGAGGCCGAGTTGAAATATTCTAACTCGGCCATTGCACATGAATTGCGAACGCCTTTGACCATTCTGCGTGGGCGGCTCCAGGGGTTGCTGGATGGTGCCTTCGCCCCCAGTCCGGAACTGTATGGTCGCCTGATTAACCATGTGGATGATCTGTCGGCCATCGTCGAGGAGTTGCGGACACTGGCGCTGAGCAATGCAGGGCAGCTCGATCTGCAATATTCACGTCTTGATCTGGCGGTGGAGGCCGAGGCGGCGCTCATCTCGCTTGAGGATCATTTCAGCAAGGCCGGGATCACGGTAATGCGCCAGTTGTCCAGCGCCGTCGTCAGTGCTGACCGTGCGCGATTGAGGCAGGCTTTCGTGGCGGTTCTGGAAAATTGCTGTCGTTACGCGCCGCAAAGTACGGTGCATGTCGAGACCGGTGTGGCAGGACAGTATGTCTTTTTCCGTTGCACGGATACAGGACCGGGCCTGCCTGAAGAAAGCCGCACGCGTGCCTTCGAGCGGTTCTGGCGTGCGGACGACTCACGGGGGCGTAGCGGTGGTGGTTCCGGCCTGGGCTTGCCAATTGTCAGGGCGATTGCCCGGGCGCATGGAGGCGATGCGTCGATATTCCCTTCTGATCATCCTGGTCTTGCCGTCGAAATCCGGCTGCCGTGCCAAGTGTTACCTTTCGTCTGATTGTACCAATGTCCAAACATCTTCCTTATTCCGACGACTATACCGACCTTGCGGCGCGGCATGTTTCCATGCGGCGTATATTGTCGCTGTTCATTCCTTACCGGAAACGGATCGTAGCGGTCATATTGCTTATGATCATGTCCTCAGCGGTCGGTCTGGCGGGACCGTTCCTGTTGCGGGCGATCATTGACGAAGCTTTGCCCGCCAATGATATCAAACTGCTTGTCGGGCTGGTGGGAGGTATGGTCATCGTCGCCCTGCTTTCGGCGGCGGTCGGTGCCTATCAGGTAATCCTCATGTCACGTATCGGACAGGCGGTTCTGCATGCCTTGCGGGTGCGGCTTTATGCCCATCTCCAAAGCCTTTCGTTGCGGTTCTTTACCGGAACGCGTGTGGGCGAGGTTCAGTCGCGCATCGCCAGTGATATCGATGGACTGCAATCGTTGGTAACGGAAACTGCCAACGAACTTGGTCGTTCGCTCAGTGCGGTTGTCATGACGGCCATTGCCATCGTGATCCTTGACTGGCGTTTGGCACTTTTTGTTCTGTTTGTGGTGCCGGGAACGATCCTGATCAGTAACCGCGTTGCCCGTATGCGCGAAGCGTTGACTTACCAGCAGCAGGCGCGCGCCGCCGACATGTCCGTGGCGGTGCAGGAAACGCTTTCGGCCTCGGGTGTCATCCTTGCCCGCACGATGGGAAGGGGACCACATCTTGTACAACGGTTCACCCGGATATCGGGAGACCTGGCGAAACTTGAGGTGAAGTCACATACCGCCGGTGAATGGCAGTGGTCCCTGATCAGCTTTGCGCTGGCTGTCCTGCCGGCGATGACGTTGCTGGCGGGGGGGCTGCTGATGCAGACAGACAATCCTGCCACCATCGGTACGCTGGTTGCGATGATCGCGTTACAGGAACAGCTATTGTGGCCTTTCGAGCAATTGTTGGAAATCGGCCGCGATACACGAAAAACACGTGCATTGTTTGCCCGGGTTTTCGAGTATCTGGACATGCCGGTTGAGATCACCGAGAAACCGGCACCCGTTACAATTCGCCGTTCGGACATGCGCGGTCAGGTAGAGCTGGAGCATGTCAGTTTTGCCTACCATGAGGATGGCCCGACTGCTGTGCATGACATAAGCCTCATGATTCCCGCAGGCAGCAATGTCGCGATAGTCGGCCCGACGGGTTCGGGCAAGACGACACTGGGATACTTGCTGGCGCGGCTTTACGATTTGGATAGTGGTGTCATCCGGTTTGATGGCGTGGATCTGCGCGATCTCAGTTTTCAATCGCTGTCCGAAATGGTGGGGGTCGTTCCGCAAGAGCCCTATCTGTTCCATGCCTCTGTGGCAGAGAACCTGCGCTTCGCAAAACCGGACGCGACCGAGGCCGAACTGGTTGCGGCGGCAAAGATTGCCCAGATTCACGACCATATCGCGTCGCTGCCTATGGGCTATGATACGCTGGTTGGTGAGGATGGATACCGATTTTCCGGTGGCGAGAAACAGCGCTTGGTGCTGGCTCGCACCATCCTGCGCGACCCGCCTGTGCTTTTACTGGACGAGGCGACCAGTGCTCTTGATACACGTACGGAACGCGCGATGTCGTCTGCGTTGAACCACATGTCGAAAGGCCGGACAACGATTACCATCGCGCACCGGCTGTCCACCATCCGCCATGCGGACCAGATCGTGGTGATGAAAGCAGGACGCATCGCAGAGCAGGGACGTCATGACCAACTGGTCGCTCTTGACGGTGTTTATGCGGATCTGTTGCGCGTTGTGTGACCTTGCAACAGCGTGCAACGATCGCCTCTTATTCACGCAATAGCTTGATTCGCAGCCTTTGAGCGCTTCGGATGTGATGTCTTGCATCGGCATCGGCCTGATCGGCGTTGCCGGACCGGATGCTGTCGATAATGTTCTTATGTTCCTGATAGGCACTTTCGGGGCGGCCGTCATATTGAAGCGTCGTACCGCCCAGAAGCGCCATTGAATTCGATAAAGAATTAAGTGCATCAATAAGATAGCGATTGTTCGCCGTTCTATACAGTGCCTGATGAAACAGCCGGTTTGCTTCTGCAACTTTCACCGGGTCCTGCCCGTTTTTCAGCATCAGTTCATTGAGATCTTCCAGTTCGGCGATTTCAAGCTCTGATGCGTGGCGCGCGGCATAGCGGGCGGCTGTTCCTTCCAAAACTTCGCGAATTTCATACAGTTCGATCACTTCGCGATGATCGAGTTCCTTGATGACGGCCCCGTGTCGCGGCATGTGGATCAGCAGCCCATCACTTTCCAGACGCCGAATGGCATCGCGCACCGGGGTGCGGCTGATTCCAAACCTTTCAGCAACTTCCACCTCGCGGATTCGGGTCCCCGGCTTGAGTTCGCCATGCTGGATGGCTGCCAGAAGCTTTTGATAGGCAACTTCCCCGCGGGGCTGGTGATCGGCGGAATCTGGGCTCATGAGAAGGCACCTGCTTTGTTCTGTCTGGTTTTTAACTTGACACAAGCATGCTGAAATCTCAAGGTTGGCGACAATTGTATACAAGAGTATCCATTAAAATACGAAAAGAGGTGGAGACGCCGTGAAAACTGAATCCGATCATTATGATGTCCTTGTCGCGGGCGGCGGGCAGGCGGGGCTGATTGCCGCGATCGTCGCTGCGGAAAAAGGCGCGCGCGTCTGTCTGCTGGAAGGGGCACCCAGAACCCATCGCGGCGGGAATACCCGCCATACCCGCAATTTGCGACCCATGCATATTGGCCCCTTGTCGGTTTTGAGCGGCACCTATGACGAGGCGGAATACTGGGATGACCTGATGCGGGTGACCAAGGGGAAAACCAACGAAACACTCGCCCGCATGACCCTGCGCCAATCGACAGAAGCCGTTGACTGGCTTGAGGCGCGCGGTGTGCAGTTTCAGCCGCCACTTGGCGGAACCCTGCATTTGGGCCGAACGAATGCGTTCTTCATGGGCGGGGGCAAGCAACTGTTAAACGCCCTTTATCGGCATGCCGATAAGCTTGGCGTTGAAGTTCATTACGATGCGATGGTCACGTCCGTAGAGATTTCGGAAGGAAGATTTAAAAGCCTTCAGGTGGGTGATCACACCATTTCGGCAAATGCGTTCGTTGCGGCAGCTGGCGGATTTGAAGCGAATATCGAGTGGCTGAAAGAGGCATGGGGCGACATTGCCGAAAATTTCCTGATCCGGGGGACGCCCTATAATCGTGGTGATTTGCTGCGCATGCTGCTTGATGCCGGGGCCCGGCAGATCGGGGAACCCAATCAGTGCCATGCGGTGGCAATTGACGGGCGCGCGCCAAAGTTTGACGGCGGAATCTGCACGCGGGTTGACTGCGTGTCGCTTGGTATTGTGGTGAACAGGAATGCCGAGCGATTTTATGATGAAGGCGAGGATTTCTGGCCAAAGCGATATGCGATCTGGGGCCGTCTTGTTGCGGACCAACCTGATCAGGTGGCCCATGTGATTATTGACCAGAAGGCGCGTGGTGCCTTTATGCCCCCCGTTTTCCCCGCCGTGGTCGCCGATACGATTGGCGAATTGGCCCAAAAGATCGGTCTGGATCCCGCGACGCTTGAGAAAACCGTTGCCGACTATAACGCGGCGGTTCAACCGGGAAAATTTGATCATACCGAACTGGATGGGGTTCATACCAGCGGGCTTGTGGTGAACAAGACCAACTGGGCGCGAACCCTCGATCATCCCCCCTATAGCGCCTATTGCCTGCGGCCGGGCATCACATTCACCTATCTCGGGGTGGAAGTCAGCGAAAAGGCGCAGATGCAGATGGCCGACGGGACCGAAAGCCCGAACATCTTTGCTGCGGGTGAAATTATGGCCGGAAACGTTCTGGGCCAGGGATATCTTGCCGGGATTGGCATGACGATTGGAAATGTGTTTGGACGAATTGCAGGAAGGGAGGCTGCCGATTATGCGCTCAACCGATAAAACAGCCGAAGCCGCCCGCTTGATGTCGATCTGCAATGCCTGCCGTTATTGCGAGGGACATTGCGCCGTTTTCCAAGCGATGGAACTGCGGCTGGAATTCAATTCCGATACGCTCGATTATCTGGCAAACCTTTGCCATAACTGCGGGGCCTGTTATCACAATTGCCAATATGCGCCGCCACACGAATTTCAGCTTAACGTTCCGGCTGCGATGGCGGAGCTCAGGCAGGAAAACTACGGCGTTTATGCGTGGCCGGGCTTTATGGGCAAGCTGTTTGCCAATAACGGTCTTTGGGTCAGTTTTCTGTCAATCGTTGTGATCACGCTTTTTCTGGGCGGAACGGCCATTCTAACCGGGGATGATTTCTTTTCAGCGCACGACAACGCATTTTACGGCGTGATTTCGCATGATGTCCTGGCCGCAATGTTTGGTGCGGTCGGTGGATTTGTGCTGCTTGCGCTGCTGGTTTCGATTGTCAAATTCTGGCGGACAATGAATTTGCCAAGTCCTTTCAGGCTTGATTATCCCCGCGTCATGCAGGGGATCAAAGATGCTCTTTCGCTGAAATATCTGGATGGGGGTAACGGGCAGGGATGCTCGTATCCAAGCGAAACGCCCTCCATGGCAAGGCGTTGGTTCCATCAGATGACATTCTGGGGCTTCATGCTGTGCTTTGCTGCCACATCGTCGGCCACGGTATTGCATTATGGCTTCGATCTTCCCGCACCGTACGGGTATTTGAGCCTGCCCAAACTGTTTGGCATTCTGGGAGGACTTGGTCTTATTGTGGGGCCGGCGGGGCTGCTGATCCTGAAGGCCAGGGCAGATGCCGCCCCGAAAGGCAAAACGAACAAGGGTATGGATGTCAGTTTTCTGGTTCTGCTGTTTTTGACAAGTCTGACCGGACTTTGCCTGATGTTTGTGCGTGATACGCAATATGTCGGGGTGATGTTAAGCATCCATCTTGGTGTTGTGATGACGCTGTTTCTGTCCATGCCATATGGCAAGTTTGTGCATGGTTTTTATCGCCTGATCGCGCTGATTGTGTTTGCGGTCGAAAAGAACGATCACAAGCAGGTGGTCGGCGTTTGTTCGGACAAGAAAGCGGCCTGAACGTCAAAAGACAAAAGACCGGCGCACGACGTGCCGGTCTTTTGTCTGCAACGAGACAGATAGAACCGGTTAGCGCGGGAATGCAATCCGCACCTTCAGGCCGACACCGTCTTTGCCGTCTTCAAGGGACATAACGGCCTGATGTGCATTGGCAACTTCTTTGACAATAGCCAGTCCAAGGCCACATCCTTGCCCGTTTTGCTCATCAAGGCGCACGAACCGTTCCAGAACCGTATCGCGGTCTTTTTCCTGGATACCGGGGCCGTTGTCTTCAACCTCCAGAACCGGACCTACTGCAACGCCGCGACCAATGACGCGAACCGTCACAATCGTGCCGGGAGTGCCATATAAAATGGCATTCTCGATCAGGTTGCCAAGCATTTCCTGAAGCAGAACCTCGTTTCCTGTTTCAATTTCACAGTTCATGCCCTCGCTTTGATCGTCGAAACCAAGATCAATATCGTGGCGGATCGCATAGCGAACCATCCCGGATGTCACCGAGGCGGCAAGGGCCAAGAGGTCGGTCTTCTCGTAGCGGACAGCCTTTCGGCCTTCCGGTGATACCCGCGCGAGGTTCAGAAGCTGGTTGGCAAGTCTGGCCGTCTGACGGGTTTGACTGACGATACGTTCAAGAGCTTGACGGTCTTGTTGGTCGCTGGCATTGCGCAAAGCCCATTCGGCTTCGGCCTGTACTGTCGCAAGCGGGGTACGTAGCTGGTGTGATGCATCGGCGATGAAACGCTGATTGGCCGTGATTGAGCTTTCCAGACGTGCCAAAAGTGCATTTAGAGATCTGACGACCTCGGTGACCTCCTTGGGCATGGCATGGCGAATTGGCCGCAAATCATCAGTTGATCTGCGGCGGATTGCCTGTTGAAGGCGTCTTAAGGGGGCAAGTCCGCGTGAAACGCCGATCCACGCGAAAACGCCGCCGAGAAACATCAGAACCAGAAAATCAGTGGTCGATCCCAGAAGTTCGTCATAAATCAGATTGTCGCGTTCACGACGGGTCTGGCTGACATCAATGGTGACCCAGCCATAGATGTTCGACGACGGATTGGAAACCAGATATTTCATGGTTACCGCGCGTACGTCCTCGTTACGATAGTGTGCGTTATAGAAATGGGGGACACCCGGTTCCAGCGTAACACCATCGGGCAGTCGCGGCAGACCAGAATCCCCCGTCACAAACGCCCCGTCCGGACCCTGTACGCGGTAATATGTGTTTTCGCGGGTGAATTGCTCGAGCAGCAACTCGATATCACGCGATAGCAAATCGCCCCTCGAATTGATTGCGTGTTCGGAAATCGTTACCGCCAAGGCGACCAGAAGCCGGTCCTGAATACGGTTGGCCATTTCGCTAACGGTCAGATAGTTTTTGGCCAGCAGCCCGAATGCCAGCATTAATCCAGGCAGCAAAAGCCAGCGCAGGAGCCTTGCGCGCAATGATGTTGATATGGCGGTAGCGTTTTCGGTCATTCGTCAATCATATAGCCAAGTCCGCGAATAGTCCGGACTTCGACATCACCTGATGCAATTTTTTTGCGCAGGCGACTGATGTAAAGTTCGATGGATTTTACGCTGGCCTCATCATCAAAACCGAACAGATGCAGGGCGATTTTTTCCTTGCTGATCACTTGGCTTACGTTCAGCAGCAGGATTTCCAGCACACCACGTTCGCGCGGTGTTAGCGAAACGGGCTGTCCATCAATCGTGACGGACCGGTCCACCGAATTGAATGTCAGTTTTCCAACCGTGATGGCGGGATTACGCTGCCCGATATTGCGTCGTAAAAGTGCGCGGGCACGGGCTTCGAGTTCCGACAGCTCGAACGGTTTGACCATATAATCGTCTGCCCCGGCATCCAGACCAGCGACACGTTCATCCAGATTGCCGCGTGCGGTCAGGATCATGACGGGCAAATTGATTTTGCGCGCGCGCACGGTTTTCAGAATTTCAATCCCGTCCAGTCCCGGAAGCGACAAATCGAGAATCAGAAGATCGAAGGTTTCTTGCAGAACAAGTCGAAGAGCATCTTCGCCATCATGAACCAGATCGACAGCATGATCGGTCTGCCGCAGGGCAGCAGCGATTTTGTCAGCCAGAACAAGGTTATCTTCTACGATCAGGATACGCATTCTGCCTAAATAACACCGAAAACGACTTCGAAAATGAAAAATTTGACCCTAGACAGCAAACTGACAGCTTTTTCGTTTAGATTTTGCGTCATAGGCAAACGGCACTCCCGGCAACGACCGGTCAGAAGAACAATAACAGCCGAAAGCCTGAATGGGAGGAAATCGACACTTGATGCATGTCTGTGCGTCACGCGCTTCTTCCTTCCGTTCGAGAGAAAACAACCGTTATGGAGGGAAAGCCCAATGTCATGGGGAAAAACCGTTAATCAATCATTCAAAACCGCTTGTGCGGCTGCGGCAATTGCTTTTGGCTTTGCCGGTACAGCAACCGCACAGGATGCCGACTTTGCCGGGGATCGTGTCGAACTGATTATTCCGTTCGGTGAAGGTGGGGGGACTGATACCTGGGGCCGGTTCTGGGCACCGTATTTCAGCGTCTTTCTGCCGGGAAACCCGACCGTTGTCGTCAAGAACATTCCGGGCGGCGGTTCGACTTCGGGGGCGAACCAGTTTGAAGCCCGGGCCAAACCTGATGGATTGACCGCCATCGGAACTTCCGGCTCAACCCAGTTTCCGTATCTGTTGCGCGACAAACGCGTGCAATATGAAATGCGTGACTGGCGCGTGGTTTTGGCTTCGCCGACGGGTGGTGTTGTTTATGTGAATTCCGATCTTGGTCTTAAGTCGGCTGCTGACATGAAAGCACTTGAAACCGTCAAGTTGCGTTATGGTAGTCAGGGCGCGACATCCCTTGATCTGGTTCCGTTGCTAGCGTTTGAACTGCTGGGACTTGATGTCGATGCCGTGTTTGGCATGAAAGGCCGCGGGGCCGGTCGTCTTGCGTTTGAGCGTGGCGAAGTCAACATCGATTACCAGACTTCGTCGGCGTTTATTAACAACGTTACACCACTTGTTGATATCGGCAGCGCTGTTCCGCTGTTCTCGTGGGGGGCGATCGACGATGACGGCAATATCGTGCGCGATCCTTCCTTCCCCGACCTGCCAAGTTTCCCGGAAGCATACGAGATGATGAAGGGTGAAAAACCTTCAGGTCCCGCCTGGGATGCTTACAAGGCCTTTTTCATTGCCGGTTTCCCGGCTCAGAAAATGGTCTTCCTGCCAAAAGATACGCCTGAGGAAATCGTGCAGGCCTATCGTGAAGCGGCACAGGCCGCAACCGAAGATGAAAGCTTTCTTGCTGATCGACAGGCAACGCTTGGCGAATACAAACAGATCGTTGGCGAGCCAGCAGAGCGTATTTTCCGCATGGCTGTGAACGTTCCAGAAGAAGCCCGTGAGTGGGTGCAAAAATGGTTGACCGATAAATATTCGGTTCAGTTCTAACTGAAAATCTGAAGTCTCCCGTTTCCTGATCGGGGTGGCCTTGTCCACCCCGCTTTTTTCACCCTGCGACTGTCTGGTCGTTTCAAGGGAACGGGCGAACTTTGTCTTTTGACGGAGTTTCCTGATGCTTGATGCAATGATGACGGCACTGTCTCATTTCGCGCAGCCAACCCATCTGATCTATCTTTTGCTGGGGGTTGGAATGGGCATGATTGTTGGCATTCTGCCCGGTCTGGGCGGAATTGTCGGGCTGTCTCTTCTGTTACCTTTCATTTATGGCATGGACCAGATTTCGGCACTTGCAATGTTGATCGGTCTTGTTGCTGTTATCCCGACCTCGGATACCTTTACATCTGTCTTGATGGGGATACCGGGATCAAGTGCATCACAAGCAACAGTTCTTGATGGGTTTCCTTTGGCTAAAAAAGGCCATGGTGCCCGTGCGCTGGGGGCTGCATTTTCGGCATCCTTGGTCGGGGGACTGGTGGGTGCTGTTATCCTGACCGGCTTTGTCGTGATCGCGCGGCCTCTGATCCTGGCATTTGGTTCGGCCGAACTCTTTATGCTCGCTGTTCTTGGCCTGTCGATGGTCGGCGTTCTTGCCGGTAAAAGCCTGCCTAAAGGCGTGATTGCTGCGGGCCTTGGCTTGCTGCTGGGTGCACTTGGTGCGGCTCCGGCCACCGGCGAACTCCGCATGAGCTTTGACTCTGTTTATCTGATGGATGGTCTGCCACTCGTCATTGTCGGGCTGGGCATGTTTGCGTTCCCTGAAATCATCGACCTGTGCCGGCAAAATCGATCTATTTCTGATAAGGGCACCCTTGGTCTGGGGTGGCGCGACGGCGTTCGGGATATGATCCGTCACAAATGGTTGTGCCTGCGTTGTGCCGGTCTTGGCAGTATTGTCGGGGCCCTGCCCGGGCTTGGCGGAAGTGTTGTCGACTGGATCGCCTACGGCCATGTGGTCCAGACCGCAAAAGACAAATCGCAATTCGGCAAGGGCGATATTCGCGGTGTTCTGGCACCGGAAAGCGCAAACAATGCCAAGGAGGGCGGCGGGCTCGTTCCCACCTTGCTGTTTGGTATTCCCGGATCGGGCAGCATGGCTGTTTTCCTTGGCGGTATGGTCCTGATTGGTCTTGAAGCCGGCCCTGCAATGGTTGGGCGCGATCTTGATATCACCTACACGATCATCTGGTCTCTCGCGATTGCCAATGTGGTTGGTGCTGGTGGTGCATTGCTGATTTCGCCTTTCGTTTCCCGCCTGACGACAATCAAATACGGTTACCTTGCGCCGTTCATGATTACGGTGATCTGCTTTGCCGCGTTTCAGGCGACGCGTTCCCTTTCCGATATGATCGCCTTGTTGGTGCTTGGTGTTCTTGGTGTTCTGATGAAACGTTTTGGCTGGCCTCGCCCGGCGTTTCTGATTGGTTTTGTGCTCGCATCCAACACGGAAACCTACCTTTATCAGGCCCTGCAATTCTACAACTGGGAATTCTTGACCCGCCCAGGTGTGGTAATTATCGCGGCTCTGACAGTCATTTCCGTTCTTATGGGGATGCGAAAACACCCGGTAAATCCGGTTGAAGAAGAAGAAAGCAGTCATTCCCACAATCCGAAACGCTGGCCGCAAATCCTGTTTGCGGGCGTGCTTCTGGCGTTCTTTGCGTTCGGAATTTGGGATGCAACGCAGCATTCCTTCCTTGGCAGTGTCTTTACCGGTGCGGTTTCGGTCGTGATGTTTGTCGTTTCGGCGATTTTGATCTGGCAATTGATTGTATCGCCACCGTCCCATGCGGCCAATTTTGATCATGAATTTGACCTTGAACATCAGGACGTGAAGCCGACCGCAGGTCTTTGGCACTACGTTCTTTGGGTTGCCGGAATGGTGGCCGCAACCGCCGTGTTTGGGTTCCTGATTGCGATTACCGGGTTCTTCATTGCCTTCCTTCGGGTCAAGGCAAAGGCATCGTGGCTTCGGACGTTGCTTTTAACCGGGCTTGCGATTGGCGGGCTTTGTGTTCTTGCGTGGTCTCTGGTTCTCGATTTCCCGGCCGGGATACTTCAGGACCTGATTGAACTTCCCTGGCCGCTGGGGTGATCGACATGAAAAATACCGTGATTGTGAATGACCAACATGCCGTTCCCTGCGTGATGATGCGCGGCGGGACATCAAAAGGGCCGATCTTTTTGGCCAGTGATTTGCCCGAAGACATTGCGGCGCGTGATCGTCTTTTGCTTGCGGCGATGGGGTCACCAGACAAACGTCAGATTGATGGAATTGGCGGTGCCGATACGTTAACCAGCAAATCATGCATTGTTGCGCCGTCCAGCCGACCGGATGCAGATGTCGAGTTCCTGTTTGCCCAGGTCGCCATCGATAGGGCAGAGGTTGACGTTAATCCGAATTGCGGGAACATGACCGCAGCAGTTGCCCCGTTTGCGATTGAGGCCGGTTTGGTGCCTGTTACAGGGGATCAAACGCTGGTGCGCATTTACAATAAAAATGTCGGTGCATTGGTTGACGTCCTGGTCGCGACACCCGGCGGAAAGGTGACCTATAGCGGGGATGCGGCGATTGATGGCGTGCCCGGGACGGCGTCCCCGCTGATATTGCGGTTCAAGGATATCATGGGCAGCAAAACCGGTCGGCTCCTGCCAACGGGGAAACCGATCAACTATATCGACGGGCTTGAAGTGACCTGTATTGATGTGGCGGTTCCGATGGTGATGTTTCGCGCCCGCGATCTTGGAATAACGGGGAATGAAACAAAGGCGCAGCTTGACGGCAATGCAGAACTGATTGCGCGGATGGAAGCCGTGCGCCGCAAAGCATCGGAACTGATGGGGCTTGGCGATTGTACCGGCAAGGTCGTGCCGAAAATGGCTATTCTGTCAGAGCCGACAAAAGGTGGCGATATTACATCGCGCTATTTTGTGCCGCATAATTGCCATGCGACCCATGCGGTGACCGGTGCGATTTGTGTTGCCAGTTGCGCATCACTTTCTGGAAGCATCGTTGATGGTATGATCAGTCTCAAGGCCTTGCCGCAACAGTGGATTCAGATTGAACATCCAAGTGGCATGATTGCAGTGGAACTTACCATCGAAGGATCGGGGCCAAATCTTTCGGTGATTTCCGGCGGGGTGATCCGCACCGCACGCCGGTTATTTGAAGGTCGGGTTCTTGTTCCTGAAAATATTCTGACGGAGGTTTAGGGTCGTGGATGTTCTTTTATTGCCGGGCGACGGGATCGGACCGGAAATTACGGCTGTCACCCGCAATGTGCTTGAGGCATTGGACCGTTCATTTTCGCTGGGGCTAAAATTTAGCAGCGAAGACGTCGGATTTGCATCGTTGGAAAAGTACGGTGCCACCATTACCCCGGAATTGATCGAGCGTGTCCGCAAGGCTGATCTGACCATTCTGGGGCCGGTTGATACCGCGCATTATCCTCCGGCAGATCAGGGTGGGATCAATCCTTCTGCGGCATTGCGCATCAATCTTGATCTGTATGCCAATGTAAGGCCTTCGAAGGTGTTTGAGGGGCTTACTTCGGCTGTTGGAGCCATGGATTTGGTGATTGTGCGTGAGAACACAGAAGGTTTTTATGCCGATCGCACCATGTATGCGGGCACCGGCGAGGTGATGCCAACCCCTGATCTTGCGCTGGCGATGCGCAAGGTGACGCGCCAGGGAAGTTATCGGGTGTCGGCATTTGCTGCGCGCCTTGCAGCCAAACGTCGCGGGCATTTGACCATTGTGCACAAGGCCAATGTTTTAAAGCTTAGTGACGGTCTGTTTTTATCCGAAGCAGAGAAAGCCGCAGCCGAGCAGGGCGGACTTACGGTTCGCGAAGAACATGTTGATGCGATGGCATCACTTCTGGTCAGAACGCCAGATGCGTTTGACGTAATTGTAACGACCAACATGTTTGGTGACATCCTTTCGAATGAGGCGGCGGAGCTGGCAGGTGGGCTTGGGCTTTCCGGGTCACTCAATGTCGGGGATGAAAATGCGATTGCGCAGGCATCGCATGGTTCAGCCCCCGATATTGCAGGCAAGAATATCGCCAACCCCGTATCGCTTTTGCTGTCGACCGTTTTGCTTCTGGATTGGAAGGGCGGAGAAGCTGGCCGCAGCGATTTGCAGCAGGCTGCAAACCGGCTGGATAAGGCAATTGCCGAAATGCTGAAAAATCTGGAAACGCGAACAGCAGACCTTGCCGGATCATTGTCTTGTCGTGATTTTGGTTCGATTTTGGTCGATAGGCTTCGCTGAAAACTTATAAAAGAGCCCCTGCCGCAATGCGGACAGGGGCTTTCGAAGCTTTAATTGAAGCGTAATTCTATTCGACAATATGATTGAGTGCTTCGACGAGACATAGAAGCGCCATGGATTGGCCATAGCCGGTGGGGTGCAGGGGGATGTTCTTGTAGAATTCAAGGTCATGTCCCATGCGGGTGCCATAGGAAACCTGTTGCACGACGCCATTACTGTCGATGTTTTCGAGCACGGCATGCAGAGCCTTTTGACCGGCCGTTTTCCAGCTTTCGGGGCCAAGGCCCAGGCGATATCCTTTGAGCAGCGCATAGCCGATTGCAGAGGTTGCCGAGATTTCCTCGTAAGAAGTTGGATCATCGACCAGTGTGTGCCATGTGCCGTTTTGGGTCTGGTAGTCGATCAGGCTTGATAGCTGTGCCTTGACA
Source organism: Thalassospira sp. MBR-102 (assembly GCF_040549275.1). NCBI lineage: Bacteria > Pseudomonadati > Pseudomonadota > Alphaproteobacteria > Rhodospirillales > Thalassospiraceae > Thalassospira > Thalassospira sp. MBR-102. The sequence goes on from NZ_JBEPTC010000014.1 coordinate 46,753, forward strand.
ACCCACAGCAGATAGCGGCGTGTGGCGACATCAAGATCGGCAAGATCAATCAGATCGAGTATTCCTGCCGAAATCCATGAATTGCCGCGCGCCCAGCGCGCGCGGGCGAAATTGTGATTTCCATCGAAGGTCCAGCCATGAAACCACAGGCCGGTTTCGGGTTCGCAAAGATAGTGGGTGTGGACCAGAAACTGGAATTTGGCTTCGTCGATCAGGTCTTTTCGGCCGGAAGCCTGACCGTAGGATGCCAGAAACAGGGCGAGCATGAACAGGGTATCGTCCCACAGTTCGCCGTTATTGATCTTGTCTGAAACATCGTGCTGGAACCCGCCGGACGTGGTGCGCGGGGCTTCTGCGATCAGGCGGTTTGCCCAATCGTCAAGAACAGGTTCCCATCGAGAATCCCGGGTCTGCTGCCACAGAATGGACAGGGCCAGCATGGGGGCTGTCGTGTTCACATTCTGGGGCGGCAGGCCCCGGGAAAGCTGTTTTTCGTACCAATTTTCCAGAATTCTCCGCGCTTCTGCGTCTCCGGTCTGGAGCCAGAGTTGCGCAATTCCGTACAGACCGACACCCTGTGGCCATTCCCAACTATCGAAACTGACATAATCACCGGCTGTTCCATCAAGGTTCGGCTCGTTGAATTGTCCTTCGTCTCGCAGGTTACGTAAGCCTGTCACTATCTGAGAGATTTTCTCTTTCAATTCGTGGTGAAGGCTGACGGTATCGGTTCCCATTATTATGTCTCGCTGTTTTTTCTGAAGGAATTTGGTGGCGCGGAGCGGAAAATTATTCGGTTTCGAGGATCTGGGTCAGGAGACCGCCGAAATCCGGATCGTTACGATACTCGTCAAGCAGCGGCATGACTTTTTCGCGGAAGGGGGCCTGATCCGGGGAGACAAAGGTCACGCCCATCTTTTCTGCTTCGGTGGTCGAATCCTTGACGGCCTGGTCCCAAAGCGCACGGAAGGATTCAGTCGCGTGAAGAGCAGCTTCCTTAACGATGGTGTTCTGTTCGTCGGTGAGTTTTTCTGCCGCCGCGTTGGAGATCACGAGGAAATCCGGAATGCGAAGATGTTCGTCCTGCGAATAGAATTTGGCGACTTCGCCGTGACGACCGATGGTCAAAGCCGTGACGTTGTTTTCCGCACCATCAATCACGCCCATTTGCAGGGCCGTGTAGATTTCGGCGTAGGGCATCGGTGTCGGGGAGCCCCCCATCATTTCGACCATGCGGATCGAGCTGTTGGAGTTCAGAACCCGGATTTTCTGGCCTGCAAGATCTTCTGGCGTATTGATCGGTTTATCGGTGGTATAGAACGAACGTGCGCCGCTGTCGAAGAAGGTCAGGCCGACAAAGCCGCTGCCTTCTGTGGCGTTATAGACCTCGTCTGCGACCGGTCCGGTCATGACGCGATAGAAATGGTCTTCGCCCTTGAAGATATAAGGCAGGGTGAATGCCTTGAATACCGGGTCAAAGTTTTCGAGGTTGCCTGCGCTCACACGGGTCATGTCAACCGCACCGTTCTGAAGCTGTTCGAGGACTTCGCGCTCGGACCCCAGAACCGCATTTAAGAACAGCTGAATGGTAACTTCGCCGTCTGTACGTTCTTTGACTTCATCAGCAAATTGTTGCAGGGCGGTGCTGGTCGGGTGGTCCGCCGACAGCGAATTGGCCAGAGTCAAACGTGTTTTGGCCTCTGCCTGGCCGACCGCAAGAGTCGCGATTGCAGTTAAGGTCAAGGCAAGTTTCTGATATTTCATTGTTTTCCTCCCTTGGATTTTTTTCCGCCCGATTGGCGGTGACGAAAATGTCACCGCATTTCATCGATGACATGTGGATAAAACTGTCATTGTGAAAATAAAATTTCCATATGTAATAAATTTTCATTCGCGGACGGCCAAGCAAACATGAGGAAACCGCGCGAAAGGGGCGTCGGCATTCACGTTTGGGACAGAGTGCGCGCCAATATCTTTGAGGTCAGAGATTTGTTCGGGTTTGATAATCTTTTGAATGTGATGGAGCGCAGTTTGGCTGCGCAGCGCCGGTTGCATCATCCTGCTTTAACGTGTAAGCCCGGTTCTGAAATGTTTATGAAAATAATTTTCAGATTGCAGATATTGTTTTCACATCGCATGGTCTGGGGATAATCGAAATAAAAAGAATGCCTGTCTGCGCCAGGCAACTTCGACGGAGGAAACGCGAAGTGTTGCAATCTCTCAAGCATGGTATTGAGCGCCTGCTGCTGGTGATTATTTCAATCACGTTGTGCTGCATGGTGGTCCTGATGCTGTGGCAGGTTTTCACCCGCTATGTGCTGGCAACGCCTGCCTTGTTCACGGAAGAAACGCTTCGATTTACGATGATCTGGATGGCGCTTCTGGGGTCGGCTTACTGTTTTGGCAGCCGTAAACATCTGTCGCTTGATCTGCTGGTTTTTCTGGGGCCGATGTGGTGGCGCAAAGGGCTGGCGATGCTGAACGGGGTTATTTCCATCGCATTTGCCAGCTTTACGATGCTGATCGGTGGCTGGGGGGCGAGCATGTCGGCAATGGCGCAGCTTTCGCCGATCATGCAGATTCCGATGGGGATGGTTTACCTTGCGGTTCCGGTGTCGGCGGGCCTGATCATTCTGTTGCAGGCCCTTAATATTATTCTGATCGGTCTGGGCCAACTGGCGCCGGTTGAAGAAGTGCAGGAGACAGTTTGAAATGGATGCCCTTGTTGATTTCATGCTTGATCCTGCGGGTGCGGCAATTGTGCTGTTTGCGCTGTTTTTCGGCCTTCTTGCCCTTGGAACGCCTATTTCGATTGCAATTGGTGTTTCGTCGGTTGTGACGGGCTTTGCCTATTTGCCATCAAGCGTTATCAGTTTCGTCAGCGCCCAAAAGATGTTTTCGGGCATCGACAGTTTTACGCTTTTGGCCATCCCGTTTTTTGTGCTTGCGGGGAACATCATGAACAAGGGCGGTATCGCAATCCGCCTGATCAATCTGGCGAAGTTGCTGGGCGGACGTATGCCCGGTGCATTGGCCCATACCAATGTGCTGGCCAATATGCTGTTTGGCTCTATTTCCGGGTCGTCCATTGCTGCTGCGGCCGCCGTTGGTGGGGTTATGGGGCCGTTGCAGCGCAAAGAGGGGTATGATCCCGCGTTTTCGGCAGCGGTGAATATTGCATCGGCGCCCACCGGTATTCTGATCCCGCCAAGCGGACCGTTAATCCTGTTTTCGCTGGTATCTGGCGGGACGTCGATCTCGGCCCTGTTTCTTGGCGGGTATCTTCCGGGCATCCTGATGGGGCTGTCGGTTATGATGGTCATTACCTTTTTTGCCATGCGTCGCGGTTATCGCACCGAAGGTAGTGTCGGCTGGTCGGAAATTCTGCATGTGACATGGCAGGCGCTGCCGCCGTTATTGATGATTATCCTGGTCATTGGTGGCATTGCGATCGGGGCGTTTACCGCGACAGAAGGTGCGGCGGTTGCGGTTCTGTATTCATTTGTTCTGTCGTTGATGTACCGGATGGCAAGCTTGCAGGAATATCTGGAAGCTTTGAAATCGTCGGCGGTTACGAGTTGTTCGATCCTGTTTCTGATCGCGGCATCGGGCATCATGTCCTATGTCATGACGATTGCCGGTATTCCCGATGTCATTGCCGAGACCATTCTGACCTTTGACAATCCCATTGTGATTTTGCTGGTGATGAATGTCTGTCTGCTGATCATCGGGTTTTTCATGGATCTGACGCCGGCAGTGTTGATTTTCACCCCGATCTTTTTGCCGATTGCGACCGAGATCGGCATTCATCCGGTGCATTTGGGCATCATCATGATCTTTAACCTTGGGGTTGGATCGATGACGCCACCGGTCGGGAGCGTCCTTTTTGTCGGGTGTGCGGTTGCCAATCTGCGCATTGATCAGGTGGTGCGGCCGATCCTGCCGTTCTTCTTTGCCACATCGGCGGCCTTGCTTCTGACCACTTATGTCCCCTGGATCACGTTGGCATTGCCACGTTTCCTTGGGCTGATGTGACGTTCACCCATACCTAATCCTATCCAAGCGGAGTTATATCATGAATGCGTTCTCGCTGAGCGGTCGAAAAGCTTTGGTAACCGGTGCCAATGCCGGAATAGGGCAGGCTATTGCCGTCGCCATGGCACGCGCAGGTGCGGAAGTTGTCTGTGCCGGACGGCGAAGCTGTAGCGAAACGGTTGCAATGATCGGTGATGCGGGGGGCGTTGCAAGCGAGGTCATTGTTGATTTTGCTGATCCGATGGCGGGTGCGGCCCTGTTTGAAGGGGCTAATATCGACATTCTGGTCAACAATGCGGGGATTATCCGCCGCGCCGATTGCATCGATTTTACCGAAGAAGACTGGGACGCTGTCATGGATGTAAATGCCAAGGCGGTGTTCTTTACCGCGCAGGCGTTTGCCAAGGAGGTCTTTGCGCGCGGCGGGCAGGGCAAGATTGTGAATATCGCATCGCTTTTATCGTTTCAGGGGGGCATTCGGGTTCCGTCCTACACCACATCCAAGCATGGTGTGGCCGGTTTGACCCGTATTCTGGCAAATGAATGGACGGCACGCGGTATCAATGTGAATGCGATTGCGCCGGGCTATATCGCGACAAGCAATACACAGGCGTTGCGTGATGATCCTGATCGGTCTGCGGCCATTCTGGAACGTATTCCGGCAGGGCGTTGGGGACGGCCTGATGATATCGCGGAAACAGCGGTTTATCTGGCAGCGCCCGCATCTGACTATGTTTCAGGTGCCATTTTGAATGTTGATGGTGGCTGGCTTGCGCGATAGGGCGGTTTGTGGCGCCCTGATCACGTTTGGCCGATCATGTCTGTCAGCGTAGTTTGGCCGGTGGCGGGCCGACGCTTTCGCGGTTAATGAGCTCGCACGCCAGTTCAATCCGGCGTGCGGGCATTTCAATATCGGCATTGGTCAGTCGGCAGGTTTCAATCAGCAGATCCAGCGACAGCGCGCCGACTGTCTGCATCGGAATTTTGACCGATGTCAGCGCGGGTGACATGTATTGGCCTTGGGGCAGGCCATCAATGCCGACCACAGAAACATCTTTCGGGACGTTGTAGCCCTTGGCTTGCAGGGCGGAAACAGCGCCGACAGCCAGGATATCGCCAGCAGCGACAATGGCGCTGAAAGAAAGGTTGCTATCGATGACCTCGATAATGCGCTGGCTTGCGGCTTCGGCGGTCCAGTCGTCGATATCAATCACATAGTCGGGATTGTAATGTTCGGCCATGGCGTCGCGCCATCCTTCGAAGCGGCGCTGAATCGTGCGCCTGCCGGGGCGATTGAGAAACAGGATATGGCGGTGTCCTTGATTGATAAGATGTTTGGTCGCCAAGGAGGCCGCCGATCGATTGCACGGCGTGACCGAGCTTAGCTGCATTTCCGGATCGTCACCATTGACCAGGACGGCAGGCATATCCGAGGCGCGCACATAATCGAGTGTCGCATCATCGACGGAAACAAGCAAAAGACCGATCAAATCCGGGGCCTGTGCCGCGTTGTAGAGGTCTTCGAAGCGTTGATTGGGCTGATAGATGTAAGATTCTATGCGGATGTCCCGGCTTTCGGCGCGTTCGCGAACCCCTTCGAGAACATACATGGTGAACTGGCTGCGTTTGAAATCGATCATGGCCTCTTGCGAGGAAACAATCAGAACCTTTTGCCCGGCAGTGGTGCTTGAAACGGCGTAGTTCATTTCAATGGCCGCAGCCCGGATTCTGGAGGCGAGATGTTCGCGGACATAGCCATTGCCGCTTAGGGCGCGTGATACGGTTGCCGTAGAAACCCCAAGACGCGAGGCGATGTCGCTTATCTTCGTGCGTCCGCTAACTGCCATGTTTTTCCCTTTCCTGATTCTCATCAGTTTGTGGAATTTATTTACATATTGCACGAAAAATTTCTTGGTGTGATGTTTTTTCCTGTGCGGAACAGGAAGCCAGCTTCCTGCTTCTGCGAATTTATAAAGTGCGTCACCGATCCAAACGGTGGCTGAACGTGCAGGAACATCCTTAGGAGATATCCCGTGGCTATGGAACAACGCTATGGTGCCGGTCCCGATCAGATCGATGGAATGAATACGACCCAGTTGCGCGAGAATTTTATGGTCGAGCGTCTCTTTGTGCCGGGTCAGATCAGCTTTGCGTATACTCATTTTGATCGGATGATTGTTGGTGGTGCCGTTCCGGGGGAAAAGGCGCTTGGCTTTGGCGATGGCAAAGATGTCGGGACGAACCTGTTCTTTGATGCGCGCGAAATGGGCATTGCAAACCTTGGCGGTGCGGGCTGGATCGAGGTGGACGGAACGCGCTATGAGCTTGCAAACCGCGATGTTCTTTATATCGGCCGTGGTGCTGAAACCGTTTCGCTGGGCAGTGATGACGCCAAAAGCCCGGCACGTTTTTATATGAATTCGGTCCCGGCGGGGCATTCAGTGCCGACGCGTCTGATCACGCGCGCGGAATCGAAAATCCTTGAGATGGGGGATGCCGAGAAAAGCAATCGCCGTTCCCTGGCGATGTATATTCATCCAGAGGTCGCGCCATCCTGTCTGTTGCTGATGGGCATTACCGATCCGGCGAAGGGTTCGGTCTGGAACACCATGCCGCCGCACCTGCATGAGCGCCGCATGGAGGCCTATTGCTATTTCGATTTGTCGGATGAAGACCGGGTTATGCATTTCATGGGGCGCCCGGATAATACCCGCCATCTGGTTGTGGCAAATGGCGATGTCGTCCTGTCGCCGGCCTGGTCCATTCATATGGGGGCCGGTACCGGGCCGTATGGTTTTGTGTGGGGCATGACCGGGGAAAATCAGGAATATACCGATGTTTCGCCGGTTGCCATTAAGGAGCTGCGTTAAGTCATGCTGCTTAAATCCGGAGCATCCGTTCCTTATTGGCAGGTCACGTCGCTTGAAGAACGGGCATATGATGTGGCGGATATGCCGATGGAAGGCGAGATGGATTCAACCTTTTTCCTGACAAAGGAAAAGAATTTCATCCCGCATACCTATCCCTGCCGGACCGCCTATATTGCCGAACGTCGTGGCAAAGAAATTGCCGAACTGCCGTTCCCCGATTGGCATATGGCGCGTAACATTTTGCCAGGCGGGTCACCGTTTCTTGATCTTTCGGGGTTCTGGTTCCGGGCAACCCATATTCAGGGTTGGGCGAGAACGGCGATCAATGCCATGGATGCAGGCCCTGCGCGGTTGCGATTGGGTATTTGTGGGGCCGCGCGCGTGTATGTGAACGGGCGGGCGGTTGCGTGGCTTTCGCCCGCGACCCGCAACGCCATGGACGAGGTCGAGTTTGAAGCCGATCTGAAACAGGGCCACAACGAGGTTGCCGTCCAGTTTGAAGATCTGTGCGAGCGCGATGCGGTTATCCGTATTGCGCTTGTCTGGATTGACGGCCCGAAGGCAGAGGCGGGGAATTGTTTTCCGGCGGAACCTGAGGCCGTATCTGCGGTCGAGGCGGCTGTTGATGCCATGCATCTTGATCGTAAATTCTATGACAGTGATGATATCTGGCTTGTCATGCCGGTGCCGTTTCCGGACAAGGTTCGCGGCCGGGTCAGGGTTGCCGGTCATTTCATGTCGCATGATCATGATGATGTGACGTTTGAAATCCCCGCGGGGGCAGATCGCGTGCGTCTGGCATCGTCGAACGATTTTCCGGCAGATTACCGGTATTTCGGATTTGCGTTCCAGTGCGGCGATTTTGCATCCGAAGCGCGGCTTGGTGCGGAAGTCAGTTGGCGTTCTGTAACCGGGCCAGCACCGGAAAACCTTGAGACGCGCATTGCCGAAAGCCTTGCATGGATTGCAAAGAACGGTGAAACCGATACCGAAACCGCACTTGCCTGTGCGGCCGTCGGGGATGAGGTGGCGTTGGCGCGTGCCGAGGCAATCATCAACACGGCTTTGCCGGGGATCGAGCAGTGTTATGACTGTGCTGATTTTGCGCTGGTTCCGCTTTTGTGGACGCGCATTGTGTTTGCGGATCGGCTCCCTGCATCTTTGGTCGCGCGTATCGATGCCGCTATTCTTGAATTCCGTTACTGGATGGATGAGCCGGGCAACGATGTTCAGTGGTATTTCTCGGAAAACCATGCATTGTTGTTCCATACTTCTGCCTATCTGGCAGGGAACCTGTTGCCGCAGTCACATTTCCGGCGCGCAGATCGGAATGGCACCGCACAGAAACAGGCCGGTTATGAGCGCCTGATGGCGTGGTTCGATCATTTCGAAGCGGCCGAAATGGCGGAATTCAATTCCGGAACCTATTTCCCGATTGATCTTAAAGGGCTGGCGGCCCTGTTTGCGCTTGCACCCGACGAAGTCATTCGGAAACGGGCATCTGGGGCCATTACCCGACTGATCACCATGATTGCCAATTCGGCGCATCACGGCGTCATTACCGGGGCGCAGGGCCGAAGTTACGAGCATTCACTTTGCGTCGCCGATACTTTGGAACTGAACGGTCTTGCCAGATTGTTGTGGGGCAAAGGGCAGTTTGGGGCGCATGTGAATTGCCTGGCCCAGATGGCTTTGGCGTTGCGTGATCATGGGCTTGAATTGCCCGATCTTGCCGATCTTGCCTGCTGGGAAAAACGCGATACCGCGCAGGAATGGACTTTCTGGCAGGGCGAAAATGCGTTTTGCCGATTGTATCATTACAAAACCAGTGAAACCGCGATGGGAAGTGCCGCCCTTTATCGTTGGCGGGACTGGGGATATCAGGAAACGCTTCTTCAGGCGCGGATCGGTCGCGAACCGGGCGCACAGATATTCATCAACCATCCCGGCGAAATTGTTCAATCCGGTTTTGGTCGCCCGTCCTTCTGGGGCGGATCGGCAAGTGTTCCACGCGTTCAGCAATATCGTGATCTGGCGATTGTCCGGTTTGAAGGTGTGGCACCGCAACCTGATTTTACCCATGCATGGTTCCCGACATTGGCGTTTGATGAATGGCATGTCGATGGATATCGGGCGTCGGCACGTTCGGGCGAGGGTGCGTTGCTTATATCGGCGTCGGGACCTTTGGAGCTTGTGCAAACGGGCGGGTCGGCCGGGCATGAATTGCGTCTTGCGGGGCGTGATGGGATATGGGTTGTTCGACTGGGACATGCCGGTGATTTGGCGAAATTTGCCAATAGCCATGCGCTTGATGTTCATGTTGATACCGATGGCACATATCGTATCGAAGATGCGCAATATGGCGCGGTGTTGTTCCATCAAAACGGCGTCGTATCGGCCGAGGGCCGTGCTCTTAATCCAATGGAATGGACGCTTGAGGGCGACCGCAAGGAATTGCCGCTGGTTCACTGAGGGAGCCGAGACCTCCCGTCGGCTCCTGAATGATGAAGGCCGGAATAGCAGAAATGCTGTTCCGGCCTTTTCATTATCGGTGGCGTATTGACGGTCAAATTGCAGCCTGTCTTGCGCATGTTGCTTGGCTGTTTAGAGGGCATCTTTGGGAAGCGCCGACCGTTTGGGGTGTGAAACACACCAAAGAAGGATGGAAACCATGCCTGCAAAATCAAAAGCACAGCAGAGGGCGGGGATATTGGTGCTTTTTGCCAAGTGGAAGGGCAAGCCCGAACATAAGTCGGACGCTTGAGCCCTTCCGATAATGCCGTGCGTTAAAGGTCGTCGATTTTTACACGCCGTTCTTCGCGGGCCGACAGGGCAACCGCGTGGATGACCTTTTCGAATTCAAACGCATCGTCAAAGCCCGGATAGGCAGCGTGATTGTCGCGGATGGCGCGCAGAAGGGCGGCGGCTTCGATCACCTTGAGGTCGTTAAAGCCAAGCTGATGGCCCGGTGCCGGACAGAAATTGCCATAAGGCGGATGTTCCGGGCCGGTCAGGATGGTGGTGAAGCCCTGTTTGGCGGTCGGGCCTTCGTTGCGGTAAAGCTGCAATTCGTTCAGCCGTTCCTGATCAAAGCACAGCATGCCCTTTGTCCCGTGGACTTCCCATGCCAGCCGGTTTTTGCGGCCCCAGGCGGAGCGGGAGGTTGAAATGCTGCCCTGTGCGCCATTGGCAAAGCGGACAAGGGCGGTTGCAGTATCTTCGTTTTCGACCTTTGCCCGACCCGCCCCATCGGCCAGCGGGCGGGTTTCATGGACCGTCTGCATATCGGCAATCAGACTGTCGATTGGGCCAACAAGGCCATAGGTCATCGAAACCAGATGACATCCCAGATCGCCAAGTGCGCCCAAACCAGCATCGGCAATCGTGCTGCGCCAGGTCCAGGGGAGTTCGGGGTTGGCCTGATAATCCTCGTCCACCCAGCCGCGAAAATGCACAATGTCGCCAATCGCACCCTCGCGCACCAGTTTGCAGGCATGGGTAAAGGCGGGGTTTTTGATGTAATTATAGCCGACCATGGTTTTCACCCCGGCCTTGCGCGCCGCATCGCGCATCGCACGCGCCTGATCAAGCGTCAGGGCCAGCGGCTTTTCGCAATAGACATGCTTGCCCGCCGCAATTGCGGCCAGCGCCATGTCAAAATGCAGCATATTGGGGGTGGTGATCGACACGATATCGACCGCCGGATCGGCAATCAGGGCCTTCCAGTCATCGGTGGCACGCGCAAAGCCGAACTGATCGGCCATGGTTTGGGCCTTGTCCGCCGGGGTATCACAGAGCAGTTCAAGACGGACATCAGGGACATCGCCCATCACGGCGCGAACCGCGCCAAATGCAAGCGCATGCGCCTTGCCCATGAAACCGGTGCCGATAAGGCCAATACCGATGGATGCCATTTCGCTGGACTCCCTGTCTGTATCAAAATAGAATTTTTATTCTATAAAATGGATGATCATGGAATGCATCCAGCGTCAAGCAAAAACAAAAACAGGAAACCCGTACGCCATGACGGAACAAACCGCGCCGGTCTCGCTTGAAGAATTCAATCATCGGCTGGCTGAAATATCGGAGGCAATGCCCAAGAGATTGAGGCAATGCGCCGAATTTGTCGCCCAGAATACAGACCGTATTGCGGTTTCAACCGTGGCCGAACTGTCCGCCGGGGCAGGGGTGCAACCATCCGCCTTCATGCGGTTTTGCCAGTTGCTGGGCTTTTCGGGTTTTTCCGAAATGCAGAAAATGTTTCGCGAAACCTATGCCCAGAAATGGCCCGATTACGCGACGCGATTGGAAAATCTTCGGGCAAGCGGGGCCGATAGCCCCAGTGCGCTTTTGGCGGAGTTTGTCGAGGCCGGGCGGCTGTCGCTTGAAAATCTGGCGTCGTCGATTGATGCCGGATTGCTTGAGGAAGCGGTCAATGTGCTGGCCGCGGCCCCGATGATCCATATTGTCGGCTTCCGGCGGGCATTCCCGGTGGCGAGTTATTTATCCTATGCGTTTGAAAAGATGGACATCCCGGCGGTTTTGCATGACGGGGTGGGGAAGCTTAACCCGCGTCATGCCATTCGCAAGGGCGATGTGATGATTGCCATTACCTTTGCGCCCTATTCGCAGGAAACCATTGATCTGGCGGCCTATGCACGGGGACTCGGCAACCCGGTTGTCGCGATTACCGATACGATGACAAGTCCGCTTCGGCGGATTGACGCCCTGACCCTTGCGGTGTCCGAAGTCGATGTTGGTGCGTTCAGGGCGCTGTCGGCCACGCTTTCGCTGGCGATTTCGTTGGCGGTTGCGATTGGGGCAAAACGGGATCGGGCAAGCGAATAGAAAAAATTTGTTGCATCAAAATGAAAATGGAATAAAAATTCCATTCATCGAATTCGGGGTACCTGACCCCGAAGCGAGGCCCGGTAAAAAGTGACGCCTTAAGAAATCACAGGCCGGACCGTTCACTGAACATTCAGTCGACGCATCGGGGCGCAAAATGCGGCCCCGTTTCAAAGCCACTAGGGAGGCTAACGATGAAGAAGACTTTGACCGCAATTGCGGCCGCTGCCATTGCCTTTGCCGGATTTACCGGGACTGCTTCGGCAGAAGACGAAAAATTCGTTCTGATCAGCCATGCACCGGACTCGGACAGCTGGTGGAACACCATCAAGAATGCCATCAAGGTCGCAGGCGACCAGATGGAAGTCACGGTTGATTACCGCAACCCGCCGACCGGCGATCTGGCCGATATGGCCCGTATTGTCGAGCAGGCAGCGGCCACCAACCCGGATGGCATCATTGTCACCATCGCTGATTTCAACGTGCTTAAAGGCCCGATCATGGATGCGGTTGATCGCGGTATTCCGGTGATCACAATCAATTCCGGCACCGTTGAACAGTCCGCCGAGCTTGGCGCGCTGATGCATGTTGGTCAGCCGGAATATGATGCCGGTTTCGGGGCGGGCAAACGTGCCGCAGCCGCCGGTGCGAAATCATTTGTCTGTGTGAACCATTACATCACCAACCCGGCATCGGTTGAGCGTTGCCGTGGCTTTGCCGATGCGCTTGGCGTCGAGCTTGGCAGCCAGATGATCGATAGCGGCATGGATCCGTCGGAAGTGAAGAACAAGGTCGCGGCCTATCTGAATACCAACAAGGATGTCGATGCGATCCTGACCCTTGGCCCGAATTCGGCCCATCCGACCCTGGCCGCCGTTCGTGATGCCGGTCTTGCCGGTCAGATCATGTTTGGCACGTTCGATCTTTCCAGCGAAATCGCCGAAGCGATCAAAAAGGGCGAGATCAATTTCGCCATTGATCAGCAGCCTTACCTTCAGGGGTATCTGCCGGTCGTTATCCTGACCAACTATGCACGATATGGTGTTCTGCCGTCCGGCAACATCAATTCCGGTCCCGGTTTCATCACCAAGGACAATATCGCGCTTGTTGAAAAATACGCTGGCGAATTCCGTTAAGCATTCCTCCCGTCAGGGGGTGGGCAGCGTGCCGCCCCCTGGCAAAACTCACCTGCCAGATAAAAGAGTGATGTCATGACGGACGAGCGGCTCAAGCAAGTCTCAACCCTTCGACGTGCCATGATCCGACCGGAACTGGGTGCTATTTGCGGCACGATCCTGGTCTTTGTTTTCTTCTTCATGATCGCGGGCGATAGCGGCATGTTCTCGCCCGAAGGGGTGCAGAACTGGGGCGTGGTTTCTGCGCAGTTTGCCATTATTGCGGTTGGTGCCTGCCTTTTGATGATTGCCGGCGAATTTGATCTGTCGGTCGGATCGATGATCGGTTTTGCCGGGGTGGTGATTGCCATCCTGTCGGTCCATCTGGGATGGCCGGTGTGGCTGTCGATCATTGCGGCCTTTGTCATTTGTGTCGGGCTTGGCGCGTTAAACGGGTTCCTTGTGATCAAGACCGGGTTGCCGAGCTTTATCGTCACCCTTGCATTTCTTTATATCCTGCGCGGTTTGACGATCTGGTTATCCATCCTGACCACGCGCCAGACGATTATTGGCGGGGTCAAGGAAGCCGCAGAGGGTGATCCGCTGGCATTTCTGTTTGGCGGCGTGATTTTCAAGGACCTGTTCCAGTGGTTTGCTGATCTTGGCTTGCTTGATACCTTTACGCGCGGTTCGCGCGAGGGGCAGCCGGTTGTTGAAGGCCTGCCGATGCTGGTGGTCTGGGCGGTGGTGCTGGTGATTTTCGGGCACTGGCTTTTGACCAAAACCCGGTTTGGTAACTGGATTTTTGCATCCGGCGGGGATGCGCAAGCCGCACGTTATGTTGGCGTTCCGGTCAATCGGGTCAAAATCCTGATGTTCATGTTTACCGCGTTCTGTGCCACGGTTTTCGCCACCTGTCAGGTGATGGAATTCGGTTCTGCCGCAGCAGACCGCGGACTTTTGAAAGAATTTGAAGCGATTATCTGTGTGGTGATTGGCGGGGCGCTTCTGACCGGGGGATATGGATCGGTCATCGGGGCAGCACTTGGCGCGCTGATTTTCGGTGTGGTTCAGCAGGGGCTGTTTTTTGCCGGGGCTGAAAGTTCGCTGTTCCGTGTGTTCTTGGGCGGTATCCTGATCCTTGCCGTCATCATGAACACCTATATCCGCCGCATGATCACGGGAGAACGGTGATGAGCACGCCATTGATTGAAATGAACAATATCGAAAAGCATTTTGGTCCGGTGATCGCGCTGGGCGGGGTGTCGTTCGATGTGATGGAAGGCGAGTGTCATTGTCTTCTGGGCGATAACGGGGCGGGCAAGTCGACCTTTATCAAAACCATGTCGGGGGTCCATAAACCGACCAAGGGCACGATGAAGGTCAGCGGCAGGGAAATCACATTCGATAGCCCGCGTGATGCCATGGAAGCCGGGATTGCCACGGTTTATCAGGATCTGGCGATGATCCCGTTGATGTCGGTGACGCGCAATTTCTGGATGGGGCGTGAACCGCGCAAAAGTTTCGGCCCGTTCAAATGGATCGATTTCGATCATGCCAATTCCGTCACGCTGAACGAAATGGCGCGCATGGGGATTAATCTGCGCGAGCCGGAACAGGCCGTCGGCACCCTTTCGGGGGGCGAGCGGCAGACGGTGGCGATTGCGCGCGCGGTCTATTTCGGGGCCAAGGTCCTTATTCTTGATGAACCGACATCCGCCCTTGGCGTGCGGCAAACATCCAATGTCCTTGCGACCATCGACAGGGTGCGCAAATCGGGCATCGGGGTGATTTTCATTACCCATAATGTGCGCCATGCGATGGCGGTTGGTGACCGTTTCACGGTTTTGAACCGTGGACAGACACATGGCACGGCAAAGCGCGGTGATATCAAACCCGAAGAATTGCAGGATCTGATGGCGGGCGGTCAGGAACTGGCCGAGCTAGAAGGGTCGCTTGGGGGGACGATCTGATGAAAAAGCTTGATGTCATTACCATCGGAAGATCGTCGGTCGATCTTTATGGCGCGCAGATCGGTGGCCGCCTTGAGGATATGGCATCCTTTAACAAATATATCGGCGGATCACCGACCAATATGGCGTGTGGCACCGCAAGGCTTGGCCTGAAATCGGCTCTGATCACGCGGGTCGGGGACGAGCATATGGGCCGTTTCATCCGCGAACAGTTGATTGCCGAGGGTGTCGATGTCCGTGGTGTTGTCACCGATCCGGAACGTCTGACGGCCCTTGTCCTTCTGGGCGTGCGTGATCAGGAACAGTTTCCGTTGATTTTCTATCGGGAAAACTGTGCCGATATGGCGCTGTGCGAGGATGATATTGATCCCGAATTCATTGCCGATGCGCGGTGCGTCACCGTCACGGGGACGCATTTATCGCATCCGCGCACCCGGGCGGCCGTGCTGAAGGCATTGAAACTGGCGCGGGAAAACGGGGCCAAAACGGCCCTTGATATTGATTACCGGCCCAATCTTTGGGGATTGTCGGGGCATGGGGACGGTGAAAACCGCTTCATTGCATCGGACAAGGTGACCAAGGAACTGCAAGCAACCCTGCATCTGTTTGACCTGATCGTCGGGACCGAGGAAGAATTTCACATTGCCGGTGGCACGACCGATACGCTTGAGGCGCTTGAAAATGTGCGGGTTACGTCGAACGCGACACTGGTGTGCAAACGCGGGCCGATGGGGGCGGTTGCCTTTACCGGCAAGATCGGTGCAAGCCTTGATGATGGGATTTCCGGCCCCGGTTTCCCGGTCGAGGTGTTTAACGTTTTGGGCGCTGGCGACGGGTTTATGTCGGGTCTGCTTAAGGGGTGGCTGACG
Organism: Thalassospira sp. MBR-102; assembly: GCF_040549275.1. Classification (NCBI taxonomy): domain Bacteria; kingdom Pseudomonadati; phylum Pseudomonadota; class Alphaproteobacteria; order Rhodospirillales; family Thalassospiraceae; genus Thalassospira; species Thalassospira sp. MBR-102. The sequence goes on from NZ_JBEPTC010000014.1 coordinate 62,463, forward strand.
GATCAGGACTGGGAAACGTCGCTTAAATATGCCAATGCGTGCGGCGCGTTTGCCGTGTCGCGTCATGGCTGTACGCCGGCCTATCCGAGCTGGGAAGAATTGCAGTTCTTCTTTGAGCGGGGGATCAAGAACCCGTCGCTGCGTCATGATGCGGAGCTGGAGCAGATCCATTGGTCGACCAACCGGATGGGTGACTGGCCGGAAATGCGGGTTTTTGCATTTGATCACCGCATGCAGCTTGAAGACCTGGCCGATGAGGTTGGGGTTTCGCGTGATCGGATCGGGCCGTTCAAGGAGCTTTGCCTGCGTTCGGTGCGCGATGTGGCGGGTGATAAGCCGGGTTATGGGATTTTGTGCGAACCGCGACTGGGGCGCGATGCGCTTTATGCCGCGGCGGGCACCGGGCTTTGGATCGGGCGGCCGGTTGAATTGCCGGGATCGCGTCCGTTGCGGTTGGAAATTGGCCCGGATATCGGTAGCAAGCTTGCCGAATGGCCGGTCGAGCATGTCGTCAAGGTGCTGTGTTTCTATCATCCCGATGATGACGCGGCGATGAAGGAAGATCAGGAAGAAACCATCAAGCGGCTGGCGGATGGGGCACGGGCCAACCGGTTGGAATTCCTTTTGGAAATCATCCCGTCAAAGGTTGCGGCCTGTGATGATCAGACGACGGCAAAAATCATCGAGCGGTTCTATGAAATCGGGGTTTATCCCGATTGGTGGAAGCTGGAACCGATGAAATCGGACGCGGCATGGCGTCATGCCTGTGACATGATTGCACGCCATGATCCTTATTGCCGGGGCATCGTCGTTCTGGGTCTTGAAGCGCCGGAAGCCGAGCTGGTGGCAAGTTTCGAGGTTGCGGCCAAGCATGACATGGTCAGGGGCTTTGCCGTTGGGCGGACGATCTTTGCCGGGGTTGCGCGCGACTGGCTTGCGGGTAACATTGACGATCAAACAGCCGTTGCACAGATGGCGGAAAAATATCGCGCGCTTTGCACCACATGGGACGCAGCGCGCAAAAAATCGGGAGGAGCGGCATGAAAACCGTTCGATTAACCGCCGCCCAAGCCATGGTGCGGTATTTAAGCAAACAGCAGAACGAAGACGGTGTGCCGTTTTTCGGCGGGTGCTGGGCGATTTTTGGTCATGGCAATGTCGCCGGAATGGGCGAGGCATTGCACGGCATCGGGGATGATTTCCCGACCTGGCGCGGCCATAACGAGCAGGGCATGGCCCATGCCGCCATTGCGTACGCCAAGGCATCGAACCGCAAACGTGCCATGACGGTCACGACATCGATCGGGCCGGGTGCGACCAATATGGTGACGGCCGCGGCATTGGCGCATGTCAACCGCCTGCCGGTCCTGTTTGTGCCCGGCGATGTGTTTGCCAATCGCGCCCCCGACCCGGTGTTGCAGCAGGTCGAGGATTTCGGCGATGGCACGATTTCGGCCAATGATTGTTTCAAGCCGGTCAGCCGTTATTTTGATCGCATCATGCGCGCCGAGCAGCTTTTGACCGCCCTGCCACGTGCGATGGCGACCCTGACCGATCCGGCTGATTGCGGCCCGGTGACATTGGCATTCTGTCAGGATGTGCAGGCAGAAGCCTTTGACTGGCCCGAAAGTTTCTTTGAGACCAAAATCTGGAAAACCCAGCGTCCGCGCGCCGATCTGGATCAGCTTGACGCGGCGGTGGCGGCGATCAGGGCGGCCAAGCAGCCGATGATCATTGCCGGTGGCGGAGTGCATTATGCAGGTGCCTGCGATGCCCTGGCCGAGTTCGCCCATCGCCACAATATCCCGGTCGGGGAAACGCAGGCGGGTAAATCCGCCATGCCGTGGGATGATGATCTTAACCTTGGTTCCATTGGTGTCACGGGGGCAAGCAGTGCCAATGCGATTGCCGAAAATGCCGATCTGATCATTGCGGTCGGGACACGGTTGCAGGATTTCACCACCGGAAGCTGGGCGCTTTTCAAGCATCCGGATCGGCGCATTCTGTCGATCAATGTCGCGGCCTATGACGCGGCCAAACATAATGCGATTGCGGTGACGGGGGATGCCAAAATCACCCTTGCCGAAATTGGCAACATGCTGGGCGATTACCAGGCACCGGCGATTGATGCCGGGCTTAAATCCGATTGGATTGCGGCGGTGGACAAGGTGACGGCAACGCCGACGGGCAATGCCCTTCCGACCGATGCGCAGGTCATTGGTGCGGTTCAGCGCAGTGTGGATGACGATGCGATTGTCGTCTGCGCGGCGGGTGGTCTGCCCGGCGAGCTGCACAAGCTTTGGAAGGCGGCAAAACCCAACGGTTATCACGTTGAATACGGCTTTTCCTGCATGGGATATGAAATTGCCGGTGGGCTTGGGGTCAAGATGGCACAGCCGGATCGCGAGGTCGTGGTGATGGTCGGTGACGGGTCATACATGATGATGAATTCCGAACTGGCGACCAGTGTGATGCTGGGCCACAAGATCATCACCGTGATCCTTGATAACCGTGGTTATGGCTGTATCAACCGGCTGCAGATGGCGACCGGTGGGGAAAGTTTCAACAACCTTCTGGATACCGCGCGCCATGTGGTGCCATCCGAGATTGATTTCACCGCCCATGCCGGATCGATGGGGGCGATTGCCGAAAAGGTATCGTCGATCAGCGAACTGGAAGCGGCGATGGAACGTGCGCGCAAGGCAGACCGGTCATACGCCATTGTCATTGATACCGATCCCCTGCCAAGCACCGACGCCGGTGGTCATTGGTGGGATGTTGCCGTGCCGGAAGTTTCGGTTCGGCCAACGGTGAACGAAGCCCGCAAAAATTACGAAGCTGCGCTTAAACAACAGCGCCCCGGAGATTAAGAAAATGATCCTTTACGGTACCAACCCGATTGCCTGGTCCAATGACGATGATCAGACGCTGGGTGCTGAAATCAGCCTTGAAACCTGTTTGTCCGAAGCAGGCGAAATCGGTTTTGACGGGATTGAAAAAGGCCACAAGATGCCGACCGAACCGGCGGCACTCAAGGCCAAGCTTGACCCCAACGGGCTTAAATTCGTGTCTGGCTGGCATTCGCTTAATCTTCTGACCCATTCGGTCGAGGACGAGAAAAAGGCGATCCAGCCGCATCTGGATTTGCTGAAAGCCATGGGATGCAAGGTGTGCATCGTGTGTGAAACCAGCAATGCGATCCATGGCAATGATAATGCCGCCCTGTCTGATAGCCCGGTTTTGCCAGCGGATAAATGGGCGAAATTTGGCGCGGATGTTGAGGCGATTGCCGCCTATTGCGCCGATCAGGGTGTGACATTGGTGTATCACCACCATATGGGCACGATTGTTGAAACGGCCGATGAAATTCATGCCTTCATGGCCCATACCGGCCCGAAAACGCACCTGTTGCTGGATACCGGACACGCATGGTTTGGCGGGGCAAATCCCGAAGAACTGGCAAGCCGTTATATGGGACGCGTCGCCCATATCCATTGCAAAAACGTGCGCCCGAAAATCGCCGAGCAGGTCCGCAATCAGCATCTGAGCTTCCTTGAAGGGGTGCGTCGCGGCGTGTTTACCGTGCCCGGTGATGAAGACGGGATTGTTGATTTTGAACCGGTTCTGAAAATCGCGGCCGAGCATGATTATTCCGGCTGGCTGGTGATCGAGGCCGAACAGGACCCGGTTGTGCGCAATCCGTTCAAATATCAGTCGATGGGGCTTAAGGCCCTGCGCGCGATGGCGCAGAAAACCGGACTGGATAAGGGAGAAGCCTGATGGCCGATCTGCTGAGAAAACCGTCGGGGACCACCGGAAAAGTCCATGACATTACCGCCCAAAGTGCCAATTGGGGCTATGTCGGGTTCGGGCTTTATCACCTGAAAGCGGGTGAAACGGCGGCCGAGGCGACGGGCGACCGCGAAGTGATTTTGGTCCTTGTCGAAGGCAAGGCCGAAATCGCGGTGGGCGATCAGAATTTCGGGGAACTGGGCAAACGCATGAGCGTGTTTGAACGTATCCCGCCAGCCTGTGTCTATGCGCCCAATGATGCCAACTGGACAGCCAAGGCCACGACTGATTGTGTTCTGGCGGTCTGTACCGCACCGGGCAAGGGCAATTACCCGGCCCGCGTGATCAGCGATATCGAGCTGGTCGAGCGCGGCAAGGGCGCCAATACCCGGTACATCCATCCGATTGCGATGGAGGAAAAGGATATTGCCGATAGTCTGCTTGTGACCGAGGTCTTCACGCCGTCCGGCAACTGGTCAAGCTATCCGCCGCACCGCCATGACGAGGATAATTATCCCGACATGACATACCTTGAGGAAACCTATTATCACCGGCTTAACCCCAGGCAGGGCTTTGGTTTCCAGCGGGTGTTTACCGAGGATGGGGAGCTTGACGAAACCATGGCGGTTTCGGATGGCGATGTGGTGCTGGTGCCCAAGGGGCATCACCCGTGCGGCAGCCCTTATGGCTATGAGATGTATTACCTGAATGTCATGGCCGGGCCGATGCGCAAATGGCGGTTCCAGAACCATCCCGATCATGACTGGATTTTCCAGCGCGACAGCAAATAAACCCGTTTTCCGTATTCCCGTCTTCGCAACATTTGTCCTTTCAGGATGTCAAACATGCTTAATATCGGACTTCTTGGTGCTGGCCGTATCGGCATCACCCACGCCAAAGCCGTTCAGGCCCTGCCAAATGCCAAAATCGCCAAGGTTTTCGACCCGGTCGATGCCGCGGCGGAAAACGCGATTGCCCTGACCGGGGCGACCCGTGCGACGGTCGAGGAAATCATGGCGGATGGCAATATTCACGCCGTTATCATTGCCACCCCAACCGACCTTCATGCCGATCAGATCGAACTGGCCGCGCGTGCGGGCAAGGCGATTTTCTGTGAAAAGCCGGTTGATCTGGATGCCGGGCGGGTGCGTGATTGCCTGAAGGTGGTCGAGGAAACCGGTGCGGTCCTGATGGTGGGCTTCAACCGCCGTTTTGACCCCAGTTTTGCCCGCCTTCGGGCCGAAATTGACGCGGGCGCGATTGGCGATGTCGAAATGGTGCAGATCACGTCGCGTGATCCGTCCGCGCCGCCGGTTGATTATATCAAGCGGTCGGGCGGGCTGTTCCGCGATATGATGATCCATGACCTTGATATGGCGCGCTTCCTTCTGGGCGAAGAAATCGTGTCGGTCTATGCCACCGGTGCGGTCCTGACCGATCCGGCAATCAAGGCGACCGGTGATGTCGATAGTGCGGCGGCCACACTTCGGACCAAAAGCGGCCGGATGGCGGTGATCACCAATTCGCGCCGTGCGACATATGGCTATGACCAGCGCATCGAAGTGCATGGCTCAAAAGGCCTGGTCGAGGCCGGAAACCATCGCACCACGTCGGTGACGGTGGCGAACGGGGCGGGCTATACCGCCGAACCATTGATGGATTTCTTCATGTCGCGTTATGCCGATGCCTATCGGATTGAACTGACGACTTTCTGTGATGTGGTGGCGGGTAAAACCGGCAATTACCCGAGTGGTGCGGATGGCCTGAAAGCGTTGCTTCTGGCCGATGCGGCGCTTGAATCGCTTTCGAGTGGCAAGGAAGTTCTGGTCGGGTAAGCGAAAAAAATTGCCGACCTTGTTAAAAAAAGTTCTTGATTTGTTCCTTTCGATTTGATACAAGAACCAAGTCAACACCAGAATTGCGCCCGTCGGGAATTTCCCGGCGGGCGTTTTTGTTTTGGCGGAATGTGGTGTGCGGCGGGAGCCAGATTGGCGGCTCGTCGGGTCGGTATTATGGCCACGGGCGGCGATTTTGGCCGTTTTGCTGGCGGTCAAATGGGGGGGCAAACGGCAGTCAAAAGCAGTCAAAAGTGGCCAAGCGGGAGAGTTGTGCCCGGTTTGCGGGCTGTTTGAGCGCCAGTTGAGCGTCATTTGGGGGCTTTATGCCCGAGTTGCGCCCGGTTTGTGCCAAGTTTGTGCCGCTGCGCGGGTCGGGGTGATGGTGGAGAAGGGCCGGGTTCGGGCACCTTTCCGGGGCGGTGAAAGCCCCGGATTTCGGGTCTTCAGGCGGTCTTTTTTAGGTGCATCGGCCCGCCCTTGTGGCGGGGGAAGCCGTAGCCATTGACCATCACGACATCGATGGCGTCCGGGCTATGCGCGATGCCCTCGGCCAGGATTTTTTCGCCTTCTGCCTGCATGGCAGACAGGATGGTTTCGATGATTTCGGCATCGGAAAACGGGCGGCGTTTGATGCCCTTTTTCGCCGATTCAGCGATCACCAATTCATCGATAACAGGATCAGGGGATGCTTTGCCATGTTCATCATAGCGATACCACCCAAGGCCATTTTTGCGCCCGAAACGGCCCATTTCACAGAGGTAATCCCCAAGCGCGACATAGCGTTCATTCGGGTCACGGGTGGGGGCCAGGCGTTTGCGGGTGGCCCATGATATTTCAAGGCCTGCCATGTCCTGCATGGCAAACAGGCCCATGGGGAAGCCGAAATTGGTCATGGCGCGGTCAATGTCGGACGGGAGAGATCCGTCTTCGAGCATGTATTCGCAATGTTTGCGATAGGCCGACATGATCCGGTTGCCGATGAAGCCATCACACCCCCCACAAGGGACCGCGATCTTGCCAAGCCGTCTGGCGAAGGCAAGGGCAGTTGCGAGTGTTGCGGGGCTGGCCAACCGGGTGCGGACGACTTCGAGCAATTTCATCACATGCGCCGGGGAGAAGAAATGCAGGCCGATCACCCGTTCGGGATGGGTGCAGGCAGTCGCAATCGCATCGATGTCGAGATAGGAGGTATTGGATGCCAGCACCGCATCGGATTTGCAATGGGCGGAGAGTTTGGCAAACACGTCATGCTTGACGGCCATGTCCTCGAACACGGCTTCGATCACCAGATCGCAATCGGCGAGGGCGGCGTAATCCGTGCTGCTGACGAGATCGCCCAGAAGCTGATCATGGCGGGACTGGGTGATGATGCCGCGTTTGAGCGACCCGCCGAGATGATGGCGGACATTGGCAATGCCGCGTTCACAGGCATCGTCATCGCGTTCGATCATCACCACGGCATAGCCGGCCAGAAGGGCGGCGGTGGCAATCCCGGCCCCCATGATGCCGCCGCCAATGACGCCGATTTCGGCAATGGGGCGGGGATCGACGCCGGCCAGTTCGGGAAGCTTGGCAACGGATCGTTCGGCAAAGAAAATATGACGCAGCGCCTTTGACTGGTCGCTGTCGCGAAGGCGAACGAAGTTTTCGCGTTCAAGACCAAGCGCGGTTTTGGCATCGCCGGTCACGGCGGCCCGGATGGTTTGGGCGGCAATCACCGGGGCATCCTGCCCACGGGCCTTTTTGCCGATCCCGGCAAGGATTGCATCCCAAGCATCGGCATCCGGGGCATTGACCGGGGCGCGGTCAATCAGGGCGGCCGGGCAGGGATCGTTTTTGATCCGTTCGGCCAAGGCGATTGCCGCAGTCCGCAAATCGCCATTTCCGATATCCGCAATTTCGTCGATCAGGCCGTAATCATGGGCGGTGGTGGCCGTGACCGGTTTGCCACCGGTGATCATGGCAATCGCGTTTTCAGCCGCGATCAGGCGGGGCAGGCGCACGGTGCCACCGGCACCGGGGATCAGGCCAAGATTAACCTCGGGCAGGCCGAGTTTGGCCGTTGCCGTTGCGATGCGGTAATGACAGCCCAGCGCGATCTCAAGCCCGCCGCCAAGCGCATTGCCGTGAAGGGTGGCAATCAGCGGCTTGGTCGATTGTTCGAGTTTGAGGATCAGATCGGGCAGGATCGGGTCCAGCGGCGGTTTGCCAAATTCGGTGACATCGGCCCCGGCGATAAAGGTTGATCCGGCGCAGATCAGGATCGCGGCCCGGATGGCATCATCGCGGTTGACCTGATCGAGCGCATCCCAGATTCCCAGACGGACCGCATGGCTGGTGGCGTTGATCGGCGGGTGATCAATCGTGATGATCGCGATGTCGTTTTCGGTTGAGAGGCTGACGGGTGATATTGTGGACATTATGCGTCCTCCGGCTCAATCGGATGCAGCAGGCAGGCGACCAGATCGGAATCCGGATCGGCCAGATCGGCGATGACGTCGAAATGGTGTTTGCCGGGGGCCTCGACCGCGCGGGTCGACGCACCAAGCCCGGTCCAGATATTGGCAAGAAGATCGTTCTGGCGGACAAATTCCGGCCGTTCATCCGCGCCGACCCAGCAGGTGATGGAGCATGGCAGATGCGGGCGGGTCAGTGCGGCACTTTCGGCGATTGCTTCGGCTTCGTCGAGTTTCAGCACATCATTCATCGCGGTTTTCAGAAGCGGGCGCAGATCGTGCAGGCCGCTGATGGATACCGTGTTTTTGATGCGTGCCTGTGTGGCCGCTGACAGGGGTGAGGAGACGCAATTCATCCGGCTGACCAGATGGCCGCCCGCCGAATGACCGGTGAGATGAATGGGGCCTGCAATGCGGTTGGCAACATGATCAATCGCCGCCCCGATCTGGCGGGTGATGTCCGACAGGCGGGCGTCGGGGGCCAAAATATAGCTTGGCAGACAGACCGCCCAGCCGCGCGCAATAGCCCCGCGTGCCAGATGCGACCATGTCGATTTATCAAATGCCTTCCAATAGCCGCCATGCACGAAAACGACCGTGCCCTTCGGGCTGCCTTCGGGCAGGAACAGGTCGTATTTTTCACGCTCGGCATTGCCATAGGCCACATCCAGTTCCGCCCGGCCTGAGGCCACCATTTCATCGCGGAAGGCTGCTGCCAGTTTGGCCCACATGCCGGGAAATTCCGCCGCACCCTTGATGTAATCGCCATTGGCGTATGCGTCGTCCCAGTTGGTGATCATGGTGAATGCCTTCCTTGTCTGACGTCATCTTTGATGATGCGGTTTTATCACGGGGATCGCGAGGGACTCTGCGGATATTGCCGCGGAATGCAATGCTTTTCCCCTGTTTTTTCCTGCTTCCACATCGCCCTGTTTTGGGGCCCTGTTTCGAGGATTCTAGGGGAAAATCCAGATATTTCAAACCCAAATATTTTATGCTTGAAATAAATGCCGGGCGAGCGTACCGTTTTTGGAGTTTCCCAAAACAACCGGGGCAAAGACCCCCATATCAAGAAGGGAAAATCAGGTGAGAATAGCTTGTTTGGGTGGCGGTCCTGCGGGGCTTTATTTTGCGATTTCGATGAAATTGCGCGATCCCGGCCATGAGGTCGTGGTGTTTGAGCGCAACAAGCCAGACGACACGTTTGGCTGGGGCGTTGTGTTGTCCGACGAGACGCTTAATAACCTTGCGGAAAACGATGCCAAGAGTGCCGAGGCGATCCGGGGGCATTTTTCATACTGGGATGATGTCGCGGTTCTGTATCGCGGTGAAAAAACCGTATCGACCGGACATGGTTTTTGCGGCATCGGGCGCAAGCAGCTTTTGATCCTGTTGCAGCAGCGGGCCCGTGAATTGGGTGTTGATTTACGGTTTGAGACCGAGGCGGAAAGTGCCGCGCATTATGCTAGGGAATTTGACCTTGTCGTCGCATCCGACGGGCTTAATTCCAAAACCCGCAGTGAATTTGCAGGCACCTTCCAGCCCGATATCGATACCCGGAAATGCAAGTTTGTCTGGCTGGGCACGCATCAGAAATTTGATGATGCCTTTACATTCATTTTCGAGGAAACCGAGAAGGGCTGGGTCTGGGCGCACGCCTATCAGTTTGATGACAAGACCGCGACCTTCATCGTCGAATGTTCGCAAGAAACCTGGGATGCCTATGGTTTTGGCGATATGACTAAGGAAGAATCCATCGCCACCTGCGAGGAAATCTTCAAGGATCACCTTGGTGGTCATGCGCTTATCAGCAATGCTAATCATGTGCGCGGGTCGGCGTGGTTAAGCTTCCCGCGCGTACTTTGCAAAACATGGTCGCATGAAAATATCGTGCTGATGGGGGATGCGGCGGCGACCGCGCATTTTTCCATCGGATCGGGCACCAAGCTGGCGCTTGAAAGTGCCATCGGGCTTGCCAATTATCTGCATTCCGAGGCCGATTTGCCGTCCGCCTTTGCCAAATATGAAGACGAACGCCGGTTGGAGGTTTTGCGCCTGCAATCAGCGGCGCGCAATTCGATGGAATGGTTCGAGGAGATCGAACGGTATTTCCATTTCGATCCGGTGCAGTTCACCTATTCGCTTCTGACCCGGTCGCAGCGCATCAGCCATGAGAACCTTAGACTGCGCGATGCCAAGTGGCTGAAAGATGCCGAAGGATGGTTCCAGCGCAAGGCGGGCATAGTTGCAAATGATCCGGCGAATGACGAAGTCCGTCATCCGATGTTCGTGCCGTTTACATTGCGTGACATGAAGCTTAAGAACCGCATCGTGGTGTCGCCGATGGCGCAGTACAAGGCGGTGGATGGCTGCCCGACCGACTGGCATCTGGTGCATTATGCCGAACGCGCCAAGGGTGGTGCGGGGCTGGTTTATACCGAAATGACCTGTGTGTCCGACACGGGACGTATCACGCCGGGTTGCCCCGGTTTTTACGAGCCGTCGCACGAAGCGGCATGGAAACGGATTGTTGATTTCGTCCATTCCGAAACGGATGCCAAAATCTGTGCGCAGATTGGTCATTCCGGGCGCAAGGGTTCGACCCAGTTGGGTTGGGAAGAAATGGATGCGCCGCTGAAATCGGGTAACTGGCCGTTATTATCGGCATCCGACATTGCGTGGTCGGATCGCAACCAGACGCCAAAACCGATGACGCGCGATGATATGGATAGGGTGCGCGATCAGTTCGTGGCCGCCGCCGAAATGGCGGACCGGGCGGGCTTTGACATGATCGAGGTCCATGCAGCCCACGGATACCTTCTGTCATCCTTCATCAGCCCGGTCAGCAATACGCGCGATGATGAATATGGCGGGTCGCTTGAAAACCGGATGCGTTATCCGTTGGAAGTGATTGATGCGGTGCGGGCCGCATGGCCGGCGCACAAGCCGCTATCGGTGCGTATTTCGGCCAATGACTGGGTCGGGGATGAGGGCGTGACACCGGAAGAAGCGGTCGAGATTGCCCGGATGTTGCAGGCCCATGATGTTGATATCTGTGACGTGTCCGCCGGTCAGACGACCAAGGCCGCACGCCCCGTTTATGGCCGCATGTTCCAGACGCCGTTTTCCGACCGGATCCGCAACGAGGCACATATGGCGACCATGGCGGTTGGCAATATTTACGAACCCGATCACGTCAATTCGATCCTGATGGCGGGACGGGCGGACCTTGTCTGCCTTGCGCGGCCGCATCTGGCCGATCCGTACTGGACGCTGCATGCGGCGGCAACGCTTGGCAACCGGACGGAAAACTGGCCGGAACCGTACCATGCCGGGCGTGATCAGATGTGGCGTCTGGCGGAACGGTCCGACGTCATGACCGGGAAGGTGTAACCCATGGGAAACCTTGCCATCAGCACAGCATTGATTACCGGCGGCGGGACGGGTGTGGGGGCCGTGATGGCCCGTATGCTGGCCGATGCCGGGGTCAAGGTCGCGGTATCAGGCCGCAGGCCTGAGATGCTGGCCGAGGTGGCAAAACATCCCAATATTACCGCCATTCCCGCCGATGTGACGGACGAGGCATCGGTCCGTGCGATGTTTGGCACATTTTGCGATGTGATCGGCGGGCCCGATCTGGTGATTGCCAATGCCGGCATGGCCGAAAGCGCGCCATTTGGCAAAACATCCATTGATCTGTGGAAACGCACGATGGATGTGAACCTGACCGGGACGTTTTTGACGTTCCGCGAGGGATTGAATGTGATGGGTCGCGCCAAACCGGGGCGGTTGATTTCGATTGCATCGACGGCGGGGCTTAAGGGTTATGCCTATGTCACCGCCTATTGCGCGGCGAAACATGCGGTCATCGGGCTTGTCAAAAGCCTTGCGACCGAGCTGGCATCAACGCCGATCACGGTCAATGCGGTGTGCCCCGGTTTCATGGAAACGCCGATGCTTGAACAATCGGTTGCCAATATCGTTGCGAAAACCGGCATGAGCACGGAAGACGCACGCGCAAGCCTTGCGAAGATCAATCCGCAGAACCGGTTGATCCAGCCCGAAGAAGTCGCCGAGACCGTCATGTGGCTGGCAAGCAGCCAGGCCGCATCGATCACCGGGCAGGCGATTTCGGTATCGGGAGGAGAGATATGAATATGGATAAAACAGTCCGCGACCCCGATATGCCGCACAATGAAACATCGGATATCTCAAAGGCGCGCCTTCGGGCGTGGCTGCAAATCCTGAAAGTGTCGCGCAAGATCGAGGGCGAACTTCGCGAGAAGATGCGCCTTGAATTCGGCTCCACCCTGCCGCGTTTTGACGTGATGGCAGCCCTTTACCGGTCCCGCGATGGCATGCGCATGAGCGAGCTTTCAAGTGCGTTGATGGTATCAAACGGCAATGTCACCGGGATTGTTGACCGGCTTGTCACCGAGGGGATGCTGGTCCGGGTGCCGGTTGAAAATGATCGTCGGGCATCCATCGTGCGCCTGACGGAAGCGGGCGAAAAGGACTTTGCCGAGCGGGCCCTTGTGCATGAAGGCTGGGTCTCCGAGCTGTTTTCCGATCTGTCGGCCCATGATGCCGATGCCCTGATCCGTATCCTTCGGACTGTTTATCATCATAACGAGGCGCACCATGACTAAGATGGCAAACATCACGCCAAAGCATTTCAACTGGCGCATGGAAGGCGATGTTGCGGTCATTTCGCTGGATCGGCCGGAACGCAAAAACCCGCTAACGTTTGAGAGCTATGCCGAGCTTCGCGATACGTTCCGGGATCTGGTTTATGCCGATGATATCAAGGCGGTGGTGTTTGGATCGAACGGGGGCAATTTCTGTTCGGGCGGGGATGTGCATGACATTATCGGCCCGCTGATCGACAAGGACATGAAGGGGCTTCTGGAATTTACCCGCATGACCGGCGATCTGGTCAAGGCGATCATTGGCTGTGGCAAGCCGGTGATTGCAGCAGTCGATGGCATTTGCGTTGGTGCCGGGGCGATCATTGCCATGGCATCCGATTTGCGCATTGCGACCCCGGTATCAAAAACCGCGTTTCTGTTTACCCGTGTCGGGCTTGCGGGGTGTGACATGGGGGCATGTGCGATCCTGCCGCGTATCATCGGGCAGGGCCGGGCGGCGGAACTTTTATATACCGGGCGGTCGATGAGTGCCGATGAGGGAGAGCGTTGGGGCTTCTATAACCGGCTGGTCGAGGGGGATGTTCTGGAGGCCGAGGCGATTGCGCTTGCGACCCGGATTTCCGAAGGCCCGAATTTCGGTCACATGATGACGAAAACCATGCTGGCGCAGGAATGGAATATGGGGATCGAACAGGCGATTGAGGCCGAAGCGCAGGCGCAGGCGATCTGCATGCAGACCGAGGATTTCAATCGCGCCTATAAGGCATTTGTCGCCAAGGAAAAACCGGTGTTCGAGGGGAACTGATGGCTGATACGTCCTATCTTGACTGGCCGTTTTTCGAAGACCGGCACCGCGACCTTGCCGCACGGCTTGATGCGTGGGCGGCGGCCAATCTTGACGGTATCGATCATCATGATGTCGATGGGGCGTGCCGCGATCTGGTGGCGCGGCTTAATGATGGCGGGTGGCTGAAGCATGCCGCGATTGATCCCGACATTGACGGGGCGAAGCTTGACGTCCGGTCGCTTTGCCTGATCCGCGAGACATTGGCGCGGTATGACGGGCTGGCCGATTTTGCCTTTGCCATGCAGGGGCTTGGCAGCGGGGCGATTTCGCTGTTTGGCACCAGAGCGCAGCGTGCGGAAATCCTGCCGAAAGTGCGGTCCGGCAAGGCGATTGCGGCCTTTGCCCTGACCGAACCGCAATCGGGATCGGATGTTGCCAATATCGCGCTTGATGCGCGATCCGATGGCGGCCATTTCGTGCTGAATGGCGAGAAAACCTGGATTTCCAATGGCGGGATTGCCGATTTTTACTGCGTGTTTGCCCGTACTGGCGAGGCACCGGGGGCCAAGGGGCTTTCGGCGTTTCTGGTGCCCGCCGACACAGCGGGGCTTTCGATTGCCGAACGGCTGGAAACCATTGCGCCGCATCCATTGGCGCGGTTGAAATTTGATGATTGCCGTATTCCGGCAACCGCGCTGATTGGCCTTCCGGGTGAAGGGTTCAAGATCGCGATGTCGGTTCTGGACGTGTTCCGGTCGACCGTTGCCGCCGCCGCATTGGGCTTTGCCCGTCGTGCGTTGGACGAAACCATCAGTCGCGTTCAGTCCCGCGAATTGTTTGGTGCGCCGCTTTTTGATTTGCAGATGGTGCAGGGGCATGTGGCCGACATGGCACTTGATGTCGATGCCAGTGCGCTTCTGGTTTATCGCGCCGCGTGGCTTAAGGATAGCGGGGCATCGCGGGTTTCGCGCGAGGCCGCGATGGCAAAACTTTATTCAACCGATCATGCCCAAACCGTCATCGACAAGGCGGTACAAATACATGGCGGCGATGGTGTGCGTTCTGGTCACATCGTTGAAACGCTGTATAGGGAAATTCGCGCCCTTCGGATTTATGAAGGCGCGTCAGACGTCCAAAAAATAATCATTGCACGGCAAACGCTGGCACAAAAATAGCTGTATCAGGGGCTTAACCATGTCGCACGTTCTGGGTCCGACCGCACATAGCGATACGTTCGCAAGGGACAATCTGCCACCGGTCGAAAGTTGGCCGGTCTTTAACCTCGAGAAATTTCAGTATCCCGAATATCTCAATGCCGGGGTCGAGCTGACCGACCGGATGGTCGAACAGGGATTTGGCGATAATACCGCCCTGATCGGCAATGGCCGCCAGCGGACATACAAGGAATTATCCGACTGGACCAACCGCATTGCTCATGCGCTGGCCGAGGATTATGGGGTCAAGCCCGGCAACCGGGTTTTGATCCGGTCAGCCAATAATCCGGCGATGGTGGCCTGCTGGCTGGCGGCGACCAAGGCAGGCGCGGTTGTCGTCAATACCATGCCGATGCTGCGCGCCGGTGAACTGGCGCAGATCGTTGATAAGGCCGAGATCGAATTTGCCCTTTGCGATACGCGGCTGATGGACGAGCTGGTGGCGTGTGCGAAGGACAGCAAATTCCTTAAAAAGGTCATCGGCTTTGACGGTACGGCCAATCATGACGCGGAGCTTGATCGCATTGCGCTGACCAAATCGGTGAAATATGAGGCGGTCAAGACCGGGCGCGATGATGTGGCGTTGCTGGGCTTTACATCGGGCACGACGGGGGAGCCCAAGGCCACGATGCATTTCCATCGTGATCTTCTGATCATTGCCGATGGCTATGCCAAGGAAGTCCTGAATGTGACGCCCGATGACGTGTTTGTCGGATCGCCGCCGCTTGCCTTTACCTTCGGGCTTGGCGGGTTGGCGGTTTTTCCACTTCGGTTCGGGGCGACCGCGACATTGCTTGAAAAGGCATCACCGCCCAACATGATCGAAATCATCGAAACCTATAAGGCAACCGTGTGCTTTACCGCACCGACGGCATATCGGGCGATGCTGGCCGCGATGGAAGACGGGGCGGATTTATCGTCGCTGCGCGCCGCCGTTTCGGCGGGGGAAACATTGCCAGCACCCGTGTACAAGGCATGGATGGAAAAGACCGGCAAGCCGATGCTGGACGGGATTGGTGCGACCGAGATGCTGCATATCTTTATTTCCAACCGGTTTGGCGACAGTCATCCGGCCTGCACCGGACGCCCCGTTGGCGGATATGAAGCCAGGATCGTTGATGATGAAATGAACGAATTGCCGGTGGGCACGATTGGCAAGCTTGCGGTGCGCGGGCCGACCGGGTGCCGGTATCTGGCCGATGATCGGCAATTGGGTTATGTGCGCGATGGCTGGAACCTGACGGGGGATGCGTTTTTTGTCGATAGTGACGGCTATTTCCATTTTGCCGCGCGTAATGACGATATGATCGTCTCGTCCGGTTACAACATTGCCGGGCCCGAGGTCGAGGCGGCGTTGCTGGCACACCCGGATGTGGCGGAATGTGCGGTGGTGGCGGCTGCTGACGAGGAACGCGGTTATATCGTGCAGGCGCATGTGGTATTGACCCCGAATGCCAATCCGTCACCCGAAATGGCGAAGCTTTTGCAGGATCATGTCAAGGCGACGATTGCCCCTTATAAATATCCGCGTTCGATATTGTTTATCGAGGCACTACCCAAAACCGCGACTGGAAAAATCCAGCGATTCCGCCTGAAACAGGAAATGTCTGCATGATTGACTTTGCCGCCACCAAAGCCTTGTTCCATATCCCTGACGGGGTAATTTACCTTGACGGGAATTCATTGGGTGCGATGCCGAAAACCGCGGCCGCTCGCGCCAAATCCATGATCAGTGATGAATGGGGCGAGATGCTTATTCGCGGCTGGAACGATGCCCGGTGGATGGAGCAGCCCAAACGCGTTGGCGATCTGGTCGCGCGTCTGATCGGGGCGGCACCGGGCACGGTGGTGATGGGCGATACTTTGTCGATCAAGGTTTATCAGGCACTTGCCAGCGCGCTTGAAATGAAGCCGGATCGCAAGGTGGTGGTTTCCGACAATGGCAATTTCCCGACCGACCTTTATATCGCCGATGGACTGATCAAAAGCCTTGATAAGGGCCATGTTCTTAAGACGCCAAACCCGGAAGATGTCGAAAGCCTGATCAACGAGGACTTGGCGGTTCTGATGTTAACCCATGTCGATTATCGCACCGGGCGGATGTATGACATGAAGCGGATCACGAAGCTCGCGCATGAGGCGGGGGCGATTGTGATCTGGGACCTGGCGCATTCGGCGGGGGCGGTTCCGGTCGATCTTGCGGGATGCGAGGCCGATTTTGCGGTCGGTTGTACCTATAAATACCTTAACGGTGGCCCCGGTGCGCCGGCATTTATTTATGTCCGGCCCGATCATGCGAAGACCGTGCGCCCGGCATTGTCGGGATGGTTGGGCCATGCGGCCCCGTTTGCCTTTGACCTTGAATACAGCCCGGCCCCGGATGTTTCGCGGATGCGGGTTGGCACCCCGCCGGTCATTCAGATGACGGTTCTGGAAGAGGCGATGAAGGCGTGGGACGGGGTCGAGATGGCCGATATCCGGGCGCGCAGCATTGAGCTTTGCGACCAGTTCATTGCCGGGGTCGAGGCAAGCTGCCCGATGCTGGAACTGGCAAGCCCGCGGGATGCCAACAAGCGCGGATCGCAGGTATCTTTCAAGTTTGATGATGGTTATGCGGTGATGCAGGCGCTTATCGCGCGCGGCGTGATTGGTGATTTCAGGGCACCCGATATCATCCGGTTCGGCTTTACCCCGCTTTATATCGATAACAACGATGTCGATGGCGCGGTCAGAATTCTGGCCGAAATCATGGAAACCCGCGCGTGGGACAAGCCGGAATTCCACAAAAGGAATGCCGTAACATGAGCGATAAAGCCAAAAATACCGGCTGCCCGATGAACCAGCCCTATGACCCCAGCACCGAGGGTGCGCGCACCGATTTTTCCGATCAGATGTCGTATGGCGATTATCTGGCGCTTGATGCGGTATTAACAGCGCAGCATCCATTGACCGATGCGCAGGATGAATTGCTGTTTATCATTCAGCATCAAACATCCGAATTGTGGATGAAGCTTGCGATCCGGGAAATTACCGCCGCACGTGATGCCATCCGCGAAGGGCGTCTGCAACCGGCATTCAAGATGCTCGCACGGGTATCACGGATATTCGAGCAATTGAACAATGCATGGGACGTTTTGCGGACCATGACGCCAAGCGACTATACGACGTTTCGCGATGCGCTGGGTCCGTCGTCGGGCTTCCAGTCATACCAGTATCGCCAGATCGAGTTTATGTTAGGCAATCGGAACCATGCGATGTTGCGCCCGCATGCGCACCGCGACGACATTACCGAAATGCTCAACGCCGAACTGGCAACACCCAGCCTTTATGACGAGGCGCTGGCGCTTTTGGCGCGCGAGGGGATTGCGGTGCCCGATGCGGTTTTATCGCGTGATGTCAGCGCGCCATATGAGGCACATGACGAGGTGATTGCGGCGTGGTATCGGGTTTACAGCGCGCCTGAAAAGCATTGGCCGCTTTATGAGCTGGCCGAGAAGCTGGTGGATTTTGAGGATTATTTCCGGCGTTGGCGGTTCAACCATGTGACCACGGTGGAGCGCGTCATTGGCTTCAAACGCGGGACCGGGGGGACCGGCGGGGTGAGTTACCTTAAAAAAATGCTGGAAGTTGAACTGTTTCCGGAACTCTGGCGGGTGCGAACCACGCTTTGAGGATGGACGGGCCTGATGGAACACTGCAAAATCAGGGGCAGGCATCAGGTCGATAAGTCCGTGACAAAAAACAAGAAAGTCACGGAATGCCGATGTTGCTGAGTAGATAAAAACATATAAACACGGAGGCTTTGATGAAGGGCACTAAGACGACAATCGCAGCTTTGGCTGCGCTTTTGATGGCGGGGGCGGCACAGGCCGAGCCGGTCAAGGTTGGCATGATCACGACCCTTTCGGGTGGCGGTGCGGGGCTTGGCATCGATGCGCGCGATGGTTTCATGCTGGCGGTCAAACAGGCCAATAACCCGGACCTGACGGTTGTGATCGAAGACGATCAGCAGAAACCCGATATCGCGGTTCAGCTGGCCGATAAAATGATCCAGAGCGAGAAGGTCGATGTCCTGACCGGTATTATCTGGTCGAACCTGGCAATGGCGGTGGTGCCGTCGGCGGTGGCACAGGACAAGTTCTATCTTTCGGTCAATGCCGCACCGTCGCAATTGGCGGGCAAGGGCTGCAACAAGAATTATTTCAGCGTTTCGTATCAGAACGACAATCTGCATGAAGCCGCAGGCGGTTATGCGACCAGTGCCGGTTACGAGAAAACCTTTGTGATGGCGCCGAACTATCCGGCGGGCAAGGATTCCATCGCCGGTTTCAAGCGTTTCTATCTGGGTGATGTATCGGGCGAGGTTTACACCAAGCTTGGCCAGACCGACTATGCCGCCGAAATCGCGCAGATCCGTGCATCGGGTGCGGATAGCGTGTTCTTCTTCCTGCCGGGCGGCATGGGCATTGCGTTCATGAAACAGTATGCCCAGTCGGGTGTGGATATTCCGTTGATCGGTCCGGCATTCTCGCTTGATCAGGGGATTCTTGGCGCGATTGGCGATGCGGCGATTGGCATCAAAAACACCGCCAACTGGTCCAAGGATATCGACAACGACACCAACAAGGCGTTTGTCGAAACCTTCCAGGCGGAATATGGCCGCCTGCCGTCGATCTATGCGTCATATGGCTTTGATACCGCCAATCTGTTGCTGTCGGCAATGGGCAAGGCAGACGTCAAGGATGCCGACGCCTTCCGTGATGCGCTGCGTGCAGCGGACTTTAATTCCGTCCGTGGCAAATTCATCTTTGGTCCGAACCAGCATCCGATCCAGGACATCTATGTCCGTGAAGTGGTGAAGGAAGGCGACGTTCTGACCAACAAGATCATTGGCACAGCGCTTATCGATCATGCCGATGCCTATGCATCGGAATGTGCGATGTAACGACGAAGTCTGTTTCATAGACTGGCAAGTTCGGCGGGCATTGGTGCCCGGTTTCCGGGGCTGATGCCCGCCATCTTGTGACGGAGTTTTCCTTTATGTTTTCTTTATTTCTGGAACAGCTTCTGAACGGCCTTCAGTCGGGGGTCATGCTGTTTCTGATGGCATCGGGTCTGACGCTTGTTTTTGGTGTCATGGGGCTGATCAATCTGGCGCACGGGTCGCTTTATATGGTGGGCGCGTTTGCGTGCGCGGCCGTTGCGGCATGGACCGGTTCATTCTGGCTGGGGCTTGTGGCGAGTTTGATGGCGGCCGCCCTTGCGGGGGCGCTGGTTGAAATGCTGGTGATCCGCAGGCTTTATAAACGTGATCACCTTGATCAGGTGCTGGCGACATTTGCGCTTATTCTTATTTTTTCCGAAGGAACCCGGTGGATTTTCGGCTCCTTCCCGCTGTTTTTAAATGTCCCCGAAGCCCTTTCGGGCACGGTAACGATGCCCGGTGGATCGGAATATCCGATTTTCCGGCTGGCGATTATTGTCGCCGGTCTGATCGTGGCGGCGGGTCTTTTTACCCTGATTGGCAAGACGCGACTTGGCACGCGCATTCGTGCCGGTGAAGCCGACCGTGAAATGATCGCCGCATTGGGGATCAATATCGACCGGCTTTATACGGTTGTTTTTGCGCTGGGCGCGGCGTTGGCCGGGCTGGCGGGGGCGTTTGTCGGCACGACGCAATCGGTACAGGTTGGCATGGGCGAACCGGTTTTGATTTTGGCATTCGTTGTGATCGTGATTGGCGGGATCGGGTCGATCAAAGGCGCGCTTGTCGGGTCGTTACTGGTCGGCTTTACCGACACGATGGGGCGGTTTTTGCTGCCCATCGGGTTCGAGGCGTTTTTCGATCCGGCAAGTGCGACGGCGATTGGGTCCGCACTTGCATCGATGCTGATTTATATCGTTATGGCGCTGGTGCTTTTCCTGCGGCCAAGCGGTTTGTTCGGGACGGAAGCCTGATATGAGCATGAACCGCGAAACCATCCTTAATATCGTTCTGGCGGCGTTGCTGATTGCGGTGCCGGTGATCGCACAGATCATGGGGGAGCCGTTTATCATTACCCTTGCGACCAAGGTTGCGATCCTTGGCATGGCGGGGGTCGGGCTTAATATCGCGCTTGGCTTTGGCGGGCTTGTGTCATTTGGTCATGCGGCATTTTTCGGGATCGGGGGCTATGCCGCCGGGATCCTTGCCAGCCATGCGCTGAATTACGAGCCGATCATGACGGCACCCTTTGAAATCAACGGTACGACACAGATGATTGTCATCTGGATCGTGGCATTGATCGCATCGGCTTTGGTGGCGCTTCTGATCGGGGCGATCACGCTTCGGACCAGCGGGGTCTATTTCATCATGATCACGCTGGCCTTTGCGCAGATGATCTATTATTTCGCGATTTCCTGGCCGGCCTATGGTGGGGAAGACGGGCTTTCGATCTATGTGCGCAACAGCTTTCCGGGTTTGAACACGCTTGATCCGATCAGCTTCTTTGGGCTGTGCGCGGCGATGCTGGGTGTTGCGATTGCGTTTTCAGCCGTGCTGATCCGGTCGCGGTTTGGTTTGGCCCTGCATGGGGCGCGGCAAAACAGCCAACGCATGATGGCGATTGGTATTGCGCCGTTCCGCGTGCGTCTGGTGGCGTTTGTGATTTCAGCGATGATTACCGCATGGGCCGGTGCGCTTTATGCCGATCTGAACCGGTTTGTCAGCCCATCGATGCTGTCATGGCATATGTCGGGAGAAATCATGGTGTTTGTCATTCTTGGCGGGGTCGGGCGGCTGTTTGGTCCGGTCGCGGGGGCGGCACTTTACATCATTCTGGAACATCTTCTGGGCGGCATGTTTGAATACTGGCAATTGCCGCTGGGTATTCTGTTGCTGGTGGTGGTGCTGTTTGCACGCGGTGGCCTGATCGGTCTTCTGGCGGGGGAGCGCAAACATGCCTGAAGCCATTCTTTCACTATCCAATGTCACCAAGCAGTTCGGCGCGTTGCTGGCCAGTGACAATGTGTCGCTGGACCTTATGCCCGGTGAAATCCATGCCCTGATCGGGCCGAACGGGGCGGGGAAATCCACCCTGATCAAGCAGATCGCGGGCGAGATCAAATCTGACAGCGGCGACATCCGCTTTGCCGGGCGTGATATCGGCGATCTGGATGCGGTGGAACGGTCCCGCATGGGGTTGGCGCGGACATTTCAGGTGTCGTCCCTGATGCCGGAATTCTCTGTGCTTCAGAACGTCGTTCTGGCGCAGCAATCGGTCAGCGGGAAAATCTTCCGGTTTTTCAAGCCGGTTTTAAGCGATGCGTCGCTTCTGGAACCGGCGATGGCGCAATTGGAGCGGGTTGGTCTTGCCGACCGGGCGCAGATGCGGGCCGCCGACATATCGCACGGCGAACGCAGGCAGCTTGAAATGGCGGTTGCGTTAGCACTTAAGCCGCGTGCCTTTTTGCTCGACGAGCCGATGGCAGGCATGGGGCCGGAAGGGTCCAAACGGTTGACCGGGTTCCTTGACGGATTGCGGGCAGAAGCGCCGATCCTGCTGGTGGAGCATGATATGGACGCGGTTTTTGCGCTGGCCGACCGGATTTCGGTTCTGGTCTATGGGCGGGTGATTGCGACCGGCACGGTTGACGATATTCGTGGCAATGAGGACGTCAAGCGGGCGTACTTGGGGGAGGAAGCCTGATCATGAGCGCACTTCTGGAAGTATCTGGCATCACCGCCTTTTATGGTGCGTCGCAGGCATTGTTTGGTGTCGATCTGATCGTGAACGAGGGCGAGGCGGTTGCGCTTATGGGGCGCAACGGCATGGGCAAGACCACGACGATCAAGACCATCTGCCGGATGATGAGCCACCGGGATGGTGAGGTCCGCTTTGCCGATACCGACCTTGCGAAACTGCCATCGCACAAGGCGGCCCGGCTTGGCATCGGGCTTGTGCCCGAAGGGCGGCGGTGCTTTGCCCGGTTAAGCGTGATGGAAAACCTGATGGCGGCGGCGCGGGCCGGTGAATGGGATTTTGACCGGGTGGCGGACCTGTTCCCACGGCTTGCCGAGCGGCGCGATCAGAAGGCGATGACGCTTTCGGGCGGGGAGCAGCAGATGCTAGCCATCGGGCGCGCATTGATGACCAACCCACGGCTTTTGATCCTTGATGAGGCGACCGAGGGACTGGCGCCGGTGGTGCGGCAGGAAATCTGGGCTGCGATCAACCGGTTGAAGCAATCGGGTCTTTCGATCCTTGTCGTCGATAAGTCATTGAAGGAATTATCCGGTGTGGCGGACCGTTATGTGGTGGTCGAAAAGGGCGTTACCGCGTGGACCGGGGCGGTTGGTGATCTGAGTGATGAACTTGCCGACCGGTATCTGGGGGTGTGAGATGACAATGTTCACCTATGCCCAGAAAGTCCTGTTTCAGCATTGCGACCCGGCGGGGATCGTTTTTTATCCGCGCTATTTCGAAATGATCAATGCGACGGTCGAAGAATGGTTCGAGGACCGGATCAGGTTCAGCTTTGCGCAGATGCATGGGGTTGACGAGGTGGCGGTGCCGACCGCGGGGCTTCAGATCAGCTTTACCGCGCCAAGCCGCCTTGGCGAGATGCTTGAATTTCGGCTGGTGCCGAAACGGTTGGGGCGATCAAGCCTTGATCTTGAAATCACGGCTGTCTGTGGCGATGAGCAACGCCTTTCGATGACAGCGACGCTGGTGTTTACCAGAAGGGGTGCCGGTAAATCGGTGCCGTGGCCCGATGATTTGCGTGCCAAAATCGACAACGAAATCAATGAAATGGTAGAAAAAGATGCATAAAATCATTCAGCCAGACGGATGGAAACCGCCCAAGGGTTACGCAAATGGCGTGCTGGCCGACGGGGTGCCGCTTTATATCGGCGGGCAGATTGGCTGGAACGCTGATCAGGTCTTTGTCGCCAAGGATTTCGTCGGTCAGATGGAACAGGCGCTGCGCAATATTGTCGATGTGCTGGAGGCCGCCGGTGGCGGGCCGGAGCATTTGACGCGGCTGACATGGTATGTGGTCGACAAGAAGGAATATCTTGCCAAACAGCGCGAGGTCGGCGAGGCCTATCGCCGCGTGCTTGGCAAGAATTTCCCGGCGATGACGATGGTGGTGGTCAGTGCCCTTGTCGAAGACGAAGCATTGATCGAGATCGAGGCGACGGCATCGATCCCGGCGGATAGAAATGCGGCCTGAAACGCAAAACCCCGGCAGATGCCGGGGTTTTTGTTGGGGCGGTAAATTCAGATCTTCCGAATTTTCTCTTGTTGTTTTATGGGATATTTACCATAATGTCTGGGCGAGCGGATTTGGCTTGGGTTGGTTCAAGCAAAAAGGATTTTGATAAATTCCCCGATGATGTCCAGGACGTTATGGGATTTGCCCTTGATACGGTTCAGTGCGGGGAAACACCACAAATTGCCAAACCGCTTAAAGGTGTTGGTGGTGGTGTTTGGGAGTTGGTTGATGATTACAACTCAGATACTTACAGAGTAATTTATGCTGTCCAGATTGGAGATGTTGTTTATGTGCTCCATGCTTTTCAGAAGAAATCAAAATCTGGAATTGCAACGCCGCAAAAGGACATAAATCTCGTAAAAGACAGGCTTAAAATATTAAAGAGCAAGTTGAAGAATCAGTAATCAGGAGGCGTTACATGGAAATCGAAATTACCAAAGGGTCTGTTTATAACAGCCTCCATGATTCCAAGACGGCAAAAGAGATGGCAACCAAAGCTGAGCTGGTAAGAAAAATAATTGCCATTCAGAAGAGCCGCAGCCTAACCCAAGCTCAGCTAGGTGATATCATTGGCATGAATCAGGCTGATGTAAGCCGCATGTTGAAAGGTAACTTTCGAAGCGTTGCGGTTGGAAAGATGCTTGATTGCCTCACCAGCCTTAATCAGGACATCGAGATCATTGTCAAACCTCATGCCGTAGAGCATGAGGTGGGCGACATTCATGTCGTGGCTGCAATTGCGTAATCAAAGTAAATTCTTATGCTTTCACGCAGGCAGTTTCAGATTTGCCGGAAGATCAGGGATGTGTTGATGCCGCCAAAGGCGAAATTGTTGCTCATCATATGTTCCGCCGAAAGGCGTCTGGCGTCGCCATAGATGTAATCAAGTTCGGCGCATTCCGGATCGACCTGTTCAAGATTGGCGGTGGCGACAAATTTGCCTTCGCGCATCATTTCAAGGCCAAGCCACGCCTCGATGGCACCACATGCGCCAAGGCTGTGACCGAAATGGCCCTTGAGCGTGTGCATCGGAATGGCGCGATCAAACACCGCACGGGTCGCCTTGCTTTCGGCAAGGTCGCCGTGATCGGTCGCCGTGCCGTGGCCATTGACGATATCGATATCCGATGATGACAGCCCGGCAGTTTCAAGCGATTTACGAAGGGCGACTTCCATTTTGTCCGCCGCGGGCTGCGTGATGTGTGCGCCGTCCGAATTGCTGGCGAAGCCGACGATTTCGCCATAGATGGTCGCCCCGCGGGCCTTGGCGTGTTCGTATTCTTCCAGAATAAGTGTTCCGGCCCCTTCGCCGATTACCAGACCATCGCGCCTTGCATCATAGGGACGCGGGGAGAGTTCCGGGGCGTCGTTACTGGTACTGGTGGCAAACAGGGTATCGAATACGGCGACCATGGTGGGGCAGAGTTCCTCCGCCCCGCCGGCGATCATCAGATCCTGCATGCCGAATTTGATTGCCTCGTAGGCATAACCGATCCCCATGCTGCCCGATGTGCAGGCGGTCGAGGTCGGGATGATGCGCCCGGAAATGCCATAGAGCACGCCGATATTGACGGCCGCCGTGTGGCTCATCATCTGGATGTAGCTGGTGGCGGTGATGGCGTTGCTGTCGCCATGTTCCATCAGGCGGGTAAAGCCGAGAACGGGCGGGGTGCTGCCAAATGACGAGCCATAGGCAATGCCAAGACGCCCGCCCTGGAGGATGGCGGTATCATCACGAAGCCCCGCCATTTCGAGTGCCTTGTCGGTGGCATCGACCGACATCTGGGCAACACGGCCCATGCTGCGAAGCTGTTTGCGGCTGAATTTGCCCTTGAGCGTGAAATCCTGCACGGGGGCTGCCAGGCGGGTGCGCAGATCATATTTGCCATCCCAGTCATCCATGCGCCGGATGCCGGTTTCGCCCGCGGCCATGCGCGATGAAATGGTTTCCCAGTTATCACCAAGGGCGGTGATGCCCGCCATGCCGGTGATGACCACGCGGCGGGTGGTGGATGTGTTGCTCATAACATGCCCCCATTCACACTGATGACCTGGCGTGTGATGTAGGACGCATCGGAACTGCACAGAAACGCGATGGTGCCCGCGACCTCGTCCGTTGTGCCATAGCGGCGCATCGGGATCATGGCCTTGACCTCGTCCGCGGGCAGGTCGCCGGTCATCTGGGTTTCGATCACACCGGGGGCGACGGCATTGACGGTGATTTTGCGTTTGGCGAGTTCAAGGGCAAGCGATTTGACCGCGCCGATGATCCCGGCCTTTGACGCGGCATAATTCACCTGCCCGCGATTGCCAGCGATCCCGGCGATGGAGGTGAGCGCCACGATACGCCCGCCCTTGCGCCGTTGAATGATCGGCATGATCAGCGGTTTGATCACATTGTAAAAGCCATCGAGATTGGTGTGCAGAACGCTGTCCCAATCGTCGTCTTCGAGCGCCGGGAAAGGTCCATCGCGGGTCAGCCCGGCATTGAGGATCACGCCATAGGGCGCGCCATGATCGGCAATGTCGGCCTCGATTGCGGTGCGCGTTGCGTCGCGGTCGGCGATATCGAACCGGATCAGACGGGCCGTGCGGCCAAGGGCGATGATATCATCACGGACGGCTTCAGCACCGGTTTGATCGGAATGATAATGGACGACGATATCAAAACCGTCCCTTGCAAGACGGCGCGCGGTGGCGGCACCGATCCCCTTGCTTGCACCTGTTACCAGAATGGTTTCTGTCATGGCTTTGTTGTTTCTTGGTTGCTGGTTGGGGTTTCGGATGCGGCGTCATTTGGCTGATAGACATTGATGCGCGCGGTCACAAGGGTTTCGGTGCCCTTGCGGACTTCGCCGTCAAACACACCCATTTCGCCGTCTTCGAAAATGTTTTTCACATGGATGACAAGCACATCGCCATCGGCAAAGCCATCGCATGCCATGGTCATTTTGCGCGTGCCGAGCAGGTAGCCGATTTTGGGTGCTGTGCCGGGGGCGGCAGACTGGGCGCGCCAGCCGCTATAGGCCGCCACCGACTGGGCGATATATTCGATCCCGACATAGGCGGGGACGCCATGCGTGGGGGTGAAGAACAGGCTGTTTTTGGTGATGCGGACCTCTGCCGTCAGGCTTTCGGCATCGGCGGCGAGAATGCGGTCGATCAGAAGCATCGGGGCCGCGTGCGGCACCAGTGTTTCGACGGGTGGGAAGGCGGGTTTTACAGACGCATTCATGTGCGGTTCCCCCGGTTCCAGCCCCGGCCCAGAATGACCGAGACGTTGCTGCCGCCAAAGGCAAACGAGTTGCTCATCATCGCCAAGCGATCCGAAGGGGGCAATTTCGTGGCCGGCGCGGCCACCAGATTGATGTCGGGGATGTCGGGATCAGCTACGCCGTCCCAGATATGACGCGGCAGGGGTGCTCCTTGGGCGGCATCGCAAAGCGAAAGCCAGAGCATGGCGGCTTCGATGGCGCCCGCAGCACCCAGCGTATGACCGGTCATGGGCTTCGTGGAGCTTGCCGGGACGTTGGCGCCCAGAACATCACAAACGGCACGGGCTTCCATGCCGTCATTCAGCGGGGTCGCGGTGCCGTGCAGATTGATATAGGCGATGTCGGATGGTTTGAGTTTGGCATTGGAAAGCGCGTTTTGCATTGCCATGGCGGCCCCCCGGCCATCGGGATGCGGGGCGTTGGGGTGATGGGCGTCGGAGCTTTCACCGACGCCGAGCAATTCGATGTCGCCCGCATCACGACGGAGGATGAAAAGTGCGGCCCCTTCGCCGATATTGATGCCGTCGCGGTTAAGGCTCATGGGATTACAAAGGCCGTTTGAAACCGATTGCAGGGCATCAAAGCCGCGCACGGTCAGACGGCAGAGGCTATCGACGCCGCCGACCAGAACCGCATCACACAGCCCGGTATTGATCAGGCGCGCCCCGGCGGCAAAACCCTTGGCACTGGACGAGCAGGCGGTTGAAATCGCATAAGATGGTCCGCCAAGATCAAAGGCGTCGCGCAGGAAATCAGCGGGTGATCCGATTTCCTGATGGCTATACAGGAATGTTTCGGGGAAGGCCCCGCCATCAAGGGCGGCTTCGTAATCGGTTGTGCCTTCTTCGATGCCCGATGTGCTGGTGCCGATGATGACGCCAATGCGGGCGCGACCAATATCGGCAATCAGATCGGTGATGTCGGTTTCGATCTGCCGGGTTGCGGCCAAAAGCAGGCGGTTGTTGCGGGTATCGTGACGGGCAAGGTTTTCGGGCAGAGGGGCCGGATCGGTGACGACAGTGCCAAGGATCGTGGCGCGGTCGGGCAGGAAACCGTCGCGCGCGATCATATCCGCCGGGCGGTCGCCAAACAGGGTTGCACGGGTTTCATCGATCCCGGTGCCAAGGGCGGATACGATGCCAAGGGCGGAGAGATACAGCGAGCCCAGCGTCATGATGACGATCCTGTGTGTTTTGACTGGATCGTGATGACATAGCCGAAACGTTCGTTGCGGATTTTGGCAAAACCCTGCCAGACATCGCGTACCGGGCGTTCGATCCGGGCATAGAAGCGGCCGTTGCTATCGATGCGAAGCGTGCGTTCCCCCATGGTTTCGCGGATCGACAGATCGCGGGGCAGGGCATCGCGCACGACATCGAGCGGCCAATAGACCATGACGATATCGGCCAGCATACGGCGTGCATCAAGTGTTGCGGGCAGCCAGTCGGCGGTTTGAACCGACAGGGCATCGGTCGACCAGTCGATATCAATCGCGCGACGGCCCAGATCATCGATCATGACGATGCGGACGTGATCGCGTTCAAGGGTGATGCGGGCCTGAAAGGTGCCGGTTTCGGTTTCGTTGCTGCTGGTGTTTTTCCAGTTTGCGGTGACCTGCTGGGTGACGTCGATGGCGTCATCATCGGTCCATGGCTGTTCGGGCAGGGTGAATTCATAGCCCTCGTCAAGCATCACGGTTTGCGCCGGTGTTGATGTGAAGACGTCCGGCATGGAAAGGTCGGGCATTGTCAGATCGGGCATGTTCATTGTTTCACAGGCGCTCAGGCCCGTGGCAAGCATGCCAGCGACAAGGGTTTTTACGACGACGGAGCGCATAGATCGTGCAACATCTCAATGTAGCGTTCGGTTTTGGCGACCAGCGGGTTTTCCATATTCCATGCATAACCTGCAAGGATCGAAACGACCATACGTTTCAGTTGTGAATCGTCATCGGGCTGATTGAAAATAATCGTCTGTAACCGTCCATCATACCATGCGTCGACATAGGATCGGAACGTATCGACCCCCTTTGACAGTGGTTCGGCGAAATCCATGGTCCAGTCAACGGCCTTGCCATTATGGCGCGCGATCAGTGCCTTGGCGGCCAGTTCGGCGGAATGCATGGCAATGGTGACACCCGATGAAAACACCGGATCAAGGAAGCCCGCCGAATTGCCAAGCAGGACATAACCATCGCCAAAAAGTTTTTCCGACTGCGCGCTATACCCGGCGATGGAATTGAGGTCACGGATCGGTTCTGCATTGGCAAGCAGCGAATCAAGGCGTGTATCATGGATCAGCTGATTGAAAATGTCCTGATCCGACATGCCGGCAAAGGCCGGATCATTATCGGGATAAATCGCGCCGATGGATGCGGTGCCATCGGAAAACGGGATCAGCCAGTACCAGATTTCATGACGGGTCGGATGCACCGTGATCAGGATTTTTTCACGGTCATAGCCGGGATCGGTGATGTGATCGCGCATATGGGTGAAGAGGGCACGGCGTTCAATCGACTTGCCGGGGCGGGCAAGGCCGAGCATCCGGGGAAGGACCCGGCCATAGCCGCTGGCATCCACCACGAACCCGGCCCGTAGTTCACCCGGATTGCCATTGGCATCGGTGAAGCCGAGGCGGCAATCGCCATCGGAAAGCGTTGCGGATGTGACGCGGTGGCCAAAGCGGATGTCGACCCCGGCGCGCGCGGTCTCACCTGCCAGAATCTGATCAAAGCGGGCGCGCTTGACCTGAAACGTCGTGCCCCAGCAATCGGATGGTTCGAAATTCTGGCGGAAATCAATCGACATATATTGGGGGCCGCATTCGAAGACGGCACCGTTTTTAAACTGGAACCCGGCATCGGTCACAGCATCCAGAAGCCCGGCGCGTTCCAGCACATTCATGCAGTTGGGCAACAGGCTTTCGCCGATCACGAAGCGCGGGAAGGTTTCGGCTTCGAGTACGGTAACGGCCATGCCGGCATCATGCAGGAATTTGGCAATGACCGATCCGGCAGGCCCGGCACCGATGACGGCGATATCGCAATCGGGTCTCACTGTTTTTGCCCCCGCTGTTTTTGGGTTTGCGCGTTATTGTTTTTTGTTGGTGCGGTCATCCAGAAGGCCAGGAACCATGCCCCGATCAGGCCGATGGCAATCACCGATCCGATATCACGCACCAGCGGCACGGATGATGTGGCGAGAAGGCCAAAGGCAAGCACGCTGCTGATCAGCGACAGCAACACCGCAAGGCGCGTGTCGTCATCATGGGGGCCGTTGCGGCTTTCGGCCAGAAACAGAACGTAATCCGCCCCGATGGCAAAGACCAGAAACAGCGCCATGGTGGTAAAGAAGCTTTGGGCGATGCCAAAGGCATAACCGCCCAGCACCGCAAACAGGATCGCCCCGGCGGGGGCGGCAAAAACGCAGATGCCGGTGCGAAGCCCGTAACGCAAAACAGCAAGGATGGCGGCGACACAAAGCGCACCGCCCAAGGCAATCCATGCCCACAGGCGGTAGGTGGCAAACTGGTTGCTGATCGCGGTGGGCGGGTTGATCAGACTGACGTTTTCGATATCGCCAAGGGCGGTGCTGATGGCGTCAATATCGGTGGCGTTGCGAAGCCGGATGATGTCCGATCCGCCGGAATGCAGGCGGGCGATTTCGGGCAATGTCTTTGCCGCGTCTTCATCGGGGACAAGGTAACCGGCATCCATGTCCGGCGCGGTGATGTTGACCGGTAACTGATTGGACAGGGCCGCGCCAAAGCGATCATAAAGGCCGGTCGCGACCAGATCGCGGTTTTCGGTTTGCCGGGTGATGGACGGGATCAGATCGGACAGGCCGATCATGCCGCCAAGGCGGTTATCGGCGATCAGCGGTGTCAGGGCATCGCGGATTGCTTCGCCGGTTTCAAGGCGGGCCTGGGGATCGTCGCTATCAATGCGGATGAAGACGGGGCTGCCGCCAAGGCCGAGGATATCTGCAATGTTTCCGGCATCCGCTATCAGGGCGTCATTGCCGTGACCGAACTGGCGGATATCGTTATTGCCGGGGATCACGAAGGCCGCAAGGGCAAGGGTGATGATGATCGCGGCACTTGCGATCAGCCGCACGCGGATCGGGGCAAATGTTTTGCCAAGGACGGTTTGCAACCCGTCATGCAGTTTGCGGATCGGCGAGGATGGCCGGACATCGCGGGCCGGGATCAGGGGCAGCAGGAACAGCACCGAACAATAGGCAGCGACCAGACCGGCAACCGAATAAACCGCGATCTGGGATAGCAATTGGGTGGGGCTGAGTGACAGCGCGCCAAAGCCGATCACGGATGTCAGAAGGCCAAGGCTTAGCCCCGGTCGGATTTTGTGCAGTCGGTCCGTGGGTGATCCAGCGGCAGAGCGCAGCACAAGGTAATGCAGGGCATAATCGACCGAAATGCCGATCATGGTCGCGCCAAACACCAGCGCAATCGCATGGATGGCGGGGAAGATCACCACCACGGCGGCAAGGCCTGCCAAAAGGCCGCTGCCGACGACCAGAAGGGCACCGAAAAGCGGGATGGGCGAGTAGAACACCAGCCCGATCATCACAAGGATGCCGATGGTCGCGATGATCGCGATGCGTTGCACATCAGCTTGGGCGCGGATGGCTTCTGCCACGGCAAAGAAAATCTGGCCGGTTTTGGCGGTACTCAGGCCGGGCGTGGCATCGGTGATGGATTGCAGGGCGGTGTTGGCCCCGGTGACCCAGCGTTGATCATTGCCGGAGCTGCGCAGATCGGGTGACAGGCTTGCCATCACCGGCAGGTAAAATTGCCCGTCGCGGGTGATGATCTCGTTACCGGTGCCGAGCTTTGCGGCAAGGTCGGACAGGAAGGTGGGCAGAAGGGCGAACGGGTCCTGTTTTAGCGACTGGCTGCTGAGCGTTGTTGCCGGGGAATAGAGGTTCTGAAGCGCACGGCGATAGAGCGCTTCGGCGTTGCCATTTGCCAGCTTTTCGCGATCAGACGGGGATAGCAGGCTGTTGGCATGAGGGCCATAAAGCGCCATCAGATCGGCGAAGCGATTGTCGTTGTGACCGGGAAGGGTGATGGTTTGCGTGCCATCAAGGGCCGCGATCCGGCCTGCGAAATCAGTGGCGGCGGTTTCAAGTGTGTCGCGGTCAGAATGCGAGAGCATGAAGATCGCCTGCCGACCATCATTTGCCAGCAGATGACGGACGGTGGCGATGTCAGTTTGCGGGCCGTTTGGGGCGGCATTTTCCTGCCCGATCAGGGACAGGATATCGGCATCGATCCCGGTATGGCCGCCGCGCAATTGCCAAGTGGCAAAAACCGCCATCGCGATCAGGCACAGGGCCCAGAGGGTTGCGCGCAATGCCATTACTGATCCGCGCCGGTCAGAAGGGCGGCAAATTCGGGCGGCAGCGGCAGGCTTTGCAATGCCTGATCGGCAAGAGTGATGGCATCATGGTCGCCGGTCGGTTTTTCCAGTCGGACGGCTTCGACAAAATCAGTACCGGCGGCGGTGATTTTACTGATCTGTTGGGCGATATTGCTTCCGTCCTTGGGCGTCAGGATGACCTGCCATGCGCCCTGTTCGGTTGTGTCCCTGGTGATGTCAAAACGCTGCTCCAGCGGTTGCCAGTTTCCGGCAAGAACGGCTGAAATCAGTTCGACAAACTGGCGGAACTGATCGCCGCGGGCGAGTTCATCGCGGTTGCCCTGATCATCGATCCGGGTGATGCCGTGATCATCAAGGATCGTGGTGCCGGGGAAGGGTTGCAACGTGCGCCAGACCAGCCCGCGTGCCGGGGACAGGACGAAATCGCCGTTCGAGGTGAGCGGTTTTTCAAAGCCGTCAAGATGGCGGTCCATGGTGAAGGAGCCGCCGAGATATTGTTCGGTGCCGATGTTGGCCGGGGCCGGAATATCATCCGCCCGTGCGGTGCCGGTCATGCTGGCAGTCAGCAGGGCGACGGATGCGATCAGGCGGCGGATCGGGATCAAACAAGGGCCTCCATCTTTGCGATGAAGAAATCGGGGCTGCGATAGAGCATTTCGCCGCTGGATTTTTCGACCGCGACCTGAATGGTGAAGCCCTTGGTCAGTTTTTGACCGGTTTTGGTGTCGCTGATGAGGTAGTCGATTTTAAGCCGGTTTTCATATTCGCGGAGCGTCGCGGTGATCGTAATGTTTTGGCCGAAGGTACAGGGGCGGACATATTTGACCCGCATATCCACCACCGGCCAGACATAGCCCGACGCATCCATTTGCGGATAATTGTAGTCGATCTGATCCAGCAGCGCGCAGCGGGCATTTTCAAAGAACTGCACGTAATTGCCGTGCCAGACGACATTCATCGGATCAAGGTGATAGAACTGGATGGTTTCACTGACCGATGCGCTGATCATGATGCCAGATCCCCGCCATAAAGCGCCCAGTGGCGCGATTGAATGCGGTCGATCAGAAGGCGAAGGGTTGCTTCGAGCGGCTGATCTTCGGCGATGAAGGGGATGTCGGTGCCAAGCGCATCCAGGAAGGTTGTGATGTCGCTGCCAAGTTGTTCGGGTTTGATGTCACCGTTTTTAAGGCGCAGCGTGATCGCCTGTTTGACGGCGATAAGGTTGGCAGCCGCGACCTGTTCGGTCAGTTGCAGGATGCGCAGGCAATCACGCGCGGCAATCGTTCCCATGCTGACCTTGTCCTGATTGTGGCATTCGGTCGAGCGCGAAAAGACGCTGGCGGGCATGGTGTTTTTTAATGCCTCTGCCGTCCAGGCGGAAACGCCGATCTGCACGGCCTTCAGCCCATGATTGATCGAGGCGCGATCCGCATCCGATCCCGACAGGTTCGATGGCAGACCATGATTGAATTTGGTATCGACCAGAAGCGCCATTTGCCGATCCATCAGATCGGCGAGATTGGCGATCAGGGTTTTCATGCCATCGGCGACAAAGGCAACATGCCCGCCATAAAAATGACCGCCATGCAGGATGGTTTCGCCTTCGACATCGATCAGCGGGTTGTCATTGGCGCTATTGAGTTCGGTTTCAAGCGTTGCGCGGAAGGTCGGCATCATGTCGGCCAGAACGCCGATGACATGCGGCGCACAGCGCAGCGAATAACGATCCTGCAACCGGGCCGGGGCATAATTGGTGCCGAGATCGGCAAGGTCATCCTCGATAAAGGCGGCGATGCGGGCCTGCCCCGGATGGGGTTTGGCGGCAAACAGGCGTTTGTCAAAATGGGCGGGATTGCCCAGCAACCCGATAGAGGCAAGTGCTGTGATGCGCGCGGTCAGGCGGCAGAGGTAATCCGCACGCACGAATGCCTGACACATCATGGCGGTCATGACCGACGTGCCATTCATGATCGCCAGGGCTTCCTTGGGGCGGAGCGTTAACGGCGTTAACCCGGAGGTGGCAAGGGCATCCAATGCGGTCATTTTCTGGCCGCGATACAGCACGTCGCGTTCGCCGATCAGGGCGGCGGCCACGTAGGAAAGCGGGGTCAGATCGCCGCTGGCGCCGACCGATCCTTCTTCGGGGATCAGGGGTGTGATGTCGTGTTCGAGAAGACCTGCAAGCTGGCGCAGAAGATCAAGGCTGACACCGGAATAGCCGGTGCAAAGGGATGCAAGCCGGACCGCAAGGACAGCGCGCGCCTGATCGGGCTTGAGAATATCGCCAAGGCCGCAACCGTGAAACCGGCTGAGATGAAGCGGGAGTTCGGCGACCAGTTCGGGCGGGACGCGGCGCGAAACGGAATCACCATAGCCGGTGGTGACCCCGTAAATATGGCCGTGATCGCGCAATTCCCGATCAAGGAAATCGGCCCCGGCCTTAATGCGGGTGGTGAATTCCGGGTCGGATGACAGGACGGGCAGGGCACGTTGTTCGGCAAGGGCAACGATATCTTCGATGCGCAGGTTTTCATCGCCAAACTGCACAGTGGTGCGGCTGTTATTCATTGTCGTCCTTTTTCTTCGCCCAGAAGTCATAGAAATTGAACCATTGCAGCGGTTTTGTAACAACAAGCTTTTCAAGCCAGTTGGCATATTGCCCGGCATATTCGGTGATTTTACCGATCCGGTTGGCGCGCGGCAGGGTGATTTGATCGGCCAGTTTTTCCCAGACGATTTCAAAGCGTTTCCCATTGCGCCATGCCGCAACCATATAGACCGGGCATTGCAGCAGATGGGCCAGAACAAACGGCCCCTGCGGGAAGGGAGCCGGATCACCCAGAAACGGGACGCGCACCGATTTATCGCGTGCGCCAATGGCAACGCGGTCCGCTGCAATGACGACCCATTCGCCGCGTTCGACCTTTTCACGCAGCAGCATCGCGGTATCGGGGCCGATATCGGTGACTTCGATCAGATCGACCTGGCTTTGCGGGGCGAATTTTTGCAAGACGCGGCCAAAGCGGGCGGCGTTTTTTTGATGCAGCAGCACATTGACGCGAAAATCGCGGTCGCGGCTGGCAATCGCACGCACCAGTTCGATATTGCCGAAATGGGACACGAACAGGATGACGGCCTGATCGCGCGGGATATAGGCAAACAGGCTGTCGGCGTGGTTGGGCAGATCAAGATCATCAATCTTCATTTCGCCCGACCATGCGGCGATTTTATCCAGTGCACTTTCGCCGAAATTCATGAAATGGCGAAAACTGTCACGCAGGCCCGGTTTGGGTTGGCCGGTGATGGCGGCAACGCGCGACAGGAAATCCTGCGATGCGCGGCGCGCGACCCGGCCGGTGGCAAAGAAATAAGTGATGACCGGAAACATCACCACCAGACACAGCCGACGCCCGCCATAACGATAAACCGCGCCGAGGAACCGGATGCCCCAGTAAATGCCGCGTTCGTCAATTTCCGACCAGTGTTTGGCGGGGGCTCCGATGGTTTCGGGATGTTTTTCGGGATCAATACCAGTGCGGTGTTTCTGCCCGAAATGGCCACCACGCGCAATAAATCCCGGCAGGCGGGCCAGCATGCCAAAGAACAGCCGGGTGTGCATCCAGCTTATCAGGACATTGTCCTTCCACATGCGGAAGTTAGACGTGTTGTTTTCGGGGTAGGTGACTTCGGTCGGGACGTGATGGACCGGAACACCGCGCCAGTACAGGCGTACCATCAGTTCGGTGTCGAAATCCATTTTATGGCCGCAGCCTTCTTCGCGCCAGACCGCGAGGCTTTCGGAGACGGGATAGACGCGAAAGCCGCACATGCTGTCGCGGATGTGGGTCGACAATGTTTCGATCCAGACCCAGACATGGGAAATCCAGCGCCCGATACGGCGTTTTTGCGGGATGCTGTCATCATAGACCGGAAGGCCGGTGACAAGCGCCGTTGGGTCTTCTTGTGCGATGCGGATCATTTCCTTGATCCGGTCAAGGTTATGCTGCCCATCGGCATCGACCTGAATGGCGTGGGTGAAACCGGCGCGTTCGGCCATGGCAAGGCCGGTCATTACCGCCACACCCTTGCCGCCATTTTCATCCAGATGCATGCAGGTGATGCCGTTTTCGGGATCGTGCAGGGCGGCGACAACATCGTGTGTTTGCGTGTTTGACCCGTCATCAATGATGATCACCGGCAGATCATATGCGCGGATGCGCGCCACAACGTCAGCCAGGACGTCATGGTGATTATGGGTCGGTATGACGGCACAGATTTTCATGAGGGGGCCTCGCGCCATTTCAGAATACCGGAGCTGTGATCGCCTTCGGCGTCGGAATGATAGCGGAATTTGATTTTTCTGTTTTCCCGGTCGCAATCAAGTTCAAGCATCAGTTTTGACCCCGGTGCAATCGGTTTGCGAT
Source organism: Thalassospira sp. MBR-102 (assembly GCF_040549275.1). Taxonomy (NCBI): domain Bacteria; kingdom Pseudomonadati; phylum Pseudomonadota; class Alphaproteobacteria; order Rhodospirillales; family Thalassospiraceae; genus Thalassospira; species Thalassospira sp. MBR-102. The sequence continues at coordinate 99,557 of NZ_JBEPTC010000014.1, forward strand.
ATTTCAGTTGTGTCACCTCGCCGATGGTGACCGGGACATCAAAAAGCGTTGCGGCCTGATCCGCCGCCCAATGCAATTGGACCACACCGGGCAGGATCGGCATGCCGGGGAAATGGCCCCGGAAATAAAGCAGATCCTTGGGCAGGTGCAGCGCCAGATTGACGCGGTCATCATCGCGATTTTGTATAACGATTTCAGGTGTCACAGGTTCCATATCGGCAAAAAGCGCACGCAGCAAATGAAGCGGGCGTTTGCCCTGACTGTCGGATGGTAACCGATCGACAAAGCGCCAACGTTGCGGCAAAGCAGCGTCGTCTTCGAATTTGGCGATTTCACGCCGGAGTTGGCGCCCCATGCGAAACCGCCCGATATCGGCCAGCATATCGCGGCCCGCAGGCGACAGCACGGCCACCACGCCAAGGCGACGGTCATTATCATCGGGGATCAGCGCAATGGCGTCTTCGACCAGATTGCTTTGACGCAGATGGCGTTCGACAGCGCCCAGCGAAATGCGTTTGCCTTCGACCTTGACCACCCGGTCGGCCCGGCCATGCAGGGTAAAGGTGCCGGTTGTGTTATCGATCTTTGCGATGTCTTCGGTCTGATACCAGTCATCGCCCGCGATGTGGGCGGCGCGCACGCGAAGGCATCCGGCGTCATTCAGACCAATGTCGACACCGGGCAAGGGATGCCACGGACAGTTGTCGCCGGTCTGCTGGCGATGGGCGATACCGCCGGTTTCGGTGCTTCCGTAAATTTCTGTCGGGCAGGTGCCGAGCATCGCAGTGGTTTCGGATGCGGCGGCAAGGTCAAGCGGGCCACCCGATGAAAAGATCAGGGACGGGCGCGGCACATCTGCCAGATCGGGATGCAGGTTTTTAAGATGTGCGGGGCTTGTGATCAGGACATCGCCCGCCCCGATATCGCCCTGCATCATTTCCCAATAGGGGGCGGGATCGGCGGTAAAGACACGGCTCGTGATCACCGGCCAGACGATGCGGAAAATCAGGCCATAGATATGTTGATGGGATACCAGCCCGACAATGCGTGCGCCTTTGGGGATGTGCGGCTGCCACAGCGGTTCCTGTATGGTTATTTCGGCTTCGATCAGGGCGAGGGTCTTGGCGATGGGTTTGGCATCCCCGGTCGAGCCGGAGGTAAAGAACACAGCCCGACAATCGGATGCGGCGGGCAGTGTGGTTGACAGCGTCGCGTCGTTGCCTTTGGCGAGCTTTGCAAGGATTGCAGTATCGTCGAGATAGAGATCGAACTGATCGACAATGCCATCAAGATAGGCTGGCCGATCCGTCGCGGGGAAAATCACGGTGGCGCCCGCGCGCCATGCGGCGGTGATCGCGATCAGGAACAGACGGGCCGACTGGCAATGGATGGCGATGCGCGAAGATGCGGATAGGGTGGGGCAAAGACGGTCGATATCGGAACGCAGATCACCAACGCAAAAAAGCCGGTCGCCTTCGATGCAAAGGGCGGTATCGGCGTTTTGCGGATCATGCAGTTTTTCGATAAAGCCGGTCATCAGGACTCTTTGATCTTGCGGTCATGGCGGGCGCGCAGAATGCGGCGGACCGGCCATTCGCCGATAAACAGAATGCCAATCAGCAGATAGGACAGAAACCCATTATAAAGCGTCCATATTTCCATGCTCGCATAAAGTGCCGTCCATGTGGCAATCATCGCGTTGACCGCGAAAAATCCGATCCAGACTTTGGTCAGTTTGCGCGTGTAGGCAATCGAATAGTCGTCAAGATCGGGCATTTTCAGCCGGGCGAGGCGTTCGACCATCGGTCGGTCGGTAAAGAGCGTGACGGTAAAAACCGCCCCCATCGTCAGGCTGACAATTACCGGATAAAAGCGGATGGCGAGAAGTTCGCTTGCCAGACCACCCGCGGCAACGATACCCGCGACCAGAACCGCAAGACCGGCAGGCCCATAACGTTTTTGCACCGCAAATGTCACGGCACGCAAAAGCACCACGATCAAAAGGCCGATCAGGATGAATTGCGGCGAAAATGCCGACAGTCCGAAATAGACCAGAACCGGATAGGTAACACCCAGTACGCCAAGCAGAAGGGCCGCGATCCGTTTAGGAACTGACCAGGTCATGGATCTTCTCGACGACGTCATCGACGGTGCGCACAGACCGGAATTCCATGGCCGGGATTTTCTTGCCGGTGATTTCCTGGAATTTGACGATCAGGTCGACGGCATCGATGCTGTCGAGGTCAAGGTCTTCGAACAGGCGGGCGTCAGGGGTGATATCCTCGGACGGGACTTCGAAAAGTTCGACAAGGTAATCGTGAAGCTGTTGATAGACGTCCTGGCGACTGTGCATGATTACCCCTCCTTGCCCGAAGCCTGAATGAATTTCGCCAGATTGCGTACCGATGCAAAATGGGTTTTCACATCTTCGTTCTTGGCATCGATCCGGACATCATATTTTTTCTGGATCGCAACGCCAAGTTCAAGGGCATCGATGGAATCAAGGCCGAGCCCATCGACAAACAGGGCTTCTTCGCTGTCGATATCCTCGACACTTATGTCTTCGAGATTGAGCGTCTCGATAATGAAGGCTTTAAGCTCAGTTTCCAGCGAAGTCATGCGTCAGTCTGTCCAGATAATAATCCTTGATGATCCGGGTCAGCAAACGCGCCTGTTTAGCGCGGCTTAACGTCGGATCAGCAATGTCCCCAAATGATAGCGGTGCATCGACTACGAGGCGAAAACGGATTTTCGACGGCGGAATGCGATACCACGGTACCCCCTTTTTCAGGGTATCGTGATTACAGTGCACAACCACAGGAATCAAGTCGACTTGTGTTTCTATCGCGATATTCGCTACCCCGCGTTGTAATTGGCCCAGTTTGCGGCGGCTGGGTGTGCGGGTTCCTTCGGGGAAAATCAGGATGCAGGCACCGTTTGCCAGATGATCGCGCGCCTGCGATATCAGGTTTTCGGGATCGTCATTATTGCGAATGAAACCAGCCGCACGTACCACACCGGCCATGAACGGATTGCGAAACAGTTCGTGTTTGACGACACACTGGCAGCGATCCATCTGGGCCAGGATCATCACGACATCGAGCAATGTCGGATGATTGGCGATGATCAGCGCACCACGTGCGGATCGAAGGCGTTCGATATTTTCGGTTTCGGCAACCGCCACACCGGTGACATCAAGCATCCATGTGAAAAGGCGAAAACCGCGGCAGATGACAAACTGCGCATAGCGGCGGCGTTTGGCGCGGTCGCGCAGGATGATCATCATGGCGGGGAAAATGGTGATGGCCAGCAAAAGCCCGCCCAGCCCAAAGGATGAAAAGGCAAAGCCGGTCGCCAGCAGCCGCCAATACCAATTAAAGCCCTTTGACGACCGTGTCGGCCTGCTGTGTTTATCAGTCATGCGGTTGCATGGCCCAGCCGCCGGATTTCCCCGGCAGGTTCAACCCGGTTTTTGACGAGGTGCCAAGGCAGGCGGCGATGGCGCGTGCCTGGCGGTGTGGCATGGGGGCGGGATCATGATCGGGGATCGGATCGAACCAGAACATTTTGCCGTCCGGTTTCGTTGGCTGGTCAAAGCGGATGGCAAGGGCGGTGCCGGAAATGTCGTCCGGGTCTTCGTCGTGGTAAATGTCGGGCAGCGGCAGATCGACATAGCACAGGATGACGGGGCCATCTTCGCTGGTGAGCTGGCATAATGTTTCGGTCAGGGCCGCGATCAGGCTGTCATTGCCAGCCGAAATCGCGGTGTGGCTTTGGGTGATCGACCAGTTGATCGAGGCAACCCCGACCAGCGCGTTATGCACCGACATGCTGAAATCGGCGGGGGAGAGGGTTTCGTTTGTCGCGACCTGATGGAGGAGTTTCAGCGTGCGATCAATATTGCCGTGGCGGGAGGCAAAAACGATATGCGGATTATCGCCATCACGGATGGTATGGTCGAGCACTTCGGCGGCGGCGCGACCATAGAGGTCCAGACGCCGCCGCCAGGCGGGTTTGAGGCTGCGCGCCAGATTGGCACCGGTCATATCGTCAATCGGGATTGCGGTATGCGGGATTTCGGTATGCCCGGCTGTTCCGGATTTCAGGACCGCTCGATCATCGCGGTCTTCCCAGAAAGCCCAGTGCGAAATTCTGGCGTGCAGCAAACTCATATCCAAACCTAGTTCGCGAGTACGGCCTTTGCCGAGACTTCGCGCAAGATATCCTGTCGCAGATTATTGACCCAGCGATTGTAATTATAATGGATCGACGTGCCATCATAGTTCAGATTGGTGCTGTCGACATAGGAAATGGAAAATTCGGACTGGTCAAAATCGATTTCAACCTTGGCCAGATGGTTGCGTGGGGAATAGGTGGCGATCAGTTCACCTTCGGCCTTGCGTTGAACGATCCATTCACGTTCGCCTGCGGCCTTGATGATGCTTTCTTCGATCTGTGCCATGCTGAGTTTTGACGCATCAGCCGGGAAGGGCTGACTGCTGACATTCTGAACGGGGGCGGTGCGGCACGCGGCAACAACAAGTGCCAGCAAACCGACGACTGCAAATTTCAAACTGCGCATATCCAACCTGCCTTTTATTGATATTATCAGATTGATCCGGTTGATCGGATCAATTATCGCGTTTTTTATTGCCCGAGCCGGGCAGACGTCCCTGATTTAATGAACCCGTCGCCAACAAAACAACCAAAACTTGCCAGATACATGAAAAAAAACGCAATCATCGATGTCAAGACCGCGTTTGGGGGCAACGTTTTATGGTGCTGGCAGCAGGTCGATGATCTGAAGGGCGACCGCACGGAAAAACGCCGCCAAAGTTCGGCCCGCGCGTGGCAGATGCTGGGCGATCTTGGACATTATATCTGGCCGGATATCGCCGGGGATGGGACATATGAAACCGTGCGGCAAGGCTCGGGGCGGCCCGGTTTAATCATCGATGGTGTGATCTATTGTGCGAGTATCAGCCACAGCCGCGATCTTGTGGCGGTGGCGATTGCCAAAGACCCGGATGCCATGATCGGCATCGATATCGAATATCGCGACCCGAGCCGTGATATCGACGCCCTGTCACGCTGGCTGTTTGACGGGGATGCGGATGGCCGGGATTTTTATCAGGGCTGGTGCGATTACGAGGCAGCCTTCAAGGCGACGGGCGAAACCGACCCGGTGATGCAGGCACGCGCCACATTGATCGCGATTGAATCCATCGATGGATTCTCCGGCGCGCTGGCACGGGTTTGACAGGGCCGGATTTTAGCTGCTTGAATTTGCGCGATATTATTGCGACAGGTAAAGCATGTCGGCAATTGGGGCAGAAAGAAACATGACGCAAAATGTCTGGGTCGGTCAGAATATCACGGCGGGGGCTCGGATGCGGCTGTTCTGTTTTCCGTTTGCTGGGGGCGGGGCGTTGTCCTATCGGCCGTGGCTGACACAATTCCCCGATGACATCGATTTGGTGCCGGTCAATCTGCCGGGGCGCGAACAGCGGTTTGGCGATCCGGTGATTGATGATCTTTCGGCGATGGTTGCGGCGGTGGCCGATGGGTTAAAGCCGGTTATGGATCGGCCATTTGCGTTTTTCGGGTATTCGATGGGGGCGCTGATTTCCCATCATCTGGCGTGTCATCTGCAACAGGCGGGGATGGCAGTGCCGGTTCATCTGTTTGTTGCGGCACGGCGCGGGCCGAATGTGGCGGGGCATCGCGCACCGTTACATCATCTGTCATCAGATGAGTTCTGGCGGGGGATTGCCAATTATGGCGGGACGCCCACCGAAATTCTGGAAAATGCGGAATATCGCGCCCTGTTCGAGCCGGGGCTTCGGGCGGATTTCAGATTGTCGGAAACCGCGGTTTCGACCGGATTGCCCAAACTGTCCTGCCCGATTACCGCCTTTGGCGGGGCGGATGATCCGAACCCGGTACCGGATGAACTGGATGACTGGGCGGCGGCGACCACGGGTGATTTTGCCAAGCATGTTTTGCCCGGCGGGCATTTTTTCCTGCGCGATGGCGGGGATGAGATCGTTCGCGTGGTCAGGGATGCGCTGACGGTAGTGTGACGGATCAGGCGGTAATGGTTTTGCGCCCGTCGACAAATTCGCCGTCGCGGACGTGATAGATCGTATCGGCCGCGTCAAACCAGCGGTCATCATGGGTGACACAGATGATGATCTTGCCCTGTTTGCGTAAGGATGGCAGGATTTTCTCATAGAAGACCGAGCGGAAATGCGGGTCCTGATCGGCGGCCCATTCATCAAGGACAAGAACAGGCTTTTCTTCAAGCAGGGCCGCGATCAGGGCAAGGCGTTTGCGTTGCCCCTGTGACAGTGACGTCGTTGAAAAGGCGTTGTCATCAATTTCGACCTTGTCATCGATTTCCATCTGTTTGAGCAGCGTTTCAACCCGTTTTGGGTCGATCTCATCAATGCCGTAAAGTTCGCGAAACAGATGATAGTCCGACAGCACGGTCGCGAAATGATCGCGATAAAGCTGCAAGGCGTCGGTCGGAAGCGGGCAATCATTGACCATGATCGAACCGCCTGCCGCCGGGCGAAGGCCGGTCAGAACGGCGATGATGGTTGATTTGCCTGCGCCATTGCCGCCGGTGATAAAGGTGATTTCGCCCTTTTTGAAGGTGGCATTGATCGGACCGACGGCAAAGCCGGGGCTATCCGTCGTGCCGGGATAGGCGAAACGAACGTCGCGCAGGCTGATTTCGGCGATATTGCCAAGGGCACCGCGCAATTTATCAAGAGTTTCGGGCGATGAGGTGCCGTTTGTGGCCTCGTTCGCATGTTGGGCGTCAAGGGCGTCTTCGAGCTGGTGATCGATATCGTTGATCTTGCGGAGCGCCACATCGGAATCGGTGAAGCTGGGGACAGAGGCAACCACAGCCCCGATCGGGCCGATCATGAACAGGGCCGCGGTCGTGGTTTGCACGGCAACGTCGTGATAGTCCGATGTGAAGATCGGAACGATGAATACCATTGCCGCCATCATCCCGTAGAAGGCCAACTGGATCAGGGCGAATTCACGCGACCATTGGGCCTTGACCACGGATTTGGTGTCGCGTGCCCGGATGGAGCGGTCATTGAGTGCGCCGAGCAGCGCGTCGCGACGCCGGCTGTTCATTTTGACTTCCTTGAAGCCATGCAACAGATCGGTCAGGCCGCCAAAAAGCAGGTTTTCATCGTCAATCGCGTCACGGGTGGCGGTGTTGATTTTGCGCATGCGTTGCAGATGGATGGTTGAAACCACAACGGCCAGAACGGAAATCATCACGAAGGCGAAGGTCGACAGCCATGCGAGATAGGCCGCGACACAGATGATCAGGACCACCTGCTGCACACCATTCAGCATCAGGGGCAGGGCGGCCGATACGGTTTGCATTTCCTGGGTGAGGGCGGTTTGAACCGCACCCTGTCCGACCTTGGCCAGCGTATCGGGGGCGGCTTTTCGCACGCGATCAAACAGGCTGAGGCGGAGTTGATGGAGGATGTGTTCCACCTCGGCGGCGATCATGTCGCTGGATTTTTTCTGGGCCCAGATATAGCCGATCAGCGACAGAGCCATCATGCCGAGATAGCGCATGCTGGCTACACCATCTTCGGCCTGTTCGGCGGCCAGATTGACGATGATCAGCACCATGGTGGTGGCAATTGATGCCAGCGACAGCAGGCCCACGGCATGGCGCAGATCGATGCGGGTTCGGGATCGCAGAAGATCAATAAGCAGCATGATCAGATCCTTCCACGCGGGTCGTTGCGGTCAAGTTCGTGCAGGGTGCCGGCTTCGAGATGCAGGCGGCGGTCGGCAGCGTCGAAATAATGATCGTCATGGGTGACGGCGATGATGGTTATGCCGCGTGCTTTGATCTGTGGCAGGATTTCGTAATAGAATTTTTTACGGAAATAGGGGTCCTGATCAGCGGCCCATTCATCAAGAACAAGGATCGGGCGATGTTCGAGAATGGCGGTGATCAGGCCAAGACGTTTGCGTTGCCCGGCAGACAGGGCGATGGAAACAAATTTGCCGTCGCGAATACCCGTCACATGGGACAGTTCAAACAGGTTGAGCCAGTAATTTGCTTCTTCGGGGTCAATTTCGGCCGATCCGTGCAGTTCGGAAAACAGGTGGAAATCGGAAAACACGGTGGCGATTTTATCGCGGAAGGACGCGATATTTTGCGCGCCAAGCTGGATATCGTCAAACCGGATGGCACCCGATACCGGGCGATAAAGGGCTGTCAGAAGCTTGATCAGGGTGGATTTGCCCGCCCCGTTGCCGCCGGTGATGAAAATCAGTTCGCCCTTTTTTACCGAAAGGCTGATCGGGCCAAGAACAAAGCCGTGGCGCGGGTCGCGGTTGGGATAGGTAAAGCAAACATCATCAAACGCGATGTTTGAAAATGTATCGGGCAGCTTTGTGCCGTTTTCGTCAATCGGTTCGGCAATTTCGTCCAGATCCTGTGACAGGGTTACCATGCGCGCGGCGGCCTGTTCGGCCGCCCCCAGAACCGCCATTGCCTGCACCACGGTGCTGATCGGGCCAATCATGAACAGGACTGCGGTGCTGACCTTGGAGACCGTGGAGCCGAAATTATCGGTATAGACCGGCACGATAAAGACGATCACCGCCAGCAGGACATAAAAGGCGGTCATGCCCATGATCATCTGACGGAACATCAGGCTGTGGGTTTCCGCCGTGATCTGTTCCTTTGTCAGCGAGTTTTCCGAAAAGGCATTGAAAAGGGTGCTGCTGCGCGATGACCACATGCGAACTTCGCGGATGCCCGAAAACAGATCGGCGACCTTGCCAAAAAGGCTGGTTTCGGCGAGATGGAGTTTGCCAAACCACATGCCGAGCTGTTTGCCCATCTGCAGATAAATGACAATCCCGGCCCCGATCACCAGCACGATCAGGAAAAAGGCCAGCGTGGACAGCCAGAAGACATAGATCATCACCGCAACCACCAGCAGAAGGGATCGGAACGACATGCCGATCATGTGCGAGTTTTGCGAAATGACCTGAGTGCTTTGGGTGATGCTGTCAAACAGGCGGGCCTGACCAAAGGTTTCAAGCCGGGCAAAGTCGGCATGGGCGATCTGACCCAGCAGTTTTCGCCGGACCTTGTCGATGCCCTGTTCGATCTGGGTCGAGATGTTGGCAAGAAGGAAAACTTCGGCCAGGAAATAGACCACGGCAAGGGCGATGAAGCCGCCGGCCAGAAGCCAGTCGACCTGATCGACACCGTTATCGGCAATGCCTTCGGCGGCGGTATTGACCAGACCCAGCAGGACCGCACTGCCCGCACCCGATAGCGCACCGGCAAAGGCAAGCCGGGCCATCAGTCTGTTATCCCCCCAAGACAACAGTTCGAGCAATTTCATCTGTTTGCAGTCCCCATAGAACCCGACGTGGGCATTTGCACGGTCTGGCGCGACTGTACCGATGCCCGGCAGGGCTGTCCAGTCGCTGTCCAGTTGGGGGCATAACCGAAAGCCTTTTTCGCGTCGAAAGAATTCAGATATTTGCGCGGTATGGCAGTGGAATGGGGCCTTCGCTGTTGATCACGAGCACGTTGCTTTGGGCATTCAGGCCAAAACGGGCACGAAGATCGTTGTTTTTTGCCACATGCCAAAGCCCGGCGATGCCTGCAATGCCGGTATCCCATGTTTCAAGCGGGGCGTCGCCATTGATCCCGGCGGAAAGCGTGTTTTGGACCAGAAGCGCCACGTCATCATCAATCGCGATGCTGTGGGTGGATACTTCGCGCAGGATTTCAAACGCCGGGAGACTCGGTTTGCCACAGGACAGTCCGATCATGCGGGTCAGGAGCTTGCCCGGAACCGATGTCAGTTCGCCGGTTGCAAGGCTTTGCTGAATGCAGGCGGCGTTTGTGGCCTCCACCGTGCAGACATTCGGTTTTTGACCGCTTTCATGCCAGATCCCGATGGCGCAACCTGCCGCCATGCCGCCGACCCCGCATTGCAGGAAGACATGATCGGGGGTGATGTTTTCAGCCCGAAGCTGGCGGGCGCATTCGATGCCGAGAACCGCATAACCCGCCATGATATCGCGGGTAACGTCGAGTTCATGGCCATAATCGGTATCGGTGATCAGAAGCACGTCGGGCGATTGTGCGGCATTTTCGGCGGCAAGGACCGCATCGTCATAGGTGCCGTCGATCCGGACGATTTCAGCCCCGTTATCGGTGATGCGGGCAATGCGGGCCTGATCGACCTCGGTTCCGACATAGATCCGCGCATGACAGCCGAATTTTTGGGCCGCCCATGCCACGGCAAGGCCGTGATTGCCATCGGTTGCAGCAACGGCGGTATAGCCCGCGCACTGCGGGCTTCCGGGTGTCAGGCCGCGTTTCAAAAGCTGCTGTTTCAGGCCATAGGGGGCACCAAGTGCCTTGACCCCGCCCAGACCGAACCGTTTGCTTTCATCCTTGATCCATACAGTGCCAAGACCGAGTTCGCGGGCAAGACCGGTGGCGCGGATCAGGGGGCTTTGGCGGTATTCCGGCCAGGAGGATATCAGGTCGAAAGCCTGATAAATATCGTTGCGCCCGGGATCAAGGGCGATGATGGACGTCATCGATTTCTCCGAAATCTGGCCGTGGTCCGGTTTTCTGTTATATGATCTTCTGGTTTATGAGGGGCGTATGATGTTGCGTCAAACACAATCTGAATATCGACGATCGGTGAGGATCGCGGTGAAGACGATTGTGTTAAATCGCTGAGAATAAGGGTATTAATTCATCTTCGCTCTCGACGGGCTTCCGGGCGATCCTTTAGGATGGCCGTTGGGATGCGAGGATTGGTTCATCACAAACGATGAGTGGACGGTTTTGCGTTTTGAGATCGGCATGAGAATGATTGCGACCGGTATGCTGGCGATGCTGTTGTCAGCGGGTGCCATTGGTGCCCATGCGCAGGGAAACGGTACCGTTGCCGAGGATGCAAATGCCGATATGTCGCCGGTTGATGTTTTGCCGAGTATCGATGTCGACACATATGACGATGCCATAATCGATCCGGCAAAATCCAATCCCGATCTGATCAACGGCCTGATTTACAAGCCCGATGCCATTCCGTTGTCGCAGTACCGCCGCCGGGCGACCGATCCGGAAAGTCTGGCGGCGTTAAGCAATGTCGATGTTATCGCCGGTGATGGCCAGACAGAACGATCCTATTACGCGGCGATTTACAGCGGCAGCACGAGTGGCGTTTATTTCAAGGTTGCAGCCCAGATTTGCGAGATGATGAGCCGTACCTTTGAGCGCCATCGCGTGCATTGCGTGCCGTTGCGATCCCAGGGTGTCGGCAGCAATATCCGTCTGATGAAGGAAGGACGGGTGCAGCTTGCCATTGTGCAGTCGAACAATAACTGGGAGGCGCAGAAAGGCATTGCGCCGATCCCCGGTGCGCGGTCGGTGATGTCGCTGCATGATGAAATGGGGTTGCTGGTGGTGCGCAATGATTCCGGCATTGAATCGGTTGGCGATCTGCGCGGCAAACGGATCAATATCGGGCCGGAAGGGTCGGCATCGCGGGAATTGTGGCTTGAGCTTCTGTCGCGGTACGATATCACGCTTGAGGATCTTGATACCGTTTACAATGTTGCGCAGGATTATAACGAACTTGGCATCTGCGAGAATTATATTGATGCGTTCGGTCTGTGGATCGGGCATCCGGCGACGCTGATTGAAGATACGCTTGGCTGCGGGGCGCGGGTTGTCGGCATGGGCGGCCCCTTGACCGATGAGATGGTGCGGGCAAACCAGTATTTCTTTAATCAGGTTTTGCCAGCAAAGACATATAGTGCGCAGGAAGAAGCGATTGCATCCTATGGGTTCAAGGCGTCGCTTATCGCCTATGAACCGGCCGATCCGTATGTGGTGTACTGGATCACGCGGATCGTTCATGAAAATATCGACCGGATGAAGGAAATGTATCCGACATTCCGAAGCGTGGTTGCCGACGATATGTATGAAAAGGGCAATTTCCTGCCGTTCCATAAGGGGGCGGCATGTTATTGGGAAACCGATGCGCATGCCTGCGACTGGCAACCCTATTATCAGCAGGCCGACCCGAAAGGGCCGAGCAAATGGAATTACAGTTATCAGCAATAAGCCGCGTTATTAAGCGGGTATGGCCGGAACCCAGCCGATGCGCGGCGCCGTGCCATGGGGTGATGATTGGCAAAACAGGCCGATCAACCCGTCATCGAGCAATTTCCGGCAGGTCGTAAGATCGTCACTGGCGCACCAGATTGCGCGATCGGGTGCGGACGGGAATTTTGCATCCTGATCGGGGCCGATATCCCGGCGCAGCAGAAAACGGTTCCCGCCAAATTTCGCGATCAATCCATGAATGGCAAGGCCGGTTGAGACCGTGCTGATCAGGCTTGGGAAATTGGTTGGGGCGACGGTGCTGAGTGCGATGGTGCGCCCGCATTTCCGGGCGATTTCGATGCGGTGTTCGACCATCCGGCGTTGCCACCCCTGTCCGCGCCATTGCGGATCAACCGCGACCCCGTCGATATGGGCGACCTTGCCCAGCTGATCGGGGGGAAGGTGATGGTCGGTGCCGAAATTCGGATCGGTTTCGCGCGGTAGCCCTAGCACGCAATAGGCCATCAGACGGTCCCCGTCAAAGGCCCCAAAGATTTGCCCGCAGGCATCCAGATGATCGGCAAAGAACTGATCGGTTTCGGTGGCGGCATTGCCCGGCGGCAGGTCCGAGATCACCTTGTGATGCAGGGCGATGATGGCGGGAAGATGGGATGGACCAAGCCGGGTCAGTTGGGTCATTCGATGACCTCCGCGTAATCCAGCAGCGACAGCGGCGGATAGAGTTTCAGTTTGCGCGCCGATGACAGCCGGATCAGATAGGAAAACCGGTCAAGCGTTTCGACCGGGATATCGGCGGGTGATATGCCACCGATCAGAATTTGTTCGACTTTGCTGGCGGCGAGACGGCCGACAAGTTCATAGCGGCTGACAAGGCCCAGCATGGCGTGACCGTCGCGGACTTCAAGTTCGGTCGCGCTAAAGGCGGCAAGCCTGTTGGCAAAACCGGCATCGGTCAGGGTATCGCGATAATTGCCGATGAAGTTATCCGGCCCGATATACAGGATATCGGCCCCCTTGCGCGCCAGTTCGGCAACGGCGGGGGCGATGTCATCGGCGGATGGTTCGCCGTCAGTGCCAAGGGGGGCGGCCAGAACGTCAAACCCCATTTCGCGGCCCAGTTCGGTCAGATCGGCGACGTTGGAAACGGAATTGTCTTCGCGGCTGTTATAGACCACGCCGAGTTTATCCATCGGGCGATAGGCGCGGATGGCATTGATCTGGGCGGCAAGCGGGGCGATGTGGGTTGCCCCGGTGACATTGGGGCGGCTTTGGCCCGCAGGCGCGGCAATACCGGTTTTCCAAGGCGATGAAACCATCACATAGACCACCGGAAGATCGGTGATGTTTTTCGCCGGATCGACGGCATCATATTTGCCGACGACAGAAGATGTGATCCCGGTGCCCCATGTGTAAACCAGATCGGGCGGGTCTTTGCGGATCTGATCGATGATGGCGGGCACGCGCGACAGATCACGCGCAACGTCATGAATGGTCAGATCGACGGGGATGTTGTTTTCGTCGAAATAGGCGCGAAATCCCTGTTCGACATTGGTTTCACCCCGCCAAAGGATCATGGCGATTTTAAGCGGGGCCTTTGATGATTGCGCATATGCCGTTGGCATTAACGTCGTGCTGAGTGCGACGATCAAGACCGCAAGAATGCCAAGCAGACGAAAAGCCGGGAGACGAGGGAATGTCATTTCGTCCCTCCTTGTGCTTTTTGTTCGCTCTTTTGTTCGCTCTTTTGTTCTGGGGGAACATGACCGATCAGAAGTTCAAAGCACAGAACCGAAACGGCGGCAAAGACCCCGAAAATCAGAACCGCGTGCGTTGTTCCGACCAGAAGGGTCAGACCGGCGGCCAGCAACGGACCGGCCGCCCCACCCAGACGTTCGGCCAGGCGCAGCACCGCAAGGACCGGGCCGGTGCCGTGATCCTTGGTGAAATCCTTGCTGAGTTTCAGGCTGGCGGAAAGCTGTGCCGGGATTGAGGTTGCCTGTGCGAGGCCTAGCAAGGCGACGGCAACCGCAAACAGGGCATATTCGGGAAGCCAGCCCGCCAGCAACAATCCGGCGGCGGTCAAACCACCGCCAATGCCGACCGCGCGGGTTTCGTTCTGGCTTTTGTCGGTCCATTTTGCCGCCGCCCAGCCGGTCAGGATCGCGACCAGCCCGTAAAGCATGATCACCCGCCCGGTTTCAGCCGTGGTCGCACCCGATTGCAGCAAGATCATCGGGGTCAGGTAATATAAAAAGCCGCTAAGGATCAGTTTGGCGGGAATGGCGGCAAACAGGATCAGCACCTGCAAACGGCGATTGCCGAGCATGGCACGAAGGGCGGCCCTGGTCGGGACCGGCGGTGGGGTTTTGCCACGCACCATATTATCCATCAGGAAGAAGGCCAGAAGGACGGCCAGAAACGCAATGGTCGCACCGGCGATAAAGGTCATATCCGGGCCGAAATGGCCAGCAACAATCCCGCCAATCGCCGGGCCGCAGATATCAGCCAGCATGATGCCGCTGACCATCATGGCGGTTCCCTGTGTGCGGTTGCTGTCATTGGTGGCATCAAGGACATAGGATTGACAGGCGACAAAGGTGGTGGCGTAACCGATCCCCGATAATGCGCGCCACAGGACAAGATCCCAGATGCCAACGGCAAAGGCGGTGCCGATCAGACCAAGTGTCGCCAGAAACGCACCACACAGATACATGCGCAGTGACCCGACCTGTTCCTGAAACAGGCTGCAGATCGGCATGGCAAGGGCAACCATCAGAAGATGCACCGCCATGACCACGCCTGCGCCAAGCTGCCCGTCGATGCTATGGGATGTGACCTGGCTAAAGAAGGCCGGCATGATCGGACGGGCCAGTTCTTCGGCCAGGACAAACATGAAGGCCAGCATGCGAACCCCGATCAGCTTTACCTCCCGTTCGCGTTGGGGATGTGTGCCGACCTTTTTGGCGGTGGTGTTGATCAGGGAATTGATGCGTTCCATGAACTGGCCGATTTCGTCATGGGTGCTTTGGCCATGCAGCAGGGTGAATTTGCGGTCGCGCACATTGCCCAGAACCTTGCGCGCAACCCTTACTGGCAGGGCGACATTGACGGTTAACACCAGCAACATCAGTTCAAATGACAGGGCGAGGGTTACGATGAAAATGATCGCAATGTCATAAAGGTTGTCAGTAACCGGGCGCATCAGGGCGGCACGGGCATGACCAAGGACCACCTCTATATCGTCATGCCCTTCGGCGCGGGGCAGGTTGAGGCGGGTCACGATATAGGTGGTATCGTTGCCCGACGGGGCCGTTAGGGCGGTGGCGATTTCATCCGATGGCAGGCCGCCCGCATGCAGGATGTCGCCCCCCATGTCGGTGATGGCGGCAAAAACCAGATCGGGGTCGCCATCGCGAAGCTGATAGACGACGGCTTCGAAGCCGACAATCTCGCGGAGCGGAATGCCGAGCCGCAGGGCATTTTCGATTTTTTCGCCAAGAACCCGGGCTTCGATTTCGGCCTTTTCGCGGATTTCGGTTTGCAGATCAGCACGCGCCAGTTCGGCGGCCCGCCAAGAAATCCCGACCAAGGCAATGCAAAGCGAGATCGTGCTGAACAGCAGCAGAATCCAGATCGTGCCCTTGGGGAAAAGACGGCTTCGGATATTGCCGCCATGAGGGGATGCGGGGGTATCGGGTTTGGTTTTCGGATTGGCAGAGGAGGTCATTTCAGGGGCTCCGCCGGGGTTTTCGATGTGCGTTCGGTGCCGTCATTTTGCGTATCGTGGGGCAACTGATCGCGGATTTCGCGGTACAGGGAAATCAGTTCGATTTCGCTTTGGGTCAGGACATCGCCATCATGGGGGCGGATATTGGGGGCCTTGCCCGCAACAGCGCGCGCCAGATCTTCGTGCAGTTCTTCGAAAACGCGATGGCGACGGCGCATCAGAATGAACAGGACGCCAAGGATGGGCACAATCATGCCCATGCCGAAGGCCGCCGATTTCCACATTTCAGAGAAGGCATTGGCAAGTTTGGCTTCGGAGGCCTGCGAGTTTGCGGTTATGACGACCAGACCCGCGCATTGGCCAAGGCTGTCGCGCAGGACCTGTCCGGCGGTGGCGATCCCCGGTGTGAAATCGATCCAATGATCACGTGTCTGTTGCGATATTGCCGCGCCAGCGAGCGCCTGATCATTGGGGGGGCTGTCTGGGGACCGGGTGGCGTTGCTGATTGGGGTGCCGTTGCAGTCCAGAACGGCGACATTGCGGATATCGTTGGCCATATCCAGACGCCGGTTCAGGACCGATTGAAGGTTTTCCATGTTTTCCAGCCGCAAGCCCAGATCGATCCCGGCAAGGACATCCTGACTGGTTTCATTGAGGATCACGGTCATGCGCTGGGCCAGAAGGGTGTGCAGGGTCTGGTCGAATCGCAGATAGTTCAGGACCGTGGTCATGCTCAGTGCGCTTGCAAGCACAAGGAAAAGGGCCAGCCCGATCTTGGTAGACAGCTTCAAAACGTGTCTCCGGCGAGATATATTTTCAAAATATTTTCAAAACATGATCCTGTTAAGCCGGTTATATCCTCAGAAAGCGGCTTTCACAAACCATATGGTTGATTGCATCGGGGTTGGGGTCAAGGCTGTATAAAACCTTGATTCGGTTTGCAGTGCTGATAGTTAGCGATTATGATTTGGCGCGGGACAATAAACCGGGGGACGTTATGGGGGCTGAAACGCTTGAAGTGCTGAAACGGCGCAAACAGCACCGGATTGCAAGTGGTGTTGTGCAACGCAATGCCCTTTGGGCGGCGGGGACCGGTTTTGTTCCGATTCCTGTTCTCGATTCTGCAGCGACGGTTGCCGTGCAGCTTAAAATGCTGGCGGAACTGAGCGATGTTTACGGTGTTGCGTTCAATAAAAGCAGTGGCAAATCCGTGATTGCGGCCTTAACCGCGTGCATTACCAGCGGCGTTTTGGGGCGGGCTCTTTTGGGGACGGGGATATTTTCCAATATTGCCAAGGTGATGCCGGTTGTCGGATCGACACTGAGCATTGTCACCATGCCGGGTTTCAATGCGGCATTTACCTATGCGCTTGGTCGGGTTTTTCAGCAGCATTACGCCGCGGGCGGGACGATGGCGGATTTTGACGCCCAAAAGGCGGAGGCCGATTTTCGCCGGAAATTCAAGGAAGGCCTGAAATTCGATCAGGACGAGAAAACGGCGTGAAGAACGCGTAATCGCGCAATAACAGGAATTCGGGTGGCGAAACGATGCATTTGATTTTGATTGTAATTTATCTGTTGGCCTGCATTGTTTGCGGCATGCTTGGCCGCCGGACATCGTTCGGATTTCTGGGGCATTTCCTGCTGGCGATTGTGATCACCCCGATTGGTGATTTTCTGGTTCAGATTGTTGCGCGCCCGTCGCGGGAGCTTCGTGAAAAGCTTAAAGACCTTGATTATGAATAAGATGATGACTGACGGGCGATCAGCATGCGTCACGATAAATCCGACGACGAGATGATGAATGGTTGATAGCGCGACAGTCGCACCCGGTGCACCAGACCAAAACGCAACCGCCCGCAAAAGAGGGCGGTGGTCGATCTTTTGGCGGCGCTTTTTCATTAGCGCGGGGGAACGCCTGCGGCGGTTGCGCACGACATTTCTGATCGGGATTCTGTTCCTGCTGATCGCGATTTTCGCGTTGGCACCGCAGATTTTCATTACCGTGCCTGCCGGGCATGTGGCGGTGATGTGGTATCGGTTCTTTGGCGGGACGGTGGTTGACAAAAGCTATGGGGAGGGCATTCACATGATCTTCCCGTGGGATGAAATGTATATCTATGACGCGCGTCTGCAAAATCAGGCGCGAGTTTATGACACCATTTCATCGAACGGCCTGTCGATGGAAGTCGACATTGCGGTGCGGTATCGGATCAATCGCGAAGCGGTCGGGATGCTGCACAAGCTTGTCGGGCCGAATTATGCGGAAATCCTTGTGTATCCGGAAATCGGATCGCATGCGCGTGAACTGATTTCGCGTTACACGCCTGAACAGCTTTATACCGAAACCCGTGCCTTCATTCAGGCCGAAATCCTTGAACGGATGGTCAACGAGCTTGGATCATCACTGGTCAATCAGAGTTTTCAGGGGCGGCTGGTGACGGTTGAAGACGTTCTGATCCGTTCCGTGATCCTGCCCGAACGCGTTGCGGATGCGATTGAACGCAAGGCTGAACAATATCAGGCCATGCTGGAATATGATTTCCGTCTGGCGCGCGAGGAAAAGGAAAAGGAACGCAAGAAGATCGAGGCGGAAGGTATTCGGGAATTCCAGGATATCGTCGCCAAAACGATTACCGAGGAATATCTTCGCCTGCGCGGTATCGAAGCCACCATGACGCTTGCGACATCGAAAAACAGCAAGACGATCATCATTGGTGGCAAAGATGGCCTGCCCGTGATCCTCAATACCGCAGATTCGCCGACGGCCAGCACACCGGATTCAGATTCGGGGGCGGAGCTTGTGAACGATACGGCGGAAAGCCTGCCGAATTCCGGGGCGCTTAATGCACGGTCGCAGGAAATCGCGCCGCAAAATGCGATTTCGCCGGGCGTTCGTGCCCCGGTCGATCCGTCGGACAAACGTGCGCGCCCCGGTGCGGCAAATTCGGCCACACCGCCGGTAACACCGTCGATGAAGCCGACAGCCCCGACAGCGGGGGCGTCAGAGGATGTTTCAACGACGGGTAAAACGGCTGGTGATGTTCTGAAATCGATTGCCCCGCTGTTTGATCCGACCAGTGGTGACGGGGGTGGTGTTGTCAAACAGAGCGACATGGAACCTGCCGCGAAACATGAGAGTGCGGGGCAGCCTGAAATTTCAAAAACCGGTAGCAAATAAAGGGTGTTGTGCGTTGCTACTTCAGGTTAGTTCAGGTAAAGTTGAAGAATAGATTTTGCGTGCAGACCATCAACTTACAGGTACAAATTCAAGAGGCGATAATGAGCGAAGCAGAAACCATCGAAGAGACTGAAGAACTGGCCGTCGCGAAGGCGGATGAAATTCGTGCCCAGTCCCGTGACTGCATCCATCGTCATAGCGTTTATGCTGCGGTTGGTGGTCTTGTCCCGATCCCGTTCCTTGAAATGGCCACCAGCAGCACGATCCAGGTGCGGATGCTTGCAAAGCTTTGCGACATTTACGGTGTTCCGTTCTCTGAGAACGCGATCAAGAGTTCGATTTCGACCCTGGTTGCAACGGTTCTGCCGATGACCGGTGTCGGTTATGCAACGGCGGCACTGGTTCGCAAGGTTCCGGTTGTTGGCACGATCTTTGGCGTTGTCGCAATGCCGACCTTTGCTGGTGCCTGCACCTATGCGCTGGGGCGTGTTTTTGCCTGGCACTTTGCCAAGGGCGGAACGGTTGACGATTTCGATGCCGATGAAATGAAGGGTCGTTTCAAGGACGAATTCGAAGACGGCAAACGCAAGGCGTCCGAATTTGTCAAAGGCGGCAAAACCACGGCCAAACCGGCAGCGGGTGCAACGACCGCCAAAGCCTGATTGATCGTCGGGTTTTCAGACCATATTTCGAGAATGCCCAAAGCGTGCTTTGGGCATTCTTTTTTGTCTGTTGTTGATGATGCATAAAAGGCCACCCGGATGTTCCCGATCACAACCCATCGCCTTATGTTCCAGCGCCCGAAAGGCACGGGAACATTTGCACCGTCCGATATCCTGCGCGCGGTGTTGGCGGTTATTGATCTGGAGGGGCTTGACGATGCCAGGTGCACCGCACTGGCAGAAAGCCAGTTGAACGACGCCGAAAAGACCCGATTGGCGGGGTTCCGGCATGATCGCCGCCGGAAAAGTTTTATTCATGGACGGTTGGCGGCGAAGGCGGCGTTGAGCGCGTATTTTCCGGGGATTGATCCGCAATCGATTGAAATAGGATCGGGGGTTTTTGATCAGCCGATCATTGTTGGCGGCGGGGATGATTTGCAGGGCATGTCGGTTTCGCTGTCGCATTCGGATCGGTTTGCGGTTGCCGTTGTTTTTCATCGTGCCCATCCGTTGGGCATTGATGTCGATCTGCCGACGATCACGGATGTGCCCGCAATTCTTGACGGGATCGCCCCCGACGTGCGGGACATGATCCGCGCCCATGATCTTGACGACCACGGGGCGGCCTGCCTGCTTTGGGTGGCGCGCGAAAGCCTGGCCAAGACCATTACCACGGGGATGATGACGCCGCTTGGACTTTACGCGCCGTCATCAATTGATCGCAAGGGGGCCTGTTTTGAGGTGCGATATGCCAATTTCGGCCAGTATCGCACCCTCATCTGGCCCGGTGCGCAGGGGTGGCTTGGCCTGACATTGCCGGATCAAACGGAGTTCGATCCGGCAAGCCTGCTCTCAAGCATGCTCTGGGGTTAGAGCTTTTTTTCAATATGAAGGCGGATGCGTTCGGCGACTTCGATCACATGGGGATCGAACATCATCGATCCGTGGGTGCCGCTGACCCATTCGAGGGTCAGATTGTCGCCCGCGACCTTTTGCCAGCCGCTATATTGATCGCCTTCGATGCTGGGTGCGGCGCGGGTTCCGGTTGTCGGACGCAGCAGCAGGACATCAATCCCGTCAATTTTTGGCGGGACATAATGGACGGCGGCGAGTGCGTTATTCTGGAACACGGCGAGCAGGCGGCGCATGGTGCCGCGATCTGCCTCGTCGGGCAGAAGGTCGCAATTCTTGCCGCGTTCGAGCAACAGGTCGATGCGTTCCTCAGGCGTTAACGGACGCAATTCGTCAACCGTGACAAGGCCGAGCTCGGCAAAGATATCGGCAAGATATTCTGCCTCGCCCTTGCGCAGGATGGCGCGGACCGCATCGGGCACGGCAATCGCATCGAGCAGGATGATATTGCGTACATCAAAGCCGGCCTGCTGCATGCGGAAGGCGGCCTCAAACGCCAGCAATCCGCCGAAGCTCCATCCGATGACATGAATCGGGCCGTTGGGAACGGTTTCGCGGATGGCGGGCATGTAGGCGGCCACCATTTCCTCGACCGTTGGCTGCAAATTCTGGCCTTCTTCGAGGCCTTGGGCTTCGACCATGTAAAGTGGCTGATCGGGGCCGAATTCACGGGCAAGGTTTTGATAGCACAGCACATTGCCGCCGACCGGATGGAAGCAGATCATCGGTGGTTTGGTGCCCGATGCATTGACGGTGACAATCGGGCTTTTGGCGTCGCTTTCGTTTTCGCGTTCGGAAATGCGCGCGGCGAGTTTTTCGACCGAGGCACAGGTAAACAGATCACCGAGCGGGATTTTGACGTTGGTAACCTTGTTGATTTTTGACAGGAACTGAACTGCAAGGACGCTGTGACCGCCGAGTTCAAAGAAATCGGCGGTGGCGTCATCGACAGTGCAGTCAAGGACTTCGCCCATCAGGCGGGCAACGGTGCGTTCATGGTCGCTGCCAAGCGGCTTTGCGGTGGTGCTTGTGGCATGATCGGTATTTTCGGGGATGGGAAGGCGTGAAAGATCAATCTTGCCATTTACGGTCAGCGGCAGGTCATCCATCGTGATCAGGTGGTTGGGCACCATATAGTTCGGCAGGGCCTGTTCAAGTTTTGCCCGGCATGCCGCGACATCGAAATCGGCATGGGCATCGTCATCGGTGACGACATAGGCGACCAGGACAACATTGCCGTTCTGGTGGCGGTCATGGGCCACCACGGCCGCACGGCGGATATGGGGATGGGCGAGCAGGGCATGTTCGACTTCGCCCAGTTCGATGCGGTTGCCGCGGACCTTGATCTGACCGTCTTCACGGCCAAGGAAAATGATTTCACCGTCACTGCGCCGTCGGCCCATATCGCCGCTGCGATAGAACCGTTTGCCGTTGGGATCGGTGACAAATTTCTGTGCGGTCAGTGCGGGGTCGTTCAGATAGCCGCGCGCGACACCGGCACCGCCAATGCGGATTTCGCCCGGAACCCCATCGGGTAACGGACGGCCCATATCGTCGCAGATTTCAATATGAACGCCCTGAATGGCCTTGCCGATGGGGGGCGGCAGAATCTGTTTATGGTTGTGCGCGGTTATTACATATTGCGCCGATGAAACGCAGCATTCTGTCGGGCCATAGGCATTGACCAGTTTGCGGTCGGTCTGACCGGGCAGGGCAAAGAAACGTTCGACCATTCGGGTGGACACGGCTTCGCCGCCCAGAACCACCATCCTTGCAGGGCAGTAAAGCCTGTTTTCTTCCCAGTAGTCGAGCAGCAGGGAAAACAGGCTTGGCGTTGCGTCAAGCTGATCAATGGCGTTGGCAACCATCAGGTTATGCAGGGCTTCGGGGTCGCTTCGCGTAGCCGATCCGGTGATGTTCAGGCAATGCCCGTTCAGGATGGCGGCGAAAATCTGAACGATGGAGCCGTCAAAGGCAAAGGGCGCGATACAGGTCAGGTTCAGGACGCGGTCCGGATCATCGGCACCGATCTGTTTTAACTGCGTATCAAGAACCGACTGGGCCAGGTTTACAACCGAGCCATGTTCGATCTGAACACCTTTGGGCGTGCCGGTGGTGCCGCTGGTGAACAGGACATATGCAAGATCGTTTGCACTGGTGATGCTTGCAGTGTGCGCATCACTTGCGGCATTCAGGACGGCGAGATCGTGGCGTCGTTTTTGCGACGGGGCGGGCTGTTGGGCCGCATCCGTTGTCAGGACGAAATCGAATGTGTAGGGGGCCGGGTCGAACCCGTCCGCATCGATTGCGGATCGTTTGGCGGCAAAGCCGCCCTGTTCGCGTGCCCAGTCTTCAAGGAAGCATTGTGGAACAAACAGGTCTTCGAGGAAATCGAGACGGGTGTTGTAGCCCTTGCCCGCCGTGTCACGGGCAAACTGCGCCAGATCGGCAAGGTAATCATCGCGGCGATCCGCATCCCAGACATTGCCAAGATAAATGGCCCCGTCGGGGGCGAGCAGGGTTTTTGCCTTTGCCAGGACGGTTCGCAGATAACCGTAGCCGGGGAAGTTCTCGATGACGCTGTTCATAATGATCAGGTCGAACGAGCCCGGTTCATAAACATCGATATCATGTGCGCCAAGCTGCCGACCGATGACATGGGTCATGCCAAGATTGATCGCCAGGGCCTCGGTCCGTTCGACGTTGCGGCGCGACAGATCGGTCGCGACATAGGTGCCGACCACGGGAGCGACGTGTTTCATGGTGAAGCCGGACGCACAGCCGATTTCAAGCACACGGGCATCGCGCGATACCAGACCGGCGACCTTGTTCCGCGCATTTGCGCCGAAGGCATCCATGGCACTTTGTGCAATTGGTTGCCCGGTGAATGCACTTTTCCAGCCACCCGCCAGAATGTTGTCGGCATCGTCACCCGCCAGATGATCCCACAGTTCGACCGACATCAGGGAGCCGTGATTTTCCGTCAGGGTATCGATATCGTCATGGTCAAGGCATAGAATATCGGTGACGGTTTTGCAGCGCCACTGCAACTGGTGCAGATCGCCGATATGAGCGCCTTCGGATATGATCAGCGGTAGCGCTGCATTGCGGACCAGTGTGGTGCGGCGGATCAGCGGCACATTCGGATCAAGCGGCACAAAGGCGAGGCCTGCCTTCAGGACGCCAAGGGTTGCTGCGATGTAATGGCGGTTGCGCCCGGTCATCACACCGACAAGCGAGCCGACGGGCAGGTTAAGTCCGGCAATGAAATGCGCGATACGATTGCTTTGGCGGTCCAGTCCGGCATAGCTGATTTCGCCGGTTTCATCGCGGGTTGCGATGCGATGCGGATGAGCTGCGGCAATCTTCGCAAACCGATCAGTGATGCTGCCGGTTGTTGCCAATGGCTGGTGATCGGGTTGGTTGTCTGCCCCGGGTGGTGTATCGAGGGTTTCGAAATCGAAATCGGCGATTTTCATTATGCGTCCCTTTGGGCATTTTGTGCGGCAGCAGCGGCGAATTTGCCAAGGAAGGCCAACCAGCGCTGCATGGTTTCCGCATCGAACAGATCGGTATCATATTCAAGGGTGAAGCGTGCCTGACCGGCTTCTTCGGTCAGGAACAGAATGATGTCATGTTTGGCCGTCGTGTTATCGACAAAGGCATCCATGTTGGATGGCAGGATGCCGTCGGCATCGGGGGCAAGCATCGGCAGGCCGGATTGTGTCCCGTCGGTTTGTGCCAAGTTGCTTACGGCTTCGAAGCGCTGATATTCGAACACCACATTGACCAATGGCTGGCGGTTGGATTTGCGTTTTGGCGCAACCGCGCGAACCAGTTCATCAAACGGGAAATCCTGCCGGTCCAGCGCATTGGCAATATTGATATGGGTGGTACGGATCAGATCGCCAAGATCGGTGTCGTCGTCAAGCTGCATGCGGATCGGCAGGACATTGACGAAGAAGCCGATCAGGCCTTCGGTTTCCATGCGTTCGCGCCCGGCAACCCCCATGCCGATGACCATATCGGTTTGGCGCGTCAGGCGATAGAGCATGGCGGAAAACAGCGACAGACCAACCGATGACAGGGTTGTTTTGTTCAGGCTGGCAAGCCGATGCAGGCCCGATAAAAGATCATCGGGCAGGGCAAGATGCACATGCGCGCCGCGGAAGGATTGTTTTTCCGGCACAGGGCGATCCGTTGGCAGATTGATCTGTTCCGGGGCATTGGCAAGCTGTTGACGCCAGTAATCCGCCGCATCGGCCCAGTTCTGTTTGGATTGCCAATGGGCGAAATCCTTATACGTGATCGGAAGTTGCGGCAGGGCAGCGTTCCGTTCATGAAGAACGGCATCATAAAGCGCGCCAAGTTCATTGATCAGGATGCGCGAAGACCAGCCATCGCCGACAATATGATGGGTCATCAGGATCATCAGGCATTCATTTGCCGCCACCTTGATCACACGCCCGCGGATCAGGGGCGGCTGGTCAAGGATGACCGGTGTTGCGGCTTCAAGCCGTGTCAGGCGAAGGGCTTCGCGGGCCGGATCGCCATGACCGGAAAGATCATCAAACGCGACGGCAGGCGGCGTGGTGGCGTGGATTTTCTGCGTGATCGTGCCGTCCTGTTCGGCAAAGCCCGTGCGCAATGTTTCATGACGGTCCACCAGACGGGTCAGGGCGGATTGCAGGATATCGGCCCGCAAATCACCGGTGCAGCGGAAGACATAAAGCATGCCATAGGCACCGCTGTTGCCGTCCATCTTTGAGAGCAGATAAAGCCGTTTTTGCGCGTGGCTGGCCGGGTAATGTTCCATTGCCGGGGCGCGCGGGATTTGGCCATTGCCGGTGGCGGCGATATCGAGGGTGGCATTTTCGATATGGCGGGCCAGCCCCGCAACCGTCGGATCGGCAAAGAAGTCGGCCATGCTGATGCGTTTGCCGGTCCGATCCGCAATGCGGTTTACGATCCGGATCGCCATCAGGCTGTGACCGCCAAGCTGGGTGAAGCTTGCGTGCCGGTTACGGATGGGGCTTGCGAAAACCTCGGTAAAGATATCGGCAACCAGTTCCTCGGCCGGGGTGGCGGGCGGGGTATCTGTGCCGCCGTCAAGGGCCAGCGCACTTGATTGCGTGCGCACCGTTTCGAGCAATGTCTTGCGATCCACCTTGCCATTGGCGGTGATCGGGATGGTATCGACGATATGCCATTTCGCCGGGATCATGTAGCCGGGCAGATGTGTGCCAAGCCACGTCATCAGGGCAGGGAAATCGATATCCTGCCCCTGTGCCGTCTGAATACAGCCGATGATCACACCGCCGTCAGGCGCGGTGGCATCAAACAGGGCAACGGCATTTTTGATGCCGGGTGCGGATTGAAGCTGCTGTTCTATTTCATCCAGTTCAATACGGAAGCCGCGCAATTTGATCTGATTGTCATGGCGGCCGCCAAATTCGATCCGGCCATCGTGGGTCCAGCGGGCAAGGTCGCCGGTGTGATAGAGCCGTTCGCGGGGGTGATCGGGATCAGCGATGAACCGTTCGCGGGTCAGGTCGGGGCGTTGCCAGTATTCGCGCGCCAGCCGCGCCCCGCCAATCATCAATTCGCCCCAGACGCCGACGGGCGCGCGTTGACCGTTCTGATCAAGGATCAGGGTTTTGGTGAAGGGGATCGGTTTGCCGATGATGGTGGCGTCGGTATCGCCCGACAGATCATTTTCGGCGATCGGGCCGACAACGGCAAAGGTGGTGCTTTCGGTCGGACCATAGCCGTTCAGAACCGTGACATCGGGGCAGGTGGCGATAAAGGTTCTGACATGCTGTTTGCTGATGGCATCCCCGCCGATCATCAGGATATCAAGTCCGGCAAGGGTGCGGGGATCATGATCGACCTGACGGTTGAACAGGCCGACACTCATGAACATTTTCGTGACACCAAATTGCGACAGAGCATCGCCGAATTTGGCCGGATCAAGCAGGTCATTCCGGTCAATTACGGCGATTTCCGCCCCACGTAACAAGGTTGCCCAGATTTCAAAGGTCGAGGCATCAAATGCCAGCGGCCCCGCCTGTGCCACAACATCACCAGCGACGATTTTGGCGTAATCCGCCCCAAATGCCAGCCGACGCACGGCCCCCTGTTCGATCAGAACCCCCTTGGGCGTTCCGGTCGAGCCCGAGGTATACATGATATAGGCAGGCAAACTGTCAGGGTTGGTCAATTCGGGCAGGGTGAAGTCCGCCGGTGCCGGGGCAATGCCAGCGATATTGATCCGTTGCGAGGATGGACCGCCGGTTTCGGACAGGGCATCAAGCGCGTCATATCCGATGTCGTCGACCAGAACCAGTTTGGCGCGGCTGTCTGACAGGATGAATTGATTGCGCGCCGCCGGATAAGCCGGATCAAGCGGGACATATCCCGCACCGATGGCGGTAATCCCAAGAATTGCCGCAATGGCCGGACGACCGCGTTCAATATGCATCGCAACCAGATCGCCCGGTTTGACCCCGGCGGTTTGCAGGCGGTGGGCAATGGCGCGCGCATCGGCATGCAGTTCCTCAAAGGTCCATGTGCCGTTGTTATCGCGGATGGCAGGGGCATCGGGGGTGACGGAGGCCTGATTGGCGAATATCGCAAAGATCCCGGCATTCGTGTCCGCATCAAGGCTGGTTTCCGGTTGCGGACCCTGTTCCCAGATTTCGATATTTGTTTTCTGATCATCGGGCAGAAGATCAAGATCGGCAATCGGTATGGTTTTCGCGGTAGTTTCCGTCGTAACCAGTTTTTGCAGGGTTTTTGTGAAGATGTGACCGAGTTCGATCATGCGCGCCTGATCGAACATATCGGCATAATAGTCAAACGAGATGGACATTCGTTCGGGCAGATCGCGGACAAAGATCGCCAGATCGTTTTTGCATTGCTGCCGGCCAAGGCCGATGGGGAGCATGGATTTGGCCTGATCATCCGGTCCGTAATCGCCCTGCGCATAGTTCATGTAAGACAGGGATATTTCGGACAGCAGGGTGCGTTCGGGGGTGGCAGGTGGCGAGAGATCATCGAGCAGCCGATCAAGGAAATAGGCCCGGTGGCGTAGCGCATCGATATGGTGGTTTTGCACCTTGTGCAGTAGGGATGCGAAGGTTTCATTATGGGCAATCTGCATGCGAAGCGGCAAAAGCGATACCATCATGCCCGGTACATTGCGGAAACCCGTCCCGTCGCGCTGGTTGACCGGGACGCTTATCACCAGATCGTCGGTTGCGGTGATCCTGCCAAGCACGGCAAACCACGTCGCCATCATGAGCGAGAACATGGTGACGCGTTGATCTGATGCGAATTTCCGTGCCGATTTCAGCAAGACCGGATCAATTTCAAACGCGACGATTTCGCCCCTGAAGCTGTGGAAGGCCGGGCGTCTGCGATCAGACGGCAGATCCAGTTTCGGAAGCGGCCCCTGATAGAGGGAAAGCCAGTAATCACGTGCCGTTTCAAGCCGCTTGAGGCTTTCGGGTTGCTGGCTCCAATACGCGTAATCGCGAAGCTGATAGGGGAGTGGTGCCAAGACCTGCCCGCGATAAAGGGCCAGCAAATCCCCCAGCAGCATTTCAATGGTAAAGCCATCGCAAACCGTGTGATGGATATCAAAGAACAGTGCCTTTTGACCGTTGGCAGCGCAGATCAGACGCCAGCGTGCGGGGATTTCCGTTGCCAGATCGAACGGCATGACAAGGTCCGCGCCGACATCTGCAAGCGATAGCGAAGCAGCAAGTTCAATTGGCGTCAGATCGGGCAGGGCGTCATGAAGTGGCAGAATTTTCATCGCCCAGTCATCGCCATTGGCAATCAACCGGGTGCGCAGGATTTCGTGGCGTTCCGTCAGGCGGGAGATGGCATCGCGCAGGCGATCAAGATCGATACTGTCATCAAGCATGAAGGCATGCGGCAGGTTGAAGGCCGTACCCATATTGCCGCTATGTTCGGCATGCAGCACGGAAACCTGTTCGGGGGCCAGCGGATAGAATTCCATTTCAGGCGCGCGGCGCGGATCGGTTTCGATCCCGGTTTCTGTTGCTGCCTTTACGGGTTTTGATGCCGATGGCAGAGATGTTTCTTCGGCTGGGGGATTTGCCGATGACTGGGGAAGTTCCGCCGTTTCAACGGATGGCGATATTTTTGCGGCCAGCGCGGTGATCGCCGGGGTTTCAAACAGATCGGCAAGACCGATATTGCAGGCAAGTTCGGCATTCATGCGATCAACGATCTGCATGCCGGTGATGGAATCGCCGCCCAGGGCATAGAAATCCTCGTCCGGGTCGATGGTGTCATAACCAAGGATTTCGGCCCAGATTTTTGCAATTTTTTCCGCAGGAGTGGCCTTTTCGTCCGATATCGCGTCACGATGATCGGATATTTCAGGTATGTTGACATCGCCCGCCGGTGACGGGGCGAATTGGGCCGTCAGAACGGATACCGTCGGTGCGGCAAACAGGTCCGAAATCGCCAGCGACAGGTTCAGTTCGGCATTGATGCGATCAACGATCTGCATGCCGGTGATGGAATCCCCGCCAAGAGCAAAGAAATCATCATCCGGTGCGATGGCATCATAGCCGAGTGTTTCGGCCCAGATGGCCGCGATCTTTTGCGAGATATCCGGTGCCGTGACGGATACAGATGCCGGTGTGGTCACGGGTTTTTCCGGTTGTGCGGCTGTTTCACCGGCAAGAGCCGGATCAAGCACGACAAGCTGCGCGGCCGTGCTGTACATGGCATCGCGCCAGAAGACCGGGGCCTGTTGCGGGGTGATGGCGGCCCCGTCCTGAAGCGGTACATTGTGGCGCGCCGCCATGCCCTGATCGGCAAGGGCACACCAGTCGATGGTCAGTGCCGGGCGGCCCTGTGACCTGCGGTAACGGGCAAAACCGTCAAGGAAGGCGTTGGCCGCACTATAGGCCGCCTGACCGGGTACACCGACGATGGCCGTCAGGCTGCCGAACATGACAAAGGCCTGCACGGGGTCGTTTAGGGTCAGGACGTCAAGATGACGGGCCCCCTTGATCTTGGCGGCCATGATGGCGTCGAACGCATCCATGTCGCGCACGGCAAGGAATCCGCCATCAGCAAGCCCGGCGGCGTGCGCGATGGCGGTGATCGGGCCAAGACTATTTCGGATCGTGGCAAGGGTATCGGACAGGGCGTTTTTATCGGCAACGTCGCAGGTGTGGATTGATACTTTAATACCCTTGGCGCGCAGGTCGGCCAGTTTAGACTGCGCAATGGCATCAAGACCGTCTTCACCGCGACGGGCAAGAAGGGCAAGCGTGATTTTGCCGCCCAAAGCCATTTCATCGGCAAGGGCCATGGCAAAGCCACCGGTGCCGCCGGTCACGACACAGACGCCATGATCGGGCCAGTTGGGTTGCGGCAGGTTATCGTGCCCTGAAATCGGGCGCAGTTTGCGGCGATAACGGACCTGATTGCGATAAACCGAAACCGGATCGCGGCCATGATCGGCTGCCAGTTCACCACCGACATGCGCGATGAAATCAGACGGTGAGATATCAGTAAAGGAAAGGGCAAGACGCGGTTCCTCGGCGGCCACCGCGATGGCAACACCGGCAGCGGCACTTTGATCCGGGGAGGCCGGAACGGTATCGCGGTCGATCTGATAGGCACCGCTTCCGGCAACGACAAGCCGCATCCGTCCGCGCATCGAGCGCAGGATATCGCGCAGGCATCGGGCGGTGCGAAGGGCGATGTCTTCGCCCGGCTGCAACGCCAGAATGACGTTTTGTGCCTTTGCCAGCATATCCTTGCCGAGCATATCGGGATGGACGCGTTGACATGCAGGCGGGATCGGCCAGAAATCGCCATCGGCAATCATGATGGTGTTTTCGGGAACCGGTTGCATTTCAACCGTGCCCGGCAACCAGTCAATTTCGAGCAGTTCCGGTATGGCGGATGCGGCTTTGCCGTTAACATCCCCCGAGAAACGAATGCCGCGTATGGTCAGAAGCAGTTTGTGGCTGTCGGCATCAAAGAAGGTGAAGTCGGCCTGGCCCGGGTGACGACGTTCGGCACATACAATGATATCGCCGCTAAACGGGGCGTGCAGCGTGATTTCGTCAATGCCGACGGGGAGAGAGCCATTATCCTCGGTCGTCAGAATCATGCTGCATGCAATATCGGCCATGGCCGGATGAATGATCCAGTCGCGCAGGTCGGCATGATATTGCGGTTTCAGTTTCAGATGCGTGATCGCCGTGGTTTCGTCCGCGCTGTAATGCATGGACATCCGGCAATCCCAGCGGTCGCTGATCGAAATCGGGCCGATCTGGGGGGCATGGGGCAGAACATGGGCCTGCAAGGTGCATTTTGCCCGTACATGATCAAGCGACGGCGAATTGTCTGTCCGGTTCTTTTCCAGCGCGTCATTGGCCCAGCGCGCGGTGGCAAAGACTGACCATTTGCCGTTTTTCAGACGGCCACCCAGTTCTACATGACCGTCATTTCCAAGCAGCAGCGTTGCCGTACCATCGGGCAGGGCATTGGGAAGAAGGGCCTTTTGCCATTTAAGGTCGGAAATATGAACGGTTTGGTCGCCTGTCCCGTTTCGGGCCGCTGTTGCGATCATGGCGGGAACCGCCATGCCGACCAGTGTCGGTTGTCCGTTCAGGTGATGTTCATTTGTCGGCCAGAAGGACGGGGAGGCGACCGGAATGGCAAAGCAGCGGCCCCTTTCGGTTTCGACCGGGCCGGTCATGATGGTGGTATCAGGGGCCCGGGTGTCGCCAAAGACCGGTTTGCAAACGATTTTCGCAAAAGGTGCATGGGGAAGGGACACGCGGCGCGCGCGCGTGTCGTCGGGCCAGATCAGGTTCGCACCGGCCAGCCATTCACGAGCGTTGGCGGTTGCATCGGCAGGATTGGTCGAAACCGCAGAAACCGATGATGCCCCAGTGGCAGGTTTGGGGGCCGCGCAATGTGTCGTGTCACCCGCGATCAACCCGGCAAGAGCGTTAAGAACGCTGTCGCGATCCGACACCGCAACGGCGAAGCGATGCTTTAGCTGATCGCGCCCGGTGGCAAGCGTGTGGCAGATGTCACGGACATCAAGGGTGGTGTCCCTGGCGATGTCACGATGCAGTTTGGCTGCATAATCGGTTAATGCCGCCTCGTTGGCAGCAGACAGCGCAAGGATGAAGGTCCCGTTTTGCGCGGTTTCATCCTGTGTTCCATCCTGTGGATTTGCACTGCGTTTCGGGGCGGCTTCAAGGATCACATGGGCGTTGATGCCGCTTAGCCCGAAGGAGCTGACACCGGCGCGTTTTGGCGCGCCGCGATCTGCCAAGGGTTCAAGGCGATTGGTCGGGCGCACCGGGGCCCGGGCGAAATCAATCCGGCTGTTGGGGGTTTCAAAGAACGGTTGTGGCGGGGCCTGATCAAAGCGCAATACTATGATGGCGCGCGCAAGGCCAAGGGCCCCCGCCGCCCCATCAAGATGGCCGTAATTCCCCTTGGCCGAGCCGATCAGGGCAAAGCCATGTTCATCCGTGCTTCCGGCAAATGCACGGGTCAGGCCATCGATTTCAATCGGATCGCCAAGCGATGTGCCGGTACCGTGGGCTTCGATATAGGATATGGAACCCAGTTCGATGTCCGCCGTTTGCGCGGCCTGCCGGATGACATCGGCCTGCATGGCCGGGTTGGGGGCGGCGGCCCCGCTTGAGGCGCCATCCTGATTGACGGCACTGCCGCGGATGATGGCATGGACGAGATCACCATCGGCGATGGCGTTGCCAAGCGGTTTGAGGACAAAGACAACGCTGCCTTCGCCCATGCCGGTACCATCGGCGCTGTCGTCAAAGGCGCGGGTGCGGGCGGTGGAAGAATCAATCGTAAAGCCGCCGTCCGCATCGGGCGGGCAGGGGATCAGTTTTGCGCCACCGGCAAGGGCGATGGTGCATGTGCCGCTGCGCAAATTCTGGCAGGCCTGATGAACCGCGACCAAGGATGACGAGCAGGCGGTATCGACGATACTTGCCGGGCCGTGCCAGTCCTTTAGGAAGGACAGGCGTGTGACCATGTTTGACGGCACGTTAAGGGCAAAGACCTGTTCGGCCTTGTCACGCGCGACATGTTCCATGGCAACGCGCCATGCCGGGTTTGCCCCGCCACCGGCAAAAATGCCGACCTTTTTACCGCGCAGGGCCTGCCCGCCATAACCGGCATTTTCCATCGCCATCAGGGCGGTTTCGATAAACAGGCGTTGTTCCGGGTCAATCAGGGCGGCATCCGCGGGTGCCATGCGGAAACGGCCCGGATCGAAATCAAAGATGCGGTCAAGATAGGCGGCTTCGCGGAAGCGGGCCGGAACCGAACGGCCAATGGCGGCCATCATGTCGCGGGTTTCATGATCGCGTTCGGGTGGAAGCGGACGGACGCGATCCGCCCCGCGAGCAACATCGGCCCAGAATGTTTCGATATCGTCCGCCCCGGCAAGCTGAAGTCCGATACCGATCACCGCAATCGGTTCGTCGGTGGCAAGCCGGGCACCCTGCGCCGACGCAAGATCGTCGGTTGCGAGATCCAGCCCTGCCAGAAGTTCAGCTTGGCGGGCGATGGTGGCACTGGCGAACAGATCGGCAATGCTGACCTTGCCGGGCCAGCGGGCATTGATTTTTTCATGCAGACGCAGCAGCAAAAGCGAATTGCCGCCGACATCAAAGAAACCGTCTTCGCGATCCGCCATCACACCGGGCAGGATTTCCTGCCACAATCGTTGCAGAACGCGTTCCAGATTTGCCACATCATGATTTTCGGCGTCGGGCTTTGCCGCGATAGCCGGTTTTGATTTCCGGCTGGCGGTTTTGGGTGAACCGGCCATCGGTGTGCCCGAAAGGGTCTTTCGGTCGACCTTGCCGCTGCTGGTAAGCGGGAGATGATCAAGGGCAAAGAAACGCGCAGGGATCATATATTCGGGCAGGCGGGTGCGCAGATGATCGCGCAGGACACCAATGGTCAGGTCGCCATCGCCCAGCACAAAGGCATGCAATTCATCAAGTTCGCCAACCCGCACCGCCTTGACCAGGGCGCGTTCAACCAGATCGTGGCTTTCAATCGTGGTTTCGACTTCGCCGCATTCGATGCGGAAGCCGCGAATTTTGACCTGATGATCGATCCGGCCAAGATATTCGACCGATCCGTCGGCAAGGAAACGCCCCAGATCGCCGGTGCGATACAGTTTATGTCCCGGGTTGCGGGGATCGTCGGGGAATTTTTCAGCGGTCAGTTCCGGGCGGTTGCGATAACCGCGTGCAATTTGCGGCCCACCCAGCACGATTTCACCCGCAATGCCAATCGGCATGTCGCCAAGCCTGTCATCAAGGATGCGAATGGTGGTGTTGGCAATCGGTTTGCCAATCGGAACGATATCGGGATTTTCAAGCGGCGAGCAGGCATGCCAGGTGACATCCACCGTCGCCTCGGTCGGGCCGTAAAGGTTATGCAGTTCGGTTCCGAAGCGATCAAACAACAGATCGTTGAAGCGCTTTACCAGTGCCGGGTCGAGCGCCTCGCCACTGGCGAAAACGCGTTTGAGGCTGCCAAGATGTTCGATGTCGACCAGCCCGTGTTCGACCGAGAACAGGAAACTTGCCAGCATCGAAGGCACGAAATGCATGGTGGTGACGCCATGATCGCGAATGGCCTGGGCAAGTTGTTGCGGATCGCGTTCAACACCCGGATCAGGCAGAACAACGCGAGCGCCCTTCCATGACCACCAGAACAGTTCCCAGACCGACACATCGAATGTGATCGGGGTTTTTTGCAAAATGACGTCTTCGGGGCCAATCGGGAAGGCGTCCTGCATCCAGAGGATGCGGTTCAGAACACCCCGATGGGCGATTTCGACACCCTTTGGGCGACCGGTCGAGCCGGAGGTAAACAGCACATAGGCAAGGTCATCGGGTGCGTTGATTGCATCAGGGATATCGGCATCTTCGCTGCCATCGATGATCAGGACTTTATCGGCGTCAAACAGATCGGCCAGATCGGCGGTGGTGATGACGCGCGGATAGCCAAGATCATCAAGCATATCCGTGCGGCGCTGTTCGGGATGATCGGGGTCAAGGGGGCTATATGCCGCACCGCATAGAAGAATCCCGTGAATGGCGGCCAGCATATCGATTGAGCGACGCACGGCAACGCCGATGACATCACCCGGACCAACCAATGCCGCACGCAGTTTTGCGGCAATCCCGGATGCACGACGGGCGAATTGTTCATAACTTAGCGTTGCAGATGTTCCGATAACCGCCGGTGCGTTTGGCGTGGCGCGGACCTGATCGATGAACGGTTCGGAAATGCTGCGTTCAATCGCAAGGTCAAGACCGGTGGCATTGAATTGATCGATCCGGGCGCGTTCGTCGGCCGGCAAAATCGGCAATTCGGCGATTTTGGCGCTTGATGACGTGGACAGGGCCGCAGCAGCAAGGATTTCAAGCCGGTTGAAAATCGCCTGAATGGTGGATTTGTCAAACAGGTCGGTATCAAATTCGATCTGACACAGCAGGGCGTCGTTCTGTTTGCTGAAATAGAATGCAAGATCGAATTTCGAGAACGGGAATTCTGTTTTCAGCAGCGAGAGTTCGGCATCGCCGAGTTTTCCAAGGTTGGGGATGCTGTCCTGCCAGGCGACCAGAACATCAAATAGCGGATTGCGCGCAGGATCGCGTGGTGCATTGACGGCGGCCACAACATCCTCGAACGGGGCGGCCTGATCGGACAGGGCATCGATGATGGTTTTGCCGGTTTGGGCCAGATGATCGTCAAATCCGGCGTTCGGATCGACATTCTGACGCAGGACAACGGTGTTGACAAAGAAGCCGACCACATCATCAAGAGCGGTCTGTTCACGGCCCGCCACCAGCATGCCAAGCGGGATGTCGGTCTGCCCGCATTGGCGGTACATCAGGATTTGGACCAAAGCGGTCAGAATGGAAAAGGCGGTTGTGCCATGCCGATCCGCCGCGTCATTAATCAGGTGCGCGGTGTCCTCGCCAAAGGCAATTTCATGGAAATCGCCCGCAAAACCGCGGGCCTTCGGACGGCGGCGATCCGTTGGCAAGGCCAGCGGTTCAGGCAGGGGCAACAGCCGTTCTTTCCAGCGGGCCAATAGATCCTTGCCGCCGGTCGAGCTTAAATAGCCATGTTGCCAGCTTGCAAAATCCTCGTAATGCCGGTTGAGCTCCGGCAAGGGCGCGGCGGGGCCGCCGGTTTCGGCGGCATAAAGGGCGGCAAGATCGCGTAGTAATGTCGGCATCGACCAGCCATCACAAATCGCATGATGCAGGGAAACCAGCATCCAGTGACGGTCGGGGGCAAGTGTGATCAGATCGGCCCGTGCCAATGGCTTGTTTTCAAGGTCGAACGGACGGACAGTTTCGCGTGCGATGAACAGGCGAGCGGGACCTTCGTCCATTTGATGGCGACCAAGTTTCAATGAACCGACCGGTGCCAGATACTGGCTGACGCCATCAGGATGATGGGGATCGGATTTGAAACGCAGGCGCAGCGCATGTTGCCGTTCTTCAAGTTTATGAAGGGCGGTCTGCAAGGCATCGGCATCAATCGGGCCATTGATTTCAAACGCGGCCGGGACGGAATAGACCGCCATGTCGGGCTGCATGCGTTGCAGAACCCAAAGGCGGGCCTGTCCGCTTGAAAGCGGGAATTTCGGGCCATCTGCCTTTGGAATCAGGAATTGTTTGCCATTCTGTTTATGGTTGGCAAGCAGGGTTGCGATCCCGCCGACTGTTCGGGCGACAAAGATATCCTGAAGTTTCGGGCGGACGCCGGTGGATTTTTCGAGCAATCCGGCAAGGCGCATGGCGACAAGGCTGTGCCCGCCCAAGGCAAAGAAATCCGACGATGCGGTAATGTCCCGGTTGCCAAACAGGGTCCTGAATTGTTCGGAAACGATCTGTTCCAGTTCGTTGCTGGTGGCGGCGTTGCCGGTTTGGGGAGCAAGCGGTGCCGTATTGGCCAGGGCACCAAGGAGCTGTTTGCGATCTACCTTGCCATTCACATTGACCGGCAGATGATCCAGCACCACAAACCGTTCGGGGATCATGTAATCGGGCAGATTGCGGCCAAGGATCTGCATCCAGACATTGCTGTTATCCTGATCGGCGGCGATGGCGGCCCCAAGGAAGGCATCGGCACCGACGCCAACCGGCATCACGCAGGCATTGCGGATGCCGTCAATCTGGCTCAGTCGTTTTTCAATGGCGGCGGTTTCAATCCGGTGTCCGCGAATTTTGACCTGCCCGTCACCGCGGCCGCCAAATTCAATCACACCATCTGAGCGCCAACGCGCGCGGTCGCCGGTTTTGTAAAGGCGGGTTTCGGGTAAATGATCGAACGTGACGAATGCCTTGGCTGTGCGTTCGGGCGCGCCGGAATATCCCAGAGCCAGCCCGTCGCCCGCGGCGTAAAGTTCACCCCAGACCCCGGTCGGAACCGGTTGCCCGCCAGTATCAAGAATATAGGTGCGCGTATTGCCAATCGGCCGGCCAATCGGGATGGTTGCCGAATTTACATCATGTGGCGTGATCGGATGGATACAGGTAAAGGTCGTGTTTTCCGTCGGGCCATAGCCGTTGATCAGGGTAAGGTCCGGGCAGGCGGCCATGACTTTTTGCAGGTGAGGGGGGCTTAGTGCCTCCCCCCCGGAAAGCAATCGTTTGAGCGGGGAAAAGCAACCTGGCGCGTCATCGGCGATACGGTTAAACAGGCTTGCGGTCAGCCACATGGTGGTCACACCGGCACCTTTAAGGGCATTGCGAAGGGCGGTTGGATCAAACAGGGTTTCGTTATCGATCAGAACCAGTTTGCCGCCATTCAGAAGCGGTGCCCAGATTTCAAGGGTTGCGGCATCAAAGCCAAGTGATGCGGCCTGTGCCATCACATCGGTTTCATCAAACGCAAGCGCCCGATTGTTCAACACCAGTCGTGCAACAGCCCGGTTGGGGATCAGCACCCCCTTGGGCGCACCGGTGGAGCCGGACGTGAACATGACATAAGCCAGATCATCGCCGGTACGTTTGGCGAAGGTCGCATCCGATGTTGCGTTGGCGTCGGGCAGTTGCGCAATACGAACGCGATCGGACAGGCCCGACAGGCGTTCAAATTCGGCGTTGTCACACAGCAAAGTACGGGCACCGCATTCTGCCATCAGGGCGGCAATGGCATCGGCAGGCAGAGATTTGTCAATTGGCAGATAGGCCGCACCATGCCATGCGATACCAAGTATCGTGATAATCGCATCAAGGGTACGATCAGCGGCAAGGGCGACAATCGACCCGGGGGCAACATCAAGGGCATCAAGACCGGCAGAAACGGCGGAAACGTGTTGCCCCAACGTGCGATAGGTGATTTTTCGGTCGCGATCCTGCAGGGCAATTTTATCCGCG
This sequence comes from Thalassospira sp. MBR-102, assembly GCF_040549275.1. Lineage (NCBI taxonomy): Bacteria > Pseudomonadati > Pseudomonadota > Alphaproteobacteria > Rhodospirillales > Thalassospiraceae > Thalassospira > Thalassospira sp. MBR-102. The sequence continues at coordinate 137,679 of NZ_JBEPTC010000014.1, forward strand.
TTGGCCGGGTTGGTGACCTGACGGGCGAGTAATTCGCCAAGGCCGCAGTCGCGCGGGTAATCCGATGCGGTATCGTTAAGTGCTACGGTCAGGTGATCATGTTCGTCGTCAGGCAGCAGATCAACAAGGCCAAGCGGCATTTCCGGGTTTTTGGCAAGCGCACGCGCAAAGGTCAGGAAACGTTTGGCAAAACGTTCGATCCATGCTTCGCCAAAGACGTGGCTTTGATATTCGACAGCCAGAGATGTTTCCGGGCCGTTTTTCATCATGCCGACCATCAGGGGGAATTTGCCCGCCCCGAAGTCGAGATCTTCGATCACGAAGGGGCTGTCGCTGGATTCCATCACATGGACGGCATCGAATGGCAGGCCGGTCGGGCCCTGTGCCGCCTGTGTCAGATCATGCATCAGGCGCGACAGGGGGTAATCCTGCACGTCAAGCATGGAAAGAACTTCGTGCCCGACCTGTCTGGTCAGGGCATCAAGATTATCTGCCATATCCGGTTTGATCGCGACGGGCAGGACATTCACAAAGCAGCCCATCGACTGCATGGTTTCCTTGTCCCTGCGACCGGCAAAAGGCAGCCCGATCACGGCTGTGGCGTTTTCCTTGTGCCGCGCGATCACAGCGATGGTCAGGGCGGCCCAGAGAGTGGTCTGGGTTGTTTTGCGGGTATGGCTGGCAAGCTTTGCGAAAGCCTCGGCGTCTTTGCCGGTCAGTTTGATCAGAAGGCGTTTGCCGTCGCCATTCCGTTCTGCTGCCGGGTCGTCAGGCAGCCCGGCAGATAACAGTTTATCGGTTCGTGCCGACCAGAATTTCCGCGCGATTTCGCCGCGTTCCCGATCCAGATTGCGATGTGCATTGCGCACAAGTTTTTCGATATCAGGGATGTTTCCGGGCGTGTTTCCGGCAAGTATGGCAAGAAGCTCTTTTTGCAGCAACATGATCGATTGGCCATCAAAGCACAGATGATCGATCGCCATGGCCAGTTGTGGGGCTTTTCCGTCGTCATGTTCGATATAGCCAAACCGGGCCAGAGGACCCGTCGCGAGATCAAAAAGATCATGGCGGATTTCTCGGGTGGTGTCGATTTTGCGCACAGTGACCGGCATATCGGCATGCACGCGCTGGATCAGCTGCCCGTCCTGTTCGACAAAGGTGGACCGGAGGGCATCATGGCGTTTGACGATGGCGGCAATCGCATCGCGGACCGCATTGAAACCGGTTCCTTTGGGAAGGGTGATGCCTGTAACGATATGGTAATTTGCACTTGCCGGTTGGTCACGTCTTGCAATCCATTGGCCTTCGATGGCGGGATGGGCCGGGAAGAATTTGAGGATCGGACCTGCTTTGGTGTCATGACTTTCGGCATCGGAAGGTTCACGCAGCAAGCTTAGGATTTCGGCCTTCAGGTCACGGGTTTCGGATTTCAGGGCATCATCAAATGCACCGGTCGGTGCATCAAAACAAAGATCGTGCCCGTTGGCATGCAGGCTTAGCACAATGTCGCGCTGACGGAGTTTGTCGAGCAGGTTGCGCGCGGTTTGTGTGCGGCGTGACAGCTGATCGGTATTCATCACAGAACTCCCTGTTCACGTGACGGGCGGGGGGCTGTTGTGGCCGGTTTTGCTGTTGCCGTTGCTGTTGGCGCGGATCGGGCATTGGTCGGCGGGCTGTTTGTCTCAAAGGATGCAAGCAGGTTGGCAACACCTGAAACGGTGCGGCCTTCGAACATTACGGCGGCGGGAATTTCGGCAGTCAGGACTTCGGAAAGCCGTGTTGCGATCCGTACGGCGAATAAGGAGTCCCCGCCAAGTTCAAAGAAATCATCATCGGGGCCGATTGCCGGATCGCCAAACATATCGCGCCAGACGGCAAGAATGGCGGATTGCGCTTGTGTTTCGGTTTGGGCATCGGACGTATTTTGTGCCGGGTTTTGTGCCGGGGGCAATGTGGCCTCCACCGGGGCAGCGGCAACGGCGATAGATTTGGGATCGGCGTTCACGGTGGTTGCCTTCTCCGGCCAGAAGCGGCGTCGGTCAAAGGCGTAGGTCGGCAACGGAATGCGATGGGCATCACGGGTTTGGTTGACCCTGTCCCAATCGGGCGATGTTCCCATAACCCAAAGCCGGGCAATCGCATCGGCCAGTGCGTTTGACCCGGTGATTGCGGCATCCGTTTTTCGGGCGGCATCGGGGCCGGGGGCAGGTTGCAGGGCAATGCTGTTGCCGGTCGCTGTGCCATTGACAATGGCAAGGCGGCTTGCCGTGTTGCCAAAGCCGCATTCGACCATGATCGTTTCGGGCATTTCGGCCAGAAGTCCCTTGATGTTATCGGCAAAGCGCACCGCATTGCGCAGATGTTGAACCCAGTAATCGGGATTGGTGGCGTCTTCGGGTGTCAGCCAGTTGCCAGTCAGGTTGGACTGGATCGGAAGGGTTGGCGCGTTTAACCGGATTTTGGCGACGACATGGCGGAATTCATTCAGAACCGGTTCCATCATCCGTGAATGGAAGGCATGCGAGACCACAAGCCGGCGCCCGGATTTACCCTGTGATTTGATGTGTTCTTCAAGCGCATCAATGCATTCGGTGCTGCCCGCCACCACGCATTGACGCGGGCCGTTGATTGCAGCCATCGACAGATCGGGGCCAAAGGCCGACAGAAGATCACCGACTTCGGCCTCGGTCATGGACAGGGCAAACATTGATCCCGGTTCGGTCTGCCCCATCAGGCGACCGCGCATCACCACAAGGCGAAGCGCATCTTCAAAGGACATGACCCCGCCAATGCAGGCCGCGACATATTCGCCAATGCTGTGCCCGGCCAGTGCGGCGGGTAAAATGCCGTTTTCGATCAGCCAGTTTGCCAGCGCATATTCATAAATAAATAGGGCGGGCTGGGCGATTTCGGTGCGTGCCATGCGGCTTGATGTTGCCGGGCTTTCATCGGGAACGGTCAGCAATTCAAAAAGATCATCGGGGCCGCCCGTCTGTGCCACATGCTTGCAGGCATCGCGGATGATCTTTGCCGATGTTTGATCCACTTCATAAAGGCCTTTTGCCATGCCCGGTCGTTGCGATCCCTGACCGGGGAACAGGAAGGCGATGGAAGGGACATTGCGTTGGGCAACGGCCTGATGGCGGGCGGTCGATTTCGGATGGGTCAGGGCTGAAACCGCAGCCTTGATGTTCGTGGCAACGATGGCGGCCCTGAAACGATAGGCGTGACGCCGTGACAGGCTGTTTGCGACATCGGATATCGCAATGTCTGATCCGTTGCGGTCAAGCCAGCTTGCGGTGTTTTCCAGAAGTTTTTGCAAGGCGGGTTCGCTTGCCGCCGAGAAGGGCAGGATACGGGGAATATCGTTTTGTGTCTGGCGTGATGCCGGTTCATCGAAACGGGGGGCTTCTTCGATAATCACATGCGCATTGGTGCCGCCAACCCCGAAGCTGCTGATGCCCGCGCGCAGCGGTTCATCATCATTATTCGATAATGGTTGAGCAGTGTTGTTTATTTGAAATGGTCCCTGATCCAGACCAAGATTTTCATTCGGTTGATTGAAATGGCAGGTCGGCGGAAATACCCGATGGCGGATTGCCAATACGGCCTTGATCAGCCCGGCCATTCCGGCGGCACTGTCCAGATGGCCAATATTGCCCTTGACCGAGCCAAGCCACTTTGGATGCGTTGGCGTTGTATCGGCTTTTGCATAAACCTTGTTCAGTGCGGCGATCTCTATCGGGTCGCCAAGGGCTGTTGCGGTTCCGTGGCCTTCGACAAAGCAGATGGTGGATGGATTGATCTGGGCATCGTCAAGGGCCGTTTGAATGGCCTTTGCCTGACCATCGACAGAAGGCGCGGTGAAGGCGGCCTTTGCTGAACCGTCATTGTTGATGCCGACACCCTTGATCACCGCATGGATGGTGTCCCTGTCGGCAATGGCATCATCAAGGCGTTTCAAAAGGACAATGGCCGCACCGCTGCCGCCGACAACGCCGTCTGCCTTGCTGTCAAACGGGCGGCAAACGCCGCTTCGTGATCCGATCCCGCCCTGCGTGAAATAATATCCGCCAGCCGGGCTAAGCCCAAGGGCCGCCCCACCGGCAAGGGCGACGCGGCATTGACCGGATCGCAACGCATTGACTGCCAGGGCAAGATTGACAAGCCCGGTCGAACACGCGGTCGAGGATGCGATGGCGGGGCCAGTCAGGTTCAGCTTGTAGGCAAGCCGTGTGGCGGCAAAATCCTTGTCATTGCCGAGTGTCATGCCATACCGGATCGCATCGGGGCGGGCACGCAGGCGATCACGCAGGCTGTCGATCAGATAGGTCGGGAAACCGACGCCGACATAGGCACCGACCGGGCCGTCACGCGCCGGATCGCAAGATCCGTCTTCCAGAGCGCTAAGGGCGACTTCAAGCAGCAGGCGTTGTTGCGGATCGGTTTCGATGGTTTCGCCCGCGGTCATGGCAAACGGTGTGGGATCGAACATATCGAGATCGTCAAGAATCCCATGGCGGGCGATGAAATCGGCGTCTTCGAGCGCCGACGGATCGCCGCCCATTGCGCGCAGGCGGGAAATATCGACGTCCTTTATCTGATCGATACCGTTTTCAAGCATCGACCAGAATGCGTCGCGGTCATTCGCGCCGGGCAGGCGCATCGCCATGCCAATAATCGCAATGTCGTGATTTTCAGACACATTGCGTTGGGGCTTTACCGGTTCGGCTTGTGGGGTTTCGGGGGCATGTTGATCATCCGCACAAAGGTGACGTGCGAAGGAATTGATGGTCGGGTGCTGGAATATTTCCACCGATGCAATGTTGCGCCCGGCGAGTTTTGACAGGGCAAACTGGGCGCGCGGTACCAGCAATGAATGGGCGCCAGCTTCAAACAGGTTGGTGTCAAATTCAATTTCGTCTGTTTCGATCAGCTCCATCCATATCCTGGCAATTTTACCGGCCAGTTGATGGATGCGCGCCTGATCGGGTTTGCTGGATGCAGGGGGCGATGCTTTGGACGCAACAGGCTGTTTGCCATCCGGGTTTTGGGCGAATTCGGCAAGTGCCTTGCGGTCGATTTTGCCCGACGGCAAGAGGGGTAGCGTTTCCACCCATTCAATGCGGGTCGGAACGGCCGCATCGGACAGGTGGCGCGCCAGTTCTGCGCGCACGGTTGCTGCGTCCGGGCGTTTCGACGGGCTTGCGTTGGATAGAAGATAACCGATCAGTTCGCCACCATGATTGGTTTTGACATGCAATACCGCAGCCCGTCCGACGCCGGACACGCGCGAAAGCTGGTATTCGATTTCCCCGATTTCGATGCGTTGCCCGCGAATTTTGACCTGTTCGTCCGTGCGCCCGTGAAAATAAAGCAACCCGTCTTCGCCCCAGGAAACCAGATCACCAGTGCGATAAAAGGTTTCATCGGTCTCGCCCGTCGGATCCGTGACGAATTTTTCCTCCGTCACGTCAGGCATATTGATATAGCCGCGGTTAAGTCCTGCGCCGCCAAGGTAAATCTCGCCCGGGACGCCAAGTGGTACCCGTTTTCCGTCTTCGTCAAGTATCCGGACAAAGCCACCCTTGTCGACGCGGCCGAGCGGGATGCTTTTGGTTTGGGTGTCCCTTGGTATCAGATGCACGGCGGCATGAATTGTCGCCTCGGTCGGGCCATAGCAGTTCCAGATATCGACGGTTTCGAACGCGGAATAAAGCCTGCGGACGAGTGTTGGCTGCATGATTTCGCCGCCCGTGATCAGACGGCGCAATTTGAAAGCGCCATCTGCCGGAACGGCATCAATCACGCTTTCATAAAATGACGGGACCGACATGATGTGGGTGACATGATGTCGTGCCACACCGTTCCAGAATTTATGCCCGTCACTGAGTATCGCGTGGGTCATCAGCCACATGCGATGGCCACGGATCAGCCCGACGCAGAATTGCAGCATCCAGGGATCAAATCCGAGCGACGGGAAAAGACCCATTATTTCAGGGTTGCCGTTTTCATGTGATCCGATACCGAATTGCGCAATGGCGACGTCGATTTTATCGGCAAGGGATTGGTGATGAACGGGAACCGGTTTTGGCTGCCCGGTCGAACCCGATGTATGGAAGACAAAGGCAATATCGTCGCCACAAATATCGGCATGGATATTTTCAAAGGTGATGCTGCCGTCAATGCCGGTTACGGCATTGATATCGTTTACCGTGATGGAGGTGTCGCCGATTTTGTGCCATGTGTCGGTGTTGTCACTCAGAACCAGACGGCAATCAAGATGGCGGGTCATCGACGCATTGCGCGCGATAGGTTGCAACGGATCAAGCTGCACACAGGTTGCCCCGCATTTCAGGATACCGATCACAGCGGCCGTTTGCTGCGCACTGGGGGAAATGTTCATCCCGACAAAATCGCCCGGTGCAATGCCGCATTGTTTCAGGTGGTGGGCGACGGCATTGGCCATATGGCCCAGCGTTGCAAACGTGACTTCGTGATCATCTTCGGTGATCAGGGCGACATCGCCGGGGCGTGATGCAATGGCATGATCGATGCGTTCGGGAATGAGCCGTCCCGGAGCCGGCCTTGTGAATGTCGGGCCGGTTTCAAGCGTGCGGATAATGGCAAGCTCGTTCATCGGCGGTGCGGCGATGGCCGCGATATCCTGTTCCGGGTCGTCCAGTGCGCGGGACAGGAAATAACGGAAACGTTCGGCGATGCGCGTAACGGATTTAACTTCGTGGCAAGCGGTGTCATATTGCCAGATGATTTCGGCTTCCTGCCGGCCTGGGCTTATGGCCTGCATCATATAGATCAGGCCAAGATCGGTGACTGGCCCGTTATAGATATTGACCCGGCGTGTATCCAGCCCGGCAAAGTATAAGGGTTCTGCGCCGTCCAGACTGTTGAAAAAGGCACCGCCGCCCGAAAGACCCCGGGCACCCAGACGTGCTGCACGCATGCGCGGCGCGCCAAGGCGCATATGACGGACATCGCGACGTGCCCGGGCAAAGATATCGCGGGCCAGTTCCGAAAAGCGTGTGTGTTTACCCAAATCGGCATCGAAGGGTACGATATAGGAAAAGGCACCCGGTGTCTGGCGTTCAGTCCGTCCCATCCGGTTCAGAAGCGGCATTGTGACGGTCGGTTGTTTGATATGGGTAACCTGACCCAGCAGGATAAAATAGGCGGCCATGACAATCGCGGTGGGCGATGTGCCACAGGCTTTGGCCGTGTGTATCAGTCTGGAAAGGTCGTGCCCATCCAGCGTCTGTTCCAGCCGGGCCTGAACCAATTTTCCGGATGGTTTGTCCGATGAAAACCGCGTGATCGCGTGATCGTTTTGCAGGCGTTCCTGCCAATAGGCAAGGTCACGTTGATAGGCCGGTGTTTCGGGATAGGTCGCGTCAGCTGCGATAAAGTCGCCATAGGACCCGAATGTGCTTTCGCGGACGGCAGAACCGGTTTTAAGTGCGCTGTAAATTTCCGCCGCGCGTTGCGCCATCAAATGCCCGGCATATCCGTCACAGACCAGATGATGATAAACCCGAACCCACCAGTAACGTCCCGTGCCCAGTTGCAACAGGCGATGGCGGCAATGATATCCGTTTTCCGGGTCAAGTGGCCGTCGGCGGATTTCTTCGACTTCGTTATTGGCGATCAGAACCGGATCATCGGTAAAACTTAGATCGATGACGCTGAAATCGGTTTCGCGGCAGTCATCGGCAAAGGTCTGAAACGGTTTGCCGCCTTCTGATGCAAAGCGCAGACGCAGGGCGTCATTTTCCTGATCGGTTTGGACAATGGCCTTGTAAAGGGCTGGAATATCAAGATCGCCCTCGAACCGGATGACGCTGCAAATATTGTAATTTGCGCAATCGTTGCCCTCGGCCCAGTCAAGCCATATGCTCGACTGCGGCGTTGTAAGCGGTTTTCCCTGCCGTTCTGTCCCCGGCGCAAACGTGTTTGTGCGCTTCTGCAACGTCTGACCTTTCAAACGTTGATTGCGCCATGCAGCAAGCGGTTTTTGAAATCCTGTTCAACAGGCTTTTTGTGTGACCCCGACCACATGGCTCATCCCCAACCATATCCGAAAGAATATGCCCGGGAATACATCCTGAATGCAAGTGGTCGTAGCGAAGAATTATAAGTTAAGTCCGTGAAAATACAATCAAAGGTGATCAGTTAAGGTGCCTGAACAGCTTGTTGTTTCTCGCTTTTTACCTGATTTTGCAGATGATCACGGCCGTTCGTATAGTGTTGCGCTCTTATCGGGTTTTTCAGCGCGGCAAGATATCTGCCTGCATGTAGGGACATCAGATTCGCAAATCCCCGGTTTGCATCAGTCGGCAACGAACAGGTCACGCGCGGCGCGTACGACCCGGCTGATATGGTCGGCGACGGCGGCGACCCCGCGGGTGTCCTTGGTATCGGGATGAAGCAGCATCCAGTAATTTCGGGTAAAGCGGATATCGGGCAGCAGGCGGACCAGGTCGGCCACATCACGGGTGGCGTAATCATGCAGAATGCCAATGCCATGCCCGTTGCGCACTGCTTCCATCTGGGCCACGACACTGCCGCATTCAAATCGGCGCTTCATCAGTTTGCCAAGGCGGGCGGCGTAGTCAAGCGCACGGCTGTAAATCAGGTCTTCGATATGAGTGACAAACAGCCGGTCGGTCAGGTCGCGTTCAGACCGTATAGCGCCATATTGTTTTATGTAGCTTTGGGAGGCATAGACGCTGAGCGTGTAATCGGTCAGTTTTTTGATCACCAGCCGCCCCTGTTTGGGGCGATCAAGGGTGATGGCGATGTCGGCTTCGCGTTGGGACAGCGAAAAGGTGCGCGGGAGGGGCACCAGTTGGATCACCAGATCGGGATGTTTTGCCGCAAAGCCCGCCAGTTCACGCGCCAGAAAGTAGTTGCCAAGCCCGTCAGGCACGCCAACGCGCACGGTGCCTGCGATGCCTTCTGCTCGGCTGGGGAAGGCGGTGCCGACTTTAAGGAAGGCGGATTCAGCGGCTTCTGCCGCACCCATTAATGCCTTTCCTGCCTCTGTCAGTTCCGATCCGGTGGTGCGCCGTTCGACAAGCTTGGTGCCCAGTTCCTGTTCAAGCGCGGTCAGTTGCCGACCGACCGTGGCATGGTTCAGGCCAAGCTGACGGGCCGCCGAGAGGATCTGCCCCTGGCGTGCGACGGCCAGAAAGATGCGAATGCGGTCCCAATCCATGATCTATTGACTTTAAAAATTGCACATCGAATTTGCAATAATGATAATTGATGTGCATCCATATGCATATCCATAATTAAACCACTTTGCGGACGGTCTTCTTATGATCCGCAACAAAAGATCATCACGATTATCGGGAGAAGCCGAATGTCCAGCCAGATCACCCATTACATCAACGGCAAACGTGTCGCCGGGACTTCCGGCCGGACAGCGGCCGTGTTCAACCCGGCCACCGGTCAGCAGAGTGCGACGGTTGACCTTGCATCGAAGGCCGATGTCCGTGCCGCGGTGGAAAGCGCACGTGCAGTGGCTGCCGAATGGGCCAACACCACGCCGCTGCGTCGTGCCCGTATTCTCAATAAATTCCTTGGTATCCTTGAAAGCCGTTCCGAAGAACTGGCCGCCGCGATCACTGCCGAGCATGGCAAGGTGCTTTCGGATGCGCTGGGCGAGGTCACCCGCGGGATCGAGGTTGTTGAGTTTGCCACCGGCGCGCCGCAGCTTTTGAAGGGCGAGTTCACCGAAAATGTCGGCACCAAGGTTGACAGCCATTCGGTGCGTCAGCCGCTTGGCATTGTGGCCGGTATTACGCCGTTCAACTTCCCGGCCATGGTGCCGATGTGGATGTTCCCGGTCGCCCTTGCCTGCGGTAACTGTTTCATCCTGAAACCATCCGAACGCGATCCGTCGGCGTCGCTTCTGCTCGCCGAATGGCTGAGCGAAGCAGGTCTTCCCGACGGCGTTTTCAACGTTGTTCAGGGCGACAAGGAAGCGGTTGATGCGCTTTTGTTTGATCCGGATGTCAGCGCGATCAGCTTTGTCGGTTCGACCCCGATTGCGAAATATATCTATGAAACCGCGACTGCGCAGGGCAAGCGTTGCCAGGCGTTGGGCGGTGCGAAAAACCATATGATCGTGATGCCCGATGCCGATATGGATCAGGCGGTTGATGCCCTGATGGGGGCGGCATATGGGTCGGCTGGTGAACGCTGCATGGCGATTTCGGTTGCGGTGCCGGTGGGCAAGGCGACGGCGGATGCGCTGGTTGAAAAGCTTGTCCCGCGCATTAACGAGCTTCGGGTTGCACCGGGGACAGATCCGGCCGCCGAGATGGGGCCGCTTGTGACGGCACAGCATCGCGACAAGGTTGTCGGTTACATCAACAAGGGCGTTGAAGAAGGCGCGAAGCTGGTTGTTGATGGCCGTGACATTCGTTTGCAGGGCTATGAAGACGGTTATTTCGTTGGCGGCACCCTGTTTGACAATGTCACACCCGACATGACGATTTATAAGGAAGAGATTTTCGGTCCGGTTCTGTCGATCGTACGGACCGATGATTTCGAAACCGCGGCTGATCTTGTTGATAGCCACGAATACGGCAATGGCACCGCGATCTTTACCCGCGATGGCGATACGGCGCGTGAATTTGCCAACCGCACCCAGACCGGCATGGTCGGCATCAATGTGCCGATCCCGGTTCCGATGGCGTTCCATTCATTTGGTGGCTGGAAGGCGTCGCTGTTTGGCGATCATCACATGCATGGCATGGAAGGGGTGCGGTTCTATACCCGCCTGAAAACCATTACCTCGCGCTGGCCAACGGGCATTCGCAAGGGTGCGGAATTCGTCATGCCGACGATGAAGTGATTTTCGCAAGATCGTGAAGACATAAGGTGGCAGTCCCGACGGGCTGTCACTTTTTTTGATATGTCTCGCTTTACGCCAATGCTTCGCGACTGGCGAGAGAAAGGGCATTGGTATCTTTATCAAGTTCCAGAATTCTGGAATGAAATTGTTCCAGTGAAGCACGGTGTCCGATGCTGATCAGAATTGTCGCAGGCAGTTCTTCTTTCAGATGGCGGTAGCAGAGGGTTTCCGCGTTTTCATCAAGTGCGGATGTGCTTTCATCAAGGAAGAGAATTTTCGGTTTGCGCAATATGGCGCGGACAAAGGAGCATCGCTGCTGTTCGCCAATGCTGAGTTTCTTTGACCAGTCGGTTTCGTTATCGAGCTGTTCGATCAGGTGCCCCAGTTCAAACCGTTGCAAAGCATGCGATAAGGCCGGATCATTGTCGGCATCAGCAATTTGCGGATACCAGAGAATATCGCGCAGCCTTCCAAGCGGAAAATAGGGTTTCTGGGCCAGGATAAGAGCGTTTTCGGTGTCGTAAGCCGCACTTCCTGAGGCGTTTTTCCACAGGCCGCAAACAGCACGGATCATTGTGGATTTCCCAAAGCCGGATGGCGCACGGATAAGAAGGCTATCCCCCGGTGTCAGTTGCAGGGAAAAATCGCGCAGAAGCGTTTTTTCGCCATCGGGAAGCCACAGGTTAAGTTTCTTGATCTCGAAAGCATGTGGTTGATGGCGGATCTTGACGCCGGAATTGGAGGAAAGGGCATCGAGCCTGTTCTGGAAGCTGGTTAATCGGTCGACGACAGATTTCCATTCGGCAATTTGCGGGAAGACCCGGACAAGATATGCCATGGCTTCGTGAACTTCGCCGAAGGCGGCACTGATCTGGGTCAGCCGACCAAGGGGAAATGCCCCGGCAAAGAATTGAGGTGCCATGATGAACATTGGGATCACGGTGGCCGTGCGCATGTAGAATGTGGAATAGCCAAGCACGATTTTCTGTTTTTTGACCAGTTCCCAGAAGTTCTGAAGGGCGGCCTCCAATCGTGATGCGAAGGTGCGCATTTCGGCTTTTTCGCCACGATATTGCGCAATTGATTCCGCATGTTCGCGAAGGCGCATCAGGGAAAACCGGAAATCAGCCTCGCGGCGTTGCTGCAGGAAATTAAGCCCGGGAAGAGAGCGCCCCAGCCAAAATGCGCCCCCCGTTCCGGCAATTGAATACAGCAAGGCAATCCACACAAGAAGCCCCGGAATAACCAGACTTTCGGTTCCGAATGGGATTGTGACCAGCCCGGACGCGTTCCATAGAATATTCAAGAACGAGAAAAGTGATACCAAGGCCGTCATCAGCCCAAGCCCCAGTTTGAGCGAAATGACGATGAACATATCAATGTCATCGGCGACGCGTTGGTCGGGGTTATCTGTTTCCGGAGAGTCCAGTTGCAACAAGAGATATCGTTGATCCTTCAGCCAATCCTGAAGCGTGTTTGTGATTGACCAGCGCAGCCACCGGATCGTCAGTTTTTGTTGAAAGTGAAAAGCTGCGACAGTGAAGGTCGTGAGGGCGACTTGTAACAGGATGAACTGGCCGCCACTGATCAGGAAGGCGTCGTAATCCAGAGCCTGCAGGGCGTTATAAAAGTTCAGATTCCAGAAATTGTTCAGGATATTGACCCCGACAAGCCCGAGATTCATGAGGATGGTCGCAGCCAGTAACAACAGGGCAGGGACTTTTTCAGACGATGTCCAGAAAGGGCGCGCAAGTCGCCAGAAGCCCTGCAAAGTATTCATGATGCCTCAACTGATCGGGATAAATCAGATTGAGTTTATAGAGGCAGCTCGTTATGGTCGCAATGCTAATAATACTGATTGGCGTTCTCATTTTTTAGCAGGGGGCTTGCTATGGAATTACCAGACTGGCTTTGCCAAACATGGCCCCCCATCCGTCAAGTCATCCGGACAGATCATTGCGGGTTTTCTTCCGTCAGGCTGCAGCAGCTGCCACGGGAAGACGTTCTGTTTCCGATGCTTGATCGGTTTGCCTTGGTCTATCCGGCAGCAAAGCGACCTCCCGTCGCGTCCCAGTGGTCAATGAATTACCTTAGTGTTCTGTTCCCGGCGGTATTGGCCGGAATATTGGCCCGAAATTTGGAAATCCGGGTTTGGGAGGGGGATGTCGAACTTTTGCATGATGATGCCCGGCCTGTGGCATTGAAGGTCATGGAACGGCTTCCGTCATTTTCATCCGACCAGATCGCAGGCTATTGGGAGCGCGTGTTAAACGACCATCTGGACCCGTTGTTTGCGACGATTTCCGCGTGGGGTGGTGTATCGACCAAAGTGCTGTGGGGAAACGTTATCGCGGTCTGGGACGGGGCGTTTGACAGATTGCGCGATGCGCTGGACCCCGAAACCTTTTCCAAGGCCCATCAATGGATGGAGACGCCGGTTGTTGCCGATGGCCGGTTAAAGATTAGAAGCTTGCAACGTATTGTTGCTTCGCCTGTCCCGGATATTTGTTCAAGCATCCCGTTAAGGAAGCATTGCTGTCTGCATTATCTGCTTCATACGCCGGTTGTCGGAAAGCCGGAGGTTTTATGCGAAGCATGTCCGCGATTGCACAGGCAGCCGTTGGCCGAACAGGAGAGCTATCTGCGGTCCATTTACCATGAGCATGGCTGAATTGAGGTGCGACTTATCGGCTCGGTCTGGGTGGTATGTATCTGCATCTTCTGTGTGCTTCTCCTCAAAAAAACTAATTCACTGAAAATACGTGCTTATTATAGCGAATAATAACTATTGTCATTTGCAATTGATCGTGCTTAATCATTCGCAACAGATGTTTCAGGGAGCGGGGGAAGGCGGGAAACGGACAGTGTGAACCTTCTGACTTCTTTACCGCAACGCTTGAAAAAATGTGGTTCTGAATGGGAAGCAAGGTAATGCAAGTTTTCAGTAAAAACTCTTTGGCGCTGGCGGTGGCTTCCAGCGCGCTGGGTATCACGCCGGTATTTGCGGACGAGGAAGTGCCGCAGGAAGTTATTCAGCTAGAAGAGGTTATCGTCACAGGAGAAAAAATCCAGCGCAGTCAGGACAGGACACTTTCGAGTGTTGCGGTCAGCACCAGCGAAGATATCCGCAAAGAAGGAGCGAAGACCCTTCAGGATGTGCTGAGTGGTACGCCCGGCGTCTATACTCAGTCCGGCAACGAAAACTGGGGTATTCGCGGTGTTCCGATCCAAGGGTTTGACGAACAGGGGGCAGCCGCCCTTAACGGTGCGATTTCGGTTTATGTTGACGATGCGATCCAAAGTAACCGTCTGCTGACGGCCAATCCGCTCTCGGTCTGGGATGTTGAGCAGGTTGAAGTTTATCGCGGAGCGCAATCGACCACACAAGGGCGTAACTCGCTTGCCGGTGCGGTGGTGATGAAAACCAAAGACCCGACATTTACCCCCGAATTCGCCGTACAGGGAAATCTTGGCCGCTATGGTGAAAAGGGTTCATCGGCACTTGCCAATGGTGCACTGATTGAAGACAGGTTGGCGGGACGGTTGGCCGTCGATTATCAAACCGAGGATGGATACATCAATAACCCGACATTGGGCGATGATGCCAATCCTTTGCGGTCGGCCAATGTGCGCGGGAAGCTATTGTTCCTGCCGTCGGATGATGTCGATGTGCTGCTGACTTTTTCGCATAATGATCAGCGTGCCGGACTTAATGCGGTTGATGCAAATGACGGTGTGCCAGATTACTTCAATGTATACGAGAATACCGAAACCTATCACAAGTTTGATCAGAATGCGGTAACGGGCAAGCTCGACTGGTATCTGGATGGTGAATGGACATTGACCAGCATCAGTTCGGCGACACTTGTTGATTATAGTGCTGCCCTTGATTTCGACAGGACGCCAACAACGTCGCAGGCGGCTCTTCGCGAGCATGAACAGACCCTTGCCAGTCAGGAAGTTCGGCTTGGTTATGATTATGAAAATCTTACCGGGTTCTTTGGTGCCTATCTTGGCCGGACGACCAGTGATATTGACGACAAGCTTGCCGTAAGCGGGACAACCGTCATGAATGAAAAGGGCAAGGTTGAAATTGACAGTTATGCTCTGTTTGGCGAGGCAAACTGGGAGTTCGTTAATGACTGGACCCTGATTACTGGTCTTCGCTGGGACCATGAGGAAAACCACACCCGGATTGACTACACGGTTGATACGCTTAATTTGGCGACGGACCCTTCTGCAAACGAAAATATCACCTCCAGTGTTTTGCTGCCGAAACTGGGCCTGAGTTATGACGTGACGGAGAACCATCTTGTCGGGGTTACGTGGCAGCGCGGCTATCGCAGTGGGGGGGTGAATCTTCGATCACTTGCCCTTCATACACCTTATGATCCTGAATTTACCGATACTTATGAACTGGCTTGGCGTGGCAATTGGCTGAACCGTCGTTTGCGGACCAATGCCAACATTTATTACACCGACTGGACCGATCAGCAGGTTACGTTCCGTGATAGTAGTGGCAACCGCCAGGTGGCCAATGCGGCTGATAGCCGGATGGCCGGAGCGGAACTTTCGGCGCAATATCTGGTCACATCGCAACTTTCTGTGCATGCCGGTGCGTCTTACAGTGATACCAAGTACAATTCTTTTGTATCGGACGGTGTTGATTATAGCGGCCACGAATTCATGTTTGCGCCGAAATATCAGGCATCCGTCGGGGCCAATTACACCTTTGATAACGGTCTTATGATCGGAACCAATGTTGTCTATCAGGATGACAGCATTTCCAACTTTATCACTAGCGGTTCGACTGTCGTCGGTGAACGGCGTAGCGATCCGGTGACGCTGGTGAATCTGAATGCGGAATATGCCGTTGGCAGCATGACATTTACCGGCTATGTCAAAAACCTGTTTAACGAGCGTTACGTTACAGCCAATCAGAGCGATACAGTCGTCGATGTTGGTGCACCTTTGACTTTCGGGGTGGCAGCGCGTTACGAGTTCTAGAACGTCGTTTTATCTGGGGCGTAGTGCCCAAAATATTTCAGAATTCATAGGGCGGGGAACATTGGTTTCCCGCCCGGTTTTTATTGTGCTTGCGCGAAGAACTTTGAGGAATGCGACCAACGGTTTTGCTTTTCATGTGCTGCTGATCTAATCTTCGAAAAAATAAAAACAAAATGACCGGGAAGATCGGCGGAGGAATATCAATGAGATCGACGGCAATGGGTGCGCCGGAGTTGGCGGCACCATCACCCGCAGCGCAACCGGATGGCAAGCCGGGGCCGGAATTCGGGCCGTGGCTGGAGAAAGCATCGATCCTGATCGTCGATGACGAACCGGGGATGCGCAATTTCCTTGTGCGCACATTGGGACCGCGCGCCAAACGGGTCGAGGAAGCCGCTGATTGCGAGGAAGCGACAAAGCTTCTCGATCAGCATCATTTTGATGTCGTGATCCTTGATAACATCATGCCGGGCAAGTCCGGGGTCGAGTGGCTGACCGAGCAGCGCGAAATAGGTTTCTTTTCCGATGCGATCCTGATGACGGCCTATGCCGATCTGGATACCGCGATCAAGGCATTGCGGGCCGGGGCGGTTGATTTTGTCCTGAAACCGTTTCGGTCCAACCAGATTTTGAATGCGGTGGCGCGCTGCCTTGACCGGATGCGGTTGCGGCGCGAAAACCATGTTTTACGCCATGAATTGCGCGCGACATCCGATCATGTGTTGTTGCGCGACAAGCTGATTGGTTATTCGGCGCAAATCCAGGAAATCCGTGAAACCATTGCAAGGGTAGCACCCCTTCCGACATCGATCCTGATTTCCGGGGAAAGCGGCACGGGCAAGGAAGTGACCGCGCGCTCGTTACACGCGTTGTCCGACCGGGCCGAAAAGCCGTTTGTGCCAATCAATTGTGCGGCCATTCCATCCGAGATGATCGAAGCGGAATTGTTCGGGCATCTGAAAGGGGCCTTTACCGGGGCGCAAACAACGCGCGACGGGCTTTTCATGCATGCGCAGGGTGGCACATTGTTTCTGGATGAGGTCGGGGAATTGTCGCTGGCGACGCAAAGCAAGCTTTTGCGCGCGATTGAAAGTCGCCGTATCCGCCCGGTAGGGTCGGAGCGCGAGGCACCGGTCGACTTGCGGTTTGTCTTTGCCACCAATGCCGATCTGGAGGCAGAGGTCGAAGCGGGCCGGTTCCGTGCCGATCTGTTTTACCGGATCAATGTCATGCATATCGCCATGCCGCCGTTGCGGGAGCGCGGGGATGATGTGCTTGAACTTGCCAGCCTGTTCATGAACAAACTTTCCAAGCAGCTTGGCGTGCCGCAAGTGGCGATGGATGGGGCGGTGCGGGCCGGATTGACGCGATATGACTGGCCTGGGAATGTGCGCGAATTGCGCAACCTTGTCGAGCGCACCCTGATCCTTGGGCGGTTCCCGGCCGAGTTTCGTGATGAACAGGCCGGTGCCGAAGGACATGCCGACCATGACGAAACGTTGGAGGAAATGGAGCGCCGTCACATTATGGCGATGGTGCACAAGACCGACGGCAATCGTAATGAAGCCGCACGGCGTCTGGGCATTTCGCGCAAGACAATTGACCGCAAATTTGCCGATTGGGCCGACTGATGCAGTGGCCGGGCCGCCGCACCAAACGCACCCGGTCTGTGCGGTTCAAATTGCTGGCAATTGCGTTATTGCCAACACTGGTCATCCTGCCGCTTTTGCTGGGCGTGATGATGGTACGTTGGAACAGCAAGTTTGACGCGCTTTTGACATCAAAGGTCAATGGCGACCTGACGATTGCCCATCAGTATTTTACTCATATCCTTGAAACCACCGGCGAACAGATCGAAGCCCTTGGCCAATCAGTGACGTTTCGTGATGTTCTGACATCGGGGGACCGGGCGCGGATCGATGATCTGTTGGCGGCAAAGCGGGCCGAGCTTGGTCTTGATTTCCTGTATATCGCCAATCGGCAGGGGATTGTTTCAGGGGCGTCCCCCCGGCAGGCCACCCCGCGCCTTGATGCCGACTGGCCGGTGATTGCAACAGCCCTTTCGGGGGCGTCCTTGACCGGGGTGGACATCTTTGACAATGCCGATCTGGCGGCGATTTCGCCCGATCTGGCGGCACGCGCGCGGCTTGATCTGGTGCCGACACCCAATGCAGTGCCAACCACGCGCGATGCCGAAACGCGCGGCATGGTTGTGCATTCGGCAAGTCATGTTTCCCTGCCGATGGTGGGGCTGGAGGACATTGATTGCGCGCTGGTCGGGGGCATATTGTTAAACCAGAACCTTGTGTTCATTGATACGATCAATGATCTGGTTTACCGCGAAAGCAGCCTTCCGGAAGGCAGTCAGGGGACGGCGACGCTTTTTCTTGATGATGTGCGAATCAGCACCAATGTGCGGCTGTTTGAAGGGCGACGTGCGCTGGGCACCCGTGTTTCGAGTGCGGTGCGCCAGAATGTTCTGGAAGACGGCAAGGTGTGGCTTGATAGCGCGTTTGTCGTCAATGACTGGTACATTTCAGCCTATGAGCCGATTGTGGACAGCTTTGGCGACCGTGTCGGGATGCTTTATGTCGGGTTCCTTGAAGCGCCGTTTGCCCAGACGAAATATGAAAGCCTTCTGATCATCATTGCGGCGTTTCTGTTTGTCGCGACGCTGAGCGTTCCGATCTTCCTGCGATGGGCGCGCGGTATTTTCAAGCCGCTTGAACGTATGACCCAGACGATTGCACGGGTCGAGAGCGGAGACTTTGGCGCGCGAACCCATATTGATCAGGTGCAGGATGAAATATCGCTGGTGGCGGAACATCTTGATGATCTGCTTGATCAGGTGCAGGAACGTGACAAACGTTTGCGCGCCTGGAACGAGGAACTGAACGCGCGGGTGGATGCGCGCACCAGCGAACTGCGCGAAGCCAACCGCCAGCTTGAAGCGACGACCAAGCAATTGATCATGTCCGAGAAACTGGCAGCCATCGGTGAAATTACCGCCGGTGTGGCCCATGAAATCAACAATCCGGTGGCGGTGCTTCAGGGGAACCTTGATGTGGTGCGTGATTTACTGGGCGAAAATGTGCGAATTGCCGAAACCGAATTCCGCCTGATTGACGAACAGGTCAGCCGTATCAACCTGATTGTCACCAAGCTTCTGCAATTTGCCAAACCCGAAGAATATGCCGGATTTGTCGAACGCCATTCACCAGGCGAGGTGATTGGCGACTGCCTGCCGCTGGTGCAGCATCTGTTGAACAAGGCCGATATCGAGGTTGCGCGCGAGAGCCGGGCCAGACGGCTTATTCTGATGAACCGGACGGAATTGCAGCAGGTGGTGGTCAATCTGATGGTCAATGCCCTGCATGCCATGCCCGGAAGTGGCACCCTGACCCTGATTGACGAGGATTTTGATCGAAACGGAAAACCTGGCATTCGCATTTCGATCCGCGATACGGGAACGGGGATGTCGTCCGACATACTGGGGCGTATTTTCGATCCTTTCTATACGACCAAGCGCCGCGAAGGCACGGGGTTGGGCTTATCGATCAGCAAAACCCTGATTGACCGGCAGGGCGGGGCCATGGCGGTTGAGAGCGAGCCAGGCAAGGGCACGTTATTCACCATCTGGTTGCCTGAAGCGGATTGATTGTTCTGCCATTAGGTTGGACATTTTGTCCGGATGGTGCATTGCACAGTAAAAATTTGTTGGACATTTTGTCCACCCGCGTGCGCTGCAACATGATGATTGTCTTTCCAAAACTTCCAGAAAATCAGGCAACAGGCTGAATGGCATAGCGATTGCGACGGTGTGGTTTCCGGGTCTTACCGATATGGCCTTGCAGCATTCATCCGATTTGGGGGGATGGGGCCACCGGATGAACATAATACCGGGAGGAAAAACACAAATGTTTGATCGCCTTAAAAAAGAACATATCGTCGCAGGGGACGATTTCAATCGCTGGAAAGTTCCGCCAGCATCCATCGCCATTCATCTTTGTATCGGCTCTGTCTATGCTTGGTCGATTTTCAACCCGCCACTGATCAAGGAATTCGGCGTGGTTGCGTCAAGCTCTGGTGACTGGGGCCTGCAATCTGTTGTCTGGATTTTCTCAGTCGCGATTGTATTTCTGGGATTGGCCGCGGCATTTGGCGGAAAATGGCTTGAAGAAGTCGGCCCTCGTATGGTGGGTGTTGTTGCCGCATTTTGCTGGGGCGGAGGTTTCATCATCGGTGGCATGGGCATTGCGACCCATCAGCTTTGGCTGGTTTATCTGGGTTATGGCGCGCTTGGCGGTTGTGGCCTTGGGCTTGGCTATGTGTCGCCGGTATCAACTCTGATCCGCTGGTTCCCGGACCGTCGCGGCATGGCAACCGGTATGGCGATCATGGGCTTTGGCGGTGGTGCGATGATCGCAACGCCGATCAAGGAAAGCCTGCTTTCATTCTTCTATAAGGTGCCGGAATATCTTGGCCCGGAAAGTGCCGTGAACCTTGTCACCGAAGGCGGCAAGCGTATGGCCGAAGTCGGCGGCCAGATGGTCGAGGTTGTTGTCGCCGGTGCGGCACAGGTTGCGTCGGCGCCGGTGACGATCGAGCAGGGCGTATATGTTGCGGGCACGGGCAATACCGGTGCGGCGGCGACCTTCTTTACGCTTGGCATTGCCTATTTCATCGTCATGGTCATTGCGGCGTTTTCGTATCGTGTACCGCGCGAAGGATGGCTCCCGGCTGGCTGGACACCGCCGACCGCGGATACTGCATCCAAGCGCATGATCACCCAGAACAACGTTCATATCGATCAGGCCCTGAAAACCCCGCAATTCTATATGCTTTGGATCGTGCTGTGCTTTAACGTGACGGCAGGCATCGGGGTGATTGGCGTTGCCAAAACCATGATGAGCGAGATTTTCGGCAGCACCCTGCCGCTGGTGGTCAATTCCGGCTTTGCCGCGACCTATGTGTTCATGATTTCGGTCTTTAACATGTGTGGCCGGTTTTTCTGGGCGTCGATTTCGGACTATATTGGACGCAAGAATACCTACTACTGCTTCTTCATCCTTGGCATCATCCTGTATCTGTCGATCCCGTATGCAGCGGGGCAGGTCAGTGTGAACCCGGTCGTGACGTGGCTTGTGATGTTCTATGGCGCAACCATGATCATCTTCACCATGTATGGTGGCGGTTTTGCGACCATTCCGGCCTATCTGGCAGATGTTTTCGGAACCAAATATGTCGGTGGCATTCATGGTCGTCTTCTGACCGCATGGAGTGTCGCGGGCGTGCTTGGCCCGCTTGCCATCACCCAACTGCGTCAGACATCGGTCGGCAATTCGATCAAGGAGCTGGCTGCCAAGATCGATCCGGCAGCGTTTCAGGCAAAGTTCGGTGCGGGTATGGAACAGCTTGATCAGCTGATTGCGGCCAAAACCGTGACGATTGGCCGTCTGATGGAAATCGCCCCGGCCGGGACGGTTGATCCGACGCCAAGCCTTTATAACACCACCATGTATGCCATGGCGGCCTTGCTGGTGATTGGCCTGATTGCCAACGCGCTGGTCAAGCCGATCCATGACAAGCATTACATGGAAACCGCAGCAGACGAGAGCGATGCCACCGCCCCGGCGGCATCCAAGGCCTGACCCTTGCAGACGCACGATGATGGCAACCGGAATCATCGTGCGTCGTTTGCCGGGTTTTGCGAGAATACCCACACGAAGAAAAAGGTTTTGTTGCAGCTTTGCCGCCCAAATCGGTTAATCTGCCTGCAACAAAACCACCTTAAACGCACCGGCATGGTTGCCATGACCGGGACGGGGCAAGAATGATCGACAAACTGGAAATGTTTATGGTGCTCGCCCGCGAGCAACATTTCGGCCATGCCGCCGAGGAATGCGGCGTAACCCAACCCACCCTGTCAAGCGCCATTCGCCAACTGGAAGAACAGTTGGGCGTGATGCTGGTGCGGCGTGGCTCGCGGTTTCAGGGGCTAACCCTGGAAGGCGAAAGGGTGCTGGACTGGGCGCGCCATATTGTTGGCAGTGCACGGTCCATGCGCGACGAAATGCGCGCCATGCGCCTGGGCCTGACCGGCAAGGTCAAAATTGCCGTCATTCCCACCGCGCTTGCAATGGTGCAGGAACTGACAACCCCCTTTCGCGAGAAACACCCCGACATCACCTTTTCCATCCTGTCGCGTACATCGGGCGAAATTCGCACCTTGCTGGAAAATCTGGAGGTTGATGCCGGCATCACCTATCTGGATAATGAGCCGGTGGGGCGTGTCACCAAAGTACCGCTTTATGATGAACGCTATTTGCTGGTGACGTCGATCCATGCCGATGATGACCACAAGGACAGCATTACCTGGCATGATGCCAGCAAACTGCCCCTGTGCCTGTTAACGTCCGACATGCAAAACCGCCGCATCATTGATGGTCACCTGGCCGAGGCCGGGGCCGAAGCCAATCCAACCCTGGTTTCCGATTCCATGATTGCGCTGTTTTCCCATGTCCAAACCGGCAACTGGGCCAGCATCATGCCGGAAAAAATGATCGAGGCTTTTGGCCTGCCCGACCGCATTCGCGCCATTCCCATCACCGATCCTGATGCCACCCATCAAATCGGCCTGATTGCGGTTAATCGCGAACCGGCAACGCCTGTGGTTTCGGCCTTGTTAAAAGAGGCCGCCAGAATATCCACCCTGGTTTAAGACAGTTTGCCCTCGGCCACCGTTAGGCAATACGACGTTCTGCCATCTCCCAGAACAATCGCGCGGCATGTAACTTTTTATCCGCCAGGGATGCCCGCAATCCGAATTGGCGATAAAGCCCCGGATCAAGCCGCACTGCCGCCACGGCTTTTTTCCCGGTCATCCTGTCATGGCCCGGCAAGGCAGATTCCGGGACAAGAGCAATTCCCTCTCCTGCGCCAACCAGCGCAATCGCACTGCTCCAGTCCCGGACACGAATACGAATATCAGACAATGTCAGCCCGGCATCCGCCAGCAGGCTTTGTGCATGAATTTGGCATCCCCCCGTTGCCAGAACAAAGGGCTGCCCGGCAAGATCGGCAAGAGACACGTTTTTTCGCCGCGCCAAATAATGAGAACGCGGGAAAATGGCCATCCATTCATCCTGCCCCAGTAAAAGCGCGTTATCCTCTGGTGCCGGGTTCAAAACCACCCCCAAATCCACGTGCCCCGCCGCCAGCAGGTTTTCAATTTCACTGTCGTCGCTTTCCAGCAAGGTAAGATTAATATCGGGATACAGCACCCGAAACCGCGCAATCAAACGCGGCAATATGGTGGCATAAACACTGGCAAAAGCCGCCAGTCGAAGGGAAACAGCCTGACGCCCGGCCTCGATCGCGGCTTCCGTTTGAATGGCGTTTAGATGTTTCATGGCACGTCGCGCGTGTTCAAGTGCCCTTTCGCCAAAGGCCGTCAAAAACACGCCATCGGGTTGCCGAACCAGCAATTTTACCGCCAGATTTTCCTCCAGCCCGGCAATGGCCTGGCTCATGGCCGACTGGGTAATACCAATGCGATGTGCAGCAGCCGTAAAGCTGCCGGTTTCCGCAATCGCAATCAGGCTTCTGATTTGTGTGATATTCATATTAGCAATTATAATGAGATAAAAATTTTAAAGTAATTTGTCTTATATTACCGCCGCCGTCAATATCGGGGAAGTTATCCACATATGACAAAGGCTCTGTCATGAAACTCTATTTCGCCCCCAATACCTGTTCGCTCTCGCCCCATATCGTGCTACTGGAAACCGGATTGCCCTACACGCTTGTGCGCGTGGACATGCAAAGCAAAGTGATGTCTGACGGTGGTGATTATCGAGACATAAACCCAAAGGGATATGTCGCGGCGCTGATGCTTGATGATGGCAACATCCTGACCGAAGGGGCCGCAATTTTGCAATATCTGGCCGATCAGGCGCCGGAATCCGGATTGGCCCCAAAACCGGGCACATTTGAACGGGTTCGTTTGCAGGAATGGCTGAACTTCATCACCGGTGAAATTCATGCCGGTTCGGCCCCGCTATTTAACAAAACCCTGCCCCGGGACGTAAAACTCCATTTCAAAACGCGGCTATTCGCCCGGTTTGAATTCGTTGAAAATCATCTCGCAAATCGTGCCTATCTGATGGGAGCCAATTTCACAGTCGCGGATGCCTATTTGTTTACCGTATTGGACTGGATGCGCTTTTTTGAAATCGGCCTGGAAACATGGCCCAAAATAGCGGCCTATAGGGATAAAATTGCAGCGCGACGCGCTGCTGTCACCGCACGCAAACGCGAAGCACAATTCCCGACCGTTTAGAAAGGCGACGCATCACCAACCACCTGAAAAGTCAGCGTCATATGCCCAAAGCGGCGTGTGGCGCTGATAGATATCCAGCCTCACCGCAGATAATAACATTAGATTCAGTAGGGTTATGATAGGATTTTGCTATCGCGTAACGGGAACGCCCTATTGAACCCGGGGACGGTTTTGCCGAAACTGGAAAAAATAAACAAAGACTGCTTTGTGAGAGAGGCTGCATGTCTTTATCTGTGACGTCCGAGGAAGTAACCACCCGGGTCGGTGCCATTTGTGATGGTCTGGCCGGGCTTGAAGGCCCGCTTTTGCCGATCCTGCATGAAGTGCAGGAAGAATTCGGCTTTATTCCCGAAGGTGCCCTTCAGACCATTGCCAAGAAGCTCAATCTCAGCCGGGCGGAAGTCCACGGGGTTGCCAGTTTTTATCATGATTTCCGTGAAGAAAAGCCGGGCAGACACGTGATCAAGATCTGCCGCGCCGAGGCGTGCCAGTCGATGGGCGCGGATGATCTGAGCGATCATGCAAAGCGCAAACTGAAAGTCGACTGGTCGGAAACGACCAGCGACCAGAATGTGACGCTTGAACCGGTTTTCTGTCTTGGGCTTTGTGCCTGTGCGCCGGCCGCCATGGTGGATGGCAAGGTCATCGGACGGGTCAGCAAGGATCGCCTTGATCGCATCCTGAGCGAGGTGGGATCATGACAGTCAAGATTTACGTCCCGCTTGATTCAGGTTCCGTTGCCCTTGGTGCGGACGAAGTCGCAACTGCCATTGCTGCGACGGCGGCGAAACGCGGCGAAGATGTAAAGATCGTGCGTAACGGTTCGTTTGGCATGTACTGGCTGGAGCCGATGGTCGAGGTCGAAACATCGCGCGGTCGTCTGGCCTATGGCCCGGTCGCGGTCGAAGATGTCGATAGTCTGTTTGATGCCGGTTTCCTGAACGGTAGCGATCATAAACGTTACCTTGGCCATACGCAGGATATCCCGTTCCTGAAGGCGCAGACGCGCCTGACCTTCCAGCGGTGCGGGATTATTGATCCGGTGTCGCTTGACGATTACCGTGCCAATGACGGGCTCAAGGGGCTTGAAAATGCCCTTAAGATGACATCCGAGGATATCGTCAAGGCAGTGACGGGTTCAGGTCTGCGCGGGCGCGGTGGTGCCGGTTTCCCGACGGGTATCAAATGGAATACGGTCCGGCAGGCACCGGGCGATCAGAAATACATCGTCTGTAACGCCGACGAAGGCGACAGTGGTACATTTGCCGACCGCATGATCATGGAGGGCGAGCCGTTTGTTCTGATCGAAGGGATGATCATTGCCGGTCTCGCGACCGGGGCGACCAAGGGATATGTCTATACAAGGTCGGAATATCCCGATGCGATCCGCATCATGAACGAAGCGATAGAAGTCGCACGAGCAAACAAACTGCTGGGGCCCAAGGTTCTGGGATCGGATTACGCGTTCGACATGGAAGTCCGCATGGGGGCGGGTGCCTATGTCTGTGGCGAGGAAACCTCGCTTTTGAACAGCATGGAAGGCAAACGGGGCGTTGTTCGCGCCAAGCCGCCGCTTCCAGCACTTGAGGGCTTCATGGCACGACCGACGGTTGTTAACAACGTTATCTCGTTGTGTTCGGTGCCGGTAATCCTTGAAAAGGGTGCGGAATATTACCGCGATTTTGGCATGGGCCGTTCGCGCGGGACCATCCCGATCCAGATCGCGGGCAATGTCAAACATGGCGGCCTTTATGAAACGGCCTTTGGCCTGACACTGGGTGAAATCGTTGATCAGATCGGTGGGGGTACTGCAAGTGGTCGCCCGGTCAAGGCGGTTCAGGTTGGTGGCCCGCTGGGCGCATATTTCCCGCGCGAATTGTTTGACACGCCGTTTGATTACGAGGCATTCGCCAAGGCAGACGGTTTGATCGGTCATGCCGGTGTTGTCGTGTTTGACGACAGTGTCGATATGATGAAACAGGCCCGTTTTGCCATGGAATTCTGTGCGATTGAATCATGTGGCAAATGCACGCCATGCCGCATCGGATCAACACGCGGCACCGAAGTTGTGGATAAAATCGCGCGCGGCGAAGATCCCGAAATGCAAAAGGAACTTCTGGCCGATCTGTGTGAAACGATGAAGTTCGGGTCGCTATGTGCGCTGGGCGGGTTTACGCCCTATCCGGTGATGAGCGCGCTGACCCATTTCCCTGATGATTTCAAGCCCCATGCGCTTGACATAGCCGCGGAGTGAGAACGATGTCCTTGATACAAGAAGTCGACTACGGAACCCCCGCCGCGAAATCCGAAAAGACCGTGACAATTAATGTCGACGGATTTGATGTGACCGTGCCCGAAGGCACGTCGATCATGCGGGCCTCAATGGAGGCGGGCATTCAGGTGCCGAAACTATGCGCGACCGACATGGTCGATGCGTTCGGTTCATGCCGCCTGTGTCTGGTGGAAATCGAAGGCCGCAATGGCACCCCGTCATCCTGCACGACCCCGGTCGCGGATGGCATGGTGGTTCATACCCAGACCGAAAGATTGAAGAAAATCCGCAAAGGCGTGATGGAACTTTATATTTCCGATCACCCGCTGGATTGCCTGACCTGCGCGGCGAATGGTGACTGCGAATTGCAGGATATGGCCGGTGCGGTTGGCCTGCGCGATGTGCGTTATGGCTATGATGGGGGCAACCACGTCAAGACCCGCCAGAATGGCGAGGAAAACCCGCGCTATATGGCCAAGGACGAGAGCAACCCGTATTTCACCTATGACCCGTCGAAATGTATCGTCTGTTCGCGGTGCGTGCGGGCGTGCGAGGAAGTGCAGGGGACTTTTGCCCTGACCATTGAGGGGCGCGGGTTTGAAAGCCGGGTGTCGCCGGGCATGCATGAAAACTTCCTGGATTCAGAATGCGTGTCGTGTGGCGCCTGTGTTCAGGCCTGCCCGACGGCAACGCTTCAGGAAAAATCGGTGATCGAAATCGGTCAGCCGGAACATTCGGTCGTCACCACCTGTGCCTATTGCGGCGTCGGCTGTTCGTTCAAGGCGGAAATGCGCGGCGATGAGTTGGTGCGCATGGTGCCGTACAAGGATGGCAAGGCCAACCGCGGGCATTCGTGCGTTAAGGGGCGTTTTGCTTATGGCTATGCCAGCCATAAGGACCGTATCCTGAACCCGATGATCCGCGAAAACACGTCTGATCCGTGGCGCGAAGTCAGTTGGGAAGAAGCCCTTAGATACACGGCGGACAAGTTCCGTTCGATTCAGGCAAAATACGGCAAGGCCGCGATTGGCGGGATTACGTCATCGCGTTGCACGAACGAGGAAACCTTCCTTGTGCAGAAGCTGATCCGGGCCGGGTTTGGCAATAACAACGTCGATACCTGTGCGCGTGTCTGCCATTCGCCGACCGGTTATGGCCTTAAAACCACATTCGGGACATCAGCCGGGACGCAGGATTTTGATAGTGTCGAACACACCGATGTTGTGATCCTGATCGGGGCCAACCCGACGGACGGGCACCCTGTTTTTGCATCGCGCCTTAAAAAGCGGTTGCGTCAGGGGGCGGAGCTGATCGTGATTGATCCCCGTCGCATTGATCTGGTGCAGTCACCGCACATCAAGGCCGCCGCCCATCTGGCATTGCGTCCGGGTACCAATGTTGCGGTTCTGACGTCGCTTGCGCATGTGATCGTTACCGAAGGCCTGTTTGACGAGGCATTCATTCGCGAACGGTGCGACTGGGATGAATTCCAGGATTGGGCGGCGTTTGTATCCGATCCGCAAAACAGCCCGGAAGAAGTCGAACGCCTGTCGGGGGTTCCGGCGGAAACCGTACGCAAGGCGGCGCGTATTTTTGCGCGCGGTGGCAATGGCGCGATCTATTACGGGCTTGGCGTGACCGAACACAGCCAGGGATCAACCACGGTAATGGCGATTGCCAACCTTGCGATGGCGACGGGTAATATCGGGCGTCCGGGCGTGGGTGTGAACCCGCTGCGTGGGCAGAACAACGTGCAGGGTTCGTGTGATATGGGATCGTTCCCGCATGAATTACCGGGTTATCGCCATATTAGCGATGATGCGACGCGCGACGTGTTTGAAAAAATCTGGGGCGTCAAACTTGATGACGAACCGGGTCTTCGCATTCCCAACATGCTTGATGCCGCTGTCGAAGGCACGTTCAAGGGTATTTATATTCAGGGTGAAGACATCCTGCAATCGGACCCGGATACCAAGCATGTTGCCGCCGGTCTTGCGGCGATGGAATGCGTTGTGGTTCATGACCTGTTTTTGAACGAAACGGCAAATCATGCGCATGTGTTCCTGCCCGGTTCGACCTTCCTTGAGAAGGATGGGACATTTACCAATGCCGAACGTCGTATCAACCGTGTTCGCAAGGTGATGAGCCCGAAAAACGGCTTTGCCGATTGGGAAGTGACCCAGAATCTGGCGCGTGCGATGGGGCTTGATTGGAGCTATACCCATCCGTCGCAGATCATGGATGAAATAGCCCGCACCACGCCAAGCTTTGCCGGGGTCAATTATGATCTTCTGGAACGCGAGGGTTCGGTTCAGTGGCCGTGCAATGAAAAGGCACCGTTGGGTACCCCAGTGATGCATATCGACGGGTTTGTGCGCGGCAAGGGCAAGTTTGTTGTGACCGAATATGTTGCGACTGACGAGCGTACCGGTCCGCGGTTCCCGCTATTGCTGACCACCGGGCGTATCCTGTCGCAATACAATGTTGGGGCACAAACCCGCCGTACAGCAAACAGCGCATGGCACAAGGAAGACCTGCTGGAAATCCATCCCCATGATGCCGAACAGCGTGGCATTCGCGAAGGGGACTGGATCCGTCTGGCCTCGCGGTCGGGTGAAACGTCGTTGCGAGCAACGATTACCGACCGGGTTGCACCGGGGGTGGTTTACACGACCTTCCACCATCCGGGCACACAGGCCAACGTGATCACCACCGATTATACCGACTGGGCGACCAACTGCCCGGAATACAAGGTTACCGCGGTTCAGGTCACGCCGAGTAACGGGCCGACCGAATGGCAGGTGGAGTATGACAAGCAGGCTGAACAGTCACGCCGGATCCTTCCACGTGTCGATGCGGCCGAATAGGCGCGAAATGTTGCCCGGTTTCATGATAGGATCGTGTCATGAAACCGGGTGTTTTCGTCCGTAAAATCAAGAATTCCGGCGGGAGATTAAACGTTAATGGAACCTGACAAACTCGTCTATATGGCCAATCAGATCGCGACCTTTTTCACATCAAAACCCCACGCCGAAGGGGTCGAGGGGGTGGCCGGGCATATCAGCGATTTCTGGGAACCGCGCATGCGCAAGCAGCTTTTTGACATGATCGAAAGAGGCAATGGCGGTTTCCATCCGCTGGTGATCGAAGCCGTCCCATTGATCCGCAAGGTCAAACAACCGGCGTGACAGCAAAAATGACATCGGCAAATCGCATCATTGATGGCCGTGACCATGATCCGGCGCGTGCCGTGACGCGCGGCGATGGCACTGGTGATGCACCGATGATCCTGCAGCCGGAAATCCCGGCGGCACTGACGTTCAATGGCACGTCCCACGCGGTAATGATGGTGTCGCCGCACGATCTTGAAGATTTCATGATCGGGTTTGCCCTGTCCGAAGGCATTGCCGATCATGCCGGGCAGATCAATTTGCGTGATGTGCGGAAAACCTTGCAGGGTTATGTGATCGAGGCCGATCTGGATGAGGATATTCTGGACCGGCTTGCAATCCGTAAGCGCACTCTTGAAGGGCGTTCGGGTTGCGGGCTTTGCGGGGTGCAGTCGCTTGAGGCGGTGGCGATGGACCGGATCGGTAAGGTGACGCCTTCAAATATGCCACAAGACATCGTGCTTGGTGCGATTGACGCCCTTCCCGATCAGCAGACACGCAACCGCGAAGGCGGCGGTCTTTTGCATGCCAGTGCCTTTGTCGATGCGACTGGCTCCGTCCGCATTGTGCGCGAGGATATCGGGCGTCACAATGCGCTCGACAAGGTTCTTGGTGCGGTGGTGCGTCAGGGTGTTGATAAAGCCGGTGGTTTCATCCTTATGACCAGCCGCTGTTCATATGAAATCGTCACCAAAACCGTGCAATGCGGGGTGGGCGGACTTGTAACCCTTTCGGGGCCGACATTAACCGCGGTCAATCTGGCGCGACAGGCGGGATTGACAATGATCTGTCGCGAACGGCGCGGTTTGTTCCGGCGTTTTGCCTAAGCCAAATCAGGCGGAATCCCGTTCGACAATTTCAAATCCGATATCGATGCAGTTTTTTTGCAGCGGCTTTTTGTCGATGCGTGCCATTAAGGCTGTCGCCGCCTGAGAGCCCAGATAAGCCCGGTCAACGTGAAGCGATGTCAAACTTGGTACTGTGAAAGCGGCAAAATTCTGGTTCCCAAAGCCGATCACTGCAATGTCTTCGGGGATGCGCAGATTGCGTGTCTGTGCTTCGATGATGACCCCATGCGCCAGCAGGTCGGAGCTGCACATGACAACGCCGTTCTGGAAGCCCTCATCAATAGCCTGTGCAAGCGACTTTCGTCCCAGTTCCAGACTGGCGGGACTATCCAGGCATATCTCTTTGACGGGATTGTTGCCTAGCTTGCGAAAGGTTTCGCAGAAAGCATCCTTACGTCGCAGCGCACGTTCGTCGGCGGCCGAAATGGCCAGCGCATTGCGATAGCCCTTTTTATGCGCGAATTTCGCGGTTTCTTCGCCCGATTTTGCATGTGAAAAGCCAACACAGGTATCAATCGGGGATTCCGTCATGTCCCAGATTTCAACAACCGGAATTCCGGATCCCAGAAGCATCCGTTTGCATTTTGCCGAATGATTGATCCCGGTCATCATGATGCCATCGGGGCGGCGGCTTAGCATGGTTGCGAGGACCGATTCTTCTTCTTCCATCGAAAGGCCGGTTTCAGCAGTCAGAACATGATAGCCATGCCCGCGCATCACCTGAATGAAATGCTTGATGAATTCGGAATAGGCGAAGTTGGTGATGGACGGGATCAGGGCAACAATCAGGTGACTTCGCTTGGATGCCAGGGCCCCGGCTACCATGTTTGGCACATAACCGGTCAGTTCGATTGCATCTTTGATGCGTTGGAGTGTCTTTGCGGAGACTTTGGACGGATCGTTAAGGGCACGCGAAACCGTCACCTGCGACACACCGGCAAGTCGCCCGACGGATTCCATCGTTACGGTGCCCGAATGGTGTTCTTTGTTCTGAGACATTGTGTGCGATGTTTCGTTTTTCGGCAAAACGGTTTCTCTGTTGAAGTCATTTTGTGAAGGCGCCCTTGGCATCGGCTTGATCCGAGGGCACCGGCACATTGGCATCACTGGATGGCAATCGCGTTTTATCTTAATTGCCAGATGCCGTCAGGTCCCGTTTCTTTTTGCGAGAAATTGCAACCGAGAACCAGACGGAAAGTGCAATCAGTATCCACAACAGAACCGCGATCCAGCTTTTGGTGAAGAAGATCGAGAGCGTGCCAAACGATTCAATGCTTTTGACGAAATAGATTTCCGCCGACGGACCAAGGATAAAACCGATGATGAAGGGGGCGATTTCCAAGCCGACTTTATGGGCAAAGTAGCCAAACAAACCGAATATCAACAACGTCCAGACATCAAACATCACGCCGTAATTGATGGTGTATGCGCCAACAACGCACATCATCAAGATGATCGGAAACAGGATGTTTTTCGGGATCATCACCACCTTGGCGATGTGCCGGATGGCAAAGATCATGACAATCAGCATCACGATGTTTGCTGCAAGCATGGCAACAATCATCGCATCCCAGGTTACCGGATTGTTGCCGATAAACAGGGGGCCGACCTGAATGCCCTGCAAGGTGAAGGCACCGATCAGGATGGCGGTTGTCGAATCACCGGGAATGCCAAGCGAAAGCAACGGTACCAGCGCGCCGCCGGTCAGGCCGTTATTCGCACTTTCCGATGCCATGACGCCGGAAGGCTCGCCTTTGCCAAAGCGTTCCGGATTTTTTGAAAAGTTTTTTTGCTGGCTATAGGCCAGGATCGATGCGGCACTGCCGCCGACACCGGGCAAAATTCCCACAAAAGTACCAATCCCCGAAGATCGTATCAGGTTGACGAACTGACCTTTGAATACGGAAAAATCGAAACGTCTGCCTTTGCCGATCTTGACCGATGAAAGACCTTTTTCGTCCTTCATGCCACTTTCGGCTTCGATCAGGATGGTCGACAGGCCAAAGATGCCGATCAGTACCGGCAGCAGCGAGAAGCCACCTTCAAGGTAATATTCCAGAAATTCAGGTACCAGACGCAATTCGCCGTTGCCGCCGCGCGAAATATCGTAGGCACCGATCAGGCTAAGGAAGATACCAAGCACGCCACTGAAAACGCCAACGAGCATGTTGCTGCTAAGTGCTGCCATAACGGTCAGCGCAAAGAAGATGATCAGGAATTTTTCAACATATGAAAATTTGATCGCAAAGTCGGCAAGTGCGGGGGCAAAGAAGAAGAGTGCCGCCAGACTGATGATGCCGCCGACAAAAGATGAAATGACTGCGATCCGAAGGGCGCTTTCACCGTCGCCCTTTTGGGTCATGGGGTAGCCGTCAAATGTGGTGGCGATTGAGGATGGCGTTCCCGGGATATTCAAAAGAATAGCCGGAACAAGTCCGCCCGAAATGCCGCCAACATAAAGACCCAGCAAAAGGGCCAGACCGTTTTCCAGACCAAGGGAATAGGTCAGGGGTAAACACACCGCGACCGCCATGGTTGCCGTCATCCCGGGGATCGCACCAAAAATGATGCCGATCACCGTGCCGGATGCAACCAGGGTAAAGAAGAACGGCGTTAAAATGGAAAGAAAATCCATATCAAATCTCTCGTGTCGTTCTTGGCTTAAGGAAGCGATATGTTGAAAAGTTCCGACAGCAGGTACCAGACAACGCTTGGTGCTATCAGGGCATTCAGGCCCGCGATCAGCAGATGCCGCTTATCGCGCTGCTGCAGGTAAAGCACGCTCATGGCAAACAGGTAGGGGATCGAACAGATATAAAACCCGAGGCCGGTATTCGGATAAAAGTCGCCCACCCATGGCATGGCGATGAAATAAAGAACGGTACCGGCGAGGGTTCCGAAAAAACGCATATGGTCAATTTTGGCCGGCCACCAGGAGACGGAGCCAACCGTTGCCAAAATCGCGCGACTGCGCGTTGCCAGTATCGCAACCAGTAAAATGCCAAGCACAATGGCAACGATGGTTGGAAATACCGTGTGCGATGTATCGAAATCAATGGACACTGATAAAAGCGATTCCAGTGACATGAAGTATCTCCTTCTTATCCCGCGCTGCCCAATGTGCTGAAAACGTGTCGGTTTTAGCGGCGGGCACGGTTGTCGGAATAGTCTTCATCTGTCGATGTTCCTGTTGGCCCGGCAGATGGCCGGGCCAACAGGGAATGGCTAGTTCGTCGAAATCGAAGAGATGATTTTCCGGATTGTTTCGCTTTTATCTTCAAGATAGGCAGAGGCTTCTTTCGATGGCAGGAAGTTCGGAATGAAGAAGGAATTCTTCTGGGTTTCCTGAATTTTGCCTTCGGCATAGATTTCGGCAAGGGCATTGTCGATGGTTTCGACGATTGCCGGATCCATGTCTTTGTTGAAGAGGAAGAAGAACTCTTTATCAAAGGTGAAGTCGTTCGTGCCGTCCATCGTGACGCTTACATTCGGTGTGGTGTAGCCGAGCAATTCTTCGCTGGTCGTGTTGCCCATGCCTTCCGGATTTGCCTGTTTGATGGTTTTTTCACGGGCTGTTACCCAGATGAAACGCATCGCTTTCTGGTCGTCCTGCGGAAGCTGGGTGAACTGTTCGTTTGCCTGTACGGAGCCGTTGATCACATCGGCCTGACGATCAAACAGAAGCTGGTTTTTATCTGCCTGCGAACCGGTATTGACGGCGACGATGTTTTCTTCAGCGCCCGGATACATGATTTTTGCTGCGTTTTTCATTGCAGAAAGACCGATTTCCGAAACGCCACCAGCCTGAATGGCGACGCGAATGCGCTGTCCGGCAGCCGCAGCGGCAAAGACGTCTTCCATTGATTTGAACGGAGAGTCTTTTGCGACAAGGTATGCGTTGCCCGGATTGATCGAGACGGTGGCGCCGACATTGTATTTTTCAAAAATATTGTCGTAACCGCGAACGCCATAAAGGTTGCCCATATAGGCACCGTCATGGAACATCATAAGCGTCGTGCCACGTGAATCGCGATCAAGTGCCTTGAAGGCTTCGCTCACGCCAACGGCATCAACCTTGACGTTGATATCGAGTTTTTTCGAAAGTGCTTCGGCGATGATTGCGCTGTTCTGATAGGTGTCGCCACCGGTTGACTTCGAACCGATGACCAGTCGAACGTTGCTTGGCAGGTCGGCTGCGTTGGCAAGAGACGGTGCTGCGAGCATGGCTGCAAGCCCGACGGCAGTGGCGAGGGTTTTGAAAAGTCCGGTCATTGTTTCCTCCCGAATGACGCG
Organism: Thalassospira sp. MBR-102; assembly: GCF_040549275.1. Taxonomy (NCBI): domain Bacteria; kingdom Pseudomonadati; phylum Pseudomonadota; class Alphaproteobacteria; order Rhodospirillales; family Thalassospiraceae; genus Thalassospira; species Thalassospira sp. MBR-102. The sequence continues at coordinate 172,489 of NZ_JBEPTC010000014.1, forward strand.
ATCCTGAATAAGGGCTCCTTGCCCGAGATGCCCGGCCGGGGTGGTTCCCGATAGGCCTGCGCTTTGCTTGTTCTTGTTATTGTTGCCTGTAAAATTCCAAGCTTAATGAAAGCGCATACATAAATTCATACAAGTCGATTTAACTTCTGTCAATCCCGGAATATTTGGTCTTTTTGTATGGGCTTCACACGGGAAAATACCTGTAAGATAACTTGACAACATTGATGTGTATGCGCATACATGACATCATAAATGAAATTGCATTGTTCTGTCGGGTTTGCATGTGCATAGTCACCCGGCAGGGCAGATACACGGGAGGAACGCCATGTCCGAAAAACAAAAAAAATCTGCCGAAGACCTTAGAAGCGCGCGCTGGTTTGCGCCCGACGATCTGCGTTCGTTTGGTCACCGTTCGCGTCTGATGCAGATGGGGCTTGATCCGGAAGACTGGACAGGTCGCCCGGTCATCGGAATTCTGAATACCTGGTCGGAATTGAACCCGTGCCACGCTCATTTCCGCGAACGTTCCGGTGACGTCAAAAAAGGCGTGCATCAGGCGGGTGGTTTCCCGGTCGAACTTCCGGCGATTTCGGTTGATGAATCTTTCACCAAGCCGACCTCGATGCTGTATCGCAACCTTCTGGCGATGGAGACGGAAGAGCTGATCCGTTCGCACCCGCTTGATGGTGTGGTTTTGATGGGCGGTTGCGACAAAACCACGCCGGGTCTTGTCATGGGGGCGATTTCTGCCGGTGTGCCGATGATCTATCTTCCTGCCGGGCCAATGTTGCGCGGGAATTATGCCGGTAAAATCCTTGGTTCCGGGTCCGATGCCTGGAAATACTGGGATGAACGCCGTGCGGGTAACATCAGTGACGAGGAATGGGTGGGGGTCGAAGGCGGCATCGCACGTTCTTATGGTCATTGCATGACCATGGGCACGGCATCGACCATGACCGCGATTGCCGAAGCCATGGGGCTTTGCCTTCCTGGCGCGTCGTCGATCCCGGCACCGGATGCCGGTCATATCCGTATGTCGACCCAGTGTGGTCGTCGTATCGTCGATATGGTCTGGGAAGATCTGACGCCTGAAAAAATCGTCACCCCGGCGTCGGTAAGAAACTCTGCCGTTGTTGCGATGGCGACCGGCTGTTCGACCAATGCGGTGGTGCATCTTCTGGCGATGGCGCGCCGTGCCAGCATTAAGCTTGATCTTGATGATCTTGATGCACTTGGCCGTACCACGCCGCTGATTGCCAATATTCGCCCGTCGGGCAAGGGTGATTACCTGATGGAAGATTTCTTCTATGCCGGTGGTCTGCGCGCCCTGATGGCGGAACTTGGCGACAAGCTTGATACAAGCGTTACGACCGTTACCGGCAAGACGCTTGGCGAAACCCTTGAGGGCGCGACGGTTTATAACGGCGATGTCATTCGTCCGCTGTCCAACCCGGTCTATCACGAAGGATCGCTTGCCGTGCTGCGCGGCAATCTGTGCCCGGACGGGGCGGTGATCAAACCAGCTGCCTGTGATGAACGGTTCCGCAATCATCAGGGTCCTGCACTTGTATTTGACAGCTACCCGGAAATGAAAAAGGCGGTTGATGACGAAAATCTTGATATCACGCCCGATCATGTGATGGTTCTACGCAATGCCGGGCCGCTTGGCGGGCCGGGATTCCCGGAATGGGGGATGCTGCCGATCCCGAAAGCGCTGATCAAGCAGGGGCATCGTGACATGTTGCGCATTTCAGATGCGCGTATGTCGGGCACGTCTTATGGGGCGTGTGTGCTTCATGTTGCGCCGGAAAGCTATATCGGCGGCCCGCTCGCCCTTTTGAAAACCGGCGATATCGTGAAGCTTGATCTTGATAACCGTCGTCTGGACATGCTGGTGGATGAAGATGAACTCGAACGGCGTCGCGCGGCTTGGAAAAAGCCCGAGGATCGCTATCAGCGCGGTTATGGCTGGATGTTTGGCAAGCATGTCACCCAGGCCAATGAAGGCTGTGATTTCGACTTCCTGTCGCCCGACTTCGGCAAAACCGCCGGTGAGCCGGATATCTTCTGATCCGCCGGTTGGTTGATCCGGCAATGATCGATGACAAACTGGTGGCGCACCCATCGCGCCACCACCAACAGAATTCAGGGACTTTGACCAATGGCACTTTCCAAAGCCGATTTGCGTGGCGTGCTGTCCGGGATTTCCGGCATTCTTGTTACGCCTTATGATGAAAACGGCGATGTCGCGCCGAAAAAACTCTCCCCGATCATTGATCGTGCGCTGGCCGCGGGTGTCCATTTTCCGGTGGTAAACGGCAATACTGGCGAATTTTATGCGCTGACCACGGACGAGGCCATCACCATGGCCAGATCGGTTGCCGAAATGCTTGATGGTCGCGCGCCGATGCTGGCCGGGGTGGGTCGTGGCATTCGCGATGCGGTTGCATTGGCAAAGGCATCGGCGGACGCCGGTGCCGAGGCGCTTATGATCCATCAGCCCCCAGATCCCTTTGTCGCGCCGCGTGGTGTTGTCGACTATCTTAAACGCATTGCCGATGCGTCGGATGGTTTGCCGATGATGCTGTATCTTCGCAACGATACGATTGGCACCAAGGCGATTGCCGACCTATGTGCAGTTGAAGGTGTTGCCGGTGTCAAATGGGCGACGCCAAATCCGATGAAGCTGGCCGAGGCGATTTCAGCCTGCGATCCTGATATCGTCTGGGTTGGCGGGCTTGCCGAAGTCTGGGCGCCGACCTTCTATGCGGTGGGCGCGCGCGGCTTTACGTCGGGTCTGATCAATGTGTGGCCGGAACGCTCGATGGCGATCCATGCGGCCCTTGAGGGCGGCGATTACGAAACCGCACGCAAACTGATTTCGGAAATGCGGGCATTTGAAGATGTCCGTGCCGAAGAAATGAACGGTACCAACGTGACCGGAGTTAAATCCGCGTTGCAGCTTCTGGGCAATGATTGCGGTCCGACGCGTCCGCCGTCAGCCTGGCCACTGACGCCTGCGCAGCATGAAAAGCTTGTCGGCTTCATGCGCGAAAACAAACTTGTGAAATAAGCGCCGGAATATCCCAGCGCAAAGGAGGCACCAATGTCCTACAAACTGACAGGAAAACATCTGATTGCTGGCGAATGGGTCGCAGGCGATCAGACCTTCCAGTCCGAACCGGCCCATGGCCCGGCCAATACCTTCCCGGTCGGCACCCCGGCCCTGGTCGATCAGGCTGCCAGGGCCGCCGAGGA